>NZ_JBTLFO010000001.1:0-678858 GCF_054457875.1 Acinetobacter sp. GXMZU3951 | reverse complement strand
TGTCAGTAGAATTAATCCACCCAATCGCAATGGACCCAGGTCTACGTTTTGCGATCCGTGAAGGTGGTCGTACAGTAGGTGCTGGTGTTGTTGCGAAAGTAACTGCATAATCACTCTATTGTGTGAAAAAAGCGCTCCTTTGGGGCGCTTTTTTTTGCTTCTATAATCCAGTAATTGTAGGTTTCATCAGTAACGCGCAATCTACTCTTTCTAAGACGTAGTGATAATTATCTTGGACAGCTTAAATAGCTGATGAGTATGGGATGGTCTGTAACATAGACTTGGTTACATATGGATTTATAAGTGATGTATGTGCCAATAACCAACTGTTTTAAGTGACATGTTGGCTATGGGTTTGGCCTAATTCGGCTATTTTATTCGGTCTGCCACATATGTAGAAAAGATTATTAACCAGATGTGGAAAGCTGCCTGCATTGTCTCGATTGTCGGCTAATTTGATCCAAGGCATCTGGGTTTTGAGTAAATTTTAAGGTGATCCTCTGCTCTATTTTTCCAGATAATCCGACCTAAGCCTTGAGCTGTTTCCAGTAGCGCATTGCACTTGAGCATACTTTTAGGTTTAGACCCTTTGAGTAAAGTGGGATATCCCTTGAGTTTAAGTGTAGGGGGAAAACGTCAATTGGTTGTGCACAAAATGTTTGGTGAGGTTTTATTCCTCTGAGCATAGTCTGGCTAAATAATGACATCCGTTCAGCTTTACGTCATAAAGCCTTGTGCTGCATTCCTCCCATCTTGGTATTCAAATCAATACGAAAATTGTCAAACAATTCCATCATTAAACTGTCCTTAACTGATACTTTCCTGACCCTATCTGCGCTTATCACTCTACCGCAAAACCGTAATATTAGAATCAAGAAAAACAAGCATAAATATGATCAGACCATGATGTCTGTAGGAGTCTCAGGATGAATGCTAAGGTAAAAATTACCAACCGTGCAGGAGCAAGTTTTCCGGTGCGTCGTATGAATTTTAATTTTGAACAAGTGCCTGAATATTGGATGAATGGCTCAGCAGGGCTCACACATTTTATGACGGCCTTGTCGGCACTTTTTCCAGCGGGTGAGCAGTTCTTTATTGATAGTGTGCGTGCGGTACGTTATCACCCAAGCATAAAAGAGAATGAAGCCTTACAAAAAGAAATTAGCGCGTTTATTGGGCAAGAGGCTATGCATACACAGGAACATGTCGGTTTCAATGCTGCGGCGCAAAAGTATGGGCATGATGTTGCGCGTTTAGAAAAACAGACCGGTCGTGTAATTCAGGGTTTTCGTAAGACTGCGGCAATGCTATTTAAGCCAGTGGGCGTTACTCAAGAAATGATTGATTTAATGGGAACAACTGCGCTAGAGCATTTTACCGCAACCATTGCATCACAGTTATTAGTAAATCAGCATATTCAAGCACTGATGACGGATGAAACCATGTCGACCATGTGGTATTGGCATGCGATTGAAGAAAATGAACATAAAGCTGTGGCTTATGATGTATTTGAAGGGGTATTTGGAACCGGGGTTAAGGCTTATCTGGCTCGTTGTGGTTCATTGATTACCGCCATGATGACTTTATTTGTGGTGCAAAGTTATTTTGTCTTCCGCTTATTAAAAGATGATCAACAATTGAATTTCAAAGCCCTCAAAGAGATTTATATCTATGGTTATAGCCCGTCTAAGGGGATTATTGCGGGTATGGGACGTGAAATGCTGGCCTATTTTAAACCGGGCTTTCATCCCAATGATTTAGATACGGTGAATTTATTAGCCAACTGGAAAGCAAAATTAGGCTTCTAGGCGGCACTTTATGCTCAACAGCCATAGGGATAGTAAAAATATCCCTATTTTACTTCGACTCTCACATAAAAATTTTTATAATGCCAGTTCATATAGATTAGTAAGATGAACGAGCATGATTCGTTTAATGCAGCAAGCCGATGTCAATGCGGTGGCACAAATTGAGAAATTGGTACAAAGCCACCCATGGAGTACGAAGCAATTTCAAGATGCAGTGGATAGCTATCAATGTACGGTGATTGAGCAAGCTGGGCAGGTGGTGGGTTTTTGTATTTTACAGCCAGTCTTGGACGAAGCCAATTTAATCTTGATGGCGATTCATCCCAATCAGCAGGGTAAAGGTTTGGGCTATCAGCTCTTGGAACAATCGATTACTTTACTAAAAAATCAGCCAGTGCAAATTTTCTTGGAAGTCCGCGAAAGTAATCAGGCGGCCATTGCCTTGTATGAAAAATCAGGCTTCCACCAAATTGATCTGCGTAAAAATTATTATCCATGCCCCAAGGGTGGACGCGAGCATGCCATTATTATGGTTAAAGCCTGCAGCGATGACTTTGCGCAACTGTTTAAGTAATCAATCGATAGAGTACAACGAACTCTATCTTATTGGTTATTTAATAATTGAATTGTTCCAGCCTGAGGGCAACGTGGTCATTAATGAGTTTCCCAACAGTTGAATTTCCTCTGCACTCAGTGAACGGTTGATACGACGCCATTGACCATCAAGCAAGACTTCTAAAGGGGTGTACTGCGACTTGTAATTCATTTTATTGGAATGTGGCACCCAATAGCCCAAATAGACATAATCTAAATCTTGTTGCTGTGCATATTCAATTTGTTTCATGATTGCAAATGCCCCTAAAGAGCGGCGGTTTTCGTCGGGCTCAAAAAAAGTATAGACCGCAGACAGACCGTCATCTAGTTGATCGCAGGTTGAAACACAGAGTAACTGATCTTCTTTCCATAGCTCGAGAAAGAAACTCTCGGTACAAGTATGAATCAGGAATTTTTCGAACTGATCATAGCTCGGCGGAAACATATCGCCATCGGCATGGCGAGCATGAATATAACGCTCATATAAGGTGTAGTGCACATCACTAGCATCTTTGGGTTGGGTAATTTTAACGGTTAAATCCTGATTGCGTTTCCATGCTTTTTTTTGCTTGCTGTTCATCTGGAAGTCTTGTACAGGAACACGGCAAGACAGACATTGGCGACATAAATGACATTCGGGACGATAGACAAAATCACCACTACGACGGAATCCGACCCGTGATAGTTCAGATAAAGTCACCACATCAATTCGATGTGCTGGATCTAGAAAAACCATCCGTGCTGATTTTTTTTCAAGATAGCTGCATTCATGTGGCGGTGTAATGTAGTACTGTAAATCATTTAACAGGGACTTCGGGTGATAAGAATTCATAAAGATCCCTCTATTGTTCTCATTCGATTAACTGCGAAGATAACGCTATTCTTTTACTTGAAAATACACCCTCTTGATACTTTTTCCAATCGATAGGGGGTTGTTTTATCATATCTTGTAACGAATTTAAGTACTCTTGTCGAGAAATCGTACAGGCACCTAGACTGAGTAAATGATCATTCACTAGCTGGCAGTCTACCCAAGCCAGTTTATTTTCTCTAGCGAGCAGCATGAGCGTGTAAAATGCCATCTTAGAGACATCGGTGCGCAGGCTAAACATGGATTCACCAAAGCAGCCTTGACCAATACTGACCCCATAGAGTCCCCCAACCAGCTGTTCTTGTTCCCAGACTTCTACACTATAGGCATAACCAGCGGAAAACAGGCTTAAATAGCCTTGAATAATGTCTTCTGAAATCCAAGTTTCATCGGCATAGCTACGGGGTAAGGCACAGGAGCGAATCACGGTTTCAAAGGCATGGTTGATGGTAATTTTGTAGTCATGCTTTTTCATGGTGCGCAGTAAGGATTTACTCGGATGATACTGCTCAGGTCGAATAATGCAGCGTGGTTCTGGGCACCACCAGCAAATCGGTTCATCAGCGGAAAACCATGGAAATAGACCATGGGTATAGGCCTCATATAAGGTGGAAGGGGAGAGGTCTGCACCGATACAAATCAGTCCGTGTCCTTCAGGATCAGCGGCAATCGGATCAGGAAATAAATATTCAGAAGGGGCTAAAGTTTGTGGCATGATGTTATTCGGAGTGTCATTCTTTGCTCTATCATACATAAAAAAACCGCCCAAATCGGGCGGTCTTTTTTGATGCAAAAGATTATGAACCGAGTGCATCTAAATATTTTTCAGCATCCAGTGCTGCCATACAGCCTGAACCTGCTGAAGTAATCGCTTGACGGTAGATACTGTCAGCCACGTCACCCGCTGCAAATACACCTGCAACCGATGTTGCTGTGGCATTGCCTGAAGTGCCACTTTGTACTTGAATATAACCATCACGTAAGTTCAATTGACCTTCAAACATGCCAGTATTCGGTTTGTGACCAATCGCAACGAATAAACCTTGAACGTCTACATCTTGAGTGCTTTCATCTATGGTTGATTTTAAACGTACAGAAGTTACGCCTGTATTGTCACCCAATACTTCATCCACTTGATTGTTCCAAAGAATGCTGATTTTGCCTTCTTTTTCTTTTTCAAATAAATGATCTTGAAGAATTTTTTCAGAGCGTAAGCTGTCACGACGGTGAACAAGAGTTACATGTGAAGCGATATTCGACAAATAAAGCGCTTCTTCTACGGCAGTATTGCCGCCACCGACCACCATGACTTTTTGGTTTTTATAGAAGAAACCATCACAGGTTGCGCAGGCACTCACACCTTGACCCATGAATTTCGCTTCAGACTCTAAACCTAAATACTGTGCAGTCGCGCCTGTTGCAATAATTAAGGCATCACAGGTGAACTCTTCCATATCACCTTTAAGGACAAATGGGCGAACACTGAGGTCGACTTCATTGATATGGTCATACACGATTTCTGTGCCAAAACGTTCTGCATGGGCTTGCATACGCTCCATCAGGGCTGGACCTGTTAAACCTTCAGGATCACCAGGCCAGTTATCCACTTCGGTGGTTGTGGTTAATTGACCACCCAATTGTAAACCAGCAATCAGGGTTGGTTTTAAATTGGCACGTGCCGCATACACTGCAGCGCTATAACCCGCAGGGCCAGAACCTAAAATAATTAATCGTGAGTGACGAACGCTCATCCGCGACATCCTTTTTTTCTTTCAAAATTTATGAAATTATACGTGAAAGTGTATAACAGTTGTGTGTGATCAATGTGGGTAATATTGATCATGCAAATCGATTTGAGCTATATAGAATTAAAGTTAACAACAAGCCCTCATAATCTTGCATCTTTTTTACGTGAACAGGTGCATAATATCAGGTTTTATTAAGAAACAAATTCAGGTTGTTTTCCAGAAAAACATGAATGAAAAAATGCCTACAGGACAGAGTATGACTGCGGTGTCGGGTGCTTATGCACAGCGCTTAATTTTGACATTATTTTTAGTCTCGTTTGGAATTTATCTGTTCCTTGCAACAGTCACTTATACGCCTTTTGATCCCGGTTGGATGCATATTTCCAGTGATACGCAACAGGTGTCAAATGCGAGTGGGGTTGCTGGAGCGTGGATTTCAGATTTATTGTTCGGATTTTTAGGCTGGGCAAGCTTACTCATCCCAATTTTTTTGTTTATTGAAGCTGTACAAGTCTGGTGGCCTCGCAGTTTTCTGAACCGACCTTTCCGCTATGCAGCGCAGTTTTTTATTTTGTTGGCATCAGCCACTTTATTATTCCTGTTTTGGGAAGTACCAGCAGATACTCTGACCAATGCATCAGGCGGTATTATTGGTTATGAGCTGGGACAAAGCTTAAGCCAATTACTGACAGTCTATGGTGCTGCATTTTTCTTGCTGGTATTTTGGCTGGTACTTTTCACTTTGGCTTTCGGGGTCAAGTGGAATAAAACTTGGCAAACTCTCCAAGCGACTCCGGCTTATTTACAAGATTTATTTTATAAAAATGTGCCTGAGAGCGAGTCTGATTTTGATCGAACAACGCCACAGGTTAAAAAACAGGTGGTGGCTGTTGCACCCGCAAAAGCCCTTGCCCAAGATGATGTGACTCCATCTACAGAAACTCAAGCTGCCGAGCAGCCATTTGTGGCCAGTGCAGCCGCAGAGCGTCTCTTTGATGATATGGTGCAGAAAGAAGCGAACACCACATCATCTACGCAGATAGATCTAGACGATGATGAAGAGTTTGAAAAAACCTTAGCCAAAGCACATCAATTAGAGCAGGACAGTCAGCGCAAGATCGCTTCAGGTGAAGTCTGGCGAGCGCTGAATACGAATAATGATCATCAGCATAAGCAAGATATTGAAGCCTTATTGAAAGCCGCTGAAGATGAAACCATTATACCAAAGCACGATTTTGGTTCAGTGGTGGCACGTCAGCAGCATGAAGAAGCTCAATTCGAGATGAGCTCAGTTCAAGCCAAAAATGGGTTGGATTGGGATGATGATGAGATCTTTGATGAGTTATTGGCTGCTGTTCCAAACGCAAAAACTGCGACGGATGTCCATACGCCATTTCAGCGTCCTGAGCTTCAAGTGTTGCAAAGCACTGAGTTTGCCACGCAAGCAGCGATGGAATCCGCAGCACTTGCAACGGTAGCCACAGCTGGTGCAGTGGGGGTCGCAGAGGGAGCGGTTAAGGCGCGCTTACTGAATGATGAGCTGAATCGTTTTCTGGATGATTTTGATGCCGAAGAGCAACAGGTCGCACGTGTAGTTGAGTCGCCTAGCAGCTCTTATGCGCAATCTTCAGCCTTTGTGCAAGCCCCTATTCAGCATACCACCCTTGAACCTTCGGTGCCGTCTACATCGCCAGAAAAAGTGGAATTGTCCAAAGAAGCCTTTATTGAGGCATGGCAAGAAACCGCAGGGAAACCACAAGACGAAGATGAAGAGTTTGATTTTGATGCACCATTGACGGATGCAGCGGGACGCCCAATGTCGCGTGCCATGCAAGTAGCGCAGAAACGCCGAGATTTATCAACTTTACCAAGTTTGGATTTACTGGATCGGGTCGATCCAAACAAGAAAGTCAATTTTACTGCAGAACAGTTGACACGCCTTTCAGAACTGCTGGAAATTAAACTGCAAGAGTTTAATGTTAAAGCCAAAGTGATTGAAGCCCAGCCAGGTCCTGTGGTAACACGCTTTGAACTAGATTTAGCACCGGGGGTAAAAGCATCCAAAGTTACCAATATTTCCAAAGATTTGGCACGCTCCATGTCGATGGCATCGGTACGTGTGGTCGAGGTGATTCCGGGCAAACCTTATATTGGTATTGAAATTCCGAATAGTGCACGTGAAATGGTGCGTCTGATTGAATTATTAGAAACACCCGCCTATCGAGACCCTGCGGGTTTATTGTCGATGGCAATGGGTAAAGATATTTCAGGCAACCCAGTGATTACCGATTTAGGTAAGGCACCGCATATGTTGGTGGCAGGCACCACGGGTTCAGGTAAATCGGTAGCCGTAAACTCGATGATTTTATCGATGCTGCTGAAATATACTCCTGATCAATTGCGTTTGATTTTAATTGACCCTAAGCAGTTGGAACTTGCGAACTATAATGACATTCCTCATTTACTTACACCAGTTGTCACTGACATGAAAGATGCGGTGAATGCATTGAATTGGTGTGTCAATGAAATGGAACGTCGTTATAAACTGATGTCTTTCCTTAAAATTCGTAAATTGGCCGATTATAACCGTAAGGTTGAAGAAGCGATTGCCAATGGTGAGGATTTGATTGATCCGACATGGAAGCCCAGTGATTCGGCTACGCAGGAACGTGCGCCACGCTTAACGCCATTACCTTCCATTGTGATTGTGGCGGATGAGTTTGCCGACATGATTATGCAGGTGGGCAAGAAAGCAGAGGAAATGATTACCCGTCTGGCACAAAAATCCCGTGCTGCAGGCATCCATTTGCTGCTGGCAACGCAGCGTCCATCGGTGGATGTGATCACAGGTCTAATTAAAGCCAATATTCCAACCCGTGTTGCTTTGCGTGTGAACAGTAAAATTGACTCCAGAACCATTTTGGATGCTGGTGGTGCTGAGGACATGCTGGGGCATGGTGATATGCTGTTTTTAGGACCCGGAAAAATTGAGCCTGAACGGGTGCATGGAGCGTTTATTTCGGATGACGAAGTGAACCGTATTTGTGATGCTTGGCGTGAACGTGGTGATCCTGATTATATTGATGAGATTTTGACGCCTTATGATGAAGAGCCGACTTCACGTGGTTTTGAAGAAGGGGATGCAGGCTCTGACCGTGATGCACTGTATGATCAGTGCGTGTCTTTTGTTTTAGAAACACGTAAAGCGTCAACATCATCCTTACAGCGCAAATTTAGTTTGGGATATAACCGTGCTGCACGGATTATTGATCAAATGGAAGAAAACGGTATTGTGAGTGCCATGGGAGCCAATGGTAAACGCGATATTCTGGTTTAAGCATTAGATATTAAAAAAACCTGCTGAATTAGCAGGTTTTTTTATTTGAAGTGAAGGCTTAATCGTAAAACATGGTTTGTGCCAACTCAATAAAAGCACGTGTTGCTGGACTGATGAGTTTATGGTTACGTACCGCCAAGCCAATCTCACGTTGGGTATTGGGCAGTAAGGGTCTTTTGACCACATTCGGATGCAAGGCGAGTAATTCAGGCGTCATGGCCATATCCGCCACAATCGAGATGCCTTCATGCTGATTCACCATATTCAGAATGGTCAATAATTGTGACAGTTGATACTGAATTTTGGGTTGGATTTCATATTGTTTCAGCAGTTTTTCAATATGCGTTTGGCTACCTGCTTTGGTCAGAATAAAAGGATAATGCTTGAGCTGATGGATATCGACTTGGCTCATGTGAGCAATCGGATAGGAATTCGGAATTAAGGCAATAAAAATATCTTTAATCAGCGGGAAGGTATCCAATTGATGATTGGGTAATACAGCAAAACCAACATCGACGTGTTGATCTAGAATCCATTGTGCGACCTCATCATCCGTGCCTTCTTCAACAAAAACTTCAATTTGCGGATAGGCTGTACGAAACGCTTGTAGCAGCTCAGGCAGTAAATGAATGGACGCGGATGCACCAAAAGAACCGATCCGAAGCGATCCTTGTTGTAGACCATGGGTGGCCGCAACTTGCTGTTGCATGACTTGCGCCGTATTTAAAATTTCCTGTGCATGGATACGCAGCTGCTGCCCAATCTCGGTGAGTATCACATTGTTCTGTTCACGACTAAACAGCTGCACCCGCCAAAAATGTTCCAGACTTTTGATGGCATGTGAAACGGCAGACTGAGAAATTCCCAGTTGTTTTGCCGCATTGCTAAAACTCTGGTGCTTTGCGACCAATAAGAAGATTTCAAGCTGGCTAAACGTCATTCGGGGTATGAGTAAATACTCATTTTATTATGAGGGAGAATAAGGATTATATTCTGTTTCGGAGTCGAGTCAAACAGGGCGCGATGAGAAGGCTGGAACTGTAAAATGAATATGATGTTGACGTTATTTCCATTGCTAAGTTTGATTGCGATGGGGTATGTCTTAAAGAGAAGCTGTTTTTTACAGGATGAATTTTGGGCGAATGCTGAAAAACTAAATTATTTTATTCTATTTCCCGCCTTATTATTTACCAATCTTGCCACCGTGCAGTTGGATGTGCTGTCGATTGCGCCCGTATTTTTCACACTCATGAGTGTGATTTTGATTGTCAGCACTGTGTTGTGGGGGCTAAAACAACTTCTAAATATTCCTGTGCGCCGTTTTGGTGTTTATATGCAAAGCCATATTCGCTTTAACACGTATATGGGGTTGTCCATCATGGGGTTTATGTTTGGTTCAGCAGGTATGCATTTATTTGCCATGATCATTGCAGTGGCAATTCCCTTGGTGAATATTATTTCTGTATGGTCATTTACTCAGCATGTAACTGGACAGCTCGGGCAGACCTGCGTGGCTATTTTAAAGAATCCCTTAATTACAGCATGCGTGCTCGGTCTGTTCTTTAATTACTCAGGTCTAGGCATGTGGGAGGGTATGGCACAATGGCTGAAACTATTGGCGAGTAGCAGTTTGCCTTTGGGGCTCATTTCAGTTGGGGCCGCCTTACAGTTTGCTCAGCTCAAACCCACTTTTTGGCCCGTGCTTGTCAACAGTGCCTCTCGTTTAGTTCTGGTGCCTTTACTGACTTATGCTATGGCAATGTTAGTCGGCTTAAGCCAACAGCATACTGCGGTATTAGTAGTCTTTTTTGCTTTGCCGACGGCATCGGCCTCGTATATTTTAACCCGCTTTTTTCAGGGCGATAGTCAGTTGATGGCCGCAATCATTAGCTTACAAACGCTTTTGTTTGCCGGTAGTTTTCCGCTTTTAATGTGGTTGTTGTTTTAAGCCCGTAAATAACGTCTTGAGCAGGCAAGATTCGAAATAAAAAAGCCTACACAAGGTAGGCTTTAAAGCTTAAGCAAATTTTGCCAAGACTTCTAAAAATTCATCACGTTGACGTGGGTATTCAGCAATCACATCATGAATACGCTGCCCTTGTGGATTGGTTGCATTGACATCACGGCCATCGGCAACAAATTGGGTTAACAAGCGTGCATAATCTGTTGGGCGCATGTGTTTAAATGCATGGTAAAGAACATGAAAGTCGGCATTAACTCCAGTCGGAGGAAGCTGATTTAAATAGGCAAAAACGCGCTCATCCGACCATTCTTCATTAAACGTTGCAGGCTGAGATAATGCCATCGCAAACTCCTTGGTATATTCTTTTCAAACTAAAAAGGCAAAATAGCTGATGCTATTTTGCCTTGAATCAATTTGCTTGACTAATCAGAATTCAGATTATCGCTCTTCAGGCAAATTGATATTCATTTCGAGCATTTCAATATTCGCTTCAGAGCGAACCGACATTTGGATATGCTGTTCATCGACTCCGCGAACATAGCGGTTGACCACTTGCATGATTTCTTTTTTCATCTGGTCAATTTTGTCTTGGCTTAAACGTTTTCCTAAACCTTGCTCAGAAGCAACGATGACTTTCAAACGGTCTTTCGCCATCTGCGCGCTTGAGGGTTTATCATCACTACTGAACAATTTACTCCAGAATCCTGCCATATTTACGCTCCAAATAATCGTGCTAACCAGCCTTTTGGTTTGACTGTGATGTGACGGTAAGGACGTTCTTCACCTAAGAAGCGCGCAACAAGGTCATCATAAGCTTGTCCAGCTTCTGCTTCTTGAAACAGAATGACCGGTTTACCTTCGTTTGATGCTTGTAAAACACTTTTACATTCAGGAACCACACCCAGAGTAGGCACGCGTAAAATGTCTTTAGAAATGTCATCAATGGTCAGCATTTCTTGTTTGTCAGCACGCTCAGGATTAAAACGAGTGATACACAAATGTTTGCGTATACGTCCTTCGTTCTGTTCTACTTTTTTAGTTTTACTGTCCAACATTCCAATAATGCGGTCTGAGTCACGCACTGATGAAATCTCAGGATTGGTGACAATAATCGCTTCATCGGCATGGTACATGGCTAAAATTGCGCCACGTTCGATTCCCGCTGGAGAGTCACAAATAATGTAATCGAATTCCTGAGATAATTCGTCCATTACACGAGCAACACCTTCATCGGTTAACGCATCTTTATCGCGCGTTTGCGATGCAGGCAAAATATATAAATTTTCAATATCTTTATCACGAATAAGTGCCTGTTGTAATCGTGCTTCGTTATTTAAAACATTCACAAAATCATAAACTACACGTCGTTCGCAGCCCATAATAAGGTCAAGGTTACGTAAACCTACGTCAAAATCGATAACAACAGTTTTGTGACCACGTAGGGCTAAACCTGTTGCAAAAGATGCACTGGTCGTAGTTTTGCCTACGCCACCTTTGCCTGATGTTACGACAACAATTTTCGCCACCGAATCCACTCCTGTTATGGTATATCCCCCCTTTAAATAGCGGGGTTTTGGTGTTTATTTATACATTAAAATTCAAGTGCTTTAAACTCAAGCTCTTGGTTTGCATTTAAATAAATATGTACGGGCTTCTTTACGACATGGGGTGGAATGTCATCGGCAACACAATATGTCCCCGCAATTGAAACCAATTCAGCTTCAAGCGAGTGACAGAAAATGCGAGCAGCACTGTTTCCACCTGCACCTGCGATTACTCTACCACGGGCACTGCCATAAATATGTATATTTCCTGAAGCAATCACTTCTGAACCGCTGTTAATTCCAGCATTGACGATAATATCGCCATGATCTTGGACCAAGCATTGACCTGTACGTAAGATTTCATCGTGATACGAGGTAATATGTCCAATATTGCGTGGAAATGGTGAAGTTTTGGGAGCATTCTCGGTTGCTTCAGGGGCTGGTACCACTGCTTCGACCACTTGTTCCTGTGTCGCTTTAATCCGTTGCATTGGTTTATTGTCAGCGGGTAGTACAGGAAATTGAATGGCACGGGCTTGATCACCCAATAGGCCGTCTATGACGGCCATTGGTTGTAAATCTAAGTCGAGCAAGAGCTGAATTAAGGCAATCAGCTCTTGTTCAACAGTACTGTCTAAAATTACCAGTGCACCATGCGTGCTGCTGTCTTGAAGTAAATGGGTCAGTTGCTGACGAATGGCATTATGGTCATTTGTGTCGAAGGTTAGTCTACTAAAGTTAACCATTCTACCGGTGATCCGAATATCAGCCATATTTTATCCTTAAGACTTCGAAGCTATTGGTTTTATGCCGAAGTGACGTTGTAAATAGAGCAAATCCTAGAACAAATTCCATGAATTCTCTAGCCAAGTTTGTAACTTTTTTATCTTAATGCCTATTCTTTAGCTTGATCGAGGGCTTCAAGGTCTTCTAACCACTGTTTTACTTTCACTTGCTTGCGAATGGCGTCCAAACTTTCATAGACCGCGGACTCAACCAACTGCTCCAGCGCCTGATTATCAATATTTAACTCACTGACTTTTTCAGCAATTAGTTTATAGGTGTGGTTGGGCTGTTCGGGGCTGCCAGACATCAGCGGATCCAAGATTCCATAGGTAATATTTTCTCCGAGACGTTGCCCGATACTTTGAATCTGGTGTTCAATCCGTCCCCCGACAATTGGAATTAAACGCAGTAACTGGGTTAACTCTGGCGTGTCTTCAATGGCTTGATTAACAATAGCCCCGATGTTTTGTGCAATCATGGTTTGTCGTTCTTTTAATTCCACAGCCAATGATTCTTGCAAAATTTCCGCCAGTGCTTGCGCGAATAAGGTGCGATGATGATCGACCAGATCATGAATAATTTTTTTATGGGTTGAGCTGGTATTTAACTCGTGTTTGACGCCATCAAGAACGGTAATGACCACGCGATCCGAGAGTTCTTCCATGATCACACGGTAATAGAATTTGGCTCTTTGTTGAATCGATTGCGGAATAACGTTATAGCCCAGTTCATGCAAACGGAACACAATAATTCCGGCCCGAAATAATCGTAGGAAACGGAGGTGCGGAATAATGGCCAGTACTTCATACCAATGGATAAAGGGGAAGAAAAACCAGCGGCGATGATGCCGATAAATCACGGCAATCACCCAACGGACTAGTAACTCTGTGATTAAAAATAAAATAAACCATGCTTCAGTGATAATGACCCACGGATGCAGATGTGTGCGGTACAAATTCAGTAGGTCATCTAAATGAATGGCGTTTAAAAACCAGCCGCCAATATTGCTCATCAAGAAGAAATTAGCCGCTAAGCAGAACAAGTTAAAAATAATCAGAAACACCATGAAGGTGTCATAGATCAAATAGAGTTTGAACGACCAACTCTGAGGATCGACACGATGATATTTCGATTTCGGGGGAGAACTGTTCTGCTTCATGGGCTTATATCTTCTCGGCTACAGGCTTCGCGTATTTGGCTTTCATTTCGCTGATGAGCTGATCTTTTTCTTTCCAGAGTTGATCAACCCAGTCTTGGAAGCGTTCACGATAGTTTTCATCTTCTTCATAGTTTCCTCCTAAAACCCAGTCTGGTATGTCAATTTTGCGTAAATTCACGGCAATATGACTGACCTCTCCAAGCCAAAAATCACTATATCCTGGTGCGCCATCAGGATAGACAATGGTCATATCCACCAACGCATCAATTTGATCCCCCAAAATATTCAGGGCGAGGGCTAACCCCCCCGCTTTGGGTTTCAGTAGATGCTGATAAGGTGAGTTTTGCTGTTTGTGCTTTTCTGGGGTAAAGCGTGTGCCTTCCAAATAATTCAGCAGGGTGAAGGGTTGGCTCAAAAGCTGTTGACAGGCTTTACGGGCTTCTTCCAGATCTCGAGATTTGAGTTCAGGATTTTTGGCAATTTCTTCTTTGCTATGACGCTTCATCATCGGGAAGCCTAAAATTTTGAAGGCTTGCCCAACAAAGGGAATAAAAATTAGTTCCCATTTGGTGAAAAAACGGGTTAAAGGCATACGGGTTAAACCAAAATATTGATTGACCGTCGTATCGACCCAGCTTTGATGGTTACAGGTCATTAAATAGCGACCTTGCATACTTAAATCTAAGTTTTCATCAATGCTGATCTCCCATTTTAAATGCGGTAAAACATGATCGATCAACCAGTTATTGACGCCTAACCAACTGTTGGTAATCTGAATATTGGTTTCGTCGACTTTGCGAGATGGTTTGAATAACTTGGTGAAACCTAGGGCTAAAACAGGTGGGCCATGAAAAAAAGTGCTGCCTGTCATAATTGAGCCAACAGTGAGTCCACGTGTGATTTTTTTTAGTATGGGTTGTTTGTTTGCTTGAGATGACATATAAAAATAATCCTAAGTTAAATGCGTCCATTCTCTCTGTGGAATATAGTTACAAATTCTGAAAATAAAACAAGCGTTGAGTTAAGTAAATGAATCTGCAAGATTGCTTAATCATGTAGAGATTGTGGTCTTTACGCATTTGAAATTGAAAATAATTATTACAAAATGTAACTACAACGGCTATTATTAACAAAAAATCAATGGTCTAAGTTAGTTTTTTCAGCGACCATTTCAGGCAACAACAAAACACACAAATGGAGGCATGTCATGCGTGCACTATTAATTTCATCAGCAGTAGCAGGGGCGTTGGTTCTTTCAGGTTGTCAATCTACTGGCACAGGTATGGAATATGACAAAGCAGCAATTGGTGCAGGTCTCGGTGCATTATTGGGTGCAGGTTTAGCCTATTCAAATGCAGACAAGGACAAAATGGGTCAAGCTGCTGCAATTGGTGCAGTTGTCGGTGGCGGTGCTGGTCTGTTACTCGACAAGAAAGAGAAGCGCTTGCGTGAAGAACTTGCGGGTACAGGTGTAGACGTTGACCGTAATCAAGACGGTTCAATTAACCTTGTGATGCCAAGTGTGACTTTTGCGACCAACTCTTACACCATTCAACCACGTTTCCAAACTGCGTTGAACGATGTAGCACGTGTGTTACGTGAAGATGGTACTGCGAACAAACTTGCACTGGTTATTCATGGTCATACCGACAACACTGGTACAGATGCGATTAATAATCCATTGTCACAAAACCGTGCCAACTCTGTAATGAGCTATTTATCTTCTCAAGGTATTTCTAGCTCACGCATGACTGCTCGTGGTTATGGTTCATCATCTCCAATTGCAAGTAATGATACTGCTGCGGGTCGTGAACAAAACCGTCGTGTAGAAATTACAGTATACGAAACAAAATAATTATTATTTTGTTTGCTTAGAAATCATTGAGTTTCGGAAAAGCCACCTTAAGGTGGCTTTTTTTATGAACAGAGAATCGTCATTTTGGGTTAGGCAATAGCTGGTTTGATGTCTATAATCTAGCTCGGAGAAAAAAGAGGAAACACTATGTCACTGGCAAGTCAGTTAAACGACAAGCAACTTGAAGCCATGAAATATACTCAAGGACCCTTGTTAGTACTTGCAGGGGCGGGTTCGGGTAAAACTTCGGTAATTACTCGTAAAATTGCTTATTTGGTTAAGCATTGTGGTATTCCTGCACATCGTATTACCGCAATGACCTTCACCAATAAAGCGGCACGTGAAATGAAAGAGCGTGTTACGAAATTGCTGTCGCGTGAAGAAGCCAAAGGGCTTTCAGTTTCGACCTTCCATACTTTTGGGCTAAATTTATTGCGTATTGAGCTTAAAAATACGCCCTTAAAAGCCAATTTCTCTATTTTGGATGCCGATGACTGTAAACGTATTCTGATGGACTTGATGCATCGCGATAATTTGTCGGGTGCGGAAAGCAAAGAATTAATCGCCAAAGCGATGAGAATGATTTCAGACTGGAAAAATGACTTGATTCCACCTGAACAGGCCCACACGACCTGTGAAACGCCTGAAGATATTCAAATGGCGCATTTATACCAACTCTATGAGCGCAATCTACGTGCTTACAATGCTGTAGATTTTGATGATCTGATTGTGATGCCAACGCGCTTGTTACAAGAAAATCAAGAAGTGCGTGATCGTTGGCAAAATCGTATTCGCTATTTATTGGTCGATGAATATCAAGATACCAATACTGCCCAGTATATTTTGGTGAAGCTGCTGGTTGGTGTAATGGGTCAGTTTACGGCTGTGGGTGATGATGACCAGTCGATTTATGCATGGCGTGGAGCAAAGCCAGAAAATATGGCATTGCTAAATGAAGATTTTCGCAATTTAAAAGTGATTAAGCTCGAGCAGAATTACCGTTCTACCAGCCGTATTTTAAAAGCGGCCAATACCGTGATTGGCAATAACCCGCATATTTTTGATAAAAAATTATGGTCAGACAAAGGTCATGGCGAAGTGATTCGCGTGATTACCTGCCGTAATGACGATGATGAAGCAGAACGCG
Source organism: Acinetobacter sp. GXMZU3951 (assembly GCF_054457875.1). Classification (NCBI taxonomy): domain Bacteria; kingdom Pseudomonadati; phylum Pseudomonadota; class Gammaproteobacteria; order Moraxellales; family Moraxellaceae; genus Acinetobacter; species Acinetobacter sp. GXMZU3951. Next base: position 662,046 of record NZ_JBTLFO010000001.1, on the reverse strand, counting down.
TGGTTAAAGATCTGATTACCCACAAATTGATGAATGGGAAAAACTGGAAAGACTATGCCATTTTATATCGGGGTAACTTCCAGGCACGCATTTTAGAAACTCAACTACGTCAAATGCAGATCCCGTATAAGTTGTCGGGTGGTCAGTCATTCTTTGCGCGTGCTGAAATCAAAGACATTATGAGCTATTTGCGCCTGATCATTAACCCTGAAGATGACAGTGCCTTCCTACGTATTATTAATACACCGAAACGTGCGATTGGCCCTGTGACTCTAGAAAAGCTCGGGTTATTTGCACAGGAAAATCACTTGTCACTCTTAGCTGCAGCGGGTGATCAGCGTTTGACCATGGCGATTCCGAAAAAGGCCACCACCCAGTTGGCTGAATTTGCTGAGTTTATTAGTAACTTTACCCGTGAGTTGCTGGAAGATGATGAACCTGTGCCGATTATTCGCCAGATGATGCTCGAAGCGGGTTATATCGACTACATCAAAGAGTCTGCTGCTACACCAGCACAGGAAAAAACCAAACTCGACAATATTGAAGTGTTATACACCAGCATTCAAAGTTTGATTAACCGTGCCGAAGATGTGGATGAGCGCAATATTGAAAGTGTAATTCGTAAAATGGTGTTGCTGGATATGTTGGAGCAACAACAGGAAGAAGAAGATACGGACAAGGTGAACTTGTTGACTTTGCATGCATCGAAAGGCTTGGAATTTCCATTTGTTTATTTGATTGGTTTGGAAGAAGAGTTGCTGCCACATAAAAACTCGATTGTGGCGGAAACTGTGGAAGAAGAACGCCGTTTGATGTATGTAGGGATTACTCGTGCACGTCAAGGGCTGACCATTACCTTGGCAGAACAGCGTAAAGCCGGAGGACAAATGCGTCAAATGACCCCAAGCCGCTTTTTAGATGAATTACCCCAAGATGAACTGGAATGGTTAGGGCGCAAGAAAAAGCTGGCAGGCAATGTCGATCCGAAGCAGCAAGCGCAGCACTATCTTGAAAATTTACGTGCGTTAATTAAACGCTAATCCCAATATTTATTTTTGCAACAATAGGAAACATTATGAAGGTTCAAGTTAAAGTTCTAGATGCACGTTTAGGACAAGAGTGGCCTATGCCCACTTATGCAACGCAAGGTTCAGCAGGTTTGGATTTGCGTGCATGTGTAACTGAGCCAACCGTAATTGAACCGGGTCAAACCGTGCTGGTTAAAACTGGTCTCGCCATTTATATCGAAGATACAGGTTTTGCTGGTCTGATTCTGCCACGTTCGGGCTTAGGCCATAAGCACGGTATCGTTTTAGGTAACTTGGTCGGGTTAATTGACTCGGATTACCAAGGGGAATTAATGGTTTCTGTATGGAACCGTGGTCAAACGGCATTTACTTTAGAGCCGGGTGAGCGTTTGGCGCAATATGTCCTTGTTCCGGTTGTACAAGCAGAATTTGAACAAGTGGATGAATTTGTCGCGACTGAACGTGGTGCAGGTGGTTTTGGACACACGGGTAAAAACTGATGTTATGCTGAAAGAACCTTCGGGTTCTTTCATTTTGAAATATAAAAGATTTTATTAAGATTACTTTTAAACCACTTCACGATAACTTAAATAGTATTAACAGTTCGATTCTATTCAGATATAAACTAGAAATATTTTAAAACATTTATGTTGTGTGAATACGGTGAACTGAATTCAGTTTGCTCGATTCTGAAGTTCCTAAGATATGAATATTCAACAACCTTTATTTCCATGGCAGGTATTCCGTGCCTATGATATCCGTGGAAAACTTACACTTTTAAGCCCTGAGTTGATGGAAGCCATTGCGCATGGTTTGGTTTGCCAGTATCAGCAAGCCGGTCAAAACTCAGTGGTAATTGGTTATGATGCTCGTTTGAGTAGTCCTGCTTACGCCCAAATTATACAAACAATCTTTGAAAAAAATGGGTTTCAGGTCACCAATGTCGGCTGTTGTTCCAGCCCAATGCTGTATTACACAGCACGTCAATTTTCAGGCAATGGCATTATGGTCACCGCTAGTCATAATCCGAAAAGCGATAATGGCATTAAATGGATTATGCAAGGCATTCCGCCATGCCCCGATATGATTCAGCAAGTGGCTTATGTGGCGAGTTTACAATTTTCACCGCAGCGTAAAGTTACAGTACCTACATTGCCGCATCAATTTGATGTGAGTTATTGCTTGCAGTATCAGCAGGCCATGTTGCAAGACATTCAACTGCAACGGCCCTTCCATGTGGTGCTTGATGGTTTGCATGGCTCTGCTGGACGTTGTGCCGTATTGATCTTAGAAAAACTCGGTTGTCAGGTCACAGCACTTCGTTGTGAATCGAATGGTGAATTTCCAGATCATGCGCCTGATCCTTCACAGGCATGCCATTTAACTGCGTTAACCGCAACCGTTCAAGAGCAACAGGCCGATCTGGGTATTGCGCTTGATGGTGACGGAGATCGTTTGGTGCTGGTGGATGAGAACGGCACAATTATTAGCGCAGACCGCCTATTGTCCTTATTTGCCCAAATGTGTCTGACTACACATCCACAGCATGAAGTGGTGTTTGATGTGAAATGCTCAACCATGGTGCGGAATACGATTCGTGAATTGGGCGGGCAGCCGAAAATGATTCGTACAGGCAGCACCTTCCTGAAAAAATACCTATTACAATCTCAGGGCCGTGCGGTATTTGGCGGTGAGTATGCGGGACATTATGTATTTAATGATGGTCGTGGCTTTGGCTATGATGATGGTCTCTATGCCGGATTAAGAGTGTTGGAATTTTTAAGCCAGACCACGGGTTTAACCCTGTCCCAAGCCTTGTCCAAATATCCGGAACGTTGTGGTACTGAAGATACTTATATCAGTACCTACAGCACAGATCCGAAATTATTACTGGCGGATATTGAAGTCAACAGCCACCATCTGGCAGCACAATTAAGTAAAATTGATGGTGTAAGGCTTGATTTTGAAGACGGTTTTGGCATTATTCGAGCATCCAATACGGGTGAATATTTCACGGTCCGTTTTGATGCCGATAATCCTGTTCGTTTAAATGATATTCGGCAATCATTTGTTTCCATGTTAAGTGACCGATACCCTAAAATCGCACACGACATTTTAAAAGCTCATTGAGGAGAGAGGCGAATGCCACATCAGCAGACTGGCATCGACAAAGCACAAATTTTGACTGAAGCTTTGCCGTATATTCAACGTTTTTCAGGTAAAACGCTGGTCGTAAAATATGGCGGCAATGCAATGACCGATCCAGAGCTAGAAAGCTCTTTTGCGCGGGATATTGTGCTGTTAAAAACAGTCGGTTTAAACCCGATTGTGGTGCATGGCGGTGGTCCACAAGTTGACTCTTTCTTAAAGCAATTGGGGCGTGAATCTGACCGTATTGATGGCATGCGCGTGACCGATGCGGCGACCATGGAAGTGGTTGAAATGGTCTTGGGCGGTAGTGTGAATAAATCCATTGTGAACCTGATTAACCAGCATGGTGGTCGTGCCATTGGTTTAACCGGTAAAGATGGCAATTTAATTCGCGCGCGTAAACTTTTAATGCAGAAAAACCAAGAAGATGGTTCTGTGCAGCAGATTGATTTAGGCCTAGTCGGTGAAGTGACTGGGGTTAAAACAGATGTGCTAGAAATGTTCACCCAAAGTGATTTCATTCCTGTAATTGCACCTTTAGGCGTCGATGATCAGGGTAATACCTATAATATCAATGCGGATTTGGTGGCGGGTAAAGTCGCTGAAGCCCTAGGTGCAGAAAAGCTGATTTTACTCACCAATATCACCGGTGTATTGGATGAAAACAAAAACTTGCTTACAGGCTTAACTACACAAGAAGTCGATCGTCTGATTGAAACAGGTGTGATTTACGGGGGCATGATTCCTAAAGTGGGTTGTGCATTGGATGCCGTGAAAGGTGGTGTGGTCAGTGCGCATATTGTAGATGGTCGTGTTCCACATGCTACGTTACTTGAAATCTTTACTGATCATGGGGTAGGTACACTGATTACCAACCGTGCTAAGCACTGAGATTCAAGTGAGTTGTAAAATGCCAGCGAAATGCTGGCATTTTTATTGAGGGAGGAGCGACAGGATTTAAGTTTTGCCTCAACTTTGGTCATGCTACTGTCATCTAGTTTTTCTAGTGTAGGGGAAGAATCACTGGAGAGCATGATCCATGTTTGAAAAGCTGAACCTATATCGTCAACAATTAAATTTTCCACATCCTAAAAAAAATACGAGTCAAACCCAATATCGCTTTGAATGGGTAGAAGATTTAAAACAATTACAAGAAGTACAAAAATTTCGAGCAGAACAGTTTTCGCAACAATTTGGGATTCAGTTTGAGCAGGGGCTAGATCAGGACCTCTATGATTTTGGTTGTGAGCATGCCGTACTGCGGGATAAATATAGCAATGAAATCGTGGCATATACCCGCTTAAAACGACTGCAAGCTTCGGATTTAGCCCACAGCTACAGTGCTCAAGAATTTAAAATTGTCGATGAGTTGGGACATTTATCGAATATTGTCGAAATTGGTCGAACCTGTGTGCATCATCGTTATCGCTCTGGGCGTGCACTCTCGGTCTTATGGCTTAATCTTGTGCCTAAAGTCCTTTGGGAAATGCGGGCGAAATACCTAATTGGTTGCGTCAGCATTCGTTTACAAGGCAATCAGGCACGTGCTTACTATACGCATCAGTATTTAAAACAGCTCAGTCCAGCGCAGACCTGTGCCATTCAACCGCAAGAAGCTTATGAGCCAACACATCCTGAATATAGTTTCCCGCAGGATGAAAAAATTCCAAAGCTATTTGATGTGTATTTAAAGATGCATGCCAAGCTGTCGCAACAAGCCTTTTATGATCGTGAATTTAATTGTCTGGATTACTTTGTCTTGCTTGAAGTCAATAAAATGGCCAAGAGTTTTGTCATGCCAAAGCGGACTCAACTTTAAGCAGGAAAATTACGAGGTCTAGCACAGAATAAGATTTACAATTCTTATTGGGCTCATGCACAATAAACCCATACTTAATAAATGTGTTTGTAGTTGCTTATGTGCCAGTTGCTTGGAATGAATTGTGCGACCCCGACGGATATTACTTTTTCTTTCCGTGGATTTTCGCAGCGCGCTGGCATTACTTCCGACCATTGTGATGGTTTTGGCATCGCATTTTTTGAAGACAAAGCCTGCCGTTTATTTGTCGATAACCAGTCTGCAGTGGAATCACCGATTGCAGAATTAATTCGCAATTATCCGATTAAATCACGCAACGTGATTGCGCATATTCGTAAAGCCACCCAAGGTAAAATTAATCTCGAAAATTCGCATCCTTTTATGCGAGAACTCTGGGGAAGACAATGGATTTTTGCGCATAATGGTGATTTACATGATTTTGATCCACCACTAACGGGGCGGTTTACACCCGTGGGCAATACCGATAGCGAACGTGCATTCTGTTTTTTATTGGATCAATTGGTGGCACGATTTGGTTATGTTGAACCATCACTCAAGCAAATTTTTGAATTATTGTTAGAAATCTCCCCAAAAATTGCAGAGCATGGGACTTTTAATTTTTGTTTGTCCAATGGTCAGGCATTGTTTAGCTATGCGATTACCAAATTGCATTGGCTGGTCCGTGAATATCCGTTTAAACCCGCGCAGTTGATCGATTTAGATGTCGAGGTCGATTTTAGTCAGGTCACTACACCTGAAGACCGTGTAGCGGTGATTACCACCGAACCTTTGACGCAAAATGAAACTTGGCAAGCATTTCAACCTGGTGAAATGATTTTATTTCAACATGGGAAACCGATTCAGCATGCACTGACCCATGTGCAGCGTTTGATCCGTGAACAAGAAAATCCAGCGTTAAAACGTGTAACCCGTGCTGATCAATATTGAGCAGCATAGGCGGGCTAAACGACTAAAAGTCCGAAGTAGGTTAAAATTAAAGTTTTAATAATTAAAGAAAAAATATTATGATTGGTTAATAAATATCTTATTCTTTTGATCGGGTATAAATTAATTAATGCATATATATCATGAGCTTAGTTTTAAAATATAGCTAAATTATTGAATCCAGAGCAATTTACTTGTTTTTTATTTGTTTTCAATATCGTTACTATCCTTTTCCAGTAATGAATAATGAATGTGAAATGGGGGGCGTATGAAGATGAAATGGGTTCCAGAATATAATACCGGTATCGATGTAATTGATGATCAGCATAAGCGTATTCTCGATTATATTAATGAAATTGATGATGTTGCGCTGGATACTGATCGTGCGCGAATTAAACAGATTCTTGATAATATTATTGACTACACTCAATCCCATTTTACCTTTGAAGAATCCTTACAAGAAGAGGCGGGTTATAAATACCGAGTGCCGCATAAACGCGTACATGATTTATTTATTAAAAAAATTGAATCGTATCGTGACCGTTTTGAAATGGGGCATTCGATTGAAGCTGAATTGCATGAAGTTTTAGCGAAATGGCTCATTAACCATATTCAGCACGATGATGCCGATTATGTCGGTGCGGTCAAAGAAAACATGATGGGTATTATTAAAGAAAAAGAACAGAAAAAGGGTAAAAACTGGTTCGCACGTTTCTTCTCTTAAGTACAGCAAGGGCTGAGATTCAGCATGGACAAGCTGTGCAAAAGAATTAAAAAATTGAAAAAAAGAAAATAAAGTATTGGCGCAGCAAACCATCTGTTCGGTGGTTTGCTTTTCTTTTTGATTTTCACGCATGAGAAAGGCAAAATAGCGATAGATTTTTTTTAGGAATGCATCATGCAGGATAATGCTATGTCACGATGGTTATCGCCGCTGATGGCTTTTTGTTTGTCATTCATCATTATTGCCACATTGGCACCAATTGTTGGGATACAGGCAGAACGTCAGCTCGATTTCTGGTTGCTTTGGTTAGGCACAATGTTGGTTTTAGCCTTGCCGATTTGTTATTTGGAAATCGCATTGGCAAAACGCTCTAAAAGCACAGCACTGAATGCATTGTCGAGCTTAACCCGTGATGCGGATGCCTCGTCGAAATGGCGTTTAGTGGGTTGGCTTGCGGTGGTGTTTATGCCATTCCTTGCTGGTGCAATGTTATTTCATGTCAGCCAATACAGTGCGCAATGGCTGCTGCAAGGCATTCAAGCTTCCTATATTTTTCTTGGCATCGCGATTGCCGCGATTGCTTTATCACTGCTACCGCGTCAGATTCTTGCTGCCATTACAGCACTCGGGGTGATTGCTGCGTTGATTTTTTCACAATTAAGTGAAGCCGCATTACCAGCATGGCACATGACTGCACTTGAATTTGGTGAGTGGGGCAGTGCTACGGTATTGGCACTGGTGGCGAGTGGTCTTGGTTTAGGGGTGTATTGGCAAACGAGTCTGGCGCAAATTAAGCAGCAAGAGGTTGCCACTAAAACGGTATTACCAATTTGGATTGCTCAATTGGTTGCGGTATTAGCATTTGCTTATTTTGCAGTCGCGGCTCAGCTTTCAGTTATGGCTTTATTGGTGGCAACGGTGGCTGGGGCTGCATTGTTATTGCAGTTGGCACGTGAGCAGTTGGCACAACGTCAAATTATGCTTGCCGTACAATGGGCTGTTCTTGTTGCTGCTGTGCTGGTCTGGGCTATTCCGAGCATCAGCGTGATATTCAATATTGTTCTGGTACTTTGGGGCTTGGTAATTTGCTTGATTTATGCCATTTTTGCAGGCTGGATTATGAAAATTAGCCATTTACGCAAGGCCATGAATTTCAGCAATGAGTTATTTTACAATATCTGGCGTATCGCTGTTCGTATTGTCCTGCCATTATCCATTTTACTTGCGATCGTATCGGTCTTAGGGCAATTGATCTAATGGCTGAGCAGGCAAAGGTATGGGTCGCCTATGCGACACCTGAACAGCAATTTCACTTGGAAGTGCCTTTTCAAACTGGGATGACCGCACTCGATGCGATTGAGCAAAGTGGTCTTCGCCAGCAGGTAGAATTACCTGAGGTATTGCAGTTGGGGATTTTTGGGCTTCATATATCTGAGCCGACTCATTTACTGCAAGCAGGTGATCGGGTTGAGATTTATCGGGCACTCACCATTAACCCTAAAGACATTCGCCGTAAGCGTGCAGCACAAAATCCCGTCGGACGCTTTGCCAAAGGCAATCGCTTTAAACAATTGAAATGATATAAAAAACCCCTCATCGAGGGGTTTCTTTTTATTTTAAAGTGTCTATAGTGGGGGCGCAGTTAAAATTGCTTCTTTCGATCCTGGTAAACCAGGTTGTGATTCTGGAATGGTTTCTAAACCTTCAATTTTGTTCACAATGCCATTTTGATCGAAGTAAATTTTCAAATGTTGACCATGTGCTGCCGGAATCTTGGCTTTTTTAGCATAAGTTCCTGGGATATAATTGTAGATGTAGTCCCATCGATATGGATTTAATGGATCTGCAACGGTTGGACTACCCAGTAAAAAACGCACTTGTTGGTGACTCATGCCGACTTGGATTTTGGACGCTTGGGCTTGGGTTAATGGTGTTCCTTGAGGAATATCTACTTTATAAACGCCCAAGGTCGAACAGCCCGCGAGCAGTGAAGTGACGAATAACGTCAACATGATTTTTTGCATTTTGCTACACTATCCCAAATTAATTTTGATGCATTTGATCCAAGGATAGATCATACTGCATCTTAACTTTGTTGCATATTCCAACTTTAAATTTGTTGAGAGAGACCTTTTTTCATGCCTATTTCAAACCAAGACTTACGCAAAGCTGGACTTAAAGTTACACTTCCACGAATTAAAATATTAGAATTATTAGAAAATTCAAAACAGCATCATTTAAGTGCGGAAGATATTTACAAGACTTTACTCGAACAGGGTGAAGATGTCGGTTTAGCAACTGTGTATCGCGTGTTAACACAATTCGAAGCTGCTGGCATTATTCAGCGCCATCATTTTGAAAACAATCACTCTGTTTTTGAAATTATGCAAGAAGATCACCACGACCACTTGGTTTGCCAGAACTGTAACAAAGTTGTTGAATTTACTAACGAAGTTATTGAACATGAACAGCATACCGTAGCTGAAAAACATGGTTTTACCTTAACGGGTCACTCACTCAATCTGTATGGCTACTGCAGTGATCAAGAATGTCAGGATGCATTACGTAAAAAGTAATGTAACTTAATGACCTTCTTGAATGGAAAAAGGCTTCAAAATGAAGCCTTTTTTATTGTGTGTTTAAAGTTGATTGCTCATCAATTTATGCCGCCTGTTTAAGACACAATTTGAATACGGCTTGCACCTGAACCCATTGGCTGAACCTGAATCTGCACTGGAATCCGTTCGTGCATTTCTTGGATATGCGAAATGAGTACCACTTTACGTCCCTGATTTTGCAATTGGTCAAAAGCATTCATCACCATATGCAATGAAGAGGCATCTAGGGTTCCAAAGCCTTCATCGATAAATAGCGATTCAATTTTCATGGAGCCTGCTGCCATATTGGCAATCGCCAAAGACAGGGCAAGTGAAGTCAGGAACGATTCTCCCCCCGAAAGCGAAGCCACTGAACGCGTTTCACCATCCATATCATGATCAATAATGGCTAAACTGAGCGAATTGTCCAAGCGCTTTAAAGTATAGCGTTGCGATAGCAGTGCCAGTTGCTGGTTCGCATATTCAATTAAAATATCTAGATGATATTGTTGTGCCAAATCACGGAATTTTTTCCCTGTCTTATCGCCCATCAAGTCTGAAATTTTCGCCCAGCGATGTTCTTGCAGCTGAATTTGCTGAATTTGGGTGGCGAATTGCTGTTGCTTGGCTAAATTTTGCTGATGCAGTTCCAGTTTGAGTTTCAATTGATCGCGTTGTTCAGTCTGCTGCTGTAACTGTTCTACGTTGGCTGAAATTAACTGGAGCAATTGTGCATAAGTGATTTGTGGTTGCTGTTGTAGATGCTGTTGCCATTGGTTTTGTAATGTCGTCAAGGCATAAGCGGCTTCATTTAACAGACGATCCGCCTGTTGTACACTCAGGCGCAACTGTTGTTCTTGTGTTGAAGAAATCACAAGAAGCTCGGTTAATTGGGGTTCTGTAAAATCACTGTGCTGAGTTAACCATATGCTGATGTCAGTTTGGACCTGATCAAGGGCTTGTTGCTGTTGCTGTTGTTGTGCTTGCAGTTGTTCCAGTGCATTTTTCTGCTGTTCAAAATTTTGACGTGCCTGTTCAAAGCTCTGCTTGAGTTGCTGATAGTGTTGTTGTAACTGTTGACGCTGCTGATCATGCTGCTGCAGCCATTCAGTGGCTTTCAGTTCGGTAGCCCCGTTCATTTGTACAATGAGTTGATGGGCGGCTTCGGTATTGTGTTTCCCTTTGGCTTCCACTTCTTGTAGTTGCTGTAGCAACGCATGAAGTTGTGACTGAAGGTTGCTGAGATGGGTTTTTAGTACTTGCAGTTGTTGCGCTGAATGTTCTTGTTGTTTGCTTAAAGCGTCAACTTGTTCAAGCTGTTGTGCACGTTGCTGCAAATGCTGCAACGTTTTTTGTGCTGCGGTCAGTGGCTGTTCCTGCCACATGGCATTTTCATGTGCAGATAGGCAATCCATAATCTGCTGAATGTGTTGTTGCCACTGCTGTACAGATTCCAGTTGATGGGAAATATGTTGAACTTTCTGGGTTAAATGTAATTGATCTTTATGGGCCTGATTCAATTGTTCTAAGTTCAACTCATCTTGCTGTTTGTGCTGTGTGGTTTCTACAATCTGCGCTTGAAGTGTGGCTAAGATTTGCGGTTGAGTTTGATTTAAATCTAAACATAGTTCCGATTGTGATACATGCTGCTGCAATTCTTTACGCTGAAGTTCAGTTTTTACATTCGCCTGCTGCAAGGACTGTTGTAATTGCGTCTGCTCAGTGCTCAGTTGTATGAATTGTTGTTGAGCCGTTTGCCAAAGTTGTAGGCATTGCTGTTCCTGCTGCATGGCTTGCTGTTCTTGTTGTTGTTGCAACTCATACAAAGCTTTCGACACCAGATTTTCATCCTCGCGATAAGGATGCTCTGTACTGCCGCAAACAAGGCAGGCTTCGCCTGATTTTAGTTCAGCGCGTAAATGTTCAATATTATCGGCATGCAGTAAGCGTTGTTGTTGCAAGAACGTTTGCAACTTTTCACGTTCACTTTGAGCAGATTGGAATTTTAATTCTGCTTGTTGAGCCTGCTGTTCCGCTTGATGCTGCTGCTGTTGAATGGTGTGTAATTTGCCATTAAGACCAATAATTTCACGATTTAAATCAAACCATTGCTGTAGTTTTTGTTGAACTAAATCGAGTTGATTAAGTCGAAGTAGTTGCTGCTCTTTATTTTTCTGACACTGCGCTTGTTGCGTTTCAATTTGAGCAGTTGTCCCAAACTGCGCCATTAATTCTTGCAGCCGCACGGTGTCTTGATCACGCTGTTGCTGAGCTTGTTGCAGATTGCCTAGGGTATTTTCGACTTTTTGATAATGCTGAATAAACTGATGTAATTGCTGAAGATGTGCGTTTAAGCTCTTATCTAAGGGCGCAAAGTGATGGCTGTTGTGCAATTGTGCAGCATAGGCCTGTTGCTGGGCATCCAATTGTTGCAGTTGTTGTTCTAACTGCTGTTGCTGTTTGAGTAACGGCTGTTGCTGAGCGTCTAATTCCTGTAGACGACCTTTGGTTTTCTTATATTCATCAGCGATATAGTCTCGTTCTTGCACGTATTTACGTACTTCAGCCAGTTCTTGTTGATGCTCTACTTCAAAAGTTTGGAACTGAGTAAGTGCGGTGTCAGCTTGCTGAAAGTGATTTTTCTCTTGGTTGAACTGACTAGATAGAGCTGTAAAGTACTGCTGTTGCTGTTGAATTTTGGGGGTGAGCTGTTGCAGCGTATGGAGTATTTGCTGTTGCTGAAATACCACAGGACGTATGCCAGAGAAGGTTTCAAGTTGGGTCAGACGTTGGCGGTCTGGTGCTAAAGCCGCATGGGCTTGTTGTTGTGCCAGATGCTGTTGTTGTTTAAGTGCAATCTCGTGCTCGAATTTATGCAGTTGCTCAAACCATTGCTGCTGTTGAGTGTGTTGACGCTTTTCTTGTTCGAGGTGTTGAACCGTTTGTTGTGCTACGGTGAATTGGCGACGAAGTTCTGCAAGTTCTTCTTCAGAGAGCAGTTCAAGATGCCCTAACACATTTTCCAGTTCTTTGCGCTGTGCCGCGATGGTTTTGGTTTTTTCATAAGCCAATTGTCCAATCTTGCCAAAAATACTGGAATTGGTCAGGTATTCCAATAACTCGCCACGCTCATTATCCCGTGCTTTTAAAAAAGCCGTCACTTCAGACTGTGCCAACAAGACTGCACGGGTAAATTGTTCAAAACTCAGCTGGGTAATTTGTTGAATAGCGCTGTCTACCGCTTTGGTTTTGTCTGCGATTACCACATCATCGCTTAAACATTTTAAATAGCGTTGTACATTTTGCAGTTTGCCTGTGGCACTTTCACGTGCGCGTTTCACTTCCCAACGTGCCAAATAACGCTTCTGGTCTTGGGCAATAAAACATAGCTCGGCAAAACCATGTCCCGAACCACGACGTAATACGGTGAGGGGGGAATTGGTCAGTAACTCAGAACCATCGCTGTCGAGTAATTTACCATCGCTTTCTTTTAGGCGCGGAATTTTGTTAAACAGAGCCAAGCACATGGCATCTAGAATGGTCGATTTTCCTGCGCCGGTTTTACCCACAATGGCAATTAAGCCAGCACTGGCTAAAGGTTCCGCATCAAAATCGATCAGGTGTTCGCCAGCCAGAGAGGCTAGATTTTTAATGCGAATAGATAAAATTTTCATGGCAAACCTTTAACTGTTTTGTTCTTCTTCTAATGCTTTTTCCGCATCTTGTACCAAACTCATAAAGTCACTGAACACAGCATCATCTGCGCTATAACCTTGCTTTTCCCAGACTTTTTGGAACAGTTGTGTTGGCGTAGGTGGCTCAAGCTGTATGGTCTGTGCATTTGAAGCATCTTGTTCTGAGGCTAAATATTGGCGGGAAATCCGCACAAGACGATAACGTCCCTCAGGTAAAGCCTGCTCAAACTGCTGACGTAAATTGGGTGGTGGAGGGGTTAGGCTATGGTACTCAATATCGACATATTCTCGTTGGTCAATATTTTCAATTTCACCAGCGGCTAAACTTTTAAGTTGCTGTAAGACGTCATTCATCTCACCGCGAATACGATGTAAGGCAATACTGCGCGGGATTGGCAATACCTTCAGTTGTAGGCGGGCTGAAGCCTCAAGCTTAGGATCGATCGTGATCTCTAATACCTGATGCTTGTAATTGACTTCACTAAAGGACAGGGGAATAGGAGAGCCACTATAGCGAATATGTTCTTGTCCAACTTTTTGCGGTTTATGCAAATGTCCTAGAGCCACGTAATCAATCACTTCATCAAATAATGCGGTTGAAAGGGCTTCTTCATTGCCTATGATAATCGGGCGTTCTGAATCTGAGGTTTCAGCACCTTGCATGTGGGCATGTGACATCAGAATCAGGGCTTGATCAGGTGTTTTACGGGCTTTGGCTGCTGCAATCAGCTGCTGATGTAAATGTGCAATGGCTTCTTGACTGTCACTGCTCTGTTCATTAATACCTGTAATTTCAGCAGGACGTAAAAAGGGCAGACTCAAGCACCAAGCGACAATTTGTTGCTGTTCATCAACAATCGGAATGAGCAGGCGATTGAGGTCTAGTTGACCTTCGGCATTTTTGTGAATGACTCCAACGGCTTTGGCATTGTATTTCGACAGCAGCGGTTCGACTTGTTCAATGCGATAGCCCGAATCATGATTACCGGCAATCATAAGCGTTTGCATGTGCGGAGCCACCGCATGAGCATCGGCTAAAAACTGGTAGAGCTGCTTTTGTGCGCTCGATGCAGGATTAATGACATCAAAAATATCACCTGCAATGAGCAAGGCATGCGGTTGCTGCATTTTGATTTGATCGATGAGCCACGCAAGGAATTGTTCATGCTCGTACTGACGGGAATGGTTGTAAAAGAATTGCCCCAAATGCCAGTCTGATGTATGAAAAAAGCGAACAGTCATGTGATTTCAAAGTATAAAAATGCCTCGTATAACTTAGCATATTTTGCAGCACTACATGTGCTGTAGACATTCAAAGCGACAGCTTCAGTCGCAAGAAAATACAATTTTAAGCAGCATTTGGATCGAGTTGAACCAAGCCAAAAGTATTGTGATCGGGGTCGAGGAAATAGCCTTGCCAGCATTTATTGGGAATGGCAAATTTAGGCATGGCGACTTGTCCACCTAATTCCAAGATTTTTGCAGCAGTTGTATCAAAGTCCTCAACTTGAATGGAACAGGTAAAGGCATTGGTGCCGCAATGGGTCGGTGGAACAGCGACGGGTCGTTTTAATAAGCCGCCATGCAAATTTGCCGTTTCGATTTGATAATATTCAATCGGCAGGCCTTCCACTTTTGTGAAGCTCCAGCCAAAGATCGCGTGGTAAAATTGAATATCACGTGCAGGATGAGAGGATTGGATTTCAAAATAAACCATTGCTTGCATGGTCGTGATTCCATTTTTATTCTTCTGAAAAATAAAGACCGACGATTCGAGTGATGATGAAATCGTCGGTCAAGAAACGGTGTATGCTTTCAATTTTTAAGCTGCTGTTTTAAAAATTGAACCATAACGCCAAGCTTGTTGCTTTTGGTAGAAGGTCGCCGAAAATATTGTGGATGCCGGTACAAATTGACGGTTTCAAACCTTGTACTCTTATTAACGCGAACAAGTTTGAATTGGTTGACAAGAAAATTAAAAAAAACTGATTTTTTTTTTATAATGGTTTTTTGCCCCTTTTAGAGCTGAGTTGATGATACCCCTCCGTCGATATTTTATTTGGTTTTTTGTCCTGTGCGTTGTGTTTACCTGTATTTGCGGTGTAGTCGCAGCGCTGATGCCGCGAGGCATGGGGGGAATCCTAACCGCTGTACCTTATTTGGTGGCAATGATTTGGGTGTTATTTAAATTCCTGAAACAACAAAAACGTGCTCCGACGCAAAGCGAACGTAAGCGTTTTACGCTCGGCTTTAGCCTGATTTTTTGGGGCTATAATTTGTTAGGCCTACTGGGCGGAATTTATTTCTTTTCACGCAGCAATCCAACCATTTGGCAAGACTTGTTGCTCTATCTGCAACAACCGCAGTTTATGGCCGTGGTCATCATCATGTTCTTATTGATTGCGATCCCCCTGTATGTGCTGACCTATTGGTTTTATGGAGCACAGGCACAACGGATGGCAACAAAAATGTTTGGTTAACCGAGTATGGCTTGTATTTGTGCGGATTCTATTCTATAGATTAAACATCTGACCATGAGATTGTTTTATGTACAAACCAGTGGTGTTGATTACCGGGGCTTCAGGATTCATAGGCTCAAATCTGGTGCCTTATTTATTGGCACGCGATTATCAAGTGATCGGGGTTTCGCGTAAACCGCAAACGCGTAGCCATCCTGATTTAAGCTGGATCCAGCAATTCGAGGAACTACAAAACCCGTCGATTGATTATGTGATTAATTTGGCGGGTGAAAGCATTGCTCAGGGGCGCTGGACCGAGCAGCGCAAACAGAAGCTGATACAAAGCCGTGTTCAAACCACGCAGAAACTCTATCGCTATTTACACAGTCAGCAAATTTTCCCTAAATGCATTCTTTCGGGTTCAGCCGTGGGCTATTACGGCATTGATGCTGCGGAACAATGGCAGCAAGTATGTACTGAAAGCGCACAGGGGCAATCGATCTTTATGTCCCAGTTGTGTCAGCAATGGGAACAGGCGGCTCTCGCGGATTCGACGCAAAACACCAAAATTATGCGTTTAGGTGTGGTATTTGGGCGTGGTGGTGGAATTTTGCCGCAAATGTTATTGCCCATTAAGTGGAATTTGGTCGGGAAAATTGGTCATGGTCGGCAACCTGTGGTCTGGGTGCATATGCAAGATGTGCTTCGTGCTATGGAATTTATTCTTACCCAAAATACTGAACAAAAAATATTTAATGTGGTGGCACCCGAAAAAGTTAGGCAGTGCCAATTTGCGCAAACCGCGGCCTTACTGTTAAAGCGGCATCCTATGTTAAGTTTACCGGCTTGGGTATTTAAAAACTTGCTGGGGGAGCAATCGCAATTGATTTTAAATGGACAGTTTGTACAACCTCAAGCTTTGCAGCAGGCGGGATTCGAGTTTGAATTCCCGACGCTAAAAGAAGCCCTGCAAAATTTGCTTTAAGGGCTTAACACGGTTGCGGCACAACCCTGAAGCATTGAGCAGGAGTATAAGCCTGCGCATCAATGAAGGTCGGCTGTTTTAACATCAGCTGACGTAATAATTGTGCCGATGCTGGTCCCATGCATAAGCCATTTCTAAAATGACCCAGATTGAGCCAGACATTTTTTAGATGTGGCAACTGACCAATATAAGGAATACCTTCAGGTGAACTTGGGCGCAAACCTGCCCATTGTTGTACCACAGGGAACTGGGCTAGCTCTGGCACCATTTCGTAAGCAGCCGCTAAAATATTTTGCTGAATCTGCTCGGACGTTTCGGCATTAAAGCCACAATCCTGCATGCTAGAACCACAGACAATATGACCATCTATGCGCGGAATGAGATACATCACCTGATTCATACACATGGTCGGCAACCAGTGTGCAGGGGCTTGAATCAATGCCATTTGACCTTGGATCGGACGAACAGGAAGTTCTAAACCGAGTTGCTCCGACCATAAACCTGACCACGCGCCCGTGGCAAGCACAAATTGATCGGCATAGATTTTTTGTCCAGCTGCGGTTTCTACATATTGCACTTGGTCATGTTGAACATGAAATTTTTCAATCGGGGTTTGATCGCAAAATTTCACCTTGGGATGCAGTTCTAAGTAGCGTCGAATCGACTGCAACAGGCGCGGATTTCTGATATTGGCAATTTCAGGAAAATAGATGGCGTGCTGGAATTGCTCGGCGATATGCGGATTGACCTGTTCCAAATGCTCACGCTGCAAATATTCGCAATGCTGCATCGGTTCTTGAAACTGGGTTTTATAATTCAGACCGACTTCAAAATCGGCTTCATCGAAAATCAGCATGCCAGTTTCATGGATTTGAAAATCAATGCCGGTAATCGGCTGTAATTTTTCATTCCAAGTTTGATACAGGGCTTTGCCATGCTGGGCCAAGGTATTCACGGCTTGTGGATAACGCCAAGGATACATCGGAGAGAGAATACCGCCACCGGCCCAAGAGGCTTGACCGGCATAAGTCTGGTTATAAATGCTGACTTGGCAACCTTGTTCGACCAGTTCCAAAGCAGACAATAAACCGCTGATGCCTGCACCAATGATGACGATATTCATAAGGATTCGATGTGAATTAGTTCATGGCTTTGAGTTTGCGTGCAGCCTCTTCGGCAAAGTAGGTCCAGATGCCATCAGCACCTGCACGGCGGCAGCTCATGAGGGATTCGATAATCACCTGATCGGATAACCAGCCATTTTGAATCGCACCTGCCAACATGGCATATTCACCACTGACCTGATACACAAAAGTAGGAATACCAAAGGTATCTTTAACTTCACGGACGATGTCTAAATAGGGCATCCCTGGTTTGACAATGACCATATCTGCACCTTCTTGAATATCCAGTGCAATTTCATGTAAAGCTTCGGCACGGTTGCCAATATCCATTTGGTAATTATATTTATTGCCACCTTTCAAGTTGCTGGCAGAACCCACCGCATCACGGAATGGACCATAGAAACTTGAAGCATATTTGGCTGAATACGCCATGATATTGGTATAAATATGACCGTTGGCTTCAAGTGCTTGGCGGATGGCGCCAATACGCCCGTCCATCATGTCACTCGGTGCGACCACATCGGCACCCGCTTCAGCATGACTGAGTGCCTGTTTAATTAAACATTCTACCGTTTCATCATTCAGCACATAGCCTGTGTCATCAATAATGCCATCCTGACCATGCGTAGTATAAGGATCAAGGGCACCATCGGTAATCAACACCATTTCTGGCAATTCTTTTTTGAATAAGCGCACTGTGTTCTGAACTAAACCATCTTCACGCCATGCGGCTTCAGCCGTTAAGCTTTTGTCTTCTTGTGGAGTTACAGGGAACAATGCCAGTTTAGACACACCCAGTTCGAGTAAGGTTTCTGCTTTTTTTAATAACAGGTCTGCCGAGAGACGTTGGACATTCGGCATGCTCGGAATATCTTGGGTTTGATTTTGTCCTGGCAGTACAAATACGGGATAAATCAAATGATCGGTAGTGAGTTGAGTTTCTCGAACCATGGCGCGTAGTTGGTCATTTTTTCGAATACGACGCATACGAGTGGCAGGAAATGCTGGACGATTGAACGTATAAGTCATAACAATCTCACTGATCAGTATTAAACTAGGCAGTATTGTAGACCTATCCCGTAACTTTTGGGGCAAAATGCGGTCGTTTTTTATAAATTTAAGGTGTTCGAGTAAATTATGAGCGATATGGAAAAGAAATGGACGGGGGGCATTCACTTGGGCGCAAAAGTTGATCTTGATCTGGTATTGGAACAGTTGTGTCATACCTTTAACCATTCTCCTTTTTTCTCTCATAATAGTATGACCATGCGCGTGGTGGATCAGCAGATTGAAGGCTATATCGAAATGCAGCCAAACATGATTGGTAATATGGCCTTTCAAATTTTGCATGGCGGTGTTGCAGCAACGCTACTGGATAGCGTCGGCGGGATTGTTGCGATGGGTGAATTGTACAAACGTGCTGAACCTGAGCATTTGCCTGAGACCATTAAAAAAGTGACACGCTTGGCCACCGTAGATATGCGAGTAGATTATTTGTCGCCAGGTCGCGGCAAATTCTTTATTGCTCGTGCAGAAACTTTACGTTTAGGTCGTAAAGGCTGCACCATGCGTATGACTTTGGTTAACGATGAAGATAAAGCCATTGCGACAGCCATCGCGTCTTATGCTTTTTAAAGTAATTGAAAAGTAAAATATTTCTTTGCATGTCATGAATACAAGATGATTGAGAACCCGTCATGATATGGCGGGTTGAATCAATTAATAAACCGATCAGTCTAAAAAATAATTCTCATAATGTGATTTTTTTTATTTAATATTCCTAGCCAAATATGAATTAAAGAAATGACTTTCTCATCGACACAACTCCTGCATTTTAAAAATACTGAAAAAAATGTGGTGATTTGTGGATTTTGTGGTGACCAAGTCTGTCTGGTGTAAGGAATAAACGATGACAGAAGCCTCAACAACTCCATCACAATCGACGCATGCCAATATGCAGGCAAAACGTAAAAAAGCCTTCACGGTGTTTGGACTGATCCTTGTGATTATTGCGGTGGTATATGCGATTTGGGCACTTCTGTTGAATCACTATGTCAGTACCGAAAATGCTTATGTTGGTGCCGAAACGGCATCGATCACCTCAATGGTCAATGGGCAGGTGCAAAAGGTTTTGGTGAAAGATACTCAACAGGTCAAGCAGGGCGATGTGCTGGTACAAATTGATGATCGAGATGCAACAATTGCGGTGGCCGCTGCACAAGCCGAATTAGCCAAAGCCAAGCGTCAATACAAACAAACCCGTGCCAACAGTAGCGCCTTAAATTCGCAAGTCTTTGTGAGTGATGATGGGATTCATAGTGCCGAAGCGCAAGTGCAAAAAGCACAGGTCGATTTAGGCAAAGCAGAAAAAGAATTGCAGCGTCGTCAGCAGCTCAGTGCTTCAGGAGCAATTTCCAAAGAGGAATTAAGCACCGCACAGATTGCCGTCAACAATGCCAAAGCGGGGCTTGCGGTAAACAAAGCGGCTTTGGCTCAGGCCATCTCCAATCAAAAGGCAGCACAAAGTACCCTTGCTGCGAATGAAGCCCTAATTCAAGACAGCGATGAGAATTCGACTCCAGATGTGTTAATTGCAGAAACCAAATTAAAGCAAGCTTTGCTTGATTTGGAACGCACCCAGATTAAAGCCCCCTTAGATGGCGTGGTCACGCGCCGTAATATTCAGGTAGGACAACGCGTTGCACCAGGCACAGTCATGATGATGGTGGTGCCGGTGTCACAACTGTATGTGGATGCCAACTTTAAAGAAAGCCAGCTAGAGAAAGTTCGAGCAGGGCAAAAAGTGACCTTGTCGTCCGATTTATATGGCGATGCGGTGGAATTTCACGGCACAGTACAGGGTTTCTCTGGTGGTACAGGTGCAGCGTTTGCGTTGATTCCTGCCCAGAATGCCACAGGGAACTGGATTAAAGTGGTGCAGCGTTTGCCTGTTCGTATTGCTCTAGATCCGCAAGAGTTGGCAAAACATCCGTTACGTGTCGGCCTGTCGATGGAAGCCAAAATTGATTTACGTTCTGTGAAGTAATTTATCATGAACCCATATCGTCCTTTTGGTGATTTACAAGGTGGCCGCTTGATGCTGGCTGCCTTTGTACTGGCATTGGCAAATTTTATGGTGGTGCTGGATATGACCATCGCCAATGTCTCGGTACCGCATATTACAGGCAGTTTGGCTGTTTCCAGCTCACAGGGCACATGGGTGATTACCTCCTATGCTGTGGCCGAAGCGATTTGTGTCCCCTTAACAGGCTGGTTGGCTGGGCGTTTTGGTACGGTCAGGCTTTTTATTATCAGTTTAATTGGCTTTACCACCTTTTCTGTGTTGTGTGGTCTTTCCACCAGTTTGGAAATGCTGGTGTTCTGCCGGATTGGACAGGGACTGTTTGGCGGTCCAATCATGCCACTCAGCCAAACGCTCCTGATGCGGATTTTCCCACCAGAAAAACAATCGCAAGCGATGGGCATGTGGGCAATGACCACTGTGGTTGGCCCCATTTTAGGACCAATTTTAGGTGGGGCGATTAGTGACAACTGGTCATGGCACTGGATTTTCTTTATCAATATTCCGGTGGGGATTGTGTGTGCCTTGGCGGCGATTCGACTTTTGAAACCCGCTGAAACCGATAAATTCCGACTTCCGATTGATGCGGTTGGTCTAGGCTTGCTGGTGATTTGGATTGGTGCCTTGCAACTCATGCTTGACCTAGGGCATGAAAATGACTGGTTCAATAGCAGCTTTATATGCCTGTTGGCGGTCATTACCATTGTCGGTCTGATTGCGTTTATTATTTGGGAACTGACCGAAGAGCACCCCATCGTCAACATTGCGATTTTTCGATATCGGGGCTTTACCATTGCGGTCTTGTCACTGGCATTTGCCTTTGGCGGCTTCTTTAGCAGTATTGTATTGATTCCGCAATGGGTACAGGTCAATCTGGCGTATACCGCGACATGGGCGGGTTATCTCACCGCGACCATGGGCTTTGGTAGTCTGACCATGTCGCCTGTTGTGGCAAAGCTGTCGACCAAATATGATCAGCGAGCTTTGGCCAGTTTTGGCTTAATGTTGATGGGTGTTGTAACCCTGATGCGGGCTTTCTGGATTACCGATGCTGATTTTATGACCTTGGCGATGCCACAAATCTTACAAGGTTTTGCTGTACCATTTTTCTTTATTCCCTTGTCGAACATTGCCTTAGGCTCAGTCTTAACTCAAGAGATGGCTTCGGCTGCGGGCTTAATGAACTTTTTAAGAACCATGGCAGGCGCCATCGGGGCATCCATAGCCGTGACCATTTGGGATGATCATGCCAAAGTGGCGCGAAGTGAGATGGTCTCTAACTTACATCCGACAGAAGTACAGGCGACTTTATTGCAAAATGGCATGAGCCATGAAACCAGCTTGGGTGTAATTTCAAATCTGGTGGATAAGGAAGCCATGACCATGTCTGTCGATCATGTCTTCCTGATTTTGACCTTGGTGTTTGTGGTGGCCAGTTTAATGATTTGGCTTGCACCAAAACCGAAAACTAAAGTGACTGGACCCAGCCATTAAGTTTAAAAAAACACCGCTATAAGGGCGGTGTTTTTTTAATTTAGATTTCAGATTTGGCCCGTTTCAGTGCAGTTTTCCACTGTTGTAGATGCTGCTGGCGCTGATCTTCAGACATTTGCGGTTCAAAAATACGATCCAGTTGCCAAGATTCAGCAATTTCAGAAACATTGGAAAATACGCCCATCTTCAATCCAGCCATGGCCGCTGCACCCCATGCAGTTGATTCCAGCATTTTGGGACGTAATACAGGGACATTCAGCATGTCGGCTTGGAACTGCATCAGCATATCATTCTGACTGGCCCCTCCATCTACCCTTAACTCTTTGAGCGGTTGAGTGATATCTGCTTGCATGGCATTTAAAACATCAGAGACCTGAAAGGCAATTGACTCCAAGGCTGCACGGGCTATATGGGCTTTGCTGGTACCTCGCGACATACCGCATAGTAAGGCGCGGGCATTGCTGTCCCAATGTGGCGCACCAAGTCCAGTAAAGGCAGGCACTAACACTACACCATCCGAATCTTGTACTTGGCAAGCCAGTTTTTCCACCTCAGAGCTATGATGAATAATGCCCAGCCCATCTCGTAGCCATTGCACAATCGCTCCCGCCATAAATACACTGCCTTCGAGGGCAAAGGTATTGTGTTCTTGGCATTGCCAAGCCAGTGTGGTGAGCAGTTGGTTTTGGCTGTATTGAATTTGATCGCCTGTATTAAACAGCATGAAACAGCCTGTGCCATAAGTATTTTTGGCCGTACCCACCTCAAAACAAGACTGACCAAACAGGGCAGATTGCTGATCTCCTAATATGCCTGCAATCGGGATTTCTGCACCCAATAAGCCTGGAGCGGTATTGGCAATATAGCGGTCAGAGGAAATAATGGTTGGCAGTACAGAGACAGGAATATTAAATAATTCTAATAATTCGTCATCCCACTGTTGTGTGGCCAAATTCATGAGCATGGTACGGGATGCATTACTGGCTTCAATGACATGTTCGGCACCACGGGTCAAGTTCCAGACCAACCAGCTATCAATGGTGCCAAAAGCCACATGACCTTGCTCGGCAAGGGTCCTTAGACCATCGACATTTTCCAATAACCAGACCAGTTTTCCTGCACTAAAATAAGGGTCGATTCTTAGCCCTGTTTTTTTATGAATAGTGGCTAACAGGTTCCGTTTGGCCAGTTGTTCACACCAGTCTATGGCACGGCGGTCTTGCCAGACAATGGCAGGGGCTAGAGGAATACCGGTGCGTTTATCCCAGACGACGGTGGTTTCACGTTGATTGGTCACGCCAATGGCTTGAATGTCTTTGGCAAGCAAATGAGCAGAAGCAATCGCTTGTTGCACGACGGCAATCTGTGTGCTCCAAATTTCTTGAGCATCTTGTTCGACCCAACCTGAGTGTGGGGTGCGAATTTGTGTTTCACGTTGAGCTATTGCGTAAATTTTTCCATGTTCGTCAAAAATTATAGCCCGACTGGAGGTGGTTCCTTGATCAAGTGCAAGTAAATAGCTCATGTTTTTATTTTTTAACTCTTGAAATATGAAAGATTACCGCAATAATGTAATAGAACGCAGTCAGTTCTGTAAATACTGTGAAATTACCTCGTAATTTTCGATATTTATGCTATGATTGTGGCGTACTTTGGGGGTGTTTCTGGCTTCGACGCTGGTGATGAAACTCATAGATGCATGCCGAGAGCGCATTTTCTCTCGTAAATAAAATTTGCATTTTAATAGTCGCAAACGACGAATCATACGCTCTAGCTGCCTAAGGGCAGCTTGTCCGCCTCTCCGAATACTTGTGGTTAGAGAGTCCGACTGAAGCGCACGCACACAAGTCCGTATGAAATCAAGCCTTGGGGTTTCGTACTAAATTAAAAGGATCGCGATTTGTACCCTGTTCGTCGGGTCACAAAGAGTTAAAACAGTAGACGATATCTAAGCATGTAGTATTCTCGAGCGTAGTGCTGGCGGACGCGGGTTCAACTCCCGCCACCTCCACCAAAATTCTTTCTGAAGTAGTCCATCGGAATATAAAAAAGCCTTTAAACTCAATGTTTAAGGGCTTTTTTATTGGCTGTATTGTCCGATACTGTCCTAAGCGATTTGACCCTATTTTTGCTTTGTGTGGGTCAATATTGGGACAATTTGACCCACTAAATAAGTTTATTAAGTGGGACAAAGCTATGTCACTAACTGATGTAATGTGTAAAAAAGCACAGCCTCAAGAAAAACAGTATCGTCTTTCTGATATTAATGGTCTATCTTTGCGAATCGATCCGAATGGGAAAAAATACTGGTCTATTCGATATACAGAAAATGGGCAAAGGAAGTCAAAAGCATTAGGTATATATCCCGAGCTGAGCCTGAAACGCGCAAGAGAGATAGCTCTTGATTTAAAGTATAAACTCAAAAATACGGTCGAGGCGGAAGTGATGCAGCCA
Organism: Acinetobacter sp. GXMZU3951; assembly: GCF_054457875.1. Classification (NCBI taxonomy): domain Bacteria; kingdom Pseudomonadati; phylum Pseudomonadota; class Gammaproteobacteria; order Moraxellales; family Moraxellaceae; genus Acinetobacter; species Acinetobacter sp. GXMZU3951. Next base: position 637,489 of record NZ_JBTLFO010000001.1, on the reverse strand, counting down.
CATTTTCAAGAGGTTGCAGAAGATTGGTTTAATAATCAAAAAGAAACATGGTCACCTAAACACATTAGCAATGTTCGAGCTTCTTTGGATGAGCTTTACATTGCTCTTGCTAACAAGCCTATTAACCAAATTCAAGCACCTGAGATTTTGCAGATCATCAAAAAGATTGAGGCAAGAGGCTCTCTTGAAGTGGCAAAACGGACTTTATCCCGCTGTGGCATGGTCATGAAGTACGCTATTGCACACGGCTATCGCTACGATAATCCTGCAGGCGATTTGGTCTATGCACTAAAAAATAAGCGTGTGAAAAATTTAGCATCATTACCTGCTTCAGATATGCCTGAATTTCTAAGAAAAGTTAGAGCTTATCCAAGTGATGCTCAGACACATCATGCCATCATTTTAATTATGTTGACTGGTGTTCGAGTCAGTGAGTTACTACAAGCACGTTGGGATGAGTTTGATTTGGAAGGGCGTAAGTGGGATATTCCTGAAGACCGCATGAAGAACCGACTGCCACATCGTGTGCCATTGACGGATATGATGATTGAGGAACTGAAAGCTTTAAGACTTACTCACAATCAGGAACTACTATTTCCACATCGTTTAAATAATAAAGAACCTATGCGTAGTGAGTCGATCTTAGCTGTGATTAAGCGTTCAGGTTATGCAGGACGAATGACTACACATGGTTTTAGATCATTATTTAGTACTGTCGTGAATGAGTCCAATTTATTTAACCCAGATGCCATTGAACGCCAGCTTGCCCATGTCCCTCAAAACAGAATTCGATCAGCCTATAACCGTGCGCAATACTGGGATGAACGTATAAAAATTATGGAGTGGTATGGGGAACAAGTAAGAAATTGGTGTTTTTAATAAGGATGAAATGCATGTGGAGACTCTCTTTGAGTATAAAAGTCTCTACATATTTTGAAAATTTTACAAAATCAAATATACACTTAATATTTACTATTCTCTTTCTCGTTACACATTTCCTTAAGATACATTTGGTGGATGAGTTGCTCCAGAATATCAGATTCAGATAGTTTTTTAAAAGCTGATAGTTTTGCAAGTTCTTCTTTAGATTTTTTAGTTAAAGGTAAGTGATAGTCTTTTTTAACTTTGTTTGAATCTCTAAATTTTTTTTGACTCCATGCTTTATTCATCTTAATTGTCAAAAGTTCATATTCTAAAGGTTTACAAAGGTAAAGGAAGTCTAGATAAGAAGTAATAAATAGCTCTGTATCAGAGCTATTTAATATTTCTCTAAAATCTATTTCTAAAAAGTAACTATAAGGTCTTAAGTACTCCATAGCCCAGATTATGAAATTTTCATCTTTAAATTTAAGAGATGTATTTATTTTTTTTCTGATTAAAGCATTATAATCTTTTTTGGCCTCTAACAATTCATTCATCTTTATATCTTTGGATAAAATATAATATACAAATCTAATGTAGATGTAGTTTTTTGAATAAAAATAAAATCTTGGTTTTTTGTCTGATATCAATAAATTGTCAAGATGGCTTTCATTTTTATATTCTTTTTTGCTTTCTAAATATGATATGAAAAATAAACATAATCTTAAATCCTTTTTAAAATCTGAAAATATTTCATTTTTAATGAAATTTTTTTTATGTTGATAAAATAGTTCAAAATTACGTCTTATTTCGTTTTCATTATTATAGTCTATTAATTCTTTAATAATTAATTCTTTAATCTCATCAAAATTTTTTAGGTTTTCAATATCACTGAATTTGAGTCTAGTATTAGTTCTTGAATTTACTCCTAATAAAATTTCATAGATCCACATTAGATCTTCTTTATGGTATTTCTTTAACTCATTCTCAATTTCGTGTCTTATATCTTTGAATCTTGGCATACAGATCTCAGTGTAGAATTCTACGTAGTATTTTATGAAATATTTACAAGTTAATTTTACACAATTTTTTAAAGAATTTTATATGATTTTATGAAGTGCTAAAGCAGTAAAATAGGGCAATATATCGAAATTTCTGATTTTATAGTAAAATAAAAGGCAATAGCTGTATGAAATAGTCATACAGGAAGTCTCTTTACTTATTGTGAGAAGTCTTTCTCTACAAAAGAACATCAAAATATTGCAATTTCAAAATCAATTGATTTATGGATTACCATACGATTTCTTAGAATAGAGGCTTGGCTAAAATTTAGAATGACTGATGTCTATTTTTATTCTTAAAATTTTAAAACTTGGTTATTGTAATAATGTAATTTTATTAATTTAAATTATAAAAAATGTTGGATAAGTATTGCATTACTTTATTTGGGTTTTATAAGTTTTAATTTGAGTTGGTGTGATATTTTGTTGGGTGAATATTGTATTTTTCTTTAGGGTTATTAATATTATTTATATTTAATCTATTTCCTTAATGGTAAATAATTACAGAAGAGTTCCTTTTATGTTTTAAACCATCAAAAGGGATACTCATGTGTCATACTGTAAATGAATCAAAGATCTTGATTGAAATTGAAAATTTTGTTGAAAATGTCTCTATCAGGAAACGTAAGCCGTGTAATTTTTATAATCAGTTAACAGAACTGCTTGTTCCGTTAAATCAAATTTATAATCCTGATTATTCTTATGTACCTGCAATAGAGGCCATGATCGAGCTGTTGTTGGATTTAGATGAGTATTTATATGATCCTGAATGCTTATATGAGCGCTTAATAAAAATCTCTTTTGAAGATATTCAGCGTGATTTCAAGTGGCATTATCGTAGACATAAACGTCAATTACGTCATCATCGTTATAGTGAGTCAGAAAATACCAAGACGCTTGTTGATCGTATGCAAGAAATCAGCGATAAATATTCACGGATTTTAGTGGTTCGTGTTGATTTAGCTTATCCGCTTAAATTCCAAGATCAGATTGGTATCTTTGAATTTAAGGATGATATGGATGTACTGCGCACTCGACTTCGTGATCAGGATACAGTTTTTAAAAAATTGATTGCATCCGCATGGGCATTAGAACAGGGACAGGACAAAGGCTATCATTGTCATTTGCTCTTGGTTTATAAGGGGGGTGACTATCGCAATGCATATTGGATCGCTAATCGTGTTGGAAAACTTTGGCGTGAGATTACAGAGGACTTAGGTTGTCATTTTAACTGTCATACACCAGCATACCTTAAGCAGTTCTCGGATCGAAACCGTTTAGGCATCGGGATGATTCATCGTAAAGACTCGGATGAAGTCAATAATATGTTGAATACCGTGAAGTATCTGGTACGACCTGAAAAAGAATCGCAGCATTTAAGAGTGAAAACTAAAAAGCGTATGCGGACGTTCAGCTAACAGAAAATAATACAGGCATACATCATCCACATGAAGATCATGGTTCAAATGATCAAGGGCTTATGAATATAGGCCCTTTTTTACTTTTCATTGGAGATATAAATGATGCTTAAGCATTGTCCTTATTGTCAGTCTACTCGCGTACATCGTATGTTTATCTCTCACCCCAAAGAGCCTTCATCTCAGTTGAATACTCAACCTTTGTTCACTGCTCAATTTGGGCTAGGTACACAAGTGTTTAAACAACTCTGTAAAAGACCACCTTTTGCACCATGGTGGTTGGGACTGACTGAAATATTACTAAAGGGGATGTATTTATATTGGATGGAAACGCAACGGGTTCATTCTGATTCGGGAATTGCCATTGGGTTTTACTGCGAACAATGCCAACGTAGCTTTAATCATTAAGCAAGTAGGTTCATCTTCTGGACAAATAGGTCGTGATTTCTCATCGACCTATCTAGGAGCTAAGTAAAGTTATTGTGAGTGGTAAAGCAACCAACTTCTTTTTTAACCCAGACTTCATCAAAGAGCGATGTTAACTTACTTACAGCCATGATTCGCTGCTACAGCGTCTTGAGTGAACGAGAATCCATTGATTGGTAAATTGGAAATTGTCTTAACATCATAAGCATCGCCCGTTGTTTCAAGAACAATATTGAGTTTATTTTTTACCGTAGTCTTAGGTGTCATGGTATAGGTTGAACTTTGGCGACCTTCATCAAAATTGAAACAAGCGTGTTTAAATTTGCTCGTTGCTGTTTTGATGGTGTCTTTACCTAGATAAACCGTTTTGCCTTCGATATTAATGAAATTTTTGCTTGGTGTGGTATTCAGCTGATTGACGCTGAACTGGGCTAAACCTTGCTTACTATAGTTAGCATAAAGGCTTAGATTTCCAATGCTCCAGTTGCTGAATTGCGCTGTTCCTGATTCAGGTTGACCAAATTTCTGAATGAGTGTTGAGCGCGTATCACTCATGGTTACGGTTTTTCCATTAATGCTCATGTGATCAGCAGCAAAAACAGAAGTTGTAAAAGTTGTGAGTAATATAGCAATGATATGTTTATTCATGATGTTTCTCATTTTAAAGGTATTTCATTATTTGGAACGTAAGGCGAGACTGCCGATAATCAACAGAAGCAAAATGCCACCGATCAATTTCCCCACCGACGGGAACATGACAGCAGGCCAAATGACACCTTGCCCTAAGTGATAGGCAAATGACTTATAGCTGTATTGCCCCCAAATAGATTGATAGAGCGTGAAGAGCAGACCAATGATGAAGTATCCACGGATCAACCAAGTCTTAATGGATGGATTCATTTATTTTCCCCAAATGCAAATTGAGCCAGTAAACAAAACAGCCCAAATACAATCATCATTGCAATAAAGGGCAGACCTAAAAAACAGACGACTGCGATGATGCAGATGATGCCAGCGAGTGTTCTCATGACTTACTCCTTCATACATTGCAAACCACTTTGGAGTAGGTCGTATTGAAAGGCTTCACTTTGGTGAAGTGTATAAAGATTGTTCTTGAGTTCGTTTTCACCATATTTACTTTCAAGCTTCTTATATGCGCATTTACAGGCAGAACGTTCCATTCCTGTGGATTGGCAACCACTGATAAATTGCCGTTCGGATTTACTGGCACAACCTGAGAATAAGAGTGCTGAGAAAGTGATGGATGTAATGAGTAACGAGGTTTTCATTTGTTCCCCCAAATTTATTGTTCTGTTTTGAAATAGATCGATTCAGCCGATTGCATAAAGAAAAGGCGAGCGTAGACCATCCAAAGGACGGAACCGCCTTTAGCGCAAATTAAGCTGAAATAGGATCTATAAATTTAGGCCGAGGACCAAGGGATGGTATTCAAAGGCTTTAGGGAAAATAAAAGTGAGAGGTACTGCTTAGTCATGGTTATGACTCCTTTGGGTATAAAGAAGTTTCACCACATCACTGTCAAATAATGGTGGCGAAACGAAAGAGGGTTGACAGACTGATACCCAAAAAGATCAGCACACCCGAAGGTGTCCCCCTCCCGTTCCGCCGCAGAGGGGGAGACGCAGGGTCGCCCACCAAAAAGATAAACTTTTTAGTGTGCTTTGGGTAAGCGGTCTGTCAAAACCAACTGGCAATGTAGGCCAGCCCCCAAATCATAATCTTAGAGTTTAAAGGGGTCAATGATTGGCCGTAGATTTCGATTAAAAGATGTCAAAACTCATGTACATGAATTAAATAAATTTCAGATATATAACATCCACATGAATCTCCATCTTACTTTACAAGTGAAATGGATTAACCCTTTGGCCTGCTCCCTCAGCAGGCTTTTTTTATGCTCCAAAATTTAGTTCTAAGAATGTTCAGCATTCATTTGATTTAAAGGAAAACATTATGGCACATCAACTAGAACAAATGGCTTATGTCGGTCAAACCCCTTGGCATGGCTTAGGCAACCAGCTCACGCAAAACCAACCGATTGAAGTCTGGGCACAACAAGCAGGCATGGACTGGCAGATTGAATCCTCCAATGTCAGCTATATGGCGCAGAATGAACGAGGGCAAAGCATCATCATGCCCTATGAAGAACAGCGGGTGTTATACCGTTCCGACACACATGCACCTTTATCGGTGGTCAGTCAACGTTATCAAGAGGTTCAACCCCGAGAGATTCTAGAATTTTATCGAGACTTGACTGAACAATCAGGCTTTGAACTGGAAACCGCAGGGGTACTCAAAGGTGGGAAGAAGTTCTGGGCATTAGCTCGAACTGGACAGACTTCTGCTTTAAAAGGCAAAGATGTCAGCAATGGTTATATTCTCTTAGCGACTGCTTGTGATGGAACCTTAGCGACCACGGCGCAATTTACCTCGATTCGCGTGGTGTGTAACAACACCTTGGCGATTGCCCTCAAAGGTCAGAACGCGAGTGCAGGCGTAGTCAAAGTGCCACACAGCACTAAGTTCGATGCTCAGAAGATTAAACAGCAATTGGGGATTTCAGTGCGGGCATGGAATGATCACATGTATGAAATGAAACAGCTCAGTCAACGTAAAGTCACACAGACTGAAGCAGCAGCGTATTTCGATGCGGTGTTTAATAACACCAGCCTCAGTCCAACCGAGCAAGATGACAGTATTATTCAGTTTTATCGCAATGTCGCCACACAAGCCAACTTAGCTACTAAAGCTGATAACAAGACTGAACCGAATGGGCGTGCCATGTCAAAAGTCATGACTATGTTTAATGGGCAGGGGCGTGGAGCAGAACTCAGTTCAGCCAAAGATACCGCTTATGGCTTACTGTGTTCAATTACTGAATTTTGTGATCATGAACGTCGCGCCATGAGTCAGGATCATCGCTTAGATTCAGCTTGGTTCGGTGCAGGGGCAGGCTTAAAGCAACGTGGACTCGAACAAGCACTACGCTTAGTTGTTTAAGTTTAGATTCAGATTTCGGATTTAACATGATCACATCAGATCAACATGATCCTGAAAATCTCCTTCAATCGAAATACCTCTTTGCCACATCTCCAGATGTGGCTTTTTTTATACCTAAAATTTAATAATCAAAGGACATCTATATGAACTCAGTATTGATTCAACCTCATCCTACTCGAGCAAATATCCAAGCGCATCGACCTAAACTCACCCATCCAAAACGCTTTGTAGAGACCAAAAACCTAAGTCAGGCGGAATGGCTGGAAGTCCGTCGTCAAGGTATTGGTAGCAGTGATTGCGCCGCAGCCTGTGGCCTTAATCCTTATATGTCGATGCTGGAACTGTGGATGTTTAAGACAGGACGGATTCAACAAAATATTGAGGATGAAAGTGAAGGCCATGCACCCTTGTATTGGGGCAAACGACTTGAACCTTTGGTGGCAGAATACTACAGCATGCATACCAACTATAAAGTGCGTCGGGTCAATGCCGTATTACAACATCCTGATCCAGACAAGCACTTCATGCTAGCTAATCTGGATTACTCTGTGGTTGGCGATGCAGATGTACAAATACTGGAGTGTAAAACGGCGGGGGAGTATGGTGCCAAGCTGTGGCGAGATGGTGTACCGTTATATGTACTCTGTCAGGTACAACACCAATTGGCAGTCACAGGTAAAAAGGCCGCGCATATCTGCGTACTGATCTGTGGACATGAAACCCGAATCTTTAAAGTGACCCGTTCTGAATCGGTGATTCAGCATATTGTGAATGCGGAGCGTTACTTCTGGGAGTGTGTGGAAAAGGATACCCCACCTGAAGCCGATGCCAGTGAATCTGCAGCCCAAGCCTTGCAGTTACTTTATCCAGAACATGTGCCGCTCAGTACGAAAGATCTATCTGAAGATGAACAGGCCAATCAACAGTTTGAGCAACTGCTTCAAGCACGTCACCAAATTGACAAGCATCAGGAGCAGTTCGATCTGCTGAAGCATCAGCTGCAAGCCAAAATGCAGGAGGCTGAACGTGCCACCTTTAATACAGGCTCAGTCACGTGGAAGAAGTCCAAGGATTCAATCAGCTTGGATAGCAAGGCTTTACTTAAATCACATCCTGAATATCTCAATCAATTTCCACAAAGTAAAACAGGTTCAAGACGTTTCAACATCTATACCGATGCTGATTGAAACAGATTTAGCCTAAGTTCAATTCATAAGAAAAACACCCAAGCAACATCCGAGAATCCCATGCCTAAGCGCATGGGATTTTTTATGTCGATTTCATTTTTAACCAAGCATATCTGCATATTTAAGTAGAAGAGGAAAACACCATGATTAAAGGTCTAGCCATTACACCGCCCATTCTAGGGCGAATCAGTATCGGCAAGGTTGTCGAAAAGAACGGGAAACGCATCCCTGAAAAGGATGACCAATTCACCATTACCAGCCAAATCCAAAATAAGGAGAGTGGTTGGGTGAAACATCCACTGGATGAACAACTTCGAGCTAAAGCACCCAATCAAAAACTCCGTTCAATCCCAGTCCGTATGATCTTTAATGATCCTGAACTCAATCTACGAGCGGAATATAGTTTATTTGATCGTCAGACAGGACGTCCCGTTTGTGTGGGTAATGGTGAAACCTGCCAACGATTGACCAATCAAGGGGTAGAACAACATCCATGCCCATCCCCTGATTTGTGTCCATTGGCACAAGGAGGTAACTGTAAACCTTATGGGCGTTTGCATGTCAATTTAAATGAATCGGATGAACTCGGGACATTCATCTTTAGAACCACAGGCTTTAATAGTATCCGTACTTTGGCGGCACGACTCAGTTATTACCATGCGGCATCGAATGGCTTACTTTCATGTCTACCCTTGCAACTCACGCTGAGAGGAAAGTCCACTACACAAAGCTATCGTACTCCTGTGTATTACGTGGATTTGACTTTACGTGATGGCGTTCATTTACAAGAGGCGATTCAAACAGCTAAAGAAATTGATCAACAAAGTAAAGCATTAGGATTTAATCAATATGCACTGGATCAGACAGCTAGACAAGGTTATGGAAATGTACGGTTTGAGGTGGGAGGAGAAGAGGTTCTAGATTTGGTGGAAGAGTTTTATACGCATGAGGTTGTTGAGTCTGAACAAACGCAGGCTAAAACAAAAGCAAGGACGAAGTCTAAATTCACTCAAGAGCGAGGTTTTGTGCAGGATCTTCAGCAAGGTTTACAGCAGAATGTACGGGCTGTGAATTAGATGAATCTAGATAACATGGGACTCCGTAAAATTTTATTGGACTGCCCTATGATCTGAGCGAATACGCGCTCGCATCAATGATCAGGAGTAAAAATCATGAATGCGTTCACAGGTCAGACTTTTCAGATGAATCAATTATTGAATATTAAGCAAGTTGTACTGTTTGTTGGGGTCTGTCGTTCAACGATCTATGAAATGATGGATGAAAACTCACCGTATTATGACCCTACATTTCCAAAGAAAGTTAAAATTACACAAAATCGAATTGGCTGGTCAGCTTGGGAAATCAATCAGTGGATTGAAGACAAGTTAGCGAGTCGAGAATAAGCAGGGAACTTAGGTTCCCTTATTTTTTTGTTTTTTAGTAGGTTAAACAGCATTCAAAATAGAATGAAAGCAGCTAATGAGTCAAATACTTAACTGTTAAAATCAAAATGCTACTGAATTTTTTAATGCGACATTTAATGTAGATATGGAAAGCTTATATCAAGCTTTTTTACAATATTTACCTCAGGTTGCTTTCATACTCGATCTGGGCTATGGCTTAGGTTGAGATACTCTAGCATTTATGAAAAAAGGGTATCGAGTAGAAACACTTGATTACTCAAGAGAATTAGTCGCACTTGCAAGCCAACAAATGGGTTTACAACTGCGCTTCGAGAGTTTTTATGATTTGTCTGATCAGTCCCAGTTTGACGGTATTTGGGCATGTGCATCTTTGCTTCATTGTGAACGTCATCGATTAGCTGAAGTGCTTGAAAAAATGCTTCAGGCATTAAAGTCATATGGCGTGATGTAGATCATTTCTTTCCACATAAGCTTCGTGAGTGTGATATTCAAAAGCCAATTAATGGTGTGGCTAATTTGGTTTTAGCCTGCCCTGAATGTAATCGAGGGCAGCAAGGAAAATTTGATCGTTTGCCATCGATAAATTTATTAGAGCGTTTACATAAGCGTAATGAATACCTGATTACCAGTCATCATCCGCTTCGTGAAACGTTGATTGCTCAGACAGGATTTACAGAACCAGCACGTCGAGGCTTTTTACAGAATGCGTATAACTGTGCAACTCTAACTATGGGTGGTGGGAAGAAATGGGAGCCATCAAGTAATGGAATTAGTGTATTCTAATGATAAATAAGTAAAAAAGATAATGAGGTAAATATGGGGTTATTTGATTTTATTTCAGATGCTTGTAGCACGATCGCTGATGCAGTTGGAGAAGTTGCAAGTACTACTGTAGATATTGTGTCAGATGCTGCGAGTACAACCGCAGATATTGTTGGTGATATTACTAGTACTACAGTTGATGTGTTGAGTAGTGCGGCAGACTCCACCATTGATGTAATTGGGGATGTGACGACTTCAACGATAGATGCTATCAGTGGTGCTGCGAGTTCTACTGTAGATGTGATTGGTGACCTGGCTGGTTCAGCAGTTGATACAGTGGGTGATGTCACAAGCTCAACTATCGATTTTGTTAGTGATACTGCAAGTACAGCATTAGACTTTGCTGTTGAGAATCCATTAACGACAATTGCAACAGTAACAGCTGTTGCTGCAACTGGTGGTGCAGCTTTGGGAGTGATGGCTGGGGCTGCTGCTGTCACAGGTGTTTCCACAGCTGGCGTGATGGGGCTTACTGCTGCAACTGCAGGTGCAGCAACTGGAGCAGTGACAGGAGCGACAATAGCTGGATCGACAGGGTTGGTTACTTCCGCTGCTGTAATTGCTACAAAAACAACGGTTGCTACAGCATCCCGTTGTTGCACAAGGTGTACTTGTTGCTCATGCCGTGAAGCACGTTGGTGAGTATGTTATTGATGAAATAAAAGGGAGGGTGCAGCCAGTGAGAGGTTCTGTAGTTTATTGCGATTTAACCTTGGGAAATGGAATAGCTGAACACACTGGGATCTATATTGGTAATAATAAAATTGTTCATTTAAATAGGCATGGCTTCATTGAAGCTGTTAGTCCAAAACAGTTTATATCAGGGTGGACTACAGGATTTAATATTTATGTTTCTTGCCAAGGTGATAGTGCGGTAGGATGTGACGAAGCCGCCGATTTTGCTGAATCAATGGTCGGCAGTACAAGAAACTACAATGTTCTCATGGATAATTGCCATCAGTTCAGTGCTGGATGCCTTACAAAAGATCCTGAAAATTACAACAATTTCTTATGGTTCTTAAAAGACGAAGCTAAAAAACGATTAGGTGCTGACAATTGGCGCTTATGGGATAAAAATTATTGGTAATCTATCTAACCACCTTCGGGTGGTTTTTTAATCCTGAATTAGACTTATGTACAAAAGATTTTTATTAATAAAAATAACGTGAACTGGTATGCTTGTTTGCAGGGTAGCTTTATATAAAAGCATAAGAAATTACAGATAGTTGCAAATATAATATGATGAATTTGACTGAGTCTCAGTTTGATTTTTTAAAGGACGTAGATCCTTTAATGCATGCGTTATTAGTCAGTGCAGAGGCTGTATATTATACAGCACCAGCACATACCTTGGTGCAAACACGAAAATTTGCTGAAGCTTTGGTAAATAAAGTGTTGCAAGCCAATCAAATAGAGATACCTGAGCAGGCTGATTTTCATTCACGCATACGACTATTAGAAAACAAACTTCAGTTAAAAACTGATTTTATTTCTGTTTTACATACGTTACGTATCAATGGCAATAAAGGTGCACACGATACAGTGACTAGTCATAGCGATGCACTGACATCACTTCGACTGTCATATAAAGTGGCACAATGGCTGTATACGCTTACCCAAAAAGAAATCAAAGCCTTTCCAGAGTTTCAAGCACCTGTCGATCCGACACTTGAAGCACGGCGCATGCGTATTGAATTGATGGAACTGCAACAGCAACTGCGTACAGCAAAAGATAAACAGGCAGTAAATCAAGACATACAGCACAAAAATAAAGAACTGAAAGCAGAGAATCTAAAACTTAAACAACAGCAAGAAACTGAGGCTCAAGCGCTTAAAGAGCAGTTAGCAGCACTTGAAGCCAAAGTAAAAGAACTTGAACAGCAGCCATCTCAGCCAATTTCAGAAACTGTTTTGGAAGATGCGCAATTAGACATCGCAAATAATTCTTTTGAACTTTCTGAAGCAGAAACTCGTGAATTGATTGACCGTCAGCTTCAACTCGCAGGGTGGGAAGCTGATACCCAGATTCTAAGGTATAGCAACGGCGTACGCCCACAGAAAGGCCTGAATCTTGCGATTGCCGAATATCCGGCTGTGCTGGATGGTGAAGAGGGTTTTGCAGACTACGTTCTGTTTCATGGCTTAATTCCGGTCGCAATTGTGGAAGCAAAGAAGAAGAATAAAGCGGTCAGTCACTACATTCGTCAGGCGGAACGTTACGCGCAAGGTTTCCAATTTGATGTAGACATGCAGAAACCATACGATGGTGCGCCGTGGATATCTGAAGAAAAAACTTATCATGTTCCATTCGTGTATTCATGCAATGGCAAGAAATATTCCAGCCGCTTGATTGATGAGAGCGGGATTTGGTTCCGTGATGTACGGCATCCATCTAATATCAGTAAAGCACTGCATGGTTTCCATTCGCCAGAAGGCTTGAAACAAAAGCTGGAACAGAATATCTCAGTAGCAGATGAATATCTGGAAAAGACAGATATCTTGCCATTCAATGACCGTGCCTATCAGCGAGAAGGGATTAAAGCGGTTGAACGAGTGATTGCACAGGGACGTGAACGCACACTACTGGCGATGGCAACAGGTACAGGTAAAACACGTCTAGCCACTGGGTTAATGTATCGTCTATTGAAAAGTAAGCGCTTCGATAGAATTCTGTTTTTGGTAGACCGATCTTCTTTAGGTACACAGGCATTTAAGGCTTTTGAAGCTGAAGTGATTGAACAAGGTCAAACACTGGCACAGATTTACACCATTGCTGATTTGGGTGTAGATGGCGATACGAATGTAGATGTACAGGTTGCCACAGTACAAAGTTTGGTACACCGACTCTTTAACACTGATTCACCACTGCCAATTGATTTCTATGACTGCATCATCATTGATGAAGCGCACCGTGGTTATAACCTGGATAAGGAAATGACTGAAGGTGAAGAGAGCATTCGTGATGAAGCACAGTATTTGTCGACTTATAAGCGAGTACTGGAATATTTCGATGCAACCCTGATCGGTTTGACAGCTACTCCAGCACTGCATACTACAGAGATTTTTGGTAAGCCAGTATTTACCTATAGCTTCACTCGCGCCGTCGAGGAAGGTTATCTGGTCAACTATAACAATCCGATTCGTTACATTACCAAGCTCAGTCAGGCTGGTATTGAGATTCCAGAAGGTACAACAGTCCAGGTGTTGACGAATGCCACAGGGCAAAAAAATACGGCGCTGTTACAGGATGATATGGACTTTGATGTAGCAGACTTTAACCGTCGCGTGATTGCCCCTGAATTTAACAAAGTTATTTGTCAGGCTTTAGTGGAGGATTTAAATCCCTTAGGTGATGAAAAGACCATGATTTTCTGCGTGACAGATCGACATGCAGATCAGGTGGTTTTGTTCTTGAATGAAATGTTTAAGGAAAAATACGGCAAAGATTGGAATAGTGATGCTGTCGCGAAAATTACCGGCAATTCAGACCAGCCGGACAAACTGATTGAAAGCTATAAAAAGAGCAAGTTTCCCAATATTGCGGTCACCGTAGATTTGCTGACTACAGGTATTGATGTACCGAAGATTTGCAACCTGGTGTTTATGCGTAAGGTTCGGTCACGGATACTGTTTGAGCAAATGCTTGGCCGTGCAACTCGTTTATGCCCGGAGATTGGAAAGACAGAGTTTCGTATATACGACGCTGTAGATATTTTTGCGACCTTGCAAGCGGTGAATACAATGCAACCGATTGTTGTACGCCCCAACATCAGTATTGACCAGCTGATTCGTGAACTGACAGATCCTGAACTGATGAAGAAGGCTAAGGAAATGGATGTTCCGTGCATTGATGAAGTCAAACGAACCCAGGCAGATATTGTTTTAGATGAATTTATCCAGAAGATTACCTGGATTTTAGGTAAAGCTGAGAAGTTCAAGCATCATCCTGATCAAGTCAAATTGCGAGAAGCACTTGGAAAAATCAAAGAAAATTTTGGTGTTGAATCGAACAAGCTGCCGCAAATGCTACGTGTCAAAGGAGTCGATGATCTGGCGCTATGGCTGAAGCAAAACAGTGCCATTCTGGAGGCACGTTTAGCCGAAGTCCGTAGTTCATTAGGCACGCTGGATTTGCCGATTATTTCCGATGAGCAGGATGAACTGGTAGAGCGTATTGTTGATACGGCGCATCAACAGCCAGAAGACTATTTAGAGTATTTTGATAATTTTGTAAAAACTGCTGTTAACAATAATGCTGCGATTAAAGCCGTAGTGACACGTCCGTCCGAGCTGACCCGTGAGCAATTACGTGAGCTGGAAAACTTGCTGACCAGCAAGGGCTTTACTCAAAGCAATTTATCTCAGGCTTTGAGTGCTAATGAATCCAACCAGACTTATGCTTCCCAGATTATTTCTCAGATTCGCCGTGCAACCTTGGGTGAAGAGATTTCCTCAGTTGAAGAGCGCTATCAGCGTGGTCTGAATAAAATTCTGCAGCAGCGTGACTGGAGCGTAGATCAACAGCAATGGTTACAGCGTTTAACCCGCTTTATCGCACAGGAAATAGTGGTCGATAAGAGCATGATTCAACGTCAATTTGCTCGGGATGGTGGGGTTGTCCGTTTAAATAAGCTACTCGATAGCGATGTCGAAAAACTGGTCAACGAGATCAATGATGGATTGTGGCAGGCCTCTTAACTGCTACAATCCTCCGGCAATTTATAATTCTATATTTTTCACATTTTTGATGAAGTACAGCACATGACGCAAAACGATATTGTCCAAAAACTCTGGAATCTTTGTGATGTTTTAAAAGATGACGGAATTAACTATAGCGACTATGTCTCTGAACTGGTGATGTTGCTGTTCGTCAAAATGGTGGATGAACTGAATGATGAGTTTTCTACGCTTGCCAAGATTTATCCTGAAAAATATAAATGGTCGCATTTTAAAGATCATAACGGTATTGAGTTACTGAATTTCTATAAGCAAATGCTGCTAGATTTATCGCAAAACCAAAATGAGTTGATTGCGTCAATCTATGCCAATGCTCAGACCCGTTTACGTGAACCACGTCATTTACAGCAGTTGATCAATGAGTTTGACAAGCTGGACTGGTTTAGCATTAAAGCGGATGGTTTGGGTGATCTGTATGAAGGCTTACTGGAAAAGAATGCCACCGAAACGAAATCGGGTGCAGGTCAGTACTTTACCCCACGTCCACTGATTAACTCGATTGTGCATTGCATCCAGCCAAAGCCAAGCGAAGTGATTCAAGATCCGGCTTGTGGTACGGCAGGGTTCCTGATTGCTGCTGATGCCTATATCAAACAACATAACGATTTATATGCACTTACTGAAGCGCAAACCCAGTTTTATACCTTGGAAGCTTTTGTCGGTGTTGAACTGGTGCCGAATACGCGCCGTTTAGCGCAAATGAACTGCTTGCTGCATGATATTGGCGGTGAGCAGGGTGCAATTAAACTCGGTAACTCCTTGGGTCCAGTCGGTGAGAGTTTGCCAAAAGCGGATGTGATTTTAGCCAATCCACCATTTGGTACATCGAAAGGCGGTGAAGCGAGTATTACCCGTGATGATTTGCCATTTAATACCTCGAATAAACAATTGGCTTTCTTACAGCATATCTATAAGAACTTAAAACCAGGTGGCCGTGCCGCCGTGGTTCTACCAGATAACGTGTTATTCGAAGCAGGCCAAGGTACTTCTATCCGTCAGGACCTGATGAACAAATGTAATGTGCATACGATCCTGCGTTTGCCGACAGGGATTTTCTATGCGCAGGGCGTGAAAACCAATGTGCTTTTTTTTACTAAGGGGACAGAAGCCAATCCTTTACAAGATGAAAACTGCACGACTGAAACCTGGGTCTATGACCTGCGTACCAACATGCCAAGTTTTGGTAAACGTACGCCGTTTACTGAGGCACATTTAAAAGGTTTTGAAACCGTTTACGGCGCAGACCCTAAAGGTTTGTCACCTCGTACTGAGGGTGAGTGGTCCTGGACTTTGGAAGATCAGGAGCAGACGCTTGAGAACAGCCGTTGGCGCAAGTTTAGTCGTGAATGGATTAAAGAGCAGAAAGGCGATTCTTTAGATATTTCATGGTTAAAAGACAATGACGCCGTGGATGCTGCGAACTTGCCTGAACCACATGTGTTGGCGAGTGAAGCGATGTCTGAATTGACTCAGGCACTAGTTGAGCTTGATACCTTGATGCAGGCACTTGGGCAAATGGATGAAGCGAATGTTCAGAAGAAGTTTTTAGCTGATGCGCTGAGTTTAGATAATAATTCTTCGGAAAATGTGTAGGTCTACAACATGAAATCAGTAATTGTAGATGGTAGCTACACTCATACATTGAGTATTCCTGATGAGTGGGAATTTTCTGAGTTAAAAAATGTGATTAATTTAGTTGGTGGCAATCAACCACCAAAATCTAAATTCTTGTATGAAGAGGAAGAAGACACTGTACGTTTGATTCAGATTCGAGATTATAAATCTGATCAACATAAGGTATTTATTCGTAAATCGGATGCTAAGCGTTTTGTTGAACCAACGGATGTAATGATTGGTCGTTATGGTCCACCTATTTTTCAAATTTTACGAGGTTTGAAAGGCGCATATAACGTTGCATTAATGAAAGCTGAACCGGTATTAGGATCATTTGATAAAGATTATTTATATTATTACTTGTCTAATCAAGATTTATATAACTACGTAAATTCAGCATCAGACAGAACGGCAGGTCAATCAGGGGTAAATAAGGAGCATTTAGAGAAATATCCTGTACCTGTAGTCCCTTTAGCTGAACAACAAGAAATCGTCCGTCAGTTGGATTTCATGCTTGCGCAAGTGGAGCAGATTAAAGCCCGTTTAGATGCGATTCCTACCATTCTTAAAAAATTCCGTGAGTCGGTATTGGCGGATGCAGTGAGTGGGAAGTTGATTGTATGTAAAGAGAAATGGAAAATCGTAAAACTAAATGATTTTGTGACTTCAATTGAAGCAGGTAAAAATCTAAGTTGTATTGAAAGACCACCAGTATCAGATGATGAATATGGTATCGTTAAAATTAGTGCCGTAACATGGGGGAAATATAACGAAGAAGAGAGTAAAACTTTACCTGAAAAATCTTTGTTTCAGGAAAGCAGAAGGGTCAAAAAAGGTGATTTACTGCTTTCTAGAGCCAATACTTTAGAACTGGTAGGTAATCCTGTAATTGTGCATAAAACCAAAAAAAACCTAATGCTCAGCGATAAAGTTTTACGTTTGGTTATGTCAGATCATTCAAAAAAATGGGTCAATCTTTTTTTAAAATCAAAAGAAGGTCGTAATCAAATAGAAAGTAGAGCAACTGGTAATCAGTTGTCAATGCGTAATATAAGTCAAAAAGCTTTGATGGATATTGATATCCCACAACCGTCTATGGATGAACAAATTCAAATTGGTATTCAAGTAGATAAATTTTTTGAATATGCTGAAAGAATCGAACAAACAATCCAATCAGCCCAAAAACGAGTCAATTTACTCACGCAATCGATTCTAGCCAAAGCCTTTAGCGGTGAACTGACAGCAGAATGGCGTGAGCAGCATCAAGACCTGATTACAGGTGTAAACAGCGCTGAAGCCCTACTTGCCAAAATACAGGCAGAAAGAGAAGCGAGTAAGCCAGTGAAAAAGATACGGGCGAAGAAAGAAGCATAAAAATTTAGAACGTGTTCAGCTTTAGGGCTGAGCATGTTTTTTATAAGCTATTTATTTTCAAGGGGTTGAAACTTGTCTGGTTTTTTTCAAAAGAAATATTTCGATTTACTTCAACAATATGACAGTATGAGATGTGAGAAAAATAATCCAATACATACTCAAGTGTATGAGACATTAAAAGAAGCCAATAACTTAACCAAAATATGGGCTGAAAAAGTTATTGAAACTCTATTTGATCATGGACACTTGGGTGGTTTTAGAAACAAACCAACTAACCAAGGACAAAAATTTAAACCTTATACTTGGGCAAAAATCTACCCTAGAAAAACTGCACCTAAAGAGCTTGCTTATACAGTTGGAATCGATGCGCACAGTGGATATGTAGTAAAAATTGATACCGTTGGTGTTGTTGAAGACTTAAGATCTAAATATGAAAAATTAAGAGGGGATTATGATTCATCTACAATTGTCTCAACATTGCCAATTGCAAAAGGGTTGTCGTTAACTTTAGAAGAGCTAGTTGAGTGGAGTATTGAAGAAATTAAAAAATTTGGATTGAATTATGATGAACTATGTAATGAGTTAGAATTAGTTGATGGAAATGATTTTACAGTACAACAAGCTTTGGAATTTTTAAAAGCAAGATATGCTCAATCAAAACACGTGACAGAAAAGTTATTTGTAAGCATTAATAAACTTAACAAAGAAATAGCATTAGAAACGAGAAATTTAGAGACCAATACGATTCGGATTTTTATTAAAGATCAACCTCCTCAACATATTCTTTCTGAGGGACAGTATAAATTTATTCCAAGTAATACTGAACGAAAAAGCCCAAATTCAAATCTAAATACTAATACGCTTACTCTTAGATCAGAAGATGATTTTTATCAGGTGGGTCCTCATACACAAGCAGAGTTAAATAATTTATGCAATTGGTTAGATGAAATCACTACTACATCTGTCGATCATCAAGCTTCTTTGGGAAAAAAAGATTTGAGTGGTACAAAAACAATGGAAACAGCATTAAACCGCATTTTATTTGGTGCAGCTGGTACAGGTAAAACTTACAACACGATCAACCATGCTTTATCAATTCTTGATAACAAGTCTTTAGAGGATTTAAAAAAAGAAAACCGTATAAAGCTAAAAGTTGATTTTGATCGCTATGTAGAGCAAGGGCGTATCAAGTTTGTGACTTTCCATCAAAGTTTTAGTTATGAAGATTTTGTAGAGGGCATTCGTGCAGAAACTGATGAACAAGGTACTTTGAGCTATGACGTAAAATCTGGTGTATTCAAAGAAATTTGTGAGAGAGCAAATTTTCAAAAGTTTTCAGAAATTGATATTGATAAAGTGGTAGATGATTTTGTAGAAGAAATTTCAAAAAATGAAAAACTTTTGGAAACAAAGACAGGCGTTGAATTTACTGTATTCAATAGTTCTGGTAAAGGTGGGATATCTGTAAGAACAACAACACAAAATGAAATCGTAATTTCAAAGAAGGCAATAAAAGCATATCTTTTAGAGCCAAGTGAAAATATTAGGAGAAACCAAGCATACGCGTGGGCTGTTGCTCGTTATCTGCAATCAAAATTAGATGAAATGTCTCCAGTAAGTAAGCGGAATCAGCAAGATTACGTACTTATCATTGATGAAATCAACCGTGGGAATATCTCCCGTATCTTTGGTGAATTAATTACCTTAATTGAAGATTCAAAACGAGCAGGTGCAGACGAAGCATTGTCAGTAACATTGCCATATTCCAAAGAAGAATTTTCAGTACCTGATAACGTTTATATCATTGGCACGATGAACTCTTCTGATCGTTCATTAACAGGATTAGATATTGCCTTACGTCGTCGATTTACCTTTATTGAAATGCCACCAGAGCCTTTCGCAATCAAAAATAATGAGGGGGACTTATTAAAGGTTTCAGGCAAAGATAAGAATGGTAAGGACGTTGAAGTGATTGTTGCTGATCTTCTAACGGTCATGAACCAGCGTATTGAAGTGCTTTTAGACCGTGATCATTGTATTGGTCATGCCAACTTTATGAGCTTAAAAGAAAATCCAACGCGGAGACATTTAGCGGATATTTTTAAACAAAAAATCATTCCACAACTTCAAGAATACTTCTTTGATGATTGGGGCAAGATTGACTTAATCCTCAATCGAAATGGGATGCTAGAGAAAGAGAATAGTTCTAAAATTTCATCATTATTCCCAGCAGATGCATTAGACGAGCTAGGGTATCTAAATCAAAAAGCAGTTTGGAAAATCAAAGCTGAAGCATTTGATGATATAGCGTGTTATAGAGCAATTTTAGGAACACAGGATGATTCCTGATGAAGGACATTACGGTTCGAGAATATGCATATCTTTGTGTTGAGTATGCAAACCATCCAAAGAATAGCCTTGATAGTGCTTATATCAGTCAAAGTGCCTTTGATGCAATTTGTGATTTATCTGCAACTTTTTCAAAGCAAGGTGCAAAAGTATTTGAGCTGGCTGGTCGTAAGCGAATAAAGCTAGATCAATATGTCGGTATGATCGAAACACCATGTGGTACACGTATCGAGATTTTGCCTAAGCATATTGTAGTGGGTGAAGGTCAACAGGTAAAAGACATCGTTCAAAAAGAAAGACTTCTTTTACAGGCAATGCTCAGTACCGCATTGGATCTCAATTATCGAGAAGCTGGTGAAGCATCCTTAAATAAGTTTGTACAGCCTCTGCATGAGTGGATTATCAGGCAATTTCTGAAATGTTTTGAGGGTTTGGTACAGTTTGGTTTACGTTTTGACTATAACCGTGTGCAAGAAGACCAAAAGTTCTTGCGTGGGCAATTACAACATGCTCGTTATATGAGGCAGCCTCCATCGCAACGTCATATCTTTCCGATTGAACATGATGTCTATGAGGTGAATCGACCTGAAAACCGATTGATTCGTACAGCACTAGAAGTGGTCTGTAAAAAGACCAAAGATGCCTCGAACTGGAAGTTGGCTCAAGAACTCCGCTTAATGACGGGTGAAATTCTGAAAAGTCAAAATATCCAACATGATTTTAGACAGTGGCAGTCAGGGCGTTTGTTGGCGTTATATGAGCAGATCAAGCCATGGACGGAGCTGATACTCGGGGAATACATGCCAGTCTCTACTCATGGAGTAGCACGAGGAATGAGTCTATTGTTTCCGATGGAAAGGCTGTTTGAAGTGTATGTCGGCCGTAAAATTCAAAGATTACTGCCGGAATGGAAAGTCTCTTTGCAAAAGCAAGATCGCTACATGTGCGAGCAAGATGGGCGGTCTATGTTTAAGTTAAAACCCGATATTTTCATGCAACACAAATTGGGGCAGAGAGTGAAGGTTGTGGATACCAAATGGAAGTTACTCGACCAGTTAGATCGCACAGCAAAATTTGGAATGAAGGATAGTGATGTGCAACAGATGTTTGCATATAGTGCTTATTACTTAGGTCTAGAGCATGAAGTAGTTATGGTTTATCCAGCACGCAAAGAAGTGTTTGATCAAGCCTTACCAGTGATGAATTTCAAACATGGTAATTCAAGTTTAAGAGTAATTCCATTTGATATTGATGCAAGCCTTGAAGGGAAGCACTTGTCCTTTGTAGAGGATTTAGTAAATAAAACGAGTTAACTTGAAAAGGTGGTTATTATCTTGAGTAAATTGGGATAACAGAGATAGTTAAAAATAGTGACTTATAAGTAAGTTGATTGCTGAGTTAAACACTTACCACCAGATATTCTTTACGTGAGGTTATAAATTTCTAAAGAATAAAGCACCACTAAGGTGTGTGATTCATAGAGATCGTTTCAATCGAGCGATCTCTAAATCTGATATTTTAGCTCTTTTGCAATATTTATCTGTACATTTTCATAACTTAGTAAAGTTAACTTTACTAATAAATTTTTATAAACATGTTGTATCTTGTAAAAATTGAAAAGAATAATAATTAGTCGAATACATAATGATTC
This sequence comes from Acinetobacter sp. GXMZU3951, assembly GCF_054457875.1. NCBI lineage: Bacteria > Pseudomonadati > Pseudomonadota > Gammaproteobacteria > Moraxellales > Moraxellaceae > Acinetobacter > Acinetobacter sp. GXMZU3951. The sequence goes on along the minus strand of NZ_JBTLFO010000001.1, from coordinate 615,547 downwards.
TTTTGTTAAATTGTTATACATTTAACTATGTTGAAAATCATGTAAAGTTATAAAAATGACTGATCAAACAGCACTTAAAATTGAACAAGATGATAGTAATCGCCCGCGAAAAGCCTTAATTGATAATATTAAAATCTGTGAAGAACGCAGGATTGATCTTTCTATTGTTGAGGAAATTTTTGAAAGAGAAGGGGTCGATGTAATTCATAGGTGGAGCTCATTGACGGCTGCAGCTGTCAGTTGCGGTGATGACGCTGCCTCTAATATTACAGAGAAAGTAGATAAACTTTTAACTAATCATATCTTGTATGATGACAAGCTCATCATGATTTTTGATCGTTTGCTTGATGGTGAATCAGATGAATTTAATAATGCATTTAGTGAAGTTTATAGTGTAGATGATGCATTCGAGGACTCTGAATACTTTGCAGATAGTAGTTATGATGTTGGAAATGATGTTTCGATCTACTGTTTTCAAATAGTACGTGAAATATCAGAGCGTAAAGAATTAACAGAAAGTGATTTAGGTGAACTAGCCTCTGTCTTAGACAAGTATAATCGTGTAATTGGTTATAGACCTGTCAAAGTGACTTGCTATGATGCTGTAATTATAGATACAAAAAATAATCGTGTAATTTTACAGTTAGATTTGGGAAGTATTGTTTTAGCTAATGCTGTTGACAAATTTTTTCATAAACTCATTATGAGTATTAATAAAGCTTTCGATGTTGCTGGCGTCACGAACTGTCGTCTACCAGAAAAAGTTAAATTCGAAAACCTTTATACAGCTATACAAAAATTCTATGATAATGAAGAAGGAGAGGTAACATCTGCTTCATTCTCTACTTCAAAAAATAACCACCATGAAACTTTGAGAGATCGAGCTCGTGATATCCGAAAAGCTGAGTATCACTTAAGAGGTAAAGCTGCAGAAGAGGCTTTAGGTGGTAAAATTCGTCCATATCGTATCAGTAAGCGATTTGAAAGAGTAACTAATAAATGGCCCCAAGTTTATGCAGGAATACATTATCGATATTTCAATAAACCTGGTTTGAAAAGTTTATATGAAGCACATATTTTCGATATAAAATCTTATAAAGATTATAGTTTTATAATCGATAAGATATTAGCTAATAGATAAAAGCCATGAACTATGAAATAAAAAACAGCTATTTTCATAAGATAATTAGGGATCAGAAATTTTCTGACTTCTCTGAAGTGCGGTATAGCTGTTTTTTAATTCTAGATTACCTAATAGTGGCTGGCAGAGACCTAGAGGTCAGTTTTAGTTTTGATGAATTACGTGAAAATATTGATCAAAAGATCAGTGACGAAGATTTTATTACTAGCGTATTTTATTTGACTCGAGAGGATATCAAGATTCTTGATAAAGGTTTTTCAGCGTGGAAAGCAGTCGAAGATAGATACGTAGAGGTAAAAAAAGAGAAAGTGCTTAGAATGATCAATTCTAAACAGTTTTCACATCCATATACTGGAGTAGAACTAACGGAGGATCAATTTTTCGAAGAGGTTATACCTTTTTTTGCCGTTACAAAGTATTTCTTGGATCATAAAAATGACACAATATGATTCAAATCCTTTGCATACTCATCCTTTAGTTCACACACTGATAAAAATCATAAATGTAGATTCGCATGAAGAATTTCTAAATCTTTTAGAAGATAAATTAGTACTTGCATCAGAAAAAGTTTGCTCTTCTGCAAAGAAAAACTCATCAGTTAAAACATTTAATGAACTATGTGATTCTGCCAAAAGAAATATTCAGGATCCTAAAGAGTTAAAACTTCATTTAGAGCTATTAGAAAAGAAGTTAGAAGATGATATTTCCTGTCAAATTGCTCATATGTTAGATGAAAGTGGATTTATCGCTGAGCACGACCCAAATCACAATGGACATGTTGATATTTTAGTACGAAGCCAAAACAAAAAATTTAAGTGGCTAGGCGAAGCTAAACTATATGGAGGAAAAAAATATAGTGAAAAAGGCTTATATCAGTTAGTAAATGACTATTCCCTTGGTAATCCAAACGAAAGTGGAGGCGTACTAATTTATTTAAATAGTACACAATACAATGTTATGGAGGTAGTTACACAATGGCAGGAATATCTTCAGGAAATTTCAATTGATTCAGCTGCTAGACTAAAGAACTTTACTTATAACTATCGTGCAGACTATCCGCTAATTTTTATTTCTGAACATGATCATCATAAAACTGGCATCAAGTACAAGATTCGACATTGCTGTTTAGATATTAGAATAGATTTTTAACTTTAAAAGGTTCATTCGTGAATTTAGATAATTTAATAAAAATTACAACTGCCTTAGTTGCTTTAGTCCCATTTATTGTTTGGTTAGATAGAGGTAAGCGTTTTACACATCGAAGAAAATTTTATTTAAGTAGGTTAGATGCTGTAAAAGAGTATCTTGATAATTACTATAACTCTGATAAAGAAAAAATAGAAAGGGACTGTGCAGCACAGCTTTCAGTTGGATCTGAGAAAGTTGGCCACCTTGAAGTCGACTATGTGATTGCAAATTACCCACAGCGTTTTTTTATAGTAATTGAAGATATAATTACTGCGAGAAAATTGATAAAGATAGAAACTATTGAGGATAAAACTACTTTTGTAACTCATTACACTAAATCACAACTCGTTAAGTGTACTAGCTCAAACCTGATCTGACAGTTACCGATATTTGCTTAAGACTGTCAGGTTAAATTTGAGCTAAATTCTTTTCAGCCCAAATACGTTTTCCATCAAGTAATGTTGCAAATGGTGTTCTGCCATTGCACACCTTACCCTGATGGGTTCGTTCAGTATTATAGAATTTCAGCCAACCGTCTAGATCAAGCTGTAACTCTTCTAATGAGCTATAGAGTTTCTTTCGAAAAGTAATCTGATAAAACTCCTGCAAGATCGTTTTATAGAAGCGCTCGCAGATCCCATTTGTTTGTGGTGATGCTGCTTTAGTTTTAGTGTGATCAATATCATTCAGAGCCAAATAAAGCTCATAATCGTGATGTTCAACTTTACCGCAATATTCGGTGCCTCTGTCGGTCAAAATGCGAAGCATTGGCAATTCTTGTGACTCATAGAATGGTAACACGCGGTCATTCAATAAATCTGCGGCTGTAATTGGCGTCTTGGTTGTGTACAGCTTGCAGTGAACCACTTTGCTATAAGTATCAATAAAAGTTTGCTGATAAATACGCCCAACACCTTTTAGATTTCCGACATAAAAAGTATCTTGTGCTCCAAGGTAACCTGGATGATGTGTTTCAATTTCACCACAAGCAACATCATCTTCATGTTTACGTTCCAATGCAGCAATCTGCTGATCATTCAACGGAATACCTTCTTGAGCAACTTTAATTTCAAGTGCCTTTAATCGCTTTTTGAAGTTCTCAAGATTGTGTCTAAGCCAGATAGAGCGCACACCGCTGCCAGATACGAAGATGCCAATCCGACGTAGCTCATTACTGGTTCGATGCTGACCATAAGCTGGATATTGGATTGCAAAATCAACAACAGCTTGTTCTGTTTGCTCATCTACTCGGTTTTTAAAATTTGGAGTTCTGCGACTCTGGTTGATGAGCGCATCCATATTGCCTGTACTGGCAAGTTCTTGATAGCGATAGAAGGTATCTCTTGATACTCCCATGACTTTACAAGCTTTGGATACGTTCTGAAGTTCCTCTGCTAAATTGAGCAGACCGACTTTGTGTTTAATGATTTGATTGTTAGTATGCAACATGAGAAGTTACCTTTATTGATTGAGATTCGACACCTTTAATCAAAATCGGTAACTTCTTCTTTTTCAAGCTCTATGTCAGATTAAGTCTGAACTAATACACGTTAAGTTAATGATTTTTCTTGCAGTTTCATATTTTCTATCACTCATGATTTTGTACCTAAATGATATGTTAGTTGCAATCTTAACGTGGCTACCTTATGTAAATCCTATACCTGTAAATTCAAGTGTTTACTTTTTAGGATTTATTCTTTCTTTATCTTTATTCATTTTAACAATTTCTTCTATTTGGATTTTTTTTGGAGTGCAGATGCTACTTTAAATATTTATAACAAGTTAAATGTAGAGTATCGCCCTGAAGCACCTGAAATTCAAACGTTAGCTTCAAGGTCTAACTGAGTAGTCAATCTACCACTTTTAGCATAGCTATGAGTGGCTTTTTCAACGATCCATTTCAGGTTATCTACATCAGTTTTAAAGCCTTGTAGCTTGATTGGATCAGTACGCAGGTAGCCCATAAGCTAAATTGATGCTAAATTTCGCCATTTTGCGCTTAATTTCAGCCATCTTCGCAGCACTTGCTCGTTCCGCTTCAGCTTTGTTGGCAAACGTTCCCTATAAGTGTTTAACCTTACCTTTGTCATCAATCACCACCTTTTCACGTTTGGCTTTGTCTGTGTCCTGATAACTGGCTGATACACTAGTATGGTCAGACTCTCAATCCTGTTCGCTATATCGGAATTGGTCACCACTGTTCCTGATCAAAGTAATGGTGGGTAAATCTTTACCTGAAGCCGTCTTTGCACTGCCTGCTGTGAAGATCAAAAGCCGATCTTTTTTCACCGCCATTTCTGCACCATTTTGTTTTGCCATCCATTGGAGTAGATTGAGACCCGATTCATTGGTTTGGTCGATATGCTGAAGATCGACCTTTTATAAATCATCAGTCACGATTAAAGTTAAGTATTAACGTTACTTGCATTCTGTGAACATAGTACTGTCAGCGTGTTTCCTTAGTTATTAAAAGTTTATAAAGAAAGGGTAAAATTGGGGATAAATTAAGATTGATTTTTACTTAAGTTATTAAAATTAGTTTAAATATTTCTTTGGTTCAATTGACACCATCTCAACTTTATTAGCTGAGTGATTATTCAACCGCTATGACTTTTTCTCATGGATTCAATAGTTTTTATCATTTTTGTTCCTGTTATAATTATGAGAATCTAAACAAAGTTTTATCCAAGTAATTTAGTATAGATTACTTGCCTGAAACTTTATGTTAATGGATTAATTTTTGGGACAAATCAGGAGTGTCCATGAAGATCAAGCCACTTCCTCCGATGAATAGTCTCATCGTTTTCGAGGCTGCTGCCCGTCATTTGAGTTTTACCAAAGCTGCTGATGAACTTAATGTTACGCAAGGTGCAATTAGTCGACAAATTAGACAATTGGAAGAATACTTAGGGAAAGAGCTATTTATTCGTGCCAATCGTAATATTTTATTAAGCCCGACCGGAGCACAGTTTTATCAAACGATTTACGCTTCTTTATTGAATATCGCTCAAGCGACAGCCGAAATTAAGAAATGGCAAGGTGATCGCCAAGTTACAGTAGCGACCACAAATGCGATGGCTTCTTTATGGTTATTGCCAAAAGTTGCTGGATTTCAGCAAAGTGAAGAAATAGATTTACGGATTTTGACCACAGAGAATATTCAAGATTTATATAAAATGGATTTTGATATTGCCTTGTTTTATTGCAAAGTTCCTCCTGTGGGTATGCAAGCCACCATGCTTTTTCCTGAAGAGGTATTTCCTGTCTGTAGCCCTAGTTATTTAGAACAATTCAAAGATACAGAGAATCAAATACAGATTTTTGAAAAAACTTTGTTATATCTAGATGATTCTCAAAAAGATTGGATTAACTGGAATGAATGGTTTACATCGGTGAACTATCCAATTGTTAAGCCGAAAAATCGGATTAATATTAATAACTACCCAATGTTATTACAGGCAGCAATTAATGGACATGGTCTTGCTTTGGCTTGGGGGTCATTAGTTGATGACTATTTAAAATCGGGATCTTTAGTACGTCCTGTAGATACGGTTTTAAGAACGCCAGCGAGCTTTTGTATGTTAGAGCCGCTTGATCGTGGTGTGATACCTTCTAGTGTAAAACATTTTCGTCAATGGTTATTAGAGCAATTGCCTGGACAAGTGGGGCAGAAAGGTTTGACCTAATAAGCTATATAAAAGGCATAAAAATAGGGATCTTAGATCCCTATTTTTATTTGTGATGAGACTTATTTTTCGGAGATGGATTGTCCAATAATTCTGGGACTCTCCTGAGTCTCTGTCGAAACTGGTTTATCACAAAAATCAGGACGAACATGCTCTGGCATCATTGCCCAAGCTTGCGGTTCACGACGTAAAGACTTAAATAAGGTCACACTTAAGATGGCGATGAAAATTGAGATGGGAAAGCCTGCAATAATAGAGGCAGTTTGCATGGCTTTTAATCCACCTGCATAAAGCAGTCCAGCACCAATTACAGCGATCAGCACGCCCCAAACAATTCTAATTTTTATTGGTGTATCTGTTGCTCCTTCGGCATCAAGAAAACAGAGTACATGGGTTCCGCAATCTGCTGAGGTGATGAAATAGGTTGCTAACAATAGACATGCAATAACACTCAAGGCTTGACCTAAGGTACCATGATCAATGTTGTCAAACATGGTGAAAAGTGCTGTGGTATTGTCTGCTTTAGTTGCTTTGACGATAGGACCACCTTCAAATGCTTGAGCAGCAGGTTGTCCAGCTTCAACTAAAGCTGCTGTTTGGGCTTCATATTGATGGCGTGCATCCTGTTCAATTTTCAATGCTGAACCACCAATGGTCGACATCCAGATGGCGGTGATTAATGTTGGAACTAATAACACACCAGCAATCAGTTCTCGGATAGTACGACCTTTAGAAATACGGGCGACGAACATACCGACAAAAGGACCCCAAGTCATCCACCAAGGCCAGTAATAGGCAGTCCACCAATTTTGCCAACCAGAATCTTTTTGTGCATCGCTCCAAAGACTCATCCCGATAATATTTTGCGTATAATTCCCTGTTGTTTCCAGTAAAGTATTTAAAATATAACGGGTTGGGCCAATCGCAAGTAAAATGATGATTAACAATACTGACAACAACATATTAAGTTCAGATATACGTTGCATCCCGCGATTGATACCAAATACGACCGAAACGGTTGCAATACTACATAAAATTGCAATGATTGAAAATTGAACACCTAGGCTGTTGGATATACCAAAAACTTGATTTAGCCCTGAGTTGATTTGGATCACACCCATTCCTAAGGTTTGGGCAATACCAAATGCGGTAATCACCACCGTTAAAATATCAACGGTATGTCCGATTGGGCCGTAAATACGGTCACCAATGATGGGATATAAAATGGAACGTAAACTAAAAGGAAGACCTTTTCGATATGAAAAGTAAGCCAGTGCTAAAGCTGTGACACAGAAAATTGACCATGGATGTAAGCCCCAGTGGAAGAAGGTCAATTGCATTGCCATACTGGCAGATTCATCGCTAAAACTTGGCGTAAATGGATTGCTCGCGTAGTGCCACATAGGTTCGGCCGCAGACCAAAATACAATACCAATTCCCATACCGCCAGAGAACAGCATGGAAATCCACGCTATAAAGCTAAACTCTGGTTTTTCATCATCTTTTCCAAGACGAATTAGACCAAAACGACTAACCATTAAATACAGTAAAAACGCCACGACAAACGTCAGAAGTCCAACGTAGAACCACTTAACGTTATTTAATAAGATAGTCGACACTTGTTCGAAAAGTTTGCCTGCCTGTTCAGCTTGAAAAGCACAAAACAGTACAAAAACTAAAACTAAAATTTTTGAAATGACGGTGACTGTCGGATTGAGTCCCTTAAAGACTCCTGATGTAGCACGCATAACTCCTCCTTGGATGCGGCACCGCAGTTAACTACCTGTTAACTGATCATGTGAGTCTTAAAAGCTTAGTGATTCACATGGAATTTGCTCAACTGATTTATTCTCATCCATGAGTGAGTTTTAATCATAGATCGCACATACCAAGTATAAGTCAAATTCCTCCTCTTTAGATGCATGATAAAAACTCATGTATGCCTAGCTAAAAAGTCGTTTGTCTGTTTGCTCGATGTTTTACAGAATCTTCACTATCAAAGGCACCACGTGCTCATGGTTGAATGGCCTCGCAGGGAGAACTGCGTTTAGGAACGAAATGGAGATTATCGGATGAACAGTCAAGTTAGCCAAAAACTGATTTCAATTGCACAGATCGAGAATATTTTAAGCCCGATTACTGAATCTAGTGGTATGCCGAATGAAGCATATCTTAGTCAAGAATACTTCCAATTTGAACGTGATAATGTTTTTGCAAAAACATGGGCGTGTGTTGGATTTGCTTCAGACTTACCTAAAAATGCCTATGTGAAACCTGTGGATTTTATGGGTATGCCGTTGGTCATGATGCGTAACCGTGAAGGTGAAGTTCAAGTATTCCATAACGTATGTAGCCACCGTGGCATGCAGTTAGTGCATGAAGAGGGTAGCATTGAAGGCGTGATTCGCTGTCCATACCACTCTTGGAGCTATGACTTAAACGGTAATCTAAAAGGTACACCACATATTGGTGGGATCGGTCAGCATAAAGATGAACGTTTTAAATGTGAAAAACATGGCTTAAAAGCGCTGCGTTCAGCTATCTGGATGGACTTAGTCTTTATTAATATTTCGGGTGATGCACCTGCATTTGAAGAGCACATCGCACCATTAGCAAAGCGTTGGGAAGCTTTTTTAGGCACTAATGATCTTGATTTAATTCGTGTGGCAAAAACAGGTTCAGTATTTGAACTTCCTGTTGAGAGTAACTGGAAACTGACTGTTGAAAACTTCTGTGAAGCCTATCACTTGCCATGGGTACACCCTGCATTAAACACCTACTCAAAACTTGAAGATCACTACAACATTATGTTTGAAGATCGTTTCTCGGGTCAGGGGAGTTATAAATACAACCTATCTGCAACAGCTGGTACGCATTTACCAAAATTCCCAAGCTGGCCAGAAGATCAACTACGTCATGCTGAATATGTGGCGGTATTTCCGAATGTCTTGTTAGGTATTCAAGCGGACCACGCGTTTGCCATGATGATTGATCCTATCGCCCCTGAAAAAACAATTGAAAAATTACGCTTGTATTACGTGGGTGATGAAGCACTTAGCCCGGAATATGACGCATGTCGTGAAGCGACTTTGCAATCTTGGAAAGTTGTATTTGCGGAAGATGTATTTGCGGTAGAGAACATGCAAAAAGGGCGTCATTCTCCAGGTTTTACTGGTGGTGTTTTCTCGCCTGAAATGGATTTACCAACATATTTCTTCCAACAATGGTTGGCTAATCAAACTAAAGCGGCTTTAGAGGGTAGATAATGAAACATTACCTCAACTATGTTGATGGTCAATGGCGGGATTCTTCCCGCCAATTGGTGATCATGAACCCTGGTACTGCAGCGCCTTATGCAACGATTGCACAAGCAACAACTGATGATGCTGATTTGGCAATGGCTGCTGCTCGTCGTTGTGTCGAAAGTGGGTCACTAACAGATGTACGTCCTGCACAGCGTACGACGTGGATGCTGAAAGCAGCAGAAGCAATTCGTGAAATTACTGACGAAGCAGCAATGGTGCTTTGTTTAGAAAATGGTAAAAATTTTGAAACTGCGCGTGAAGAGTTTGTAGAAGCTGCTCGTTATTTCGAATACTACGCAGGTATGGCAGATAAAATCGAAGGAATCTCTGTGCCGCTAGGTAAAGACTATGTCGATTTTACGCAATACGTACCAATGGGTGTTTCTGTTCAGATCGTACCTTGGAACTTCCCAGTATCGATCTGTGCACGTTCACTTGCTCCAGCATTAGCTGCAGGTAATGCAGTAGTAATCAAGTCTCCTGAAATTTCACCTCTTGCGATGACCTTGTTAATTGCGGCAATTGAAAAAGCAGGCTTCCCACAAGGTGCGGTGAACTTACTTTGCGGTAAAGGTTCTGAAGTTGGTAACCATTTGGTTGAACACAACGATACGAATCAAATCGTATTTACGGGTTCAGTTCCGACGGGTCAACGCATTTTAAAAGCTGCCTCACAACGTGCAACGCCATCTGTCATGGAGCTTGGTGGTAAGTCTGCCGCAATTGCTTTGGCTGATGTGGATTTAGAAAATCTGATCCGTAGCGTTAAAGTCGGTATTTTCTATAACGCAGGTCAAGTGTGTTCTGCAATGTCGCGCTTATTGGTGCATCGCAGTCGTTTTGAAGAAGTGAAACAAGCTGTCGTAACCATGGCGCAAAGCTTAAACATTGGTTCAGGTGAAACGCATGCCGAATTAACACCTGTTGTTTCTCTCGATCAGCAGCAACGTATTCTGGCTATGGTGGAACAGGCTCGTCAAGAAGGCGCAACGGTATTAACTGGTGGTAAAGCACCAGAACTCGCAGGTTACTTTGTAGAGCCGACTATTATTGAAGCAACGCCATCTATGAGTATTGCCCAGGAAGAAGTTTTTGGTCCTGTACTGGTCATGATCCCATTTGATGATGAAGACCAAGCGATTGAAATTGCAAATGGTACTGACTTTGGTTTGGTTGCGGGCGTATTTGGTGCTGGCATCAATCAAACATTGCGTATCGCGAATCGCTTACGTGCTGGGCAAGTCTTCATTAATGAATGGTTTGCTGGTGGTATTGAAACACCATTTGGTGGTGTCGGGCTTTCTGGCTTTGGTCGTGAAAAAGGTCAGGAAGCGATCTACAGTTATGTGCAAACACGAAACATCGCAATTCGTTTGTCACATCACGCGTAGTCATCAGGGAAGGAATGAGACAAGATGAAAAAGTGGTTATGTATTGTCTGTGGATGGATCTACGACGAAGCAAAAGGCTGGCCTGCTGATGGTATTGCTCCAGGCACAAAGTGGGAAGATGTGCCTGAAGACTGGTTATGCCCAGACTGTTTGGTTACTAAAGCTGACTTTGAAATGATTGAAATCACAGATGAGGTGATAGAAGCACCTCAAGTTCAAGAAACAATTGAACCTGTGGTGATTATTGGTAGTGGCCATGCGGGTTATCAACTTGCTTCGGCATTACGTGCTCAGTCTGCAGATCTGCAAATCACTTTATTCACGCTTGATGATGGCGCGATTTACAGTAAACCCGCCTTATCTAATGCTTTGGCATTAGGTAAGGACGGTCACTCGCTTGTACGAGAGACCGCATTAAGCTGGGAAAAGCGTTTAAACATCCGTGTATATGCCCATACTCGTGTTGAACGTATTGACCGTGAAAACAAGAAATTAATTACTTCAATTGGTGAATATCCATTTGGCCGCTTGGTTCTTGCGACGGGTGCTTCTCCGATTGTGATCCCTATGCAAGGTGATACCAGTGCAGTCGTGAGTGTAAACGACTTGGCGGATTATCGTCGCTTCCGTTCTATGTTAGAAGGCAAGCAGCATGTCACGCTATTGGGTGATGGCTTAATTGGTTGTGAATTTGCCAATGATTTAGCAGCACACGGCATTAAAGTGACGGTTGTTGGATTAGGGCAATGGCCAATGGGCCGTCTGATTCCACAAGCATTGGGACATGCATTACAAAATGCCTTAACTAAGCTCGGTGTAGATTGGGAGCTTGAAAATAGTATCCGTTCGATACAGGCACAAGGCGATCGTTATCAAGTGACACTGCAAAATGGTCAGGTCTTAGAAACAGACTTGGTATTAAGCGCAGTAGGTTTGAAACCGAATATTTCATTAGCTCAAGAAGCTGGTTTGGACGTTGGTCGCGGAATTTGTACTGGTTTAGATCATCGTAGTAGTGATGCCGCTATTTTCGCATTAGGCGACTGCGCTGAAGTCAATGGTCAGTGGGCGCCATACATCAATCCAATTAACCAAGCTATTCCAGCATTGGTAAACAGCTTATTAGGTAAATCTACCGATGCAACATTAAAGAACACCCCTGTATTGGTGAAAACTCCTGTTCTTCCGTTATCGATTTTATCTCCTGTCGGACAAGGTCAATGGTTTGTGGAACAACATGGGGATGAGTGGGCTGCCAGTTATCATGATGCTGATGGCGTATTAAAAGGCTTTGCTCTCCTCGGGAGTCAATTACAGCAGCAGCGTAGTGAATGGCTTGAAAAGCTAAATAAGAGCAGTGCGGCAGCATAAGGATATAGAACATGATTGCTTTACCCCATGATGATAAAAGTTGCGGTTGGTATACGGCATTACCTGCTGCACAACCAGCAACACGCTTAACAGGCGTTCAAATTGCGGATTACGCTATTATTGGTGCTGGTTTCGCTGGATTGGCTGCAGCGCGTAGACTTGCTGAACTCAAACCGAATGCCCGTATTATTTTGGTCGATGCACAGCGTGTAGCAGAAGGTGCATCAGGTCGAAATTCTGGTTTTGTTATTGATCTACCGCATAAATTCTCACTAGAACATCCAGATCCTGAATTAAAGCAAAAGTTACTCAAGCTTAACCGTGCTGCAATTGCACAGTTAGAGGGATTAGTTAAAAAGCACAGCATTGATTGCCAATGGTCACTAGCTGGTAAATATCAAGGTGCAGTCGGTGAGCGTGGTGAAGCACATCTGGCTCACTTCGCAAAATTGATGACAGATCTTGGCGAACCATTCCGTTATGTAGAAAAAGATGAGTTATCGAAGGTTTTAGGTACGAATTATTACAGTCGTGCAATTTTCACAGGTGGATCATATCTGATGCAACCTGCAGCTCTTGTACGTGGTATGGGGGATCATCTTCCTGAAAATGTAGAGCTATTGGAAGAATCTCCAATTCGTCGTTTGGAAAAGGTCGGTGATCAATGGGTTTTGCATGGTGATAACGGTTCAATAAAAGCACCTAAGTTACTTTTGGGAACCAGTATCTTCACGCAAGAATTTGGTTATTTAAGAAACCGCCTATTACCTGTAATGACTTTTGCAAGTTGGACGCGCCCATTAACTGATGAAGAAATGAAGCGCTACCACGGTGAATTGGATTGGGGCTTAACCCCAGCAGACCACGCAGGTACAACACTTCGTATGACTGCTGACCGTCGTATCTTGATTCGTAACACGTACAAGCACGTGCCTAAATACGGTTCAAGTGTGAACGAAGAGCAGCGTAAAAAAATCCGTGCAGACCACCGCAAAGCTTTTGTTGATCGTTATCCAGATCTTGTAGATGTTCCATTTACTGAAACATGGGGGGGTGTCTACGCCATTTCACGTAACTTCACTAACTTCTTTGGTGAGTTGGATGATGGCGTGTATGCCAGTGCATGTGACAACGGTGTAGGCGCTGCATGGGGCACTATTTCGGGAACCTTACTTGCTGAATTGGCTGTCGGAGTTGATTCCGAACAACTTAAAGATATTCAGTATGTCACAGGTATGCCGAGTTTGAATCCGCCAGAACCATTTTTAGGGATGGGGGTGAAATTCCGTATTGCTTTGGCGAAATGGCAAAGCCGTAGCGAATTGTAAGAGAGGGAGTGGAAGATGAGTGAAGTCCGTTTAGTTGACAGTCAGTCACTGAATTTTAATGTACGTGGTGATACGCCTGGTATGGCTTATGTTGCACGCGCGTTAGGCGCTGATGTATCTCCAAATATGGGTATTGGTTTTGCTCGTTGGGAAGGTGCAGAGGTCGCATGGAAGGTACTGTATGACGAAGTTATTTTCGTCATTGAAGGTTGTTTTGAGTTGACTGCAAATGGTCAGAAATATGAAGTCCGTCCTGGGCAAATGCTGTGGATTCCAGAAGGTACTGAACTGGTCTATGGCGGACATGCTCTGTTTGGCTATGTGGTACATCCTGGGAATTGGAAAGAAATACACGGGATTGCTTAAGGCTGAATCATAGCATTCATCATGCCTATATTGCGTAAACGTTTAGCTTCACGAAGATGCTAAACGTGGTTATGCATGAATGCTAAAAAGTTGATGTGAACATATATCTACACATCAAGGTAATACAAAAATATGGATACGTTGTTTTAATTTCATTACACAAAGGATATGTCAGTAAATGAATCATTTATATCGTAAAGCAACTGTTGGGTTATTTGCGTTAGGTGTAACACTTCCTACTTTTGCAGGTGTCACATTTGGTGATGCGAAGAGTGAACTCGGAGCTTTAACGGTGTCAGGAGCAGTCCGTGCTAATTATCAAGACAAGCATTATGGCGGGCCTGCATCGGATCAGAAAGTTCAGTTTGATGCTGGAATTTTAAAACTTGACTATCAATCTTCTAAGTTGTTTGGACAAGTGCAATATCGTTGTTATCAATACGAACGTTTATGTGATTTCTCAACTTTAGTCGATGGTTATATGGGGTATAAAATTAACCCGACCGATCGTATTACTGTAGGTGTGCAACCGATTCCATTTGGTCCAGGTCAATATTGGGACAGTAGTTTTTATGCCAGTATTAACAACACGATTGGTTTACAAGATGCACATAATCTAGGTGTGAACTATCATTTTGAATTGGATTCCGCAACACAGTTTGATCTCGCTTACTTTGTAACCGATGGTGGTAATTATCATGGTACAAGCCGTGATGCAGCCAGATATACCGCCAATTTAGTTAAATCGTCCGATCCCAATAAAACAGAGCTGCAAGAAAAAAATATGTGGATGGCGCGAGTGAAACAAGAGTTTAACCCGCAAAGTCTACCTGATCTTAAAATGTCAGTAGGTGGAAGCTACTGGTATTCGGATATTGAGAATAACCGCACTTCAGCTCAGGGTTCACGAGATGCTTGGGCACTCTTTAATACTTTGAGCTATAAAAATTTTGCGCTTTCCATTACCGGTGGTGAGATGTCACTCGACAATAAGGATGGTATGAATCCAAATCAGTCGACATTTGGTTCTTTTGATACGGAATATGATATTGCTAATGATGGTTATTTCTATACCGTGGATATGAACTATACCTTTGCGAATGTGGGGGATATGGTCAATATTACACCTTATTTTGTCTATAGCGGTTTTAATAAGAAACAGCATGGTTTTGCTGATTCTGAACGACATATTGCAGGTGTTGTATGGAATCACAAAAATGTTTCTTTATATACAGAATATGTGATGAGTAAAAATGATCCATTTGTTGGCGGCACCTCAAGTTCATTGGCGCAAGGGGATGATGGTAAAATGAATAAACTTTTAAACCTCATGTTTATTTATAGTTTCTAAGTATATGCACTTTATTTTTCGTTCTTACCATAGAGTATAGATCACATTAAGCTCCTGTATTAGGAGCTTTTTGCGTGTTGAATTACAAACAATGGATAATCCAAGATGCTGTCCACATATATTAATTCGTTTGCATTATTTTTTTCCCTATTGAATCCATTTCTAATGAGTATTTATATGATTGGGTTGATTCGGCACACTGAAACGAATGTGTTTAATAAAGGTTTGATTCAAGGTGCATTAATCGCCTATGTGGTTTTTTTATTATTTGCTTGGGGTGGGGAGGCGATATTTAGTAAGTATTTAAATGTCAGATTTGAATCATTTCAAATTTTTGGAGGATTAATTTTTCTTGTTATTGGATACCGCTATGTATTTCAAGGTGCGGATACTATTGGCGAAATGCGTGGTGCACCAGAGCATTTAGCAGGCACCATTGCAATGCCGTTCATGATTGGACCAGGCACGATCAGTGCTGCGGTGGTTACAGGCATGAGCATGTCTATAGGCGAAGCAGCTTTAGTGATTGGGCTAACTTTATTTTTGAGTTGCAGTATATTGATTTTGATGAAATTTTCGCATGATCATTTACGTTATAAACATGCCAAATATATTGATCGCTATTTTGATATAGTTGGGCGTTTATCAGCTTTGCTAATTGGGACAATTGCAGTGGATATGATTGTTACAGGAGTGATGCGTCTAGTTGATAAAATGTAAGACTTCAAAATATCCTTTAGATTAAAACATGCAACTCATTTGTTATTACGGAAGATCTGTCGTGTGAGATTGAGCGCTGAATTTTTTGTCAAATTCAGCTTTTTTGTACATTTCATAGGATGCTTTACTAATAATTACAGCGGGTTCTCGTCCACGACGAGTAATTTCAACAGGTTGACCAGCGAGTGCTTGATCCATTAACGTAGAAAGTTGTGCGCGTGCATTTGAATAATTCCAACTTTTCATCAGGCTATCCTAGATTAAATTTGGCTAAATATAAGTTGTCTCTTATGGGACGTTCAAACGATTTATTCTCAATGCAGGATGATGTTTGGGAATGGACAATTAGGTTTTTCAACCACTGAATTGAGGGTTGATTGGTCTATTGGTTTTATTGAATAAATCGTCCTCTAAAGGCTTATTCAGCAATATAATTCTCAAATGGATAAGCCTACACTTCAAATTTATTGTACAACCAATTTAATTTTTCAATGTTTATGCAACAAAGACTATAGAATCATACGAAAAATAAGTGCTTCACACTTTCTGATTATGTTTTGCTACTTCTAGTACGACATTTGCTGCTAACTGAATAATAAGATTTATCTTAAAAAAAGAAGCCAGATATCCATAATGTGAATAAATCCCATTATGGATACTTAATTCGGCTCACTAAGCATGAAGATTTAGAAAGCCCAAACGAGTTTTAACCAACTGGCATGTCCTTCGGGGCGATTCTCAACATTTGTTTCTTTGAGAAATTTTGCTTCAAGTGACCAATTTTGGTCTGCATATTGGAGAGCAGGACCAATGGCGAATGCTTGCCCCTTAAAGTCAATATTTTCTCCTTTTAAGCTATCTTCCTTGGTTTGTTTAAAAAAGTATCCTTCAACTGCAACTTTGACTTTGGGCTGAATGCGATAGCCTAAACTGTAGTCACCTGCAAAATATTCTCCAGATTTATAATCTGTCGCATCATTTTTACTATTCCAGCTGTAAGAAATTTTCGTGGAAAGATCTAATCCATTTGGGTTGATGTAGCTATATGCAAAAATAGGCCTGATCGTATCGTAATTCTTACCGATATTTGCCCTCACAGGATTTGTTTGATTCGGCGTTTTGTAGTCACCTGTGCCTAAAACCGTTTCTAATGCCGCAAGCCAATGGTGATTATGATGATGCCAACCAAGCATTGTGCCAAGATAAAGGTCTCCTAATCCCTGATTTGAGTCACGTAGTCCATTAATATTGACCTTAAGATCGACCAATGGCTGTGCTGCATACATACCCAGTTGACCATTGGCAATTTGGTAATTGGTCATCCATACGAGACGGGGTACAAGTGCATTTACATCTACATGGAATTCTGATGGACCATCTATAAATTCATTGGCATGGTAATTTTGAAAATAGCCAAGGAAATATAGGCCAGCGGGCGGCAAAGCACCAGCCATGATTCCTTCTGCACCTAAAGAAAATGAGTCTGAACCATTTTCAGTTGCTGATGCTGTAGACAAGTGAAAACTGGTCAGTAAGCCACACAGAAGGCCAGCGATTTTGTTATTCATAGAACGTCCTATTCTGTATTTTTGTTAACGCGAATTACTTTAAATATTTCTGTCTAAAGAGGTGGATTTTCATAATTTGCTTTGCACCTACTTCAGAGTTAAGGTGCAAAGTGGTGAGATTAGCGTGTCTTAAGCCATAGCACGACGACGATCAACTTCAGTCGAAGGGATCGAATCAGTATCTTTTACGAGTTCGATATTGAATGTGATGTGTTTAAATGGTTTGTTCAAACCCCGACGTTGCATTTCAGCTTGATCAGTTACATCTACAGCAGTCGCAACCAAACCATCACGTGTAGCGAAAGCGAAGTCATCCCATAAATATTGATCACCCTCAATGTTAAATTGCGTGGTCAATTTACGGAAACCTAGCGCTGAAACGAAATAATGAACATGAGATGGGCGGTTACCATGGCGACCTAATTTGTTCAGTACAAATTGAGTGGTGCCATCTGACGGGCAGCCATAACCAACGGGCATGGTCGTCTGAGCAACATATTTACCATCCGCACCAGTCAAGATCGTGCGGCGCAAATTGAAATCAGATTGAGACTTATCAAAAAAAGAATAGAGACCTAAACTGTTGGCATGCCATACTTCAACTTTGGCACCTTCAATCACATTGCCATCTGTATCCGCCACTATCCCTTCAATAATTAAAGTATCGATATGATCAGATTCAGAACCATCATCCATACGAGCAAAGCCTACAGATTCAGGTGCACCTGCGACGTAGAGTGGACCTTCAATGGTACGTGGGGTGCCTCCTGTAATACCTGCTTTGGCATCCGCTTCATCTGCACGCAAATCTAAATAATGCTCTAGACCTAAACCTGCTGCGAGTAAGCCTAGCTCATTGGCTTGCCCCGCATCTGTGAAGTATTCAAGTCCTTTCCATACCTCTGAAGGTTGAATATCTAAGTCTTCAATTGCTTGGAATAAATCAGCCAATAAACGAACAACAATTTGTTGTACACGTACATCGACAGGACCAGTCGCCGTATCAACATTCATTTGTTTAACTAATATGTCTATTTCCTGACGGTTCATTGTTATCTTCCTTTGATATCAATAGAGATCCGAATGATCTGGAACGGACATGAAACAGATCATTCGAAAAAGGGCAGAATCATGTAAATGACTCTAGATGCTTGAAGGTTAGAATTTAAATATGTCTGAATAGTGCGGATCGGGATTGTGAAGTTGCACCATCGGCGGCACTCAAGAAACGCTCAGTATGAATATCTTTTTCAAACAAGCGGCTTTGCATCAGGGTTGAAATGGCAGCATCAATCATTGGAGGTGGACCGCATAAATATGCTTTATGACCGCTGCATTTATTTTCAAAATAATCTGCAACAGCTTCATGGACAAAGCCTGTAAATCCGGTCCATTTGTCCTCTGCACGAGGTGCATTTAAGGCAGGGATATATCGGAAATTAGGATAGTCTTTGACTAATTTTTCAAACAGATCTCGGTTGTAAAGCTCGGAGATATCACGTGCACCTTGGAATAGATAAATAGTTCGCGTATCGTTTTGCTCAAGTAAATCTAAGATCATGGATTGAGGACTAGATAGACCAGATCCACCTGCAATGAAAATGACATCTTTCTCATCAGATTTACGTACAAAGAATTGTCCGTATGGTCCTGAAATATGCAGATCATCGCCAATATTTAATTTTTCATGTACATAAGTCGTTGCAGCACCGCCTTGTACTTGACGAATATGCAGCTCAATAATGCCTAGCTCACTTGGCGAGTTTGCGATAGAAAAAGCTCGTGTGCCTTCTATATTTGGGAATTGTATATTGATGTATTGACCCGCTTGGAAATCCATTGGACGGTCAATCTGTAAACGAACACCTTTAATTGTCGGTGAAAGATCAGTAATTTCCAAAACCTTTGCTTGGTAATCTTGAACAAGATAGCCCAAGAAATCCTCATCTTCATCAACATCTGCTTCAATTACCATGTCAGATTCTGGTTTGCAGCAGCAGGCCAAGACTTTATTTTCTTCACGTTCAATATCCATAAGTGCAAATGGTGATGCATCACCTACATCATAAAAACCGTCTGTGACTTTGACTTTACAGGTTCCACAGGTCCCATGCCCACAGGCAAACGGGAGCCAGACCCCTTGACGCAAAGCAGCATCAAGAATAGTTTGATCTTCTTCAACTTCAATACTAGTCCCTAGCGGTTCAATCGTAACTTGATAGCTCATTTCATTTCTCCTTTATACATGACTGCCTTGATAACCATTTAAATTTGGCGTTACAAAGCGCAGGAGTGATTTATGGTCGAAATTTAACTCAGCCAATGTTTTAGAAAATTCCGACTCAAGTGGTTGACGATTCAGGGTGAACTGAACCATAGACCAGTTAATTGCATTGAAATCTGGATGTTGGTTGAAACCTACTTGAATTTGTTGATCAATTAAATCTTGTAAGGTCTGTTGGGGGGAAACCAAGAAGGCGTGTGCCGAGCAAAAAAGCGTATGATGATCCCAGCCGATAAAAAGCAGCATGTTATCGCCATAGTTGCGTTGTAGGTCACGAGGCTCGAATTGATATTTTTCTTGAATAGCTTGTACTGACATGAGAATACTCCTAAATTCCTTGAGTGAAGATCATTCCGTTTAGCGGAAGTTCTTCTTTCCAATCGGTGTTAAGCCACACCTTTCCATTTTTTCCAGCGAATTTGATCGGGTGATCCTTCGATATCCAGATTGTCTGCACCCACGTTCAGTTGGTAATAGTCGCGTAAAATGCTTTCTAAATCTGGGCCGCCACAATTACCTTGTAGAATTTGGTTTACAGGCAGCCATGCTTGAATATATTTCTCTGGTTCACGTTCAAAAATGTCATGACAACCATCTGAACAGGTGTGATAACGTTCACCTTGGTAAATCGAATCACGATAACTAAACATCGTTTGATCGCCATCCATTTCGGTAAAGGTCATTGGAATTTGGCAGACTTGGCAAAGTTGAGGTAAACCTGCGCTATAGAAGCGTTTGCCTTCAGCTTCCATTTTGCGAGCGAGTTCCCAACGAGGACGGTAATATTTGTCAAAGGTGTCTGGGTATTTTGCAGAGAGCCAATCCATTTCCTCATCTGTTGGAATCCATGTGTGGAAACCTGCGGCATGACCGAAGTTGTAGAAAATCCACCATGCCTGATGTGAAACATGTTCTTTCTCTTTCTGAATGACTTCTGAATATTTCGGCATACGAATACCATAACGACTGAGGTCATTAAACAAAGCGCCGCCAGCCTCTTCAAAATAGGTTTCCCACGCCTCTTTCCACGACATCACTTTGTTTGGCAGCATGTAATCCATCATCATACCTACGATTGAGAGCAGACGAGTCCCGCGCCAGAACCATTTATCAATCCATTCTTGAACAATAGGAACGTTGTCTTCGTGTTGTTCCAGCAAGAATTTCACAATTTCCAAGCCAAGCGTCATATGGCGTGCTTCATCGGATTGTGCACTAAATCCAAAAGTCACGGTTGCCATGTCACCGTTATAGGCAGCGCCTGACATGAAAGGAACAAACAGTAAGTTGGTCAGAACATATTCAAAGGCAAAACTGATTGCCAGTAAAAATTCAAAAGGACCCGCAGAACGTGCATCTTCAAAGAAGGATTTTGGTACAGATAAATACCAGACGCGGTCATGCATGTGTGCCCAATCTTGGAAGCCATCAAAGAACTTGTTGTAGTGGCTCATGGCATGAATTTGGGTTTGTACATGACGTAGCTCATCAATGGATTGCATTTGTGATGCAATACGTGCCCCAATGCCTCCAAACTGACGACCAACGTGTGCGTAGCCTTGGTAGGCTTGATATTCCAATGGGGTTACAGCGGTGAGAAATAACTTAAGTGCATTGACATAACGTTCATTGGAAACATTCATCTGCCCATTGTTTTGTGCAAAGGCATCAAAAATGGCATAGAGTTTTTTCTCTTTTTCCGCCTGATATTTCCAGTAGGCATCCATGGTTAGGCGGAAAGGATCTTCCCATTTGGACCAGTCGGTAATTTTAATGCCTTCAAATTCTTCATATGGGAATGCTTCTTTACGGTCTGCATAACTGAAGTCCCAATCTAGGTCACGCGTGAGCATACGATAGCGATCTTTAGCATTCAGTTTCTTTGTTGCAGTTTTGGTTTGACTATTATTCATCTTGATCATCCTGTTCAATGTTTATTCTTCAGTTCTTGATAACTGAGGCTTTAATTCCATTTCAACGTGAAGGTGTCGTCGTCTTCATCAACATTGCCGCCAAGCGTAATCATGTTGAGTTGTAGTTCTTGAATATCCCAATCCTGTCCAAGCTTTTCAGTAACGGTTTCCGCACGGATAATAAGTTCCGAAGTGCTTTCTACCCGAATCATGGCTGGTAAATATTGAACGGTTGCCTCAGGGTTATCTTGTTCAATCGCTTCAATGATGTAGCGAGAGGTATCATTGTCTTGTAGTGCCAAATAAACTTTAGAAGTCATGATTGCAATTCCTTATGCAGCATTTTCAATTTGAGTGAAGCCCGCTTTTTTACTGCGTTCAGTAATCACGGCAAGACCTTGTTCGATATTGGAATCATTAAATGCAAGTGTTGCCCATGAACTAAAGGCATTTTGAACTTGTGGCAATAATTCAGAAGTCCAAGCTTGGATAAGCGCTTTATTGTGTTCTGATTCTGCAATAGCGATTTTGAGAACAGGATCTGACCACTTACGCAAGTCTGTGAGACAGTCCTGCATAAATTCTGTGAGCATGGCGACATCACGTGCACCTTTATTCACTAACAGTTGGTCAAATTGACCATAGACAAGTGATTGCATCAGGCTATCAATTAATAGGTTTTGCAGAACATAAAGTTTGAACCAGTCCTGTTCAGTCAGACTTTCTTCGCATAGTTTTCGTAAGGGTTGCCAAGCAGAATGATTCATCCAGACATCTTTAGCCTGTTGTAAGGACTCACCTGTATTACCATCAATCAACAAGCCAATGCGTGACAGGTATTGCGCCATACCTAAGCGATCCATAGCTGCATAAATACAGGCTTGGGTAATGACTGTGCCATAGCCATAGGCACTGCCTGACATCATGTGTAGATTGGCGGTTTGTTCAACATAACGGAAAGGTAGTAAGCACGAAATTATTTTTTGTTTGACTTCATCACTGATATTTTCCACCAAATTACGTTTGTCAAAAAAAGCATAGTTACTTTCTGCTGTATCTTGTAAACGCGCACGATGTTGCACATAGGCACCATAGTAGAATTGGCGGGGGTCTTTAAATACATACCAATCTTGCATGTGCAAGGCAGTGTGCGTTTTATCATTTAAGGTTTTGTCAGGCTTCCATAATGGACGGTAATGAAAATTGGTAGATGCTTGAATATCAAAACTAACCTCTTGATAACGAGTGGCTGGCTTAGTGCCAAAGCGTCGTTCGATGTAGGCATAGGTTTGGCGAATCGGCTCAAGATTTGAGGTTTTAATTTCTAAAGTCATCACTAGCTCCTTATGAATAAAAGTTTGATCTTCTTGATCACATTACTGGTCTGAGGGGTTGAGCAGGGTGGGTTCAATGCCGTAGCGCCATTTATCTTCTTGAGCATCATTCCAAGCTTGTTGCTCATCCGTCATTTCAACGACTTGGTTTATTTCACAAAAATGCTGAAAAGCCTCTTTAGGTAAGACCAGTTCGACAAAAAGAGTGGGATCATCAATTGCGAAATCAAATTCGATAAATTTGGCATCACGCTCACCCGTAATGCGGATGTATTTCGTGAGCTGGTTAGGCTGAGTGTTTTGGTTCATATGGAACGTCCTTTTGTACCTACACCGAAATCATTTCAGTGCTGTAATTTTTTAGTTGTTATGCGGTATATATCAAAAGGTGTGCCAATTGTTTTAAATACAATAAAATCAACTATTTGAGTTGTGTTTAGAAAGATGGAATATGAATAAATTTCATCTAATCATGAAATTAAATAAGGGTATTTTCATCAAATAATGAAATGCTGAAATCAGATTTAATCCAATTATATTTTGAAAACCACTTAATTTTTTTTCTGATCTGATTCAATTTAATATCGAGATACCTATTTGGTATAACTTTATATTCATAAGAAACTAAAACTTTTCGCTCTGGATTGGGTAAGATGGTGGCATTGACATAGAGCGCCACGGACGGATATTGACTTATGTCTCAAATAAAAGATGCAAAGTTTTATACGCGGATTTTAGAAAAGAATAATGATATTCAGGATTTGCTGGATAAAATCCAATTTGATGTTCAGCACGGTAAAATTTGGTTCGAAGAAAACCGAATGCTGTTGATGCATACCAGCATCATGGGGTATTTACGCAAAGACTTATACGACATGCTCGGTTGGGAACGCACCAAACGCTTTTTTATTCGTTGTGGTTACCAAGCAGGGGTCAGAGATGCCAAGGTAACGTCCAAATTACGTCCGAATTTAAATGAAGCGGAAGCCTTTATGGCAGGTCCACAAATGCATGGCATACGTGGCATGGTTCAAGTTGAAGTCAATCAATTGCAGTTAAGTCATGATGAGCATAAATTTTATGCAGATTTTAATTGGCATAATTCTTTCGAAGCAGAAGTTCATGTTAATGAGTTCGGTGTATCTGATGAACCTGCGTGTTGGATGTTATTGGGATATGCCTGCGGTTACAGTAGCTTTGTCATGGGACAAACCATCATTTATCAAGAAACGCATTGTATTGCTCAAGGTGACCCATGCTGCCGAATTATTGGCAAGCCACTTGAAGAATGGGAAAATGCAGATGAACTAATTCAGTTCATGTCTCCTGATCCAGTATCTGATGAGTTGATTGCATTACAAGCCGAACTGAATGAACTCAAGAAAAATATCTATACGGATATAGAAGCAGACTACACCATGTTTAATTCAATTGGTGAGTCGATTGCCTATCGTAAGGTATGTGATCTTTTGAAAAAAGCTGCTGGCAGTAAAGTTGCGGTATTACTGCAGGGGGAAACTGGTGTCGGTAAAGAAGCTTTTGCCAGAGGTATTCATGAGGCAAGTTTACGACAAGAGCAACCTTTTGTAGCAGTGAATTGTGCTTGTATTCCACAAGATCTCATTGAATCTGAGCTGTTTGGAGTAGAAAAAGGGGCTTTCACTGGCGCCACACAAACGCGAATCGGTAAATTCGAGCGTGCACATCGAGGCACTATTTTCTTAGATGAAGTCATTGAATTATCACCAAGGGCGCAGGCCGCATTGTTGCGGATGCTACAAGAAGGTGAATTCGAACGGGTGGGCGATAACCAAACTCGAAAAGTAGATGTACGGATTGTCACGGCATGTAATGAAGATTTGGAACAAGCTGTGAAGGATGGGCGTTTTCGGGCTGATTTGTATTATCGTTTGAATATTTTCCCTGTAAAGATTCCTCCATTACGCGAACGCCGCGAAGATATTCCATTATTAATTCAACATTTTTTATCTCGTTTTGAAACAATGTACGATAAAAAACTTAAAGGACTGAGTGATAAAGCGAAAAACTTTGTGATGAGCTATGAATGGCCAGGCAATATTCGTGAACTCGAAAATCTATTAGAGCGAGCAACTTTACTCACAGATCATCAACAGGAAATTAAGTTAGAAAGTTTATTTCCGCAGCACTTAGATATAGAAAAAAAATATGACTCTTTTAAACCTAATATTGATGATTTATTAACGGAAAATTTTTCTCTGGAACAATTCGAGAAGGATATTATTTGCGGTGCTATGAATAAGTGCAGTCACAATGTGTCCGAGGCGGCTCGTATGTTAGGGATTAGTCGAGCGACTCTAGATTATCGGTTGAAGAAAATCGCACTCCCTTAAGTTAGATTTTTATGTTGTTTATATTGAGTATTTCTTTTATGCGTTTTTTTATTACGAATAGATTTTCTCAAGTCATGTAGATAATTAAAGTCTGCATCTAAAATGTTAATCTCGTACGACCTATTAATAGATGGGATTCATCTGTACTTTTTTGATTATTGATGTTGATATCAATGCATTTTTGACAATTTTAAAGTATTGAAGACCTTGGGACATTTTACAGTAGCTTGTTACCTTAATCAGGTTTTGTGCAAAGCCTTGGCTAAGACTCAAAAGGGCATTAAGTTTTTATGGTATCTAGAAAAAATAAAAACTTTATTTTTATAATTCAGATGCTTAATCATATTTCAAGGTGCGAACTGAGCATACTATCCGCAATAAACCAAAATATCATAAAGCAATAGTACAAATAAAGAAAATGTAAGGTTGGAGTAACTCTAAAGACCTAATACAACTTGATAAGGTTTAAACCCTTCTAGCACTGCATCAGAAACTAGCTGAATAAAAGGCTCAGTCTTTCCATAAGCCATCCATTGATCCAATGCTTCATAGTAAGCCAAACGATTCTCTACTGTAATCACGCATGGTGGATAACCAGCTTTCATTAGTTCCAAGTTCATGAGTAGACGTGATGTACGGCCATTACCATCAATAAAAGGATGAATACCAACGAAATCAGCATGAACTTTGGCTGCACGTTCAATGGGATGAAATATATGGGCGGCACTATTATACCAATCAACTAAATGAGTCATCTTGTCATTTAATAGAGTGTAATCAGGTGGCATAGTTGTAGCACTAGAGATTAAGACATTCTGTTGGCGATAACGTCCAGCATTATCATCGTCAATATTCTTGAAAATGAGTTGATGGATATTACGAATTTGCCATTCAGAAAATGATTCCTCTTTCCGAATGATATCCTCAACATAGTAAATTGCATTTCTATGATTGATCGCGTCAAAGTGATCTTTTAGTGTTTTACCGCCTACAGCGATGCCTTCTAAAACTACTTTAGTTTCTAGCAGTGTTAGCCTATTACCTTCTATCGCATTTGAATGGTACGTCCAGCGCAGAATAATATCTTCTGATAAATTCTTTATAGTTATTGGGGAGAAGGGACGATGCAGATCTAATTTTTTCTTTAGATCATCAATAGCTTTAAACATTACCCAATTCCTGAATCCATCATCAATGGATGATACATTAAAAAAGAGATGGTGATATGTAATGATATATCATTATATTTATGTGCTAATTTAACGATGCTATAATCGGTACACCATTTCAAATCCTGAATTGGGATTTGAACAAAACTACTTTGTGATTCAATATACCAAATCTCATTTGGGTCAAAATTGGGTCAATGAATTTTTTTATTCAATAAAATAGCTTTGAAATGAATGAGTTGGGATTTGAGTTCAATTGACGCCACCTCCAAAATTCAATTCAGAGAAATCCAACTGAATGTAAAAAAGCCCTTAAAATTAACATTTAAGGGCTTTTTTATTGCCTTGATTTTCCGATTCTGTCCAAAGCTGTTTGACCCAATTTTTGCCTTCTGTGGGTGATTATTGGGAAAATTTACCCAATTATTTTTAGTGCTGAATAGGGTAAATATAGATGAAACTCACCGATACAGAATGCAGAAAAGCGCAGCCAAAAGATAAAACGCTATCATCTCACAGGTGAGAATGGGCTATCACAGTTTGTCATGTTGGCTAAATCTCAGCATTTATAAAGGTAGAGAAATAGCAATCAGAACATTTAAAAACTGGTTGGGATTCTTGAAAGGTAAGACTATTAGTTTCATAGGTAGTGTGAAAATTTTGTGATTTTAATCAAAAAGATACAAATTATTATGATTGTAATTCTGACGGTTAGTGCCTAGTATTCTTCTTGAAGTTACTCCATGTAAGCTTCCTTGGTTTCATCCCATACACGTTTCAGTATGGGATTTTTTTAATCTGAGGGTCGTATGAGCATACATTCAAAAGCGTATATTTTTAGAGAGCAGAAATTACTGGTAGATGAATATTTTCAATTACCGCAGGTAGAACGTCTTCAGCATGATCTGAATCTGTTAGAAAATGGCAAGATCATTGCGCGGGATTTAAAACAGGATGAGCCGGTGCCAGAAGGTTATCAGTTGATTCCGATCCGACAACTGGTACAAGTGTGGAACCAAATCGAATTTGCAGAAGCTAGCCGTGCAGTACAGTTATTAGAATGGCACCGTAATCACCGCTTTTGCAGTAAATGTGGTCATGCAACTTTTCAACATCCTAGTCAGTATGTCATGTGCTGTCCATCTTGTGGTTACAACCAGTATCCGCGTGTTAATCCTTGTGTGATTACCATCATTACACGGGGTGAAAATGAAATTCTATTAGCAAAAAATGCGCGGAACAAATCTCAGATGTACAGTTTGATTGCAGGTTTTGTTGAAGTAGGAGAAACCTTGGAAGACGCTGTACGTCGTGAAACTTTGGAAGAAGTTGGGCTTCAGATTAGAAATATTCAATATCTTGCAAGTCAGCCATGGCCATTTCCAAGCAATTTGATGATGGCATTCAAAGCAGAATATCACGCAGGGGAGATCCAGATTCAGGAAAATGAACTCAGTGATGCTCAATTTTTCAAGTTTGATAATTTACCCGAGATTCCCTTTAAGGGCAGTATTGCGTATGCCATGATTAATCATGTGATACATGGAACGCCTGTAGCAGATGACACCAAAGAATGGCTTTGAAGCAAAGATAAGCGGAATGCATTTTCTGAAGCATCAATCATTGGATTTCGCCATCGTATTTTCACGTTTAGTTCACAGGTCATTTGTTTATCATCCAAGTATCAGGAAAAGTGCATTCACGAACTGAAGTTCAGCGTTTTTCTAAAGCTTGAAAATATATGTTGTTTACACAAGGAAATGACGAGGTACTGCGACTCGACCTGTCGGTCGAGAGTCTAAAACCGAGCGATAGGCGTATTTTTAAATTACGAGGCATTATGCTGATTCCAGCATAAACTGACTCAAAGTATTGTATGCATCTGCGACCCTTTTGCCGAACTGGAACTTCTCTCTACAGTTCGGTTTTTTTTCACTTAACATTACAGTCATACCAGACAAGTTGCCCGCTATGTTCACATTTATCCTCATCCTCTAGATCGGCTAAAGTGAATAAAATATGAGGATATAAGCGAAAGAGGATGTATTGCATAGAGTTTTGGCAGTCAAAGATTAATTTTTTTAACCTTTTTCTTCAGCCATTAACCAATCAATAATATTCATGACATCACGATTTTCATTATTTTTTCTGACCATGGCGTAAAAATTATAGTCACAATAGGTAAAACCAAAAGGAGCAATCACTCTTCCATTCAAAATTTCTTTTTCTACTAACATTTCAGGTGCTATGGCAATTCCTAACCCAGACACAGCAGCCTCTATCATTAAATTGAGACGATCAAAATAACGATCATTCGCTTTTGGGGAAAAGTTCATTTTGGACTGATCAAACCATGTATGCCATGCATTTTTATTGGAGTGGGTATGAAGTAATGGATAATTTAAGAGCTCATTTTTTGTATGAAGCGGATTTATTTCCCGATTACAAATAGGCCCCATGTTATCGGGAAATAAAAGATATTTATGCGCGAAGTTGGGAAGTGGGTGGTTTTCACTGATGCTATTGATAAATATATCAACCTTCTCTTTTTCCAATAGTTTTAAGTCATTACATGTCATTAATTTGATATGGATATTGGGATAAATAATTTCGATCTTTTCTAATCGGGGAATTAGCCAATTTGCCATAAAACTATGAGAAGCGCCGATCACAACTTCTACCTCAGATGGTTTATTGCTTAACTCAAAGATGCATTGTTCTAATCGATTAAAAAGATGCGTACAAACTAGAGATAATTCTTCTGCATCCGTGGTCAGAGAGATGGTAGCGGAATGCCGAATAAACAATTTTTTATCTAACCATTCTTCTAACTGCTTTATTTGGTGGCTAATCGCACTATGGGTGACACACAATTCTTCCGCAGCTAAGCTGAAACTTTTATTTCTGGCAACTGCTTCAAATGCTTTTAAAGCATTGAGGGGCGGTAATGTTCTACGTTTCATGTTGTAAAATTTTCTAACAGCATAAACTCAAAATATATCAATTATCAGAAAAATGAAAATATTTTAAGATCAAACAAGTTTTAATACAGCAAGAGATATGAGATGGCGAGCCCTTATACAGGTAATGGTCCTGATGACTTGGGATTTTTTGGTAAATTTGGCGGATGTTACATGCCAGAAAGCTTAATGCCAGCACTTCAAGAATTAGCACACGCCTTTAATACTGTTCGGCATAAACCTGAATTTTGGGCTGAATATCAGCAGATTTTAACGGACTTTGTGGGACGTCCTAGTCCGCTTTTTTATGCAAAAAATCTAACAGCTTATGCAGGCGGTGCTCGAATATATCTCAAACGAGAAGACTTGAACCATACGGGTGCGCATAAGATCAATAATTGTGTCGGGCAAATCTTATTGGCCAAATTTATGGGGAAAACCAGAATTATTGCCGAAACGGGTGCTGGACAACATGGTGTTGCAACAGCCACTGTTTGCGCACTGTTTAAGATGAAATGTACCATTTTTATGGGAGAAACAGATATTCAGCGCCAACAAATGAATGTTGAACGCATGAAATTACTCGGTGCTGAAGTCAGAAGTGTTCAACAAGGCCGTGGGACTTTAAAAGATGCGATGAATGAAGCCTTACGTGACTGGATTCGTCATGTGGATACAACCTATTACCTGTTGGGTACGGGTGCAGGCCCTCATCCATATCCCACGATGGTGAGAGAGTTTCAGAAAATTATTGGTCTAGAAGCCAGAAACCAAATCCTGCTCAAAGAAAATAAACTGCCCGATGCCTTGGTTGCTTGCGTGGGTGGAGGGTCAAATGCATTAGGGTTGATGCATCCTTTTCTAGAAGACTTGAATGTCAAAATGTTTGGCGTTGAGGCAGGTGGAAAAGGAACACATAGTGGTGAACATGCCGCCTCTATTTGCAAAGGTCAAGTTGGTGTGCTGCATGGCAATTTAACCTATTTATTACAAGATTCAGATGGGCAGATTTTAGAGGGGCACTCTATATCAGCTGGCTTAGATTATCCTGGTGTTGGTCCTGAGCATGGCCTTCTGTTTGAAACTGGGCGTGTGACATATACGGCGATCACCGATCAAGAGGCAGTAAATGCATTTCAGCTTTTAAGCCAGCAGGAGGGCATTATTCCTGCGCTTGAGAGTTCGCATGCGATTGCGTATGCGATTCAACTGGCTCAAGAAATGCAGCCAGACCAGACCATTATTGTGAATTTAAGTGGCAGAGGTGACAAAGACTTAAACACAGTCAAAAAATATCTTGCAGGAGCGACAGCATGAACCGTCTAGATCAAAAAATAGAGCAATTGAAACTGGAAAATCGAAGTGGTTTGGTCTGTTATTTTACTGCTGGGGATCCTAATTTCGCCGAAAGTTGTCGTCTGTTAAGCCAATTGGGTCAAGCTGGGGCCGACATTATTGAAATTGGCATTCCATTTTCCGATCCTGTGGCAGATGGAGAGATCATTCAGGCAGCACATCTAAGGGCATTAAGGGCAGGTCAAACGGTTAAACAGACCATTGAATTGGTAAAAGCAATCAGGTTGCATGATGACCAGACACCGATAATTTTCATGACTTATTTAAATCCGATGATGCAATATGGGTTCGAAACACTTGTCGCTGAAACAGAAAATCTTATAGACGGAGTGTTGATTTTAGATGCTCCATATGGATATCGAGAAAAATTTGAAGCGCAATTAAATGAAAAAAATATGCATTTCATTGCAATGACAGCACCGACCACTCCAGTTGAAAGGTTAGAGCAAATTTCAGTGCGTGCGACAGGTTTTTTATATCATGTTGCAGAAAATGGCTTAACAGGAGGAGACTTAAATCTGTCTAATCTTGAGAAAAAAATTGCTGAAATCAAACCTATTTTTAATATTCCTGTTGCAATTGGTTTTGGGATCAAAAATGAAAGCCATGTTAAAGCCTTAGCCAATCAAGTAGATTTGATTGTTATCGGTTCTGCACTTGTCGATACTTTTTTTAAGAAGGGAATGAACGCGACTTTAGAAAAAATCACAGTTTTTTCGCAGATACTTAGAGGAAATAAATAATAGCCTGTTTCTTTCATCAGTATTTTTTAAAGTGAATTTAATAACCACCAGAGGTTAAAAACCTTCTCCCGTAAGGGAGAGGGAACGTTTGATCTGGATTTTTTACTGAAAGTGATCGCTTTTTAAAAATCACTATTATCATATAGATGCGACATACGTTTTTGCTTGGTTTCTAGATAATTTTTATTGAAAATATTTAAACCCACTTTTAACGGAATGCGTTCAATCACATTAATTCCTAAATCAGTTAAAGATTTAATTTTAAGCGGGTTATTTGTAATGAGTTTTACATTTTTTATTTTTAAATAATCTAACATAATGGAACACATGTCATATTTACGAGCATCTGCTGGTAAATTTAATAATAAATTTGCATCAAGAGTATCATGACCTTGGTCTTGAAGGGCGTAGGCACGAATTTTATTGGTTAGTCCTATGCCACGGCCTTCTTGGCGTAGGTATAAAATGACACCTTGGCCTGCATCATTGATCATTTTCATGGTGGCGTGTAATTGTGGACCACAATCACATTTGAGTGAAGCAAAAGCGTCACCTGTTAAGCATTCTGAATGAATTCTAACAAGTACAGGTTGATCAGAAATAGTAGGCATGCCTTTTACAAGAGCAATATGTTCTTCACCCGTACTTTGATCCTGAAATGCTATAATTTCAAAATCACCAAAAGCGGTAGGTAACTTTGATTTGGAAACAAATTCTATAGCCACGGAAGAACCCACCTATATGTTGGTATTGGATAAAATATGTTTAAGCAACCTTGAAAGTATTCGTGCACTTTTGAAGTTTTAAAGTGCTGAGTTTCACTTTTAATTCAAGCATATGTCTTAGATAGTGAATTTTATGTGAAATATTTTTTGAGAATACACATATTTTTTTTATAGATTGATTATATCTATCAGGGAAAAAACGAAGCTTATGTTGATCGTTTAGTGATTCAATACACTAAATCTGATGTGGGTCAAAATTGGGAAAATTTGATCCAGAAGAGTTAATAGATAGGCTACAAATCATGGCATTCCCAAATACAGTGTCTAAGAACGCATAGCCTAAAACAAAACAGCACCCTCTATTCGATTCTCATGGTGTTTCATTATGGATTGATCCAAATGAAAACCAATATTCGCTTGCTCAAGATTTTCATGCTTTATTAAGCCTGAATCAAATATAAGTAATGGGCTTGAAACAGAGGAGGCGTAGAGCCATAAGTTGAGTTATTTTACAAGCTTACAGCCGGAGTTCTTTTGTTTCTTGCATCATAGAGCTTATGACCAAGTCTGCTGTATCCTTGAGATTTCTTTTTTAAATCTAAATTCATCATACTTTGCAAATCAGCTCAATGTACTTTCCCAAATCTACCCATCGATAA
Source organism: Acinetobacter sp. GXMZU3951 (assembly GCF_054457875.1). Lineage (NCBI taxonomy): Bacteria > Pseudomonadati > Pseudomonadota > Gammaproteobacteria > Moraxellales > Moraxellaceae > Acinetobacter > Acinetobacter sp. GXMZU3951. The sequence goes on along the minus strand of NZ_JBTLFO010000001.1, from coordinate 582,617 downwards.
CCAATCAGGCTCTGCTGTTTTTCGTTTCAAAAATTATTGACGTGGAATGCGTACTGTTAAAGCGACCCATAACGCTGCAATCAATTGCAAGGCACCGATCACCAAAAAGCCAATACTAAAGTTCCCAGTTAACTGACTAAACTTGCCAATCAAAACTGGAGCAAAGAAACCGCCCAGATTTCCGATTGATGCAATCACGCCAATACCTATGGCTGCTGCCACAGGCGTTAACATTCGAGTCGGGATGGTCCAACTTAATGGTGCGCCAGCTAAAATCCCGATGTGGGCAATACTAAAACCGATCACTAAGCCGACGACACTGCCTAACTGACTCACAATGACGAGATATCCAATAGCAATCAATGTAAAGCAAGCCGTTAAATGCCAGCGACGCTCCTGAGTTCGATCCGAATGTCGACAGATTAGAAGCATGGCAATTACGCCTAGTAAATTGGGTATAGCGACTAATAAGCCAATTTTAGCATTGGATTCTATTCCAGCTTGGCTAAATAGGGTGGGCATCCAAAACGATATACCATAGCCTCCACAGACCAATAAGAAATAGATCCAAGCACTGCTCCAAGTCCAGAAGTTCAGCAGCGCAGCTCTCATTGAGGCTTTCGGGCGTTGTTGATCGCCTAAACTGGCTTTAAGCACCTGTTTTTCGCGTGAACTGAGCCAATTCGCATCCTCAGGTCTGTCGGTCAGTAAAAAATAAATACCAGCAGCAATAATTAAGCATGGCAATCCCGTGGTAATCATCAACCATTGCCAGCCCGCTAGACCCGCATAACCATCCAAATACTCGATAATTGCTCCACAAATTGGCCCTCCAATCACACCAGAAACAGCCAGTCCAGCCATAAATAGCGCCATAATTCGGCCACGATGCGAGGCTGGAAACCAATACGTCATGAATAGTACCACGCCTGGAAAAAAGCCTGCTTCTGCAAAACCAATAAAGAATCGAATTAAATAAAACTCTTGTGGTGTTGTAACCCAGGCTAAGCTTAAGGTGGCACCTCCCCAAGCAAGCATGATCATCGGCACCCAACGCCGAGCTCCCATGCGTTCCAAAATCATGTTGCTGGGAACTTCGAAAAAGAAGTAGCCAATGAAAAACATCCCTGCACCGATACCGTATGCCACATCATTGAGCCCCAGTGCCTGACTCATCTGTAGCTTGGCAAAAGAAATATTGATTCGATCAATGAAGTTAATCAGATAAGCTAAAAATAGGATAGGAATCAGCCGCCAAGCGACTTTCCGTACAATGTCATCAATTTCCTCAGATAGAATGTCGGGGACGCTTGTGCCACTGAGCGGTTTAGTGGTAACTATTTCATTCATTTTATTGTTCTCTTGAGTATTACTGCTTGGCACTCCATATGCCAAATTCAGTAATTTTTCCTTGTAGATACACGGACCTCGGAGTTTCTGAACCCCAAGGTCTGTGTGCCACTTACTCATATGTTGTGTTTTGAAATTAGCTTTTGTAACTCGGATCTAATCGATCCAGTTTACGTAGTAATGCTGGCCAAGCAATTTCGGCCCCCATACCACTGGTCGCCGCCTTAAACACTTGATCTAGGCCTTGTCGTATCGTAGGGTTAACCTCAATCAATTCGCCACCAGCTTGCGCATCAATTTGAATCCGGCAGGTATTTTCGAAGGTATACATTTTCAAGAAAGCATCGGCGACACTTCGTCCGACGACTAACAGGCCATGATTACGAAGCATGAGATAATCTGCAGTGCCCAAATCGGCTTGCAAGCGCAGTTTTTCATCTTCACGAATCGCAACGCCTTCATAATCGTGGTAAGCCAACGAATCGAGAACAAAAATAGACTGTTGGCTAATCGGTAGAACCCCACATTTTTGCGCACTCACGGCCACGCCACTGCGGGTGTGGGTGTGCAATACGCAAGCTGCATCTTCTCGGGCAGCATGAATGGCGCTATGAATTGTGAAACCAGCTGGGGTGACAGGAAATGGAGAGTCACTTAACTTGTTGCATTCGGCATCCACTCTAATCAAATTAGAAGCGGTAATCTCTTCGAATAACAAACCATAAGGATTAAGTAAGAACTGTTCGGGTTCACCTTTCGCGGTAGGCAACCGCACACTGATGTGAGTAAACACCAAGTCCGTCCAGCCATACAATGCCGTGAGTCGATAGAGTGCAGCAAGTTCTACCCGCAGCTTCCACTCAGCATCGCTAACTTTGCCTTGCAATGATTCGATTTGCATAATTTTCTCAGCCTATACTTTGTCAGCTTGTGTCATATCCATATGCTCTAAGGCAGCTTTATACAAAGTGTTTTTAGGTTTAGAGAAAACCTTACGCAGCATCGGTTCAAAAAATTCCAGCGGAAGGATTTCACCCTGAGGATCGAATGCAGGATTATCGTATAAATCGACAAATTCACGCGTGCGTTCATAGTACTGATGCTCTGCGAACATATCGCGCATATTGCGATCCATACCAATAAAATGGAAAAAGTTATTGCCCTGAAAAACGCCATGATTTTGAATCATCCAATGATTCGCTTCACTGACAAAAGGCTTAAGAATAGCCGCTGCAACTTCAGGGTGATTGAACGAACCCAAGGTATCACCAATATCATGCAGCAAAGCGCAGACCACATATTCCTCATCACGGCCATCGAGATAAGCGAAAGTTGCAGTCTGTAAACAATGGCTCATTCGATCAATAGGGAAACCCGCATAATCCCCCTTTAATAGCTGAAGATGCGCCATAATACGGTCAGGCAATTCTTTACTAAAAGGGCGGAATTCAGCCGCAATAATATCCCAGTCTGCTTGGGTTCCTTGATCCATCCGTGTGAAGCTAGCATGTTTGCTCATTATTCGTTTTCCTTACTCAAATATTTTTTTCATCCAACAGCGAGGCAAGAAAATTGCTCCTTAGTAATCAGAAACTGATTGATTCTCCCTGTTGACAACACGCTATCAGTCTCATAAATTCATGTCTAATGCATTATTTACAGGGATCTTATGCATTGAAAGCATCAATCAACCTGAAACAATTGCAACATTTAGCCTTGCTGGCTGAAGAGTTAAATTTTTCGAGAGCTGCCGAACGCGCCAATCTTTCGCAAACGGCTTTTAGCCGAAGTATCCAAGCCCTTGAAACGGAATTTGGCTTACGCTTATTCGATAGAGACACGCGATCTGTACGCCCAACCCCGGCAGGTCGATATTTAATTGCCAGAGCGGTGAGCCTGTTGGGCAGGGCACGCGATTTAGCCGATGATATTTACTACTTATCTCAGGCTGAACGGGGAGAGTTAAATTTTGGGATTAGCTTACTCGCAATCGATGGGCCACTGCGCCGTGCTTTGATTGATCTGAAGCAACAATGCCCGCACTTGAAACTCCACATAGAAGCCAGTCAAACACCGAACCTGCAAACCCATTTAGAGCAGGAGCGGATCGAGTTTTTTGTTGCCTACCCAGGCGAACTGCAAGAGGATGATCGCTTTGAACTCACGTGGCTTCCTGCTGAACCCGTGTCCATGTATTGTCGACCTGAACACCCCTTATTACAGCAAAATACGCCTCCTGCACCCACACAAATTCCGTCTTATCCATGGTCGGCTGTTACGATTGATAAATCGCTCTCACCCCGTCTACGTTCCATACTCGGGATGAAGCCCAATCAAGCCCTTCCGATTGGACTGACCTGTGATAATTTGCAAATCTTGCATGACCTTACTCTGAATAGCGATAACATTCTGTTTACTTGGAAATCATGGATAGAGAGCGATAGTAAACTTGTTGATCTGGCTACTGTATTGCAACCCGAGTTACCGACACAGTCGATGCATATTGAATATGCTATTGTGCAATTGGCGGAGCGTTCACTTTCACCGCCCGCACAGCGTTTGGTGAACTTGATTTTGCAGCATGCAGAGATAGCGTGAAATACCACGGATTGTTGAAGAGTCAGTTTTATTGAGCTCATGTTTTACTGTAAAAAATCACGACATGCTGCCTAAAATGAGAGAAACAGCAGTTTGCTGACTGCTTGGTAACGCAGCGGCAAGGCTTAAACCGAAGCGGTTAAGCCTTATTCTCGCCTGCATAACGCGTCTGTTGCATCCGCTTATCACGGCTTGTTGTGTCTGGTGGTATAGCTTTATTTATCGCGTATTTTTACTCATCCGAGCCAGTAAAATGACAGGGATGATGCCAACCAATACAATCAATAACGCTGCGATCGCGCCATCTTCATAGGTACCTCGTGAAGCTTCTGCATAGAGCTGTGTGGCTAAGGTTTCCATATTTAATGGTCTTAGCAGCAGGGTGGCAGGCAGTTCTTTCATACAGTCGACAAAAATCAATAATGCAGCCGAGATGATTGCAGGGCGTAATAGGGGCAAATGAACGCGCCATAAAATTCCCAGTTTATTCTGTCCTAGGTTTCGTGCAGCATCATCGAGCACACCATGGATTCGGTTATAGCCAGACTCAATGCCACCAATCGAAATCGCTAAAAAGCGCACAGCATAGGCATAGATTAAAGTAAAACTGGTACCTAAAAACAGTAACCCTGTCGAAATTCCAAGTCTGAATTCTAGAAAATCTGCGACGGCATGATCAATGACACCGAGGGAAAGCATTAGCCCGATTGCAAGGACCGTACCCGGAACGGCATAGCCTAAACTTGAAATTCGGCTAAACCAAGTATTGCCACTAAATCGTGCTGAGCTGACAATAAAGAACCCGATCAGAATGGTCACGAATGTCGCAATACTGGCTAAGATCAGGGTATTGATTGAAGATTCTAATAAATAGTCGGACAAACCCGCGTATTGAAACCGTTTATAAGACTCCAGCAACAAATGGCTGAAGGGAATCAGGAATCCGATACAGACGGGAATGAGCCCCAGTCCGAATAAAGTCAGAGCTTTGCTTCCCGTTACAACCTGAGCCGGCATCAGTCTACTGCGTTGAGCCGAGTTCATATAACGCTGTTTACGCCGTCCCAATCGTTCAATGAAGACCAAAAAGCTAATAATCATCAGCATAAAAATTGCAATCTGCGCTGCACCAGCCAAATCAGATTGGTTCATCCAAGTGGAATAAATGGATAAGGTCAGCGTTTTAATGCCAAGAAACTCGGTTGCACCGATGTCATTAATGGTTTCCATTAAGACCAGACTGGTGCCAACCGCAATGGCTGGTCGAGCAAGCGGGATGGCGACTCTTAAAAAGACTTGATTGGGTTTCAGGCCCAAGCTACGCGCGACTTCAATCAGACTTGCTGATTGCATTAAAAACATGGCGCGGGTGCTTAAATAGATATAAGGATAAAGCACGAAACTTAATAGAAAAATTCCGCCCCAGACCGAACGGATATTCGGAAACCATAGCTGTTGCATGTCCAAGCCTAGCTGGTCTCGCAACAGACTTTGCACTGGGCCTATGGGATGCAGAATATCAATATAACTATAGGCAATAATGTATGTGGGGACGGCAAGCGGTAACAGCAGGGCCCAGTCTAGAAAAGCTCGACCACGAAACTGATAGGCGGTCACAATCCATGCACTGCCCGTACCAATCAGGATGGTCAATACACCAACCCCGACAAGCAGTAGGCCCGTTTCGACTAGCGTAGGGGGAATGACATATTGAATCAGATGCTGCCAAATCTCACTATTACCTTGCAGCGCGGTCCATACTAAAGCAAGGACAGGTAAACAGGCGAGTAGCGTCAATAGTCCACTGAGTGAAAATAAAGAACGATATGCAAATTTCTTGTTGGGCATTGAAGGTAAAAGTCTAATGAGAGATGGAAATAAATCTGATCGTATAGGGAACAAGATCACTCCCTATACGACAAGCGAGACTTAATGATTGAACTGTACCTTATCAACCAAACGATTGGCCGCTTTGCGGTGTTGGGCAATGTCACTTAAGCGGATCGTATCGACTTTCAGCTTGCCAAAGCTGGCAATAATCGGATCAATTTTAACTCCCGGTTTCACAGGATATTCAAAATCACTTTTCGCATACATGGCTTGAGCATGATCGGATGCTAGGAATTCGAGGAGCTGGACAGCTTCTTTACGGTTCGGTGCATATTTAGAGACCACAGCCCCTGAAACATTGACGTGCGTGCCGCCATTTTTAAATTGCGGTAAAACGACATTAATCGCATTGCCCCAACGCTTTTGCTCTGCATCCCCTGTGCGCATGGTGCCAACATAATAGGTGTTTGCTACCCCAATATCACAAATCTTACCGAGAATATCTCGTGCCACGTCGCGATCACCACCGCTCGCTGGACGGGCTAAATTTGCTTTCACACCCCGTAACCATTTTTCCGTTTCTTTTTCGCCATGATGGGCAATATAAGCAGCAATTAAACCAGTGTTGTATGGATGACTGCCTGAGCGGATACAGATTTTGCCTTTCCATTTAGGATTTGCCAGATCTTCATAGGAAATCGCCGTCAGCGGGACACGATCTTTGGACACATAAACTGCACGTGCACGCATGGAGAGGGCATACCAATGTCCATTTGCAGCACGTAAGTTGGCTGGAATAGAACGGTTTAAAACTTTTGAGTCGACGCGTTGGGTCAAGCCACTTTCGACCAGATCCACCAAGTTTCCGAAATCCACCGTGAGCATTACATCGGCCGGGGAGCGTGAGCCTTCAACTTTTACGCGTTCAAGTAAACCGTCTTTGATAAAGACAGTATTCACTTTCACCCCTGTTTTCTGACTAAAATCTTTTAACAGAGGCTGAATCAAAGCCGGTTCCCGAGTGGTATACAGGTTGACTTCAGCTGCATGTACCCAGCTTCCACTGAAGGCGGCCAGACCAGTTAAAAGAAGATGAATTTTCGATAGTGATTTCATTTCTTATTTCCTACAGAGTTTAAATCTGAACGTCGTGTTCAAGTTGAGAGGTATGAGTTACGCCAGAATGCTCATCGGGCGCAAAGAAAAAACATGCGGCTAAATTTACGGACACATAGACAATTTCATGTTCAGAATATTGCTGTAGGTGATCCACTTGAGCCAATAAAGTAATAGGTTCAGAAACCAGTTGCAGATCTAATTGAGAGGCATGTCCCATAAAGCTGGAGGACATGACTTTGCAGGCAACTGCACCTGCCATGGGTTCTCGACTCACCCGAACCTGATGCGGGCGGAAATAGCAGGAAATCGACGGTTCAGCCTCAGTCAGGTTGGCTGGGGCTGCGGTGTGACCGAAAAGGGTGGTGATTTGATCGCCCACGCGCTGAGCCGGTATTTCATTCAATGCTGAAAAATAACGTGCGGCAAACAGGGTGGCGGGCTGAAAATACAGCTGCTTTGGTGTGCCAATCTGAAGAATTTGTCCTTGATGCATGAGGATAATTTGATCTGCAATCTGTAAGGCTTCTTCAGGATCATGCGTGACAATCACGGCGGTAGATGCTGTCTGTTTTAAAAGTTCGATGGTGCTTTTACGGATCTGATCACGTAAGCGATGATCTAAATTAGAAAAAGGTTCATCCATCAGTAACACATGAGGGTTAGGGGCTAATGCACGCGCCAAGGCAATCCGCTGTTGTTCTCCCCCCGATAAAGTATAAGGATAACTCAGGCGATGATGATGCATAGAGACCAGTTTTAAGGCTTGATCGACAATTTCTTGTTGTTGATTTTTATTGAATTTTTTTAGACCAAACTTCACATTTTCAAGCACGTTGAGGTGCGGAAACAAAGCATAATCCTGAAAAACCAGACCAATATGACGGGCTTCGGCAGGGAGATGCTGTTCTTCATTCCAGAGAATGGTTTGTTCCAGTTGAATAGTACCGCTCGTAGGCGTTTCCAGACCAGCAATCAAACGTAGCATGGTTGTTTTACCACAACCTGAATGACCCAGTAAGCAAGTGATTTGGCCACGTGTTGCTGACCATGTCGCTTCATGAACAGCAAAACGTGAGCCGAATTTTTTGCTTAGCTGATTGATGATTAAGACTTTGGCTGAATGTTCTGCGTTGGCATTCATATCGAATTCACGGAGCGATTGGTTGCGTCAAATAATAACTGATAATCTTTCTTATGTAGAGTGTTTTTATCATTTGGGGCATGGGTGGGACGAGCAAATTTCTGACAAGTTGCTAGCGCATAGCATAAGCTACTGTTGTCTAAAAAAAGATTAGACCATCGTTATTTCTACGCGAGATGCAAGTCCATCAGGATCAAGCATTTAAAATAAAAAAATTGTTGTTTTTATTTCGTTCGTCTCAAGCAGTGCCATCACAAATCGGGAGGGTTTCGCTATACACTGCAAGAAAAGAACGTCATTTGCATCACTGGGTTTGATATCGCTTCAATCTATGCCTAGTATGCAGCTGCACATCTTTGGGTTTGAACTCAAGTTTTTCAGTGCTTTGAAATTTCAATTCGGCATGCTCGCGCTATTGATCATGACCTTATTTTGAATAATTGGGGGATGATGATGGATATGCCTAAGTAGGGGAAGACATGGAATTAAAGCAGCTCAAGTATTTAGTGACCATTGTTGAATCTGGCAGTTTGGGGAAGGCTGCTCAAAAGCTAGATGTCGGTACCTCGGCTTTAAGCCAGCAAATTGCTAAACTTGAAGATGAACTGTGTACACGTTTATTAAGCCGCTCTTCTACTGGCGTGGTGCCCACGCCGTCAGGATTAGCTTTTTTCAAACAGGCGCAACTGGTGCTCAGGCATACGCAATATGCCATTGAAGCCGCACATTCTTCTCGTTTAACAGGTCATGTGTGCGTCGGATTTTCTCCAAGTATTGCTTCGGTCTTGGGCGTGCCTTTAATGAAATTAATGTCAAAACGTTATCCTGAGATTAAGGTACATCTGGTTGAAAGTCTGTCTGGGAATCTGGCAGCCATGGTCAATTCGCGCCAACTGGATATTGCCATTATTTTTACCCAAGATGTTGATCCACACTGGTCTGTCCAGCCTTTGCTGAAAGAACCGATGTTTCTGATGGCACATGCCGACCTACTGCAGCAGCATGGTTTTGCAGACTGTATTCACAACAAACAGATTGAATTTGAAAAAGTGAATCAGCTGCCTTTGGCTTTACCCAGTCAACATCATGGTTTACGTAAGTTCTTAGAGCAAAAAGTTGAACTTTTAAATGTTGAGTTTGAAATAGATGGTCTGCATTTGCTGATGAACTGCGTGCGTCAACTGAAAATGGCGACCATTCAGCCGGGCAGTGCCTATTTTGAGTACTTAAGATCAGATCTGTGCTTCCTCAAAATCATCTCTCCAGAGCTGAATCGAATGAATTATTTGATCAGTATTGCAGAGGAAGAGCTATCACCAGCCAGCCTTGCCACCAAAGTGGCCATCAAGACTTGCATTAAAGACTTAATAAATAAAGATTTATGGCCTAGTGTTGAGCTCTTAGACTATTAGCCTATTTAGTTTTAGTAAAGACCCATTTAAATCCTCAGCATCACGATGACTGCCTCTTTTGAGTTTTAATTGCTCTAAATTCGAGAGGGAGAAATCGAATGCATGATGTAATAGTGATTGGCGGTGGGAATGCTGCATTGTGTGCAGCGATCACTGCTCGCGAGGCAGGGGCGTCCGTATTACTCGTCGAAGCAGCGCCAAAAGAATGGCGCGGGGGAAATTCACAGCACACACGTAACTTGCGCTGTATGCACGATGCTCCGCAAGATGTGTTGGTGGATGCATATTCAGAAGAAGAATACTGGCAAGACTTACTCAAAGTCACTGCGGGTAAAACCAATGAACATTTAGCGCGTCTGGTGATTCGAACTACAGCGAATTGCCGTGACTGGATGCGTCAGCACGGAGTGAACTTTCAGCCGCCTTTATCGGGTGCTCTCCATGTTGCGCGAACCAATGCTTTCTTCATGGGCGGAGGCAAGGCGCTGGTCAATGCCTATTTCAGAAGCGCGCAAAATCTTGGGGTTGAAATCCGTTATAACACCAAGATTACCGAATTGATGATTGAAGATGGCAAATTCATTGCCGCCATTGCCGCAGATGGCACTCGTTTTGAAGGTGCATCTTGTGTCCTAGCCGCAGGCGGCTTTGAATCTAATCGTGAATGGTTAAAACAAGCTTGGGGTCAAAACGCAAATGGTGAATGGCCCGCGGATAACTTCATTATTCGTGGCACTCGGTTTAATCAAGGCAATTTACTGAAATTCATGATGGATAAAGGGGCCGATATTATTGGTGATCCGTCGCAGTCACATTGTGTGGCAGTGGATGCCCGTGCTCCTTTGTATGATGGCGGTATTTGTACCCGTATTGACTGCGTGTCTTTAGGTATTGTGGTCAATAAAAATGCTGAGCGCTTTTATGATGAGGGTGAAGATTTCTGGCCCAAACGTTATGCCATTTGGGGACGTTTGGTCGCACAGCAGCCAAATCAAATTGCTTATTCAATTATCGATTCAAAATCGGTGGGTAAATTTATGCCACCAGTTTTTGAGGGGACGCAAGCTAACAGCATTGAAGAACTCGCCCAAAAGTTAAATTTAGATGTGGCGACCTTATCCAAAACGGTAAGGGACTATAACCATGCTTGTGTAGCAGGTGAGTTTAACCACACGGTACTGGACAATTGTCATACCGAAAATTTAAGCCCAGCCAAAACACATTGGGCCGTTCCACTCGATCAACCCCCTTATTATGCCTATGCCTTAAGACCCGGAATTACTTTTACCTATTTAGGTCTGAAAGTTGAAGATGATGCGGCCGTCCGTTTTAACGATGTCGCAAGTCCAAATTTATATGTGGCAGGTGAAATGATGGCAGGAAATGTACTCGGTCAGGGCTATACCGCGGGTGTGGGGATGTCGATAGGCACCACCTTTGGACGTATTGCCGGTAAGAATGCTGCAGCAGCGGCATTGAAGCAGGGAGCTTTAATATGAACTCCAATGTCAAAAGTTTAATTCCTGTAGTGCAATTGACTGAAAATGAGCAGCAAGTGAAGCAAGCCTTACAGATTTGTAATGCCTGCCGGTACTGTGAAACTTTCTGTGCGGTGTTTCCAGCCATGACCAAGCGTTTGGAATTCACGCAGGCCGACATTCACTATATGGCCAACTTATGCCACAACTGCGGGGCATGTTTACATGCTTGCCAATATGCACCGCCACATGAATTTGGCGTGAATATTCCACAAGCGATGGCTCAAGTGCGCTTGGAAACCTATCAGCAGTTTGCTGTGCCTGCCTCTTTTGGCGCCATTTATAAAAAAACCGGTATTGCTCTGGTCTCGGGCATGACCCTGAGCTTCTTCCTGCTCATGTTGGCTGGGGTATGGCTCAATGGCACTAACCTATTTGCTCAATACCAAGGTGATTTTTATGCGATTTTCCCGCATAACTTTTTAGCAGTTTTATTTGGTTCAGTCTTTATCACGGCCATTGTGCTGCTAGGTTTGGGAGTAGCGAAGTTTTGGAAGCAAACTTCAACCATTATTCCAGAAGGTGTGGCACAGCCAGACATTTTGCAAGCCTCTAAAAATGTCTTGACCCTGAAATATCTCGATGGAGGACACGGTAAAGGCTGTAATGAAGAAGATGACCGTTATACCCAAATTCGTCGCATGTTTCACCATTGCACCATGTACGGATTCTTATTGTGTTTCTTGGCCACAACTGTCGCGACCTTCTATCACTACTTCCTTGCTCTAGAAGCACCGTATGCCTATACCAGTTTGCCTGTCATTTTAGGCACTTTAGGGGGGATTGGCTTGATTGTTGGACCATTAGGTCTGCTCTACCTGAATATCAAACGCCATCCACTGCATGGTGATGCCGAACAAAAGCCAATGGATCGCGGTTTTATCTTCTTATTGCTGTTAATCAGTGTTACGGGGCTCGCACTACTGGCCTTCCGTGACAGTTCTGCAATGGCACTCTTACTGATCATACATTTGGCGACGGTCATGACCTTCTTCTTGACCATCCCTTTTGGCAAGTTTGCCCATGGTTTTTACCGCAGTGCAGCATTACTGAAGTTTGCAGTGGAAGAGCGGATGGCAAAGCATAAGCGCAAAGCAAAATAAGATTTTTAACCCGGATCGCACCATGGAGGGCGATGAGGGTTAAGGGTAAAAAACTCGAAAGAGATGAATAGAGTAAAGGCGTTATAAGGATGTATTTGAAATGAAAAATTTAAAATTACTCGCATTAGCATGTGTTGGATTGAGCATGGCGGGCTGTGGTTCAGGCAATGCTTCTAAAGCGGCTGGTGAGCCTAAACGTCCAGAGTGTATCGCCCCAGCCAAGCCTGGTGGTGGTTTTGACATGACTTGTAAACTGATCCAGTCTGGTTTTAAACAAACAGAACAGCTCAAAGACCCAATTCGTGTCACCTATATGCCTGGAGGGGTGGGGGCTGTTGCCTATAATAAGATTGTAAACAATGATCCCGCGAACAATGATGCCGTAGTTGCATTTTCGACGGGGTCACTCTTGAACTTGGCACAAGGAAAATTTGGGCACTTCAGTGAAAAAGATGTGAAATGGTTGTCTGGGGTCGCCGTGGATTATGGTTTGGTTTCGGTACATAAAGACTCACCACTGAAAAACCTTGATGACCTCATGAAAGCCCTCCGAGAAAACCCTAAAGCGATTAGCTTTGGTGGTGCAGGAAGTGTCGGTGGTCAAGACTGGATGCAAACTGCAATGTTGGCAAAAAAAGCCGGCATTAGTCCTACCGACTTGAGATTTGTTGCACTTGAAGGTGGAGGTGAGGTTCTGACTTCATTGTTGGGGCAGCATATTCAAGTTGGTGTCGGCAATGTCAGTGAAGTCGGCTCACACTTAGAATCTGGTGATATTCGTGTTTTGGCTGTATTTGCTGACAAACGCTTAGATGGGAAGTTCTCACAGCTACGTACTGCCAAAGAGCAGGGCTATGACATTGAATGGCCAGTCATTCGTGGTTTCTATATGGGGCCAAAAGTTAGTGATGAAGCCTATGGCTGGTGGAAAAATGCCTTCGATAAAATGATGGCTGACCAAAAATATGAAGCAATACGTAACAACCAAGATCTGCTCCCATTTCAGATGACAGGTGAAGAACTGACGGCTTATGTATATAAGCAGACCGAAGAAATGCGCAAATTGTCGCAAGAATATAAATTATCAAAATAGCAAATGGACTGAGTTGAGAAACTATTGCTCAACTCAGTTTTTGTTTTGAGGATAGATGATGAAATCTGAACGGATTCTTACCGCCATTATTGCAGTGTGTGGATTATTTTTGCTGATCTATGCAAGCAATTTTGAAGCGCCAATTTCCTACGATCCAGTGGGACCTAAAGCCTTTCCGATTCTATTAATGGGCTTAATTACAGCGAGTGCCGTATATCTGACAGTCCGCCCAGCCATTATGTTTGAACCGGTGGAGTTGCATTGGACTAAACATCTGCTTGGTAAGTTAGTGTTGTGTACGGTCGCTTTAACTCTGTATGCATTAATTTTTGAATGGCTAGGCTTTATTGTGGCCACGCTGTTGATGACGGTTGCAGTGGGCAAACTTTTCCATGGCAAAACCGTACCAGTTTTGGTTACAGGCTTGGTGCTGAGCATTAGTACCTATTATATGTTTGACCGTTTCTTGGATGTGCCATTACCACTTGGATTTTTTGGTTAAGGATGACCTGATATGGACGTATTAAGTTTTTTAATGACAGGTTTCGAGGTTGCCTTACAACCGCAGAATCTCCTAATTGCCTTTATTGGTGCATTTATTGGAACAATTGTTGGTTTATTGCCAGGTTTAGGTCCTATTAATGGTGTGGCAATTTTATTGCCTTTTGCCTATGCCTTAGGTCTACCAGTCGATAGTGCATTAATTTTATTGGCAGCAGTCTATTTGGGTTGTGAGTATGGCGGACGTATTTCAGCGATTCTCTTAAACGTACCTGGGGATGCTGGGGCCATTATGACCACCTTAGACGGTTATCCATTGGCACAGCAAGGCAAGGCGGGTATTGCACTGTCTTTATCTTCGGTCAGCTCCTTTATTGGCAGTACGATCGCTTTTATTGGTATTGTCTTGTTTGCTCCAATCTTGGCGAAATGGGCAATCGCGTTTGGTCCAGCTGAATATTTTGCCTTAATGGTGTTTGCAATTGTTTGTTTAACCGGTTTGGTCAGTACGCAACCCTTTAAAACTCTGATTATGGCTTTAATGGGCTTGGCTCTTTCGACTGTGGGAATGGATGCCATTACCGGTGTTTATCGCTTTACCTTTAACAGTGTGGGCTTAAGTGACGGAATTGCCTTTACTACTTTGGTCATCGGATTATTTAGTGTAAGTGAAATCTTATTACTGCTTGAACGAACCACGATTGGTAAAGTCGCGATGGAGCAGGGCAAACGTTCACTATTTAACCTAAAAGAATTGCTCAGTTCATTGGCGACCATTATTCGTGGTGCATTGATTGGTTTCTTCTCAGGAATTTTACCTGGTGCAGGTGCAACCGTTGCAAGTGCCATGGCTTATACCACTGAACGTAAGATGGCAAGTGACAATAGTAAGTTCGGTAAAGGTGATCTGCGAGGTCTTGCTGCACCTGAAAGTGCCAATAACGCAGCAGCGTGTGGTTCATTTGTCCCGATGTTGACTTTGGGGGTGCCAGGTTCAGGTACAACTGCGGTCATGATGGGCGCTTTGCTCATGTACAACATTACTCCAGGTCCTCAATTATTTGCTCAGGAACCCGTATTGGTGTGGTCGCTGATTGCCTCGTTGATGGTCGGTAACATTATTCTGCTGGTATTGAACTTGCCATTGGTAGGCTTCTTTGCCCGCATGCTAAGTATTCCTAATTATATTCTGATTCCAATTATTGCCAGTGTCAGCTTTGTTGGGGTGTACGCCATTCACACCAATATCTTTGACTTGCTGCTCTGCATAGGCTTGGGCGTGTTTGGATATATTCTAAGAAAATTTGATTTCCCATTGGCACCGTTAATTCTTGGCTTTGTTCTTGGACAGTTGATGGAATCTAATTTACGTCGTGCCTTGTCTATTTCTCAAGGCGAACTCAACATTTTGTGGAGCAGTAACATCAGTATGGGGCTCTGGATCATGTCGGGATTGTTACTGATCTTGCCAATCGTACGTAAATACTTGTACATCAAAAAACAAACAGCTTAACAGGACGGCAATAATGGTCGGCATCTGTTGACGATTATTGCTGAAAATTATGAACACAATCAGCTCAAATCTCAAAGGATTGGTCATCGCCCTGCTGGGAGCCATATTCGCCCATTATGTGCATATGCCTTTACCATGGCTACTGGGGCCGTTATTGACGGCCTTGTTGCTTGGTAGTGTTGGGCATCCACTGGCTTGTGATCCGCGCTGGCGACGTGTAGGACAGATCATTATTGGTATGGCCTTAGGGCTTTACTTTACCCCCGCACTGGTACAAGCCGTGGCTGCGTATTGGGGCTTTATCCTGCTTGGCATGGCATGGTCACTTTTACTGGGGACTATGCTGGCGGTTTTGCAATATCGAATCAATGCTCTGGATTGGGCGACCGCATGGTTTTCTTCAGCCATTGGCAGTGCCAGTGAGATGGTGAATATTGCAGAACGGCACCACGCACAGGTCGATAAAGTCGTTGCTGCACATAGTTTGAGAATTGTGATTCTGGTGGTGTTGGTGCCAGTGTTTATGCATTTTTATTTTCAAGTCGAATGGTCTGGTTTGCCGCTACAAGATAGCGAGCGATTTGGTCTTTTTCAGGTGCTGCTGCTGTTTGGACTGGCTGTGTTTTTTGGGAAGGTATTTGAATTTTTTAATCTGCTGAATGCTTGGATTCTAGGCCCACTGACCATTATTGGACTGTTGTCATTTTGCGAGATACTTCAACTGAGATTTCCAGAATGGTTAATTGCTTTGGGACAAGTCTGTATTGGTTGGTCATTGGGTAGCAAATTCCCGTTTAGTTTTTTAAAAAACAACAAAAAATTTATAGGGGTGACTTTGCTCTTCAATGTGTTGGCGTTGCTGTTATCAATCAGCTTTGCCTTGTTACTGGTGAATTTAAGCCATACCGAAAAGCAAATTTTGATTTTAGGTCTTTCTCCAGGCGGGATCGCAGAAATGTCACTCATGGCCAAAGCTTTAGGACTCACAGTGCCGATTGTTGTGGCCTTTCAGCTTTCCAGATTAATTTTTGTCATTCTCACCACGCACTTTTTTTATCAACGCAGTCTTCAACTGTTTTTCAGATCAGAAAACAAGACCTTTTAAGCAACTGAAGCAGCTCATTCAGGGGGAACGTGTACCTACAATTTGTGTAAATGGACGAACAACACGGTTTTTTTAAATAAAATACATGGAATGCAAAATGAAATTTAATTCACCTAAGATGGTTCTCATCGCAAGCTTGACCACAATCAGTGCTTTTACCCATGCCAATCAGCCCAGTGAAATTGAACAGTTACGCGCGGAAGTGAATGAACTTCGACAACTGCTTCAGGCGCAGCAAGCGAAATCAGTTCCGAACCTGACCGCCACACCAGTTGCAGCAAGCAGTGTTGTTCAGCCCATCGAAAAAAATACGCCAGCGCGATCAAAAGGGCAAACACCATCGGGGAGCGAGGTAAGTTTGTATGGATTTGTTCGGGCGGATGTTGCATACCAGATTGAAGGTGCCAAAGGTATGTTTAACCGGATTAATAGTGTGGTCTTAGAAGGCGATCCCGGGAAAAAAGCCACGGAAGATCGCTTGGATAGCACCATCAATGCCACACGCATTGGTCTAGATTTTACTACCCCTTTAGCTGAGCATGCATTAAAAGGAAAAATTGAAATAGATTTTCGGGGTGGAGAAAATAAGGATACGGCACGTCTTCGTCATGTTTATTTAAATTATGACCGCTGGTTGGTGGGTCAGACCACCTCTAGTTTTCTTTCCACTGAAACTGCACCCGAAATGCTCGATTCAAATACTGCACTAGGGGGCGGTACCACGCGTAATCCAATGGTGCGCTATTCCCAACCCGTTAATGCCCTCACCACGTATTTTTTAAGTTTAGAAAAAGGCAATGACGATAACCGTCTGCCATTACTGGCGGGTAAATTGAAGCATGAATTTGCCGCAGGTAAAGGGGTAATGACGGCACGTGGTTTAATTCAAGAAGTCCGCCTACGCAGTGAAAATGATGCAACAGAACTGGGGTGGGGCGCTGCGCTAGGACTGCGTTATAAAATCACGCCATCTTTATTATTCAATAGCAACTATTCACATGTGGCTGGAGACAACAAATTATTACTGGCAAGTTCCGATAATCGACGCTATATCCAGAATGGAGATGATCTTGAATTAATTGATTTTGATGCCTTTCAAATGGGTCTTACCTATCAATTTAATCCAAAGCTGAGAAGCACGCTTGGCTATGGTGCATTGATCTATGCGGATAAAGACTATATTACGAAAGATG
Organism: Acinetobacter sp. GXMZU3951; assembly: GCF_054457875.1. NCBI lineage: Bacteria > Pseudomonadati > Pseudomonadota > Gammaproteobacteria > Moraxellales > Moraxellaceae > Acinetobacter > Acinetobacter sp. GXMZU3951. The sequence goes on along the minus strand of NZ_JBTLFO010000001.1, from coordinate 565,121 downwards.
CCAATGAGAAGTTACAACAGGGCTGGGTCAATATGATGTTCAAACCCAATAAGCCGCTCACTTTCGGACTGGAATATGTCTATGGGGAGCGTCATACCGTGAATGATCGGTTAGGGAAAGATAATCGTATAGAAATGATGGCGAAATACGAATTCTAGATCATGCAATAAGGTATAGCAGATATTCACTTTCCTGATTTTCTGTGTGCTCAACTCAATCTAACTATCAGCTCAAGTCTTGTTTTACCTTTAGCATGGATTGAGCTTTTTAGGCTTAGATCTCTATCTATCCGTACACGGCCCAAGTGCCAAAGGCGATCCCGACAAAACATTTCATGCTTCAAATATCTGAGCCAATCTAGAGCGATTGATGGCTTTACAGCGCAATTTGTCCCGATTGTTATGCTGTGACCAGAAATGAACGCGTAAAAAAAGACAACATCCTGTGCAGATGTTGTCTTATACCATCATTTTACTGTGGGATTTGTTCTAGTCCCTGATCCTCAATAATCTGTGTCGCTTGCGGGGATTTTACAAACTGAATTAATGCGTTGGCTGTCTTTTCGTGTTCCGAGTCTTTGCCAATTCCCGCAGAAAAAATCGTGACTTTTTGATAAGGCGCTGGAATTGCACCCACCAATTCAACTTGTCCATATTTGCCTGTAAAAGGCTTAATTTCACTGATTTGCTGGAATCCAATATCAAATTGTCCTTCGGCTATACGCTTGGCAACGCGATCACCGACCACTTTTTCTGCCTTGCTGGAAATAATTTTATATTCAACAGCAGGAAAGCTTGGGAAGACATTTTTTTCGAGGTGGGTGCCGCTTGCACTGGCTGAGTAACCAATATGTTTTGCATTTAACAAAACTTTTTCGAATTTCTCTGCAGAGCTAATATCCGGCTTTTTAGCCCCTTTGGGAATTGCCATCCCAATACTAGATTTCACTAAATCGCGTTGTGACGCTGGTTCTACATAGCCCTTTTCGGCCAGCTTACTCAATTCTGGAGCCGCAAGCACCACAACATCAAAACGCTCTCCACGATCCAGTCTATTTGGTATAGCGGTAGGTGATGCGCCCATAGACGAACCAGACGAGAGATGAATGGTATGACCTGTTTGTTGTTCAAAGATTGGAATGAGTTTTTCCATGGATGAATAAAACCCGCCAGAGCTAATCACTTCGAGTGTGTCTGCATGGCTCCATGTCGCGATTAAACTTGCGCTGGTGAAAATAAACGATTTTAAAATAGAGAATTTTTTCATGTAGTGCCTCATTTTTGCGTGCAAGAGAGCACAGCACGGACATTCAAGATTGTCCGTACTGTCTATTAAAACTAAAGATGGGGTGCTAGGAGATTAAGCGTTCAGTTTTGCGGGTTCAGTCACGGCATCTGACTTGTTTTGTTGAGAACCACGACAGAGATATAAGCTTGAGATCAGGCTACATACCGCGGCTAACATCAGCCAGAAAGCGGGGGTGCTGGCATTTCCTGTATTTTCCACAAGGAAAGTACATGCCATCGGTGTCATTCCGCCAAAAATAGCGGCTGCAAGGCTGAAAGCTAAAGAGAAACCAACGGTACGTACACGTTTTGGCATAACTTCGGCCAGTGTGGCCACCATGGTGCCGTTGTACATGCCAAAGAAGAAGGAGAAGTAAGCAAGCGTTATCAACAGGTTGGTGAAACTAATGTCATGCACTAACCAGTTTAAAACAGGATATGTGGTAAAGATGGCAAGTGTCGTGATCCCCACTAAAACTGGACGACGACCAATTTTGTCTGAAAGCAGACCACCCATAGGTAACCAGAAGAAATTGGATAGACCGACAAACACTGTGGCTAAAAGGCTATCGGTCACGGACATTTCGAGTGTCCGTTTTGCATACACCGTGGTGTAAACCGTAATAAAATAGAATGTGGTTGTGGTCATGGCACTCATCATCATGCCTGCAAGCACGATACGCCAGTTACTGACCAGTGTATTGAAAATCTCTTTTGATGTCGGATGTGTTTTCTGAGCTTTAAAATCCTCTGTTTCTTCCAAGGTTCGACGGAATAAAAAGATTAATGGAATAATTAAACAACCAATCAGAAATGGAATACGCCAACCCCATTCACCGACTTGGGCATTGGTTAATACCGTATTTAGCCAGTAACCCAGTGATGCCGCAAACACAACCGCAATTTGTTGGCTGCCAGATTGCCAACTGGTAATAAAGCCACGGTTCTTATCGGTTGAAATTTCCGCGAGATAAATAGAAACCCCGCCAGATTCAACACCGGCTGAAAAGCCTTGTAATAAACGTCCAATCACCACCAAAATTGGAGCAAGAATTCCTATGGTTTCATACCCTGGTACAAAGGTAATTAAGATGGTTCCAATCGCCATCAAGCTCAGGGTTACAATTAAACCTTTGCGGCGACCGACTTTATCGACATAGGCACCTAGAAAAATCGCGCCTAAAGGGCGCATCAGAAAGCCAGCAGCAAATACGGTAAATGTCATCATTAAAGAGACATATTCATTTTCGGAGTGAAAAAATTTTGCTGCAATATAAGTGGCATAGAAACCAAAAAGAAAAAAATCGTACTGCTCTAAAAAGTTGCCACTGGTTACATTTAATATTTTTTTAAAAGTGGCCGTACGATTATTCACGACATCCATTGGAGACCTCCTTGGCCTGACAAAACGGAAACATTCACATAAGTGCATCGCTAGGTCTTCGGGTTGAATGACGCAGACCCTAAAATCGCGAGTGGGGATAGACGGGACGCAATGATGTCCTTCATATCCCCTGTGAAGCCTTGTTTCCTATTCAAACTACATATCTATATTGCAATAAGCAGAAACCTGCTTAACCTGCATCGACAATGTAATCTTAAAAAGTCGGCATAGGAGAGAGGTAAAAGTTAATTGGGTATTTAATAAAATTAATGGTTGGTTATAAAATATTTTCCGCGCAAGGCCAGCTCTGATTTTGAATCAGCTCTCTCACACACGCCCGTATGGCCGATTTCGCGGCTAATGCAGCAGGAGATAATTCTTCTTCCGCGAGACTCACCAGATAATTTATACGCTCGATTTCTGGATCAACGACCTTTAGTAATTCTAATTTAGGCTGGTATTCTGGTAGGCAGGCACTGCCCGGTCGAACACTTGCCAGGTCGAGATGAACAAGACTATCCATGAGTAAATGTAGACCATCAATTTCATAGACCACATTTAGCTGTCCAATCTTGTTTTCTAAGAGTTTTCTTAAACTATGTCGCTGACGGGGCAATACTAAAGGAATATCCCCGATTTGTTTCGACTGGATGATGCCACTCTTGATGCACTCGGCAAGACCATATTGTTGCAGCACTTCTTTTCGAGCCATCAAATACATTTGCTCACGTACTAGCGGCTGTATTGACCACTGTTTATCAATTTCATTGGTAAAAATAATCGCAAGATCAAGCTGACGTGAATTGATGGCCTGAATTAGATTACCCGACAGCGTTTCCACAATTTCAAGCCGAATGTCGGGATAACGATCAGACATTAATTTCATGAAGGGTATTCCAAGCAACGCCATAATCGTCGGTGGAAAGCCGAGGCTGACGTGGCCTGAGAGTCGTGCAGAATGAGCTGCATCAACTGCAAAATTGATTTGTCTTAGAATTAACTGCGAGTGTTTTAAAAAAGCCAGACCCGCTGGAGTGGGGGTTACCCCAAAGGCATTCCGCTGTAATAAGCGAATAGACAGTTCCTGCTCGAGTTTACTAATTTGCTGGCTAATGGCTGAAGCACCAACATCCAGCTTTTGCGCGGCCTTTCCAATACTGCCAGCTTCTACCACCGTCAAAAAATATTTTATTTGCTTGATTTCCATAATGAATATATTCGCTAATCATCCTTGATTTATAGAGTTATGAAGGATTGGAAAATCGCTCATGAGGATTAATTTTAACAGCAATACAGAAAAGTATTGGGTAAAAGAATGCGTAGAAAATGGCATTTTTGAATAAAAAATAAACTTTGAGATGCAGTTTTTCTCATATCCATAGACCAGCCTCTAAGAACCATCAAATAACGGTGCAAAGGGCATCTTTATCTTATCTGTGGTTTGCATAGGATGATCAATAACCGCGAACGTAAATATTGTGGAAACTCGAGGCAGCTCTTAAGTGAGAGCTTTCCTTCAGATATTTGTGCTGAACTGGAATTTCTGTGGCATCCACAATGACCACATGCCAATCTATATCTTCACCTTTGGGTAATTTCTTCGATAAATTAAATAAATTGGACTGAATCAAACAGTCTGAAGCCTAACGGGCAACTCTTGATGCTGTGGATTTAGAGATTCCGTAATTTGTTGCAAAGTGAAATACGGTTTTTGTATCCGCGCCAATAGCTTAGACAGAGCAGAATTTGATCTTCCATGCTTAACTTGGATGGTCTACCTTTAGTTGCAACATGTTTTGTGAATTGCGCCACCATTACATAAAGGTTTGACTAGGAGATGCCCGTGTATCGCTTGAACGGAGGATCATGAAGCTTTTCTGAATTCATGTATTTGATTTACAGATCATGCATTAATCCTGCAAGACTTTTAGTTCATTTCATCAGAAAAAATAGAGTTTTGAGCCTTATGAAAGAAGTGCAAAATTAAATTTACATTTAAGCTGCTGCGACATAACATAACTGATAAGAATAAAAAAAGGTCTTTCTATGCAAGGGATTCACACAACAGCTAAGGTGGTTGGTGCTTTATGTAATTATGATTGCCAATACTGTTTTTATCTTGAGAAGGACGAGCTTATCGATTCTAAAAAATTGATGAGTAATGAGATACTAGAACAATACATAATTAATTATATATCAAGTCAGCAAACACCAACCGTCGAGTTTGCTTGGCATGGCGGTGAGCCCACATTAATTGGCCTAGAATTTTTTGAATTGGCTGTATCACTACAAAAAAAATATGCTGGCAACAAAGTAATCAAAAATACGTTACAAACAAACGGCTCTAAAATTACCGAAGAATGGTGTAAATTTTTCCGCGATAACAATTTTTTGGTTGGTCTTAGCCTTGATGGTCCAGAACATATCCAAGCAAAGTATCGAACCAAGCGTGGACGCAGCGCATTTAAGGAAACTTACAACGCACTGAAGTTGTTCCAAAACTTTGGGGTTGAATACAACGTGCTCGCCTGTGTAACTCATGATTACTGTGAACATGCTGAAGAAATCTATCAATTCTTCCGAGAAAACAATGTCAAACACCTGCAGTTTTCTCCTGTGGTTGAATTTTTACCTTCAGCCAAAGAAGCGCAGCGTGGACAATCTTTCAGCTCTGGCCTATTTTTAGTCGACATCACTGAGGGTAATCTTCAGCAACAGCCAACAGAATGGAGTGTGACTGCTCATGAGTACGGGCAATTTCTAATCAAAGTGTTTGATACTTGGATTAAAAAGGATGTCGGGGACATTTTTATTTCCAACTTCGAGCAAGCACTCACACAATATATCGGTAATCCTTCACCCAATTGCATTCATGCCAGTGAATGTGGTGCCTCATACGCAGTTGAGTCCAATGGTGATGTGTATTTCTGCGATCACGTTGCCTATCCAGAATCCAAAATGGGGAACATTACGCAAACCAAATTGATTGAGATTCATGAAAAATCGGATTTCCATTTACTATCTAAGAAAAAGCGCCTTTCTTCGCGCTGTAAGAGCTGTAAATTTTTAAAGCTATGTAATGGAGGGTGTCCAAAACAGCGCCATTTGACCGACAAAGGAGAATATGAAAATCTCCTGTGCGAGGGCTATTTCAGTTTCTTTAGCCACGTTGAGAAGTACTTGCATGCAATGACTTTGCTACTAAGTAATGGCTACCCAGCTAGCTATGTAATGCAAGCGTTAAACGGCCCTTTAATACTTAAGAAGAACAATCAGTAAAAGGTTAAAATTGATGAAGAAATTAACAAAATCTCTGGCGTTAACAAGTGCCATATTACCGTGTCTGACCTCCGCAGCAGAACCAAATCGCTTGCAACTGCCTATTCCAGATACCGAACCTAAAACTTACTCTCAGCTAGATGTGCGTGATGTAAAGCGTCCTGAGCAAAAAAACCCGTTGCGGCACCAGAGGGTGCGCCAAACGTGCTTGTCATCCTGCTTGATGATGTTGGCTATAGCCAATCGGCCTTGTTTGGTGGCGCGGTTGAAATGCCAACGCTGGATGCATTGGCAAAAAATGGTTTGATCTATAACCAGTTTCATACCACGGGCGTCAGCTCAGCAACGCGAACTGCGCTGCTCACTGGGCGTAACCATCATGAAAACAATATGGGCTCTATCGCGGAAACAGCAACGGCCTTCCCTGGTAATACGGGCGCTCGCCCAAATTATATTGGTGCTTTGCCGAAAGTCCTCAAGTACAACGGCTATAACACCGCCATGTTTGGTAAAAACCATGAAATTCCACCATGGCAGACTGGACCAGCGGGTGCTCAAGATGTATGGCCGACCCAAATTGGTTTTGAGAAATTTTATGGCTTCTTTGGAGGAGAAACAGATCAATTTCAACCAGTTTTGGTTGATGGCGTCACGCGTATCAAAACACCCCGCACCAAGGATTATCATTTCACCACGGACATGACCAATCAAACGATTAATTGGTTGAATTTAATGCACAGCTACAATGCTGATAAGCCATTCTTTGTATATTATGCGCCGGGGGCTGCTCATGCGCCACATCAGGCACCGAAAGAATGGATTAATAAATACAAAGGTAAGTTCAGCATGGGCTGGGACAAGCTCAGAGAACAAAGTTTTGAACGTCAGAAGAAAGCGGGCATCATTCCCGCGAATACTGTCCTAACGCCAATGCCGGAAAATGTGCCGCGCTGGAACAGCCTGACCGCTGACGAGAAAAAAGTGTTTGAGCGAGAAATGGAAGTTTATGCAGGCTACTTAGCGCATGCCGATCATGAAATTGGACGCATTGTCAACAGCTTGAAGAAGAATGGTACATTTGATAACACATTGATCTTCTACATCGTCGGTGATAATGGCGCCAGCGGTGAAGGTAATCGTAATGGTAGCTTCAATTCTCTAACGTTTTACAATGGCATAGAAGAAAGTCCGCAAACCGTGCTGAAAAATATTGATGAACTTGGTGGTGAAAACAGCTTTGGTCATTATGCTGCTGGCTGGGCGATTGCTGGCTCAACGCCGTTCAAGTGGATGAAGGGCATGGCCTCTGATTTTGGGGGGACTCAGAACGCCATGGTGGTGAGCTGGCCTAAAGGCATAACGACCAATGACAAGACCATTCGCCAGCAGTGGCAACATGTCATTGATATTGTACCAACGGTACTCGATGCTGCGCATTTACCACAACCAACCTCGGTTGATGGCGTGAAGCAATCTCCAATCTTAGGCGTGAGTTTCTTGGATAGCTTTAATAATGCTCAAGCGAAGAGTACGCACAGTACCCAATACTTCGAGGTGGGTGGCAACCGAGGTATCTATCATGATGGTTGGTTTGCTCGAGCCAACCATTTTGCTCTCTGGGAAGACAACAAGCCATTTAATACCTTGCAAAATGATAAATGGGAACTTTATGACATAACTAAAGACTTCTCCTTAGCTAAGGACCTTGCTGCTTCAAATCCAGAGAAGTTGAAAGAAATGAAAGCAATGTTTGATAAAGAGGCGCAAAAGAACCATGTGTATCCTATTGATGACCGAACCCTTGAACGCATGAATGCTGAAATTGCGGGCCGTCCGGATGCCATGTTTGGTAAAAAATCGCTGACGCTCTATTCGGGTGCAGTGGGTATTCCAGAAAATTCGTTCTTAAATATCAAGAACAAGTCTTTCGACATCGTGGCTAAGGTCTCAACGACTGATGCACAGAACACCAATGGTGTAGTGATTGCTCAAGGTAGTAATTTTGCAGGTTGGACTTTGTTCATTAAAAACGGTACACCTACGTTTGAGTACAACTGGCTAGAAGATACTATAGTCACAAGTTCAGAAGCGCTGAAACAAGGCAATAATGAAATTACCGTTAAGTTCCGCTACGATGAGAATGGAGTCGGTGGTAAAGGTAATGCCCAAGGTCAAGGTAAGGGTGGTAATGCTTATCTTTACCTGAATGGCAAGCTTGTTGCTAAAAAGCTGATTCCTAATACTGTCGCACAACTGTTCTCACTTGACGATGGTGTGGCGGTTGGTGAAGACGAAGGTGGTGGCGTTAGCAAGGTCTACCAAGCACCGTTTAATTTCAATCAAAGAATTGAAAGCGTAACAACGACCATCATCGATTAATCCAACTTATCCATAAGTAGGTTAAATTAGTAAAAAGGGCTGTGATAGATTATCACAGCCCTTTTCTCTCATCTGATAATGGCTTTGTTGCACAAACCGATCTCTAAATACTTATTCCAAAATGCTTTGTTGCACAAAGATTTAATATTAAGGTTCACCTAAGTTATCTAAATTTAAGATACAACTCGGGTATGAGGTCTGCCTAAATCCTTAAATTTATTGAGTACTTGAACAGCATTGCTGCGCAAGGGGCGTGAATCTCATTCACTTGGCTTTGAAAGTTTCTCGCACTAAGTTTATCTCTCAATAATTTGATGCAATACATCTTGGTTTCAACCAAACTTTGGCAATGATAGCCTGACCAGTTTTTCCATATCGTTTTGTCTTGAATCATATAATTTATTATTGATATTAAAAAAGGCTGCGAATGGCAGCCTTTTCATTAAGTCGTCTATGACAACTTATGTGTCGCGTGACGGTGATATAATTACCAGCTTAACGCACCACCTGTTTGGTAGTCTGTTACGCGAGTTTCAAAGAAGTTCTTCTCTTTACGTAAATCCATCATTTCTGACATCCACTGGAATGGATTATTCACACCAGCAAATTGTTCAGGTAAGCCCAGCTGGCTTAAACGACGGTTACAGATAAATTTCAAGTATTCTTCCATCATACCTGCATTCATACCCAATACACCGCGTGGCATCGTGTCACGTGCATATTCGATTTCGAGCATCGTACCTTCAAGAATCATCTGGATGATTTCTTCTTGGAATTCAGCCGTCCAAAGATGCGGGTTTTCAATCTTGATTTGGTTAATCATGTCGATACCAAAGTTCAAGTGCATAGATTCATCACGCAAGATGTATTGGAATTGCTCGGCAACACCGTTCATCTTGTTACGACGACCCATCGATAAGATTTGACTGAAACCACAGTAGAAGAAGATGCCTTCAAGTACACAGTAGAATGCGATCAAGTTGCGAAGCAAAATTTGGTCGTTTTCAGGTGTACCTGTTTGGAAGGTTGGGTCACTCAATGATTGCGTATACTTTAAGCCCCAAGCCGCTTTACGCGCGACTGATGGAACTTCACGGTACATGTTGAAGACTTCGCCTTCATCCATACCTAAAGATTCAATACAGTATTGGTAAGCGTGGGTGTGAATCGCTTCTTCAAAGGCTTGACGCAAAATGTACTGACGGCATTCAGGGTTGGTAATGTGGCGGTAAATCGCCAAGACCAAATTGTTTGCAACCAATGAGTCTGCAGTCGAGAAGAAACCTAAAGAACGCATCACAATGGTACGCTCATCTTCAGTTAAGCCATTTTCAGACTTCCAAAGTGCGATGTCATGGTTCATGTTCACTTCTTGCGGCATCCAGTGGTTGGCACAACCATCTAGATACTTCTGCCAAGCCCATTCGTATTTGAACGGTACCAGTTGGTTCAAGTCCGCACGACAGTTAATCATAGCTTTGTCGTCAACTTGTACACGTTGAGCACCCATCTCAAGCTCTTCAAGACCAGGCGCAACGTCCAAGGTTTCTAGAGCGTTAGATGCTCTTGCCAACGGATCGGCTGGATCTGTTGATCGCACTGAACGGGTTCCAGCGGATTGTGGAGCTGCCACATTCTTCTGTGGTTGCTCTGCATTAGATACCAACGGCGCAGCAGGCGCTTTTTGCGGTTCGACGGGCGCAGACTTGTGCTCAGGTGCAGCCGGTTTTTGCGAATCATCTTCTAAATCGTCCCAACTTAGGATAGACATATCAATTCTCTCTTCGTTGCTTTATATCTTTTATGAAGACATCTCAACCAAGAAGATGTCCTACTATACGCTCAATTTGTGTAAGCAAAATTAAGTTTTGTCGATAAATGCTCTAATTTTGTTCGGTAGAGCAAGTGTCCCCACTACTTATTTTGCTTACGCTGCTGATGGCGAATGGCTACAAATGCGTAGACCATTGGCACGTAAAAGAAAACAAAGGAAAAGACCAAAACCGCGAGTCCTAACATGTAGTTATGAGTCATATGGAGCATGGTCTTTTCCTTTTAAATTTCTTGCAAACTTCTTAATCTCCCTAAATCCCTCTTTAAAAAAGAGGGACTAGCATCCCGCCATTTGCTACGAGGATTCTCCCTCCTTTAAGGAGGGGTTAGGGGAGGTTATTACTGACAAGCCTCACAATCTGGATTGTCAATTGAACATGCCATTGGCACTGGTGCCGCTTGTTCAAAACCTTCATCTTCGACCACAGGTGCTGCAACTGGTTTTTCTTCCGCTACTGCTGCAACAGGCGCTGCGACTGTAGTGGCCTTAACCGCATTCAATGCACCCGTGTTAATGGTTGATTTCTCAGCCGATGTTGCACCTAATGCACGGAGGTAATAAGTGGTTTTTAAACCGCGTAACCATGCCATCTTATAGGTGATGTCAAGTTTCTTACCATTTGCGCCAGCAATGTAAAGGTTTAGCGATTGCGCTTGGTCAATCCATTTTTGACGACGTGAAGCCGCATCTACAATCCAGCGTGGCTCAACTTCAAATGCAGTCGCAAAAATTGCTTTAAGCTCTTCTGGAATGCGTGAAATCTTCTGTACAGAACCTTCGAAGTGTTTCAAGTCATTCACCATGACTGAATCCCAAAGACCACGTTCTTTTAACGCACGTACCAAGTACGGGTTAATCACAGTGAATTCACCAGAAAGGTTAGATTTCACATACAAGTTTTGGAAAGTTGGCTCAATCGATTGAGATACGCCACAAATATTCGAGATAGTTGCTGTTGGAGCAATCGCCATCACGTTTGAGTTACGCATACCATCTTTTTGTACTTTTGCACGTAAAGAATCCCAATCTAAACGTTGTGTACGATCAACTTCGAACATACGCTCAGGACGTGATTGTGCAACTTTGTTTAAAGAGTCGATTGGAAGAATACCTTGATCCCACAATGAACCCTTGAAGGTCGAGTAAGCGCCACGTTCAACCGCTAAGTCGCTAGACGTTTGGATTGCATAGTAGCTAATCACTTCCATTGATTCATCAGCAAAGTCTACCGCTGCATCTGAACCATACGCCATGCCCATTTCATATAAAGCATCTTGGAAGCCCATGATACCCATACCGACAGGACGGTGTTTCAAGTTCGAGTTTTTCGCTTGTGGCACTGCGTAGTAGTTAATGTCGATCACGTTATCGAGCATACGTACGGCTGTTTTAATGGTGCGAGCCAATTTCTCACGATCCAATACACCGCCTTGCACGTGTTGAACAAGGTTGATTGAACCCAAGTTACATACTGCAATTTCGTCTTTATTGGTGTTCAGCGTAATTTCAGTACATAAGTTCGACGAGTGCACTACACCTACGTGTTGCTGTGGTGAACGTAAGTTACATACGTCTTTGAATGTGATCCACGGGTGACCTGTTTCAAACAACATTGACAGCATTTTGCGCCATAAGTCTTTAGCACGTACTTTTTTGTGTAGCATGTTATTTTCTTTTGCTACAGCTTCGTAGTGTGCATAACGCTCAGCAAACTCTACACCCATCAAGTCGTGTAGGTCAGGAGTTTCAGATGGTGTGAATAGTGTCCATTCAGCATCTTCAAACACACGTTGCATGAACAAGTCTGGCACCCAGTTCGCTGTGTTCATGTCATGCGTACGACGACGGTCATCACCTGTGTTTTTACGCAGCTCTAGGAATTCTTCAATGTCCAAGTGCCAAGTTTCAAGGTAGGCACATACCGCACCTTTACGCTTACCACCTTGGTTAACTGCAACAGCGGTATCGTTTGCCACTTTCAGGAACGGTACAACACCTTGTGATTTACCGTTGGTGCCTTTGATGTAAGAGTTCAAAGCACGTACTGGTGTCCAGTCATTACCTAAACCACCTGCCCATTTAGACAACATCGCGTTATCACGCATTGCGCCATAAATGTCGAACAGGTCATCATCAATGGTGGTTAAATAACAGCTTGATAATTGTGGGCGTAAAGTCCCTGAGTTAAACAACGTCGGGGTAGACGCCATGTAATCGAAGCTTGAAAGTAAGTTGTAGAACTCAATTGCACGTTCTTCACGGTTTTCTTCGTTCAGTGCTAGACCCATCGAAACACGCATGAAGAACAATTGTGGAAGTTCGAAGCGAATACCATTTGAATGGATGAAGTAACGGTCAAATAAAGTTTGTAGACCTAAGTAGGTAAACTGGTTTGAACGTTCTGGTTGAATCGCAGCAGCTAACTTCGCAAGGTCAAAGTCAAGCAAGTCCGCAGAAAGCAATTCTAACTCAACACCTTTTTTCAAGAATGCTTCAAGTGCATCGCTTTCTAAAGTGTCCGTAGAAAGACCTAAGAATTCTAAACCAGTCGCAACCAAGTCATCACGCAATAAACGTGCAGTCACATAAGTATAGTTAGGTTCTTGTTCAATACGGGTACGTGTCGCCATCATCATGGTGGTTGAGATGTCTGACTCTTTTACACCGTTATAAAGGTTTTTCACAGTTTCATCGATAATCGCTTGCGCATCGATGCCTTCTAAACCTTCAGCCGCTTTTGTTACTTTCGCTTGGAGCGCACTTAAGTCTAGTGGCTTTAATTGACCGTCTTGTGCAGTAATTTGTAATGTCGGGTGATGGTGTGCACCTGTTTGCTGACGAGCAGACGCACGCTGTTCACGATAGATCACATAGGCACGCGCAACTTTCTGTTCGCCAGTACGCATGAGTGCCAATTCCACTTGGTCTTGGATTTCTTCAATATGAATAGTACCGCCTGAAGGTAAACGACGGTTAAAGGTGTTCATGACCATTTCAGTTAGTTGTGAAATGCGATCATGAATACGGCTAGAGTCAGCACTTTGCTGTCCTTCTACCGCTAAAAATGCTTTACCAATTGCGACAGAAATTTTTTCGGCATCAAAAGCAGCAACATCACCAGTTCGTTTAATCACCTGAAGTTGACCAGGGGTGGATGTGATTACGCTCATGTCAGCATAGCTCCATTGTCATCTATTGTTATGTTTATGGACCATTTGAACTGGGCAAAAAGTGTGCCACAGTGTTTGAGGAATAAACACAAGACTTAGTGGTTTAAGATTGAATTGAACACAAGATACGGGAAAATTGAGGGTAGATCAATATTGACATTTTACTAAAAATTTTTCTGATTCATGTCAAAAAAAGATTGCTCAAAATTCCTTGTTTTTGTCTTTCTAGTTTAAGCCTTATTAGACAAGGGCATAGCATAGCAAAGCTAGATTTATCTGCTTATAGATAAACTTGTGGATAAGTAAAAAAGAATGCAATTGATCAGTCAGAATCTGATCAATGGTCTGATTTGCTTAATAAAACATCATTTTGTAACAGCAAGTGGGCGAGTGGGTTGTAAAAATTACAATCTTAAAAAGCCAATTAATTCAATGATTAAAAAATATTACAAAAAGCTACGTAGATGTATCAGTTTGGTGAATGGCATCTTGTTTACAATGTAAACGTGTGTATATTGCAAAATTATATTACGTCGTATCTGTCGGATTTTTAAAAGATACGCTTCATGCTATTGAAGGGGCAATTTATGAGCCAAGAAGAAAAGTTACCGAAAATTTTAATTGTAGAAGATGATGAGCGTTTAGCGCGTTTAACCCAGGAATATTTAATCCGTAATGGATTGGAAGTGGGTGTAGAACCAGATGGTAATCGTGCGATTCGTCGTATTATTGCAGAGCAACCCGACTTGGTGGTGTTGGATGTAATGTTGCCGGGTGCTGATGGTTTAACCATTTGTCGTGAAGTACGTCCTCATTATCATCAACCAATTTTAATGTTAACGGCTCGTACCGAAGATATGGATCAAGTGCTTGGCTTAGAAATGGGGGCAGATGACTATGTGGCGAAACCTGTTCAGCCACGTGTTTTATTAGCGCGTATCCGTGCTTTATTGCGCCGCACCGACAAAGCGCCTGAAGATGAAGTGGCTCAACGTATCGAGTTTGATGATCTTGTCATCGATAATGGTGGACGTTCTGTAACGCTAAATGGCGAATTGGTGGACTTCACCAGTGCAGAATATGACTTACTGTGGTTGTTAGCGTCAAATGCAGGTCGTATTTTATCGCGTGAAGATATTTTTGAACGTCTGCGTGGCATTGAATATGATGGTCAAGACCGTTCAATTGACGTGCGTATTTCGCGTATTCGTCCAAAAATTGGCGATGATCCTGAGAATCCTAAACGTATTAAGACTGTGCGCAGTAAAGGTTATCTTTTTGTTAAAGAAACCAATGGAATGTAATTCCCTTTTGAATGATTAACACAGGACATTTTCGTGTTTAAACACAGTATATTCTTGCGGATCTATGCAGGTCTGGTTGTGCTGGTCGCAATCGTGGCGCTGTTTGGTTATCTCTTGGTGCAAATCATTAACTATCAGCGTGCGCAAGAATATCGTGAGTCACTCACGGATGGGCTGTCTTTTATCATTAGTGAAGGCATCGCTCGCCAGCAAACGGTGCAGCAAAAAGTCGACTGGATTTCGGATGCTTCAGATTTACTGGAACTGCCCATTTACTATGTCGATGCCAATAAGGTTGATCTGTCTCGCGCAGAGGAAAAACGGATTAGCCAGCGTAAAGCAGCAGTACGTTATGATGCGCAAAACTCAATTGCCTATATCATTATTGGTCTAAAAAACGACACCAACCATTATCTCTATGTCAAAGTCGATAAGATTGGTGAGCGTCAAATGAAAGCTTTGCCGATCTTTATTCTGGACTATCTGGTGTATTACCCAGGTCAGGAAAAAGAATATTTGGCAAAAATTCAGAAGCATTTCTCCTATCCAATCGAAATTGAAAAAGTACAAAATCTGCCGTTAGATTCTGAACAAATCGGACGTTTAAGGTTAGATCATAGCATTATCTTGTATCGAGACAGCGCGACAGTACGCGGCACGACGATTTCTATTGTTTCCCCGATACCAAGTTCACCAACAGAAGTGCTGGTTTTAGGTCCAGTGCCTTTATTTAACTGGATGCCATTTCAGTTGGCGGCTGGAATTACCTTGCTCAGTCTGTTTGTGTTGAGTTTAGGGGTTTATGGCCTGATTCTACCGATGCAGCGTAAGATTCGCGAAGTGAATTATGCTTTAAACCGTATGAAGTCAGGCGACTTGAGTCTGCGCTTACCAGTCGATGGTACTGATGAGATGGCGAGTCTGGCATCTAGCTACAACAGTATGTCGGATCATATTCAACGCCTTATTGAAGCGCAGCGAGAGCTGATGCGGGCGGTTTCGCATGAGCTGCGCACACCGGTCGCACGGATACGCTTTGGCATGGAAATGTTGGCGGAAGAAGATGATTATGATTACCGCCTACAACAGGTCGAGATGATTGATAAAGATATTGAGGCCTTGAATACCTTGATTGATGAAATTATGACCTATGCCAAGTTGGAGCAGGGCACACCTTCACTGGATTTTGAGAAAATTGTTTTAGCAGAAGTGTTGGAGCAAGTCGCCACCGAGACCGAAGCCCTAAAAACGCAAAAAGAGATTATTGTGCAAGCTCCATTACCCAATCTTGTGGTGGATGCGGAACGACGTTACTTGCATCGTGTGGTACAGAATCTGGTTGGAAATGCGGTGCGCTATTGTGATCATAAAGTCATTATTAGTGGCGGAATCAATCAGGCTGGTATGGCTTATGTTTGTGTGGAAGATGATGGTCCGGGTATTCCAGAAGAAGATCGCAAGCGTATTTTTGAAGCCTTTGCTCGTTTAGATGATAGCCGTACCCGTGCTTCAGGTGGTTATGGTTTGGGACTTTCAATTGTCAGTCGTATCGCCTATTGGTTTGGTGGTCGTATTGAGGTGGATGCCAGTCCAAATTTGAAGGGGGCGCGCTTTACCATGAGCTGGCCTGCCAAGCGCTTTGCTAAAACAGGAAAGAAGAAGGTAGGGGTCAAAGAAAGTTTAGACAGCTAAGCCAAATCAATTTAGATGTGTTGTAAAGATAAGCCCAAATTTATTCTGTGGAGTGAATAAGTTGGGCTTTTATCTTGTTGAGGTGTTAGTCATTTAATCAATAATACTGGCATCGGGTTCAATAATTTGTTTGCCGCTTTTTAAGCTTTCGAGTGCTTCTTGATTAAAGTCGACCAATAACGAATTATTGAGTGTATCTATGGCGTGACGGGTAATGAGCTTCTGATCACCATTGAGGGTTTCTACTTTATAGTCATCCACTATGTCAAAAATACCATCTAAATTGGTGGTGGTTGAAGCTCGATCTTGTCTAAATAATTCATAGATATCACGCAGATCAAATATTGCATTGTTTGCATCGGGATGTTTGGCAATATAGTTCTCAATATGGCGAATGAGTAGATGTGCAAACAAGTAATAATTGGGTTTGTGAGTGAATTCTAGATTCATATAATTGCTCCTTATTATTTGTTTTACATGATGATATAGGAATACCATAATCGTGATCATCAGGTAATTTTGTCGTGTAGCAGAGTTGTAAATAAGATTACATTTTTTTCTAGGTTTTCCTCTTCGGGCTTGAGTGCTTTTTATCCCATTTTATGTTTTTTTCACGATACTGTGTTGGCTTGTTCACAAGGGATTTGTTGTTCGATTATTCGGATGCTTATAAGACAAATAAAGGATTTCAGCTGAAATTTGAAGTGCAGAAAAGCATATAAAATGGAAGCAATGTTGAAAAAAATGATGGAAAATTATTTTTTTATTCAATAAAGCGATAGTGACGTGTGTTTCAGTGTTTTATGCGTGGAAATACTGAAAAAAGCTCAAAAAATCATCCGAAAGACTAAGAGCTATAAACTAGCAAGTGAAATCATAAATCAGGTACAATTGGCGGGATTAATTTTGTGTTTGGTGTATTTGAAGGCCAATACATACATTCTTTGTTAATAAATAGGCCTGCCAGGAGTTATCCCCGCATGAGTGCCATTACTCCATACGAATGGGCAATTATTGCCTTCGTGATCGGCGTTACATTTCTTTGTGCTTTTATGCTCACAGTTCCATTACTCCTTGGGGGTAAGTCATGGGGCCGTGCTAAGCAGGAGCAGTTTGAGTCAGGCGTAGTGGGTGCAGGTGGTGCACGTATTCGCTTGTCTGCTAAGTTCTATTTGGTTGCTATTTTCTTCGTAGTTTTTGACTTAGAAGCGCTTTATCTTTATGCATGGTCTACCTCTGTACGAGAAGTAGGCTGGTTAGGTTTTACAACTGTTGTAATTTTTGTGGTCGATTTATTGATTGCATTGGTTTATGCAGTGTCAGTTGGTGCGTTAAATTGGGCACCTACAGATCGCCGTAAAGCTGCTGGTAAAGCGATTAAAGTTGGCTCTCCTAATATGAACATTGCTGACATTACACGTTTTAACTCTATTGAAGAATTGGTAACAGACCCTACGGGTCATATCCCAGCTCAATCATCTGGTCGTGTGAAATCTAAATCACCGACTGTCTCATCTGATAAGGAGTAACTCGGGATGAAATATACCTTAACCCGTGCGAATCCGAATGCTGATCAATATCCACTTCAGGAGCGTCAGGTTGTTACTGATCCGCTTGAAGAAGAAGTGAATAAGAATGTGTTCATGACTCGTTTAGAGGACGTGTTACACACAGCAGTAAACTGGGGACGTAAGAACTCAGTTTGGCCGTTTAACTTTGGTACGTCGTGCTGTTACGTAGAGTATGCAACCACCTTAACAGGTGTGCATGACTTATCACGTTTTGGTGCTGAGGTTATTCGTGCTTCACCGCGTCAGGCCGACTTGATGATTGTAGCCGGTACGTGCTTTGTTAAAATGGCACCTGTTATTCAGCGTTTGTATGAGCAAATGTTAGAACCTAAATGGGTGATTTCAATGGGTGCTTGTGCAAACTCAGGTGGTATGTATGACATCTACTCGGTTGTACAAGGTGTCGATAAAATCATTCCTGTCGATGTGTACATCCCAGGTTGCCCACCACGTCCAGAAGCATTGATTCAAGCACTGATGTTGTTGCAGGATCAAATTCAATTAGAGCGTCGTCCGCTATCTGCTGTGATTGGTGATGATCTTAAGCCAGTGTATAAGCCAAAGATGATGCCAGAACGCGATCGTAAGAATGCACAGCGTATTGCGGTGAAAAACCTACGCTCTATGGATGAAATTAAATAATTTTAACGATGAATGTTTGATGCACCCGAGATGGGTGTAATTGTCGTTAAGGTTGACTGAATTTGTATTAAATAGGAAGCCAAGCCAATGGCTGAAACTGACATTGCTATGCCAGAATCAACAGCAGTTGATTCACGCCCAGCATTTGCAATTATAGAAGAGCTCAAAACCAAATTTGGTGAGAACTTCTATGTGCAAACGACTCGTGAAGATTTTCCGACGGTCTGGGTTGAGCGCGCACGTGTACAAGAAGTTTTAATGTTCTTGCGTACAGTGTCACGTCCTTACGTGATGCTGTTTGACTTGTCTGCGGTAGATGAGCGTTTACGTACTCACCGTGACGGTTTGCCTGCATCTGACTTTACAGTGTTCTATCACTTATTGTCATTAGAGCGCAATACAGATATTCGTATTAAAGTTGCTTTGAATGAGAGCGATCTCAATATTCCTACAGCAACCAATATCTGGCCAAATGCAAACTGGTACGAGCGTGAAGCTTACGATATGTTCGGAATCAATTTCGAAGGGCATCCAATGCTCCGTCGTATTTTGTTGCCGACTTATTGGGAAGGTCACCCACTACGTAAGGAATACTCTGCACGTGCTACGGAATATACACCGTACATGCAGAACCAAGCGAAACAAGACTTCGAGCAAGAGCACTTACGTTTTGTCCCAGAAGATTGGGGTCTAAAACGTGGTAATGCTGATGAAGACTTCATGTTCCTAAACTTGGGTCCTAACCACCCATCTGCGCACGGTGCGTTCCGTGTAATCTTGCAGTTGGATGGTGAAGAAGTGAAAGACTGTGTGCCTGATATCGGTTATCACCACCGTGGTGTGGAAAAGATGGCTGAACGTCAAACTTGGCATTCATTTATTCCTTATACCGACCGTGTTGACTACTTAGGTGGTTGTGCGCAAAACATGCCATATGTGATGGGTGTTGAGCAGCTTGCTGGTATTCAAGTACCTGAGCGTGCGCAATGTATCCGTGTCATGATGTCTGAATTGTTCCGTATCAATAACCACTTGTTATATATCGGGACTGCAATTCAGGATGCGGGTGGTATGACCCCTGTATTCTATATGTTCGCTGACCGTCAAAAAATCTATGACGCGATTGAAGCGATCACCGGTTACCGTATGCACCCAGCATGGTTCCGTATTGGTGGTACAGCGCATGACCTTCCAAACAACTGGCAACATCTGATTCGTGAAATTCTCGAATGGATGCCAAAACGTTTGAAGGAATACCACACTGCAGCGCTTAAAAACTCTGTATTTGAAGGTCGTACCCGTAATGTTGCGCAATACGATGCAAAATCTGCATTGGCTTGGGGTGTAACAGGTACTGGTCTTCGTGCAACAGGTATTGATTTCGACGTTCGTAAATACCGTCCATACAGTGGTTATGAAAACTATGACTTCGAAGTTCCAGTCGAGTACGAAGGCGATGCTTATGCACGTGTCATCGTTCACTACCGTGAAATCGAACAGTCATTGAAAATCATCAAACAGTGCTTGGATAACATGCCATCTGGTCCATATAAAGCGGATCACCCATTGGCTGTTCCACCACCAAAAGACAAGACGCTACAAGATATTGAAACCTTGATTACGCACTTCTTAAGCGTATCTTGGGGTCCTGTAATGCCTGCTGGTGAAGCATCTGTGATGGCTGAAGTAGTGAAAGGTGCATCGAACTACTACTTGACTTCTGATAAGTCAACCATGAGTTATCGTACCCGTATTCGTACACCTACTTTCACGCATTTACAGCAAATGCCTTCGGTGATTAACGGCAGTTTGGTATCTGACTTGATCATTTATTTAGCGACAATTGACGTCGTAATGGCTGACGTGGATCGCTAAGGGGTAACGCATTATGATGATTTTGACTGATAAAAAGCCACGTGTGAATGTTGAAGGAATTTTGACTGCGGAAGAAATTCACGACATCGAGCATCACATGGATCACTATCCGTACCCACGTGCAGCCTGTCTTGATGCGCTGAAGTGTGTACAACGCCGTAATGGTTGGGTGGATGATGCGCAAATGAATGCTATTGCGCAAATGTTAAGCATGAGCGTCGCTGATCTTGAAGGTGTAGCAACATTCTATAACCGTATCTACCGTCAACCTGTAGGTCGTCACGTAATTCTTTTATGTGACTCGATTGCGTGCTTCTTGATGGGTGCGGAAACTTTAGCAGAAGCATTCCAGCGTGAGTTGGGCATTCAATTTGGTCAAACGACTGCAGATGGTCGTTTTACTTTGTTGCCAATTTGCTGCTTAGGTAACTGTGACAAAGGTCCTACCTTAATGATTGATGAAGATACTCACGGTCTGGTTGAAGTGACCTCAGTAAAACAGTTATTGGAGAAGTATGTATGAATACCGAACCAAAACCAATTTATGGCGACGGTAACCCAGAAACTCATCCATTAACTTGGCGTTTGAGTAAGCAAGAGTTTGTTCGTAGTGCAGATGACTACGAAGCGCTTGAAGGTTATGCAGGCTTTAAAAAAGCAATCACTATGCCACCGAAAGACGTGCTTGAAGTCATTAAGGCTGCAACCGTTAAAGGTCGTGGTGGTGCAGGTTTCCCAGCAGGGATCAAATGGTCTTTGATGGCGCCAAATGACAATTCAGGTCCACGTTACCTGATTTGTAATGCCGATGAAATGGAACCAGGTACCTTTAAAGACCGTTTGTTGATGGAAAAACTTCCGCATCAATTGATCGAAGGTATGTTGATTGCAGGTTATACCCTTGAAGCAACGCATGGTTATATCTTCATCCGTGGTGAATACATCGAAGCGGCTCAATACTTAAATGAAGCATTAGAGCAAATCCGCGCCAAAGGTTACTTGGGTGAAAACATCCTCGGAACTGGCTGGAACTTTGAAATGCACGTACATACGGGTGCGGGTCGTTATATCTGTGGTGAAGAAACTGCATTGATTAACTCGCTTGAAGGTCGCCGTGCAAACCCACGTACGAAACCACCTTTCCCGCAAGTTGCAGGTGCTTGGGGTCGTCCTACAATTGTCAACAACGTAGAGACCTACAATAACTTACCAGCAATCATGTTGCGTGGTCCTGAATGGTACATCAATCTTTCTGCAGGCAAATCGAAAGATCCAGGCACAAAGATTTATGGCGCATCAGGTAAGGTGAAATTCCCTGGTTTATGGGAATTGCCATTTGGTACAACCGCACGTGAAGTAATTGAAGAACATGCGGGTGGTATGCGTGATGGTCTTAAGCTAAAAGCTTGGTTACCAGGCGGTGCATCGACTGACTTCTTGGCTGCTGAACACATTGACCTGCCTATGGATGCGGAAAGCATCATGAAAGCAGGTTCACGTTTAGGTACGTGTTTGTTGATGGTGGTTGATGAAACCCAGTGTATGGTTTCTGCTACACGTAACTTAGAAGAATTCTTTGCGCGTGAGTCATGTGGTTTCTGTACGCCTTGTCGTGATGGTTTACCTTGGGCGGTTAAAGCTCTGAAAGCATTGGAAGATGGCACAGGTAAGAAAGAAGATATCGATCACTTACAAGAACTAACGCGTAAGTTATGGATTGGTAAAACTTTCTGTGCACATGCTCCTGGTGCAATGGAACCGTTAATGGGCGCACTTAAATATTTCCGTAGCGAGTTTGAAGCCAAGGTAGTAGATGCTGCCGCTCGAACTAGCAACGTAGAACAAGCTTAAGGAATTCGACTATGGCTACAATTCATGTCGATGGAAAATCGTACGAAGTCAACGGCTCAGAAAACTTGCTACAAGCATGTTTAAGCCTTGGCATCGACATCCCATATTTTTGTTGGCATCCATCCTTAGGTTCTGTCGGTTCATGCCGTCAATGTGCTGTGACTCAATACGCGAATCCAGAAGATACGCGTGGTCGTTTGGTCATGTCATGTATGACGCCTGCGTCTGACAATACCTACATCTCGATTGAAGACAAAGAAGCGAAAGATTTCCGTGCGTCTATTGTTGAATTCTTGATGACGAACCACCCACACGACTGTCCAGTCTGTGAAGAAGGTGGTCACTGTCATTTACAGGATATGACTGTAATGACGCAACACGACCGTCGCCGTTACCGTTTCACCAAGCGTACGCATTACAACCAAGAATTAGGGTCGTTTATTGCGCACGAGATGAACCGTTGTATCGCTTGTTACCGTTGTGTGCGTTACTACAAAGACTACGCGGGTGGTACAGACTTTGGTGTTTATGCCAATGCATCGCGTGTTTACTTCGGTCGTCCAGAATCAGGGACTTTAGAGTCTGAATTCTCGGGTAACTTGACTGAAGTATGTCCAACAGGTGTATTCACCGATAAAACTCACTCTGAACGTTACAACCGTAAATGGGACATGCAGTATGCGCCAAGCGTATGCCAAGGCTGTTCTTCAGGCTGTAATATCTCTCCAGGTGAGCGTTATGGTGAACTCCGTCGCGTAGAAAACCGTTTTAACGGTGAAGTTAACCAATACTTCTTGTGTGACAAAGGCCGTTTCGGTACAGGTTATGTGAACCGTGCAGATCGTCCGCGTCAACCACAACTCCGTGATGGTGCTGATGCGACTGTAGTGTCTGTCGATCAAGCATTAGATACCGTGATTGCTAATATCCAAGGTAAAAAAGTTTTGGGTATCGGTTCTCCACGTGCATCTCTTGAGTCGAACTACGCACTGCGTGAGTTAGTGGGTCAAGACAACTATTCAACGGGTATGTCTCAAAAAGAGCAAAACTTGGTTGAATTGGCGGCTTCAATCATGCAAACCGAAGGTGTTTACAACCCAGGTATGCGTGAAATTGAAAGCTATGATGCCGTGTTGATTTTGGGTGAAGATTTAACTCAAACTGCACCACGTATGGCCTTGTCTGTTCGCCAAGCAGCGAAAAACAAAGCCAAAGAAATGGCAGCTGAGCGTCGTACTCAAGAATGGTTGGCTGAGCCTGTGCAACGTATTGCACAAGATGCAAAATCACCAATTTACATCTTGGCTGCAACACAAACGCGTTTATCTGACGTAGCGACTGGTGAAGTGGTTGCTTCTCCAAACGATATCGCACGTTTAGGTTTTGCGGTTGCTGCAGCGCTTAAAGGTGAAGTGCTTTCTGGTTTGGCTGAAGATGCGAAAGCATTTGCACAAACGATTGCGGACACCTTAAAAGCTGCGAAAAAACCATTAATCATTTCGGGTACCAGCTTACAAGATCCTGCAATCATGGAAGCTGCGGCACAAGTTGCGCAAAACCTAGGGAATGCTGGCTTGACCTTGACAGTTCCTGAAGTGAACTCAATGGGCTTGGCAATTCTTGGTGGTCAAAGCTTAGAGCAAGCATTTGCTCAAGACTATGACACGGTGATTGTGGTTGAAAACGATCTATACCGTCGTTTACCAGCGGCTCAAGTGAATGCTGCACTTTCAGGCAAAGAAGTGATCGTACTTGATCATTCTGAAACTGAAACTGTGAAGAAAGCTTCAATTGTTCTTTCTGCGGCATCTTTTGCTGAAGGTGATGGTACTGTAGTTTCTCAAGAAGGCCGTGCACAGCGTTTCTACCAAGTGTATGACCCAAGCTACTACAAACCTGAATACGCGATTAAAGAATCTTGGCGCTGGTTACATGCCATTGAAACTGGCTTGAAAGGTAAAGCCATTTCTTGGACATTGCTTGATGATGTAATTGAAACAGTTGCGAAAAATGTTCCTGCATTACAAGCGATTGAAGATGTTGCTCCAGATGCGGGCTTCCGTGTACATGGTTTAAAAATTGCGCGTGAACCACGTCGTTACTCTGGTCGTACTGCTATTCGTGCGCCTTTATCTGTTCACGAACCAAAACAACCAACGGATATTGACTCAGCATTAACATTCTCTATGGAAGGTTATGTGGGTACGCAAACTCCATCTGCACTTGTGCCATTTGCTTGGTCTGCAGGTTGGAACTCGCCACAAGCTTGGAACAAATTCCAAGATAACGTGGGTGGTCACTTAAAAGGTGGTGATTCTGGCGTACGTTTATTCGACCGTTTACCAAAACGTCCAGCACGTAGCTTCGTTGCTCCGTCAGCTGTAGTGGTAAATCCAGAAAGCTTCCGCTTAGTACCGATGCACCACATTTTCGCTTCTGGTGAATTCACGGTAAAAACACCTGCAATGGAATCTCGTATTCCTGAAGCGATGTTTGCTCTGGGTGAACAAGATGCAGCGCGTTTGAATGTTCAAGATGGACAGCAAATGACAGTGAAAGCAGGTGAAACGAGCATTAGCTTGCCTGTTCAAGTCATCGAATATTTACCAGCAGGCTACATCGGTTATCCAATTGGTCTTGCACCGACTGTTTCTTTAGCTGAGCCAGTTTCAGTCGCGGTAGGAGTGTAATTCATGAATCAAGAAATTATACGTCAAACACCGCTCTGGGCTGAGAACTGGCCGATTGCGTATTCTGTGATTCAAGCCATTGTCATCTTATTGGTGGTGGTTTTGATTGCAGCTTTAATGTCATTTGTCGAGCGTCGTTTGCTCGGCTTATGGCAAGACCGTTACGGTCCAAACCGTGTTGGTCCTGGGGGTATGTTCCAGATCGTTGCCGACATGTTAAAAATCATGTTCAAAGAAGACTGGACACCAAAATTTGCGGACAAATTAACGTTCCGTTTAGCACCGGCAGTTGCAATGGCAACTGCGGTACTGTCGTTCATGGTAATTCCTGTTAGCCCATATTTGGGTGTGGCAGACATGAGCATCGGCTTATTGTTCTTTATGGCAATGGCAGGTATTGCAGTATATGCCGTGTTATTTGGTGGTTGGGCGTCAAACAACAAATATGCATTACTTGGTGGTTTACGTTCTGCTGCGCAAACAATTTCATACGAAGTGTTCTTGGGTATTTCGCTCATGGGTGTGGTTGCGATTGCAGGCTCATTCAACATGCGTGAAATTGTTGAAGCACAACGTGATGTTTGGTTTGTTATTCCTCAATTCTTAGGCTTCATGATCTTTGTGGTTGCGGGTGTCGCGGTAACTCACCGTCATCCATTTGACCAACCAGAAGCTGAACAAGAATTGGCTGAAGGTTACCACGTAGAATATGGCGGTATGAAATGGGGGATGTTCTTCGTTGCGGAATACGTCAACGTGGTCTTGATCTCTGCATTGATCGTGACTTTATTCTTCGGTGGTTGGTTAGCGCCATTCAACCTTGAGATTTCGTTCATTCCACCAGCATTCTGGTTCATTATCAAAACAGCATTCTTTGTAATGATGTTTGTATTGGCGCGTGGTTCTTTAATGCGTCCACGTTATGACCAAGTAATGAACTTTGGTTGGAAAATTTGCTTGCCATTGGCATTGGTCAACTTACTCGTGACTGGTGCTGTGATTCTGATGAATCAGGCCTAAGACAGCAGGGAGAACAAAATGTTTAAATTTCTAGCTGGAGTTGGGTCAATTGTACGATCATTGTGGATGGTATTCAGCCACGTGACGCGTAAACGTGACACGATTTTATATCCAGAAGTACCAGCTGAAGAAATCGTACCACCGCGTTTCCGTGGTCGTATCGTATTAACGCGCGATCCAGATGGTGAAGAGCGTTGTGTAGCATGTAACTTATGTGCTGTTGCGTGTCCAGTGGGCTGTATTTCACTACAAAAAGCGGAAAAAGAAGATGGTCGTTGGTACCCAGAATTCTTCCGTATTAACTTCTCGCGTTGTATTTTCTGCGGGATGTGTGAAGAAGCGTGTCCTACCACTGCAATTCAGATGACACCTGATTTCGAATTAGGTGAGTACGTTCGTCAAGACCTGGTATATGAGAAAGAAAACTTGCTCATTTCAGGTCCTGGTAAATATCCAGACTACAACTTCTACCGCGTTACAGGTATGGCTGTAACAGGTAAAGAAAAAGGTCAGGCGCAACGTGAAAGCGCACCTGTTGATGTACGGAGTCTATTACCATGATGTGGCCGTTTTATTTGATGGCACTCGTGGCCATCGTTTCTACGGTTCGTGTTGTTACTAACGCGAACCCTGTACATGCGTTACTTAGCTTGATCGTATCTTTGCTTGCAGTTGCAGGGATGTTCATGATTGTCGGTGCACCATTTGCAGGTGCACTGGAAATTATCGTTTACGCTGGCGCGATCATGGTGTTATTCGTGTTCGTGGTGATGATGCTGAATCTTGGTCAACATACCGTTGATCAGGAGCGTCAGTGGTTAACATCATCTGCTTGGGCATACCCAGCGTTAATGAGTTTCCTGATGGGCTTGGTTTTGGTTTGGATGTTAAGTTCAGACTACACCACGGCAGGCAATCTTATGGGCACTGAAATTGTAGGTCCGAAAGCTGTTGGTCAAGCGCTCTTTACTCACTACTTATTATTGGTAGAAGTTGCCGCGATGTTATTGCTTGCAGCATTGGTTGCAGCATTCCACTTAGGTAAACGTGAGCCAAGTGCAGAAGAGGATAAAGAATAATGGGCAACATTCCTTTAGAACATGGTTTGATCGTTGCAACCATTCTTTTTGCACTGGGTTTTTACGGTGTAATGGTGCGACGCAACCTATTATTTATGTTAATGAGCCTTGAAGTTATGATGAATGCCGCTGCATTGGCATTCGTTTTGGCGGGTAGTGCTTGGGTACAACCAGATGGACAAATCATGTTCATTCTGATTTTGACCCTTGCTGCAGCAGAGGCTTGTATCGGTCTTGCGATCGTCCTCCAGTTTTATCATCGCTTCCATCATCTGGATGTGGATGCTGCTAGTGAGATGCGCGGATGAGTTATTTATATTTAACAGTTTTGTTTCCGTTAATCGGCTTTGTCTTATTAGCGGCGGGGCGCCAGAATTTACCTGAGAAAGTTGCAGCGATTATTGGCGTTGGGGCTGTCGGTTTATCTGCTTTATTTGCCCTAATTGCGGGGATGGATTTCGTTAACAATGGTTCTGTCGCTCAAGTACAACACTTGTGGACATGGTTCCAAGTTGGTGATTTCGCACCAGGCATTAGCTTGCACCTTGATGGCTTATCATTATTGATGATGGGTATGGTTACAGGTGTTGGTTTCCTGATTCATATCTTTGCATCATGGTATATGCGTGGTGAAGAAGACTTTGCACGTTTCTTCTCTTACTTCAACCTGTTCGTTGCAAGCATGTTGTTGCTGGTTCTTGGCGATAACTTGGCATTGTTATTCTTGGGTTGGGAAGGTGTAGGTCTGTGCTCATACTTGCTGATTGGTTACTACTACCAAAATCCAGACAACGGTTTTGCTGCCATTAAAGCATTTACCGTAACGCGTGTCGGTGATGTGTTCTTATTGATTGCATTGTTCTTAATCTACCAACAGTTCGGTACATTAAACATTGCAGAAGTGGTTGCTGCGGCACCAACAGTATTAACCCAAGGTTCATCTATGGCCATCTGGACAGCATTGATGTTGTTCTTAGGGGCTGCAGGTAAATCTGCACAGATTCCACTACAAACATGGTTAGCAGATGCGATGGCTGGTCCTACACCAGTATCTGCATTAATCCACGCAGCGACAATGGTTACTGCGGGCGTTTATCTCTGTTGCCGTATGTTCACCGTATTTGAAATGGCACCTCAAGTGATGATGTTCATTTCGATTACTGGTGCGGTAACGTTGTTGGTTGCTGGTTTTGCTGCATTGGTTCAAACCGATATTAAACGTATCTTGGCTTACTCAACTATGAGTCAGTTAGGTTATATGTTTATGGCTGTTGGTGCGGAAGCATACCAAGCGGGTCTGTTCCACATGTTAACTCACGCATTCTTTAAGGCATTATTATTCTTGTCTTCTGGTGCGGTGATCTTGGCTTACCACCACGAACAAAACATTTTCAAAATGGGCGGTTTGTTCTACAAGAATAAATTCCTATTCGCTTGCTTTGCGATTGGTGGCGGTGCATTGGCTGCTATTCCATTCATCACCGTCGGCTTCTTCTCGAAAGATGCGATCTTAGGTGCGGTTTGGGTACAAGGCGAATCAATCGCCGTGTATAACACCTTGTATTGGGTGGGTGTAGCAGGTGCATTCTTAACTTCGATTTACACATTCCGTCTGATCTGGGTTGTGTTCTTCGGAAAAGAAAATACGCCATATCACGAAATCAAAGGCGTGACTTATTGGGGTCCTTTGGCAATTTTAGCGCTTCTTTCAACTTTCGTTGGTGCAGCACTTAAAGCGCCAGTAGAAAGCATCTTGAATGCTGCTCAAATTCCAGCATTTGTGATTCCAGAAGCTCTAGAGCATGGTATGCACAGCGCAGAATATACTGCGGTTGGTATTGCCCTCGCTGGTCTTGTGATTGGTGTCATCTTATTTGCTTTTGCTTACGGTGCAGTGAAAGGTTTTGCGAAAACTTCATTGGGTGCAGGTTTGGCGAATATTTGCCGTAATGCACTAGGTTTCGACACCTTGTATGACTTGATCTTCGTAAAACCATATTTACTGATTGCTAAGATTTGTGGTCGTGATCCAATTGATGGTTTATGGCTCGTATTACCTGCAATTGTGAAAGCTGGTAACGGCTTTACAAGCTCTCGTCAAACAGGTTCATTGCGCGAATACGCATCGAGCATGTCACTGGGCATTGTGGTTCTACTGATGATCTTAGTCGTGATTCAGGTAGTGGGGAAATAAGATGGAAATCACAAACAATATGGTTTTGCCCGCGCTGATCCTCGTACCGTTCATTGCAGGTTTTTTATGTTGGTTGGTCGATAAGCTCGACCAACAACTACCACGCTATATTGCGCTTATCGGTATGCTCGTGACTTTGGGCTTAACCGTTGCATTATGGCAGACGGGTACATACAGCTATGAATTGGGTGCAAAAGTCCCAACATGGTCTGCAGAGTTTTTCTTGCCGTGGATTCAAACCCTCGGCATCAATATCCACTTAGCGATTGATGGCTTATCCTTATTGATGGTGGGCTTAACTGCGCTGTTGGGTATTTTGGCAGTTGGTTGTTCTTGGGGTGAGATTCAAAAGAACGTTGGCTTCTTCCATTTGAACCTATTATGGTCATTGGGTGGGGTTATCGGTGTATTCATTTCGATTGATATGTTCTTGTTCTTCTTCTTCTGGGAGATG
This sequence comes from Acinetobacter sp. GXMZU3951, assembly GCF_054457875.1. Classification (NCBI taxonomy): domain Bacteria; kingdom Pseudomonadati; phylum Pseudomonadota; class Gammaproteobacteria; order Moraxellales; family Moraxellaceae; genus Acinetobacter; species Acinetobacter sp. GXMZU3951. The sequence continues at coordinate 535,417 of NZ_JBTLFO010000001.1, read as the reverse complement.
ATGCTCGTTCCAATCTACTTCTTGATTGCACTTTGGGGACACCGCGGTGCGGATGGTAAATCACGTGTTTACGCTGCTACCAAGTTCTTCATTTATACGCAAGTTGCGGGTTTAATCATGTTGATCGGTATTCTAGGCCTTGTGGTTTATGGATACATGATGACAGGCATGATCGGCTTCGACTATAACTACTTGTTAGGTGTAGCGAATACGCTTGATGCTCAACTTCCAGCGGTCGCTTATGCATTCATGCTGTGCTTGTTTGTGGGCTTTGCAGTAAAACTTCCTGTATTCCCATTACATGGCTGGTTACCAGATGCCCATGCGCAAGCACCTACAGCAGGTTCTGTGGACTTAGCGGGTATTTTGATTAAGACTGCGGCATACGGTTTACTTCGTTTTGTTATTCCGTTCTTCCCAGCGGCATCTGCACAGTTTGCAGATATCGCAATCATCATGGGTTTAATTGGTATTTTCTACGGCGCTTGGTGTGCTTTCCAGCAAACCGACATGAAGCGTCTGTTGGCTTATACGTCAATTTCTCACATGGGCTTCATCTTACTTGCATTGTATGCAGGTAACATTTTGACCTTCCAAGGTCTTATGATCATGATGTTGGCGCATGGTTTATCTTCTGCTGCACTGTTCATTATGTGTGGTCAGGTTTATGAGCGCTTACATACACGTGACATGCGTTTAATGGGTGGTATTCGTGGTCAATTCCAATACCTTTCATTCTTCCTCATGTTCTTCGTGGCAGCGTTGGTTGGTATTCCAGGCTTAGGTAACTTCATTGGTGAGTTCCTGATCTTGATGGGTTCTTATGCGAAGTTCCCAGTATTCACCATTTTGGCTGCAATCAGCTTAGTATTCGCTGGTCTTTATGGTCTGATTCTGATTCACAAAGCTTTATTTGGTACGCCAAATGAAGAGCAAAAACAACATTACGCAAGTCCACTGAAAGATTTGAATGCGCGTGAAGTTGGTATCTTGTTAGTTTGTGCATTCGGTCTGCTTTGGCTTGGTCTTTACCCACAAACCTTCCTTGATATTTCAAATTCAAGTATGGCGTGGTTAGCAAATAGCTACATTCCAGTTCAAGAAGTCGTTGACGTTGTGCATCAAGCATCTGTTCAACTCGAAAATGTGGAGATGCAATAAGCCATGAACTTCACAATGTCTTTTTCTGAGCTTATGCCATTAGCTCCTGTAATGATCGTGGCGTTGACTGCGGTCGTTGTGATGGTTCTCACTGCGATTAAACGTAATCATAATTTAATCGCAACAGCGTCTGTGGTCGGCTTAAACCTTGCTGCGGCATATATTCTGCTCGACATGTTTGGTGGGCATTTTGCCCCAGCAAACGTAATGGGTATGTTCATGGTGGATCCGTTCACCATGCTGTACCAATTGTTAATTTTGGTTGCATCATTGGCATGCTGTACTTTGTCTCATGCCTATATTGAAAGCTATAAAGATAACCGTGAAGAACTGTATATCTTAATGTTGTGTTCTGTAGCAGGGGCAATGTTAATGGTTGCAAGCTCGCACTATGCATCTTTCTTCATCAGCTTAGAGTTGATGTCGATTCCTGTATACGGTTTATTGGCTTATACGCACCAACGTTCAAACTCATTAGAAGCTGGGATTAAATATCTTGTGCTTTCAGCAACAGCTTCGGCAATGTTGCTGATGGGGATGGCCTACATTTATGCTTATACAGGTTCATTGTCTTTCTATGAATCTTTCCAAGCATTAATGCAAAACATCCGTCAGCCGATGGTACTCCTAGGTTTGGCACTGATTATTTTTGCAGTTAGCTTTAAGCTTTCATTGGCGCCATTCCACAAATGGACGCCAGACGTGTATGCCGGTGCACCAGCTCCAATCGCTACCTTCCTTGCAACCGCTGCGAAAGTTGCGACGATTGGTCTGTTTGTACGTTACTTACTGACTTCAGGCGCAATCTTGGTTGAGTCTTTGGTGACTATCATCACCATCATCGCTGTGCTTTCAATCTTGGTGGGTAACTTCTTGGCAGTACGCCAAGTGAACTTGAAGCGTATTCTTGGTTATTCATCGATTGCACACTTCGGTTACTTGTTGATTGGTTTAATCAGCATGACTTATGCAAGTTTAGGCAACGTATCGGTTTATGTGATCACTTATGTGTTAACAACGATTGGTGCGTTTGGTGCGGTTGCATTGATGTCTAGCCCATACAACAACGTTGATGAAGCAGAAAGTTTGGCTGATTACCGCGGTTTATTCTGGCGTCGTCCAGTCTTAACAGCGACATTAACCGTGATGATGTTGTCTTTAGCTGGTATTCCGTTAACTGCAGGCTTTATTGGTAAGTTCTTGGTGGTAATGGCTGCGGTAACAACGCAACACTGGTTCTTGGCAGCCATGATCGTGGTGGGTTCTGGTATTGGTTTGTACTACTACCTCCGTGTGATGGTAGTCATGTATATGACTCCACCAGATACGCCACGTATCGATGCGGTAGATCACTGGGGTCAAAAAGTGGGTGGTATTATGGTATTACTCGCAGCGCTTGCAGTACTGGTAATTGGTATCTATCCAGACCCAATTATTAAAATGGCGCTTCAAGCTGAGATTTTATCTCCATTACACTTCATGCTAACCCGTCAATAATTGAAAAAATTATTGTGTTAATCAAAAAGCTCCCGCTTAGCGGGGGCTTTTTTTCTTATAAGATTTATAAAAAACAATTATAATAATAGAAATATTATTTTGATCTTTTTAGGTGTACTCCCGTGGCTATTCATGAAATTCGTCATCCCTTGATTCGACATAAACTCGGTTTATTGCGTCGTGCTGATATCAGTACCAAGAATTTCCGTGAATTGGCACAGGAAGTGACCATGTTGCTGACTTATGAAGCAACCAAAGACTTACCAGTGGTTGATCATGATATTGATGGTTGGGCGGGTAAAGTCACCACTCAGCGTATTGCAGGTAAAAAAATCACGGTAGTACCTATTTTACGTGCGGGTATTGGTATGTTGGATGGTTTTTTAAATCTGATTCCAAGTGCTAAAGTCTCTGTATTGGGTTTAGAGCGTGATGAAGAAACCCTAGAAGCACGGACTTACTATAAAAAGTTAGTGCCTGATGTGCAAAACCGTATCGCCATGATTATTGATCCAATGTTAGCAACTGGTTCTTCGCTAGTAGCGGCAATTGATGTGTTAAAAGCCAGTGGTTGTAAAGATATTCGCGTGATGGTTCTTGTCGCTGCACCAGAAGGGATTAAGAAAGTTGAAGCTGCACATCCTGATGTTACAATCTTTACCGCATCGGTAGATGAAGGCTTAAATGAACAAGGTTATATCGTGCCAGGTCTAGGTGATGCTGGTGATAAAATTTTTGGCTCAGTACAAAAAGATTAATTCTCACTATGCTAAAAGGGGCAGTCATCGCCTCTTTTTTATAGACTCTAGCTCGCATGTTTCCAGAAAAGGGGAAAATGAATGAAACCTGAGTTTCAACAAGGAAAAATTAGACAATATAACGCGGATAAAGGCTACGGTTTTATTGCGACGTCTGAAGAAGATATTTTCTTTCATATCTCAGATTTTCCGCTTGCGGATGGTGAGCCGAAACGCAATGAGCGTGTGAAATTTTTAGTCGTTGAAAATGGCAATAAGTTGAAAGCGATTAAAATTGAACGGGTTGAAGATACTTCTGCAAAAGCCAAGAAAGCTAAAGTCTCGGCACACAATAAATCGATTACATCGGCTTTATTGACAAACTTTAGACGTTAATCACAAAGCATTCGATTTATTTCATTTAGAATTTAAGAAAGGGACTTTAGAGTCTCTTTTTTATTGATTAGAATAAAAAAAATAAGAAAAGATTAGAGTGTATTATGTTTCTAGAGGGGAAAATTAAACACTACAATTCCGAACGTGGTTTTGGCTTTATTGTGGTGGATGAATCATCGGATGATATTTTTTTTCATATTAAGGATTTTCCTAGTTGGCATATTAAGCCCAATACAGGAGAAACCTTAAAGTTTCGTATTGTGGAAGAACAAGGCAAATTTAAGGCAGCGGATATCGTTCGTTTGGAATTAAAACCAGATGATTCTGATCTTTTAGCACAAGTGAGCTCAACAGAAAAAACCGTGGTATTACCCAAGCAAAGCACTAAAGCTAAAACAACACGATGGAAGTTCTTAACTTTGTTCAGTTTGCTCATTATTGCCGTGCTTGGTTTTTACAGCTATGAAAAAGTGCAGGATTACCGTGCGGCCAAACAGTTAAAAGCTGAACAATTGATGCAGGAACAAAAAAAGATTGTGCAACAACAGCGCGAGGCTTTAGGTCGTCTTCCTGAGCAAATACTTTCTGCACAGGGGCGTCAAAATTTGAGCACGGTTGGTCATGCGGTGAATTCGCAAGCGGTAGAACCTGTGTTAGAGATAAAAGCTCATGCTGCCTATGCTGCAAGTCCGCAAAACACCGAATCAGTGAGCCAGTATAAATGTGATAGTCGGACGCATTGCAGTCAAATGCGCTCTTATGACGAAGCCGTGTTTTTCCTGAAAAATTGCCCAAGCACGGAGATGGATGGAGACGGAGATGGAATTCCTTGTGAGCGGCAGTTCAAGCGTTAAAAAAATTACATATAAAAAATGCTCCAGATGAGGAGCATTTTTGATTTAGCATAGAGCATTAACCTTCACAGAACTTCATAAAGGCTTTTAAACCCGGCCCTTGATACTTTTGGCGATGTACCAACATAAATAATGGACGAGAAAGCTGCCAGAATGGGGTTTTCAGAACCACCAATTGTCCTTTTTCTTGCAAAGGTTCAATCGCCAGTTTTGAAATACATGACATGCCCAAACCACCCGCCACAATTTTTAAAATGGCTTCGTTATGGCCCAGTGTTAAGCGAATATTGGCATCAGGGAGGTCTTGTAAAATGGCATTGTCGAAGACTTCTCGTGTACCAGAACCTTCTTCACGTAAAATCCATTCAACATGGTCAAAATCAGCTGGGCTGAGTTCGCGGTTTATGCGCGCGAGCGGGTGATCTGGTGCGCAGCAGACAGCCAGCTCATCGTCACGCCAATGAATACACTGGAGTTGCGGTAAGTGGCATGAGCCTTCAATCAGGGCCAGATCCAACTGGAACTGGTTCACGGCTTCAATCATTTGGCGAGTGTTGCCGACTTGAAGCTGCAAGTGGGCTTGGGGCTGAATCTGTAAAAAATTAGCCATCAAATCTGGCATCAGGTAATCGCTGATGGTTAAGGTCGCGCCTAAACGTAAATCGATGCTTTGTAATTCACCTTTGGCTGCTTGTTCAAACGCTTCACAACGTCCGAGAATTTCCAGAGCCTGAGGTAATAGAAAACGACCTAAATCATTCAGTTGCAGACGTTTGCCTAAACGGTCGAATAAAGGCGCACCGAGTCCATCTTCCAGATCTGCCAGTGCCATACTCGCAGCACTTTGGGTGAGCTTGACCGCGTCGCTGGCTTTGGTCACGGTGCCTTCCTGAGCGACTGCTACAAAAACAGCCAATTGGCGTAAAGTCATGCGCATGAATGTAGCCTTAACATTTAAAAAATATTAATAAATTATGCTGTCATGCTAACATGAGCACAGTCTTTGATGCCACGTCGAAATCATGTCAATTGAAAAATTTAGCGTAGAAACGGTTTTATCTGTACAACGTTGGACCAATACTTTATTTAGTTTTACCATGACACGCCCTGCACATTTTAAATTCACAGCAGGTCAATTTGCCCGTATTGGTTTAAAAGTTGGCGATGAGCTAGTGGTTCGTGCGTATTCAATTGTCTCTTCACCATTTGACGAAACCTTAGAATTTTTCTCGATTGTGGTGCCTGATGGCGCATTTACCTCTAACCTGCAACATCTACAGGTGGGGGATGCGCTGTATTTGGAAAAAATTCCTTATGGATTTCTGACCTTAGCGCGTTATCAATTGCCATTACCGCAAGATTTATGGTTATTGGCTACGGGCACTGGTTTGGCACCATTTGTATCGATGCTGCAAGACTTCGAAACATGGAGTAAATATCAGCAGATTCACTTGGTCTATAGTGTTCGTACCGAGGCTGAATTGGCTTATGTGGAACGTATTCAAGAGATTGCACAAAGCTTTGGTGAAGGGCATACCGGCTTTAAATTTGTTCCAATTATTACGCGTGATCCACACGCCGCTTTACATGATCGTTTACCGATATTGATTGAGAATGGTGCATTAGAGCAGGCCGTTGGCTGTCAGCTTAATCCTGCAAGCAGTCATGTGATGTTATGTGGTAATCCACAGATGGTGGAAGATACCAAAGAAGCCTTAAAAGCCCGCGGCTTAACCATGAATCGTCGTGGGGAAGGCAATATAGCGGTGGAAAATTACTGGTAAAGGATGGGTTTGATACAGATATTCTGCGCATTCGATATAAAAAATCCTCCAAATTTAGGAGGATTTTTTATATGTCTTTAGTGAACAAACATATCCATGAAATCACGAATTTCATAAATGGCGCTGTCTAAGTCCGTATTGAGCCAAGTAGGTTCAAAAAGGCCAGCATAATATTCAAGACGATCATGCGGAACCACCAAACGGACAGGGCAATCTTCTTCCACTAAACGCCAAGGTAGAATAGGCACTTCATTGTCTAGAAAAGCCGCCACATTACGAATATCCACAATCATGGCATTCACACATTCAGGAAATGGCATGAGTGAAAATTCTTCGGTACGACGACGGAAATATTCCAAATCTCCCCATTTCAGTACATAACTTGGCTTGGTAAATTCAATAATACCAATGATATGCTGATCACGTGTGAGGTGTAATGCACATTGATGAGTGACGTCGGTGTCAATATCAAGCGTGACACTTTGTTGACTATACGCCATAAAATTTAGGAGCATTTAAAATGAGGTGGATGATTATACTCCAATTTCAGTTTGATGCAGCAGAATGGTTACATATTCTTTGCCTTGGTTGTAGTCACTGAAATCATTGCGATGAGCTTTGTTCAGTCAGCGAAATGACGATGCCGAATAAGCTGCTGTTTTTCAGTGAAAATCTCTAATTTTTGACCTAAAAGTAAAACTTGGTACAGCTTATGCATTGATCTAGGCAATCACTCAAAGGCGAGGTGCTTATGTCAAATGTAAAAACTGTGATTGTGGATGCTGATCAAACTTCCGAGGCCGATTATTTTGCGCAACGTAAACTCAAACAAGGTGCGGTCGGTTGGTTACTGTTGATAGGACTTGGCGTTGCCTATGTGATTTCGGGTGATTTTGCGGGTTGGAACTTTGGTTTAGCACAGGGTGGTTGGGGCGGTATGTTTATCGCCACCATCATTGTTGCGATGATGTATTTATGTATGTGCTTGGCGATGTCGGAAATGTCGACCATGCTGCCAACTGCGGGAGGCGGGTATAGCTTTGCCCGAACCGCCTTTGGCCCTTTGGGGGGTTACTTAACTGGTACTGCGATTCTGATTGAATATGCGATTGCACCTGCTGCGATTGCGGTATTTATTGGCGCATATTGCGAGTCTTTGTTTGGAATTGGCGGCTGGGTGGTTTATTTGCTGTGCTATCTCTTTTTTATGGGGCTGCATTTAAAAGGGGCAGGTGAAGCATTAAAAATTATTTTCGGGATTACTGCTGTTGCTGCCATCGCATTGTTGGTTTTTATGGTGGCGATGTTGCCGCATTTTAAGAGTGAGAATTTATTCAATATTCCAGTCAATCCCGAAGCTGCAGGCGCAAGCACGTTCTTACCGATGGGCTATTTGGGAATTTGGGCCGCAGTACCTTATGCCATCTGGTTTTTTCTGGCGGTAGAAGGCGTGCCATTGGCTGCCGAAGAAGCCAAAGATCCACACAGATCTTTACCGCGTGGTTTGATCGGTTCGATGTTGATTTTGGCAGTGTTTGCATTAGCGATTTTATTTTTAGGCGCAGGGGCTGCTGGGGCAGATGCTCTGAAACAGTCGGGTGCTCCGCTGGTTGATGCATTAAAGCTGGTTTATGGAGAAAACACGGGGTTGGCCAGTTTTGTTAATTTTGTCGGATTGGCTGGTTTAGTTGCGAGTTTCTTCTCAATTATTTATGCCTATTCGCGCCAGATTTTTGCCTTATCCCGTGCGGGCTATTTGCCGAAGAAACTTTCATTAACAAATAAAAACCATGCACCCCATCTGGCGATTATTATTCCAGGAATAATAGGGTTTATGCTGTCTTTATCTGGTGAAGGTGATTTACTGATTTTGATGGCAGTGTTTGGTGCGACCATTTCCTATGTATTAATGATGATGGCGTATATCAAACTGAAAATTGCCAAACCCAATATGCCACGTCCCTATAAAGCCCCTGGAGGTGTCGTGACCGCATCGATTGCGTTGTTATTGGCAGCCATTGCGACGGTGGCGGGTTTTGTGGTCGACCCTAAAGTCTGGTTTATGGCAGCAGGGATTTATACGGTATTGATTACCTACTTTTTATTGTATAGCCGTTATCACTTGGTGGCAGGAACCCCAGAAGAAGAATTTGCCAATATACAAGCCGCAGAACAAGAACTTAATTCATAAGGAGTTGGACGGTGATTTATCGGATTCATGTTGCCAATCAACACTATGTTTTTTCGGATTTAAAAACCCTCATGGCCAAGGCGACTCCTGAACGTTCGGGCGATCAGCTTGCAGGCATTGCTGCATATGATGCTACAGAGCGGGTCGCTGCACAAATGTGCTTGGCCGATGTACCATTAAAGCAGTTTTTAAACGAAGCCCTGATTCCTTATGAACACGATGAAGTAACCCGACTAATCTTGGATGGGCATAATACAGCAGCCTTTTATCCTATCTCGCATTTTACAGTGGGGGATTTACGGAATTGGTTACTAAGTGCCGATGCCACCACAGAAAAATTGACGCTGCTGCAGGCGGGCTTAACCCCCGAAATGGTGGCAGCGGTCAGTAAAATTATGCGTAATCAAGACTTGATATTAGTGGCAAAGAAATGCCGTGTGGTTACCCAATTTCGCAATACCATCGGTTTAGAAGGACATTTATCAACCCGTTTACAGCCCAATCATCCTACCGATGATGTGTTGGGGATTTCCGCCAGTATTTTAGATGGTCTGATGTATGGCAATGGCGATGCTGTGATTGGCATTAATCCAGCCACGGACAACTTGCAGAACCTGTCTGAACTTTTAAAACTGTTGGATTACATCATCCACGAATACGATATTCCGACCCAATCGTGTGTATTGACTCATGTCAGCTCGGGTATTCAATTGGCCAATCAAAATGTCCCGATTGATTTGATGTTTCAGTCGATTGCCGGTACGGAACAAGCCAATCACGCTTTCGGGATTAATTTGGCCTTACTGCAAGAAGGCTATGAGGCGGCACTGAGCCTGAAGCGTGGTACGGTAGGGCAGAATGTCATGTATTTTGAAACGGGTCAGGGCAGTGCGCTGTCGAGTCAAACCCATCATGGGGTAGATCAGCAAACCCTAGAAGCCAGAGCTTACGCCGTGGCTCGACAGTATCAACCATTCTTGGTCAATACCGTGGTCGGTTTTATTGGTCCCGAATATTTATATAACGGTAAACAGATTATACGCGCAGGTTTGGAAGATCACATCTGTGGCAAATTGCTGGGCGTGCCGATGGGCTGTGATATCTGTTATACCAATCATGCCGATGCTGATCAGGATGATATGGATGTGCTATTGACCTTACTCGCCAATGCCGGGATTAACTTTATTATGGGGATTCCCGGCTCGGATGATGTGATGTTGAATTATCAAACCACTTCATTTCATGATGCCTTATACATTCGACAATTATTGGGTCTGTCCCCAGCCCCAGAATTTGCTGACTGGCTTGAGCAACAGGGCATCTTAAAACAACACAGTTCAAGACTAGAATGGCCACAGCAGATGCCGACAAAATTTTCACGTTTGTTAATGTCTTAGTTGGGGGGAAAGCACATGAAACTACAGCATGATATTCAATATCCTCAGCATTTTGAACAAAATAGTTGGGATAAGCTGAAGCAATTTACCGATGCTCGTATTGCCTTGGGACGAACCGGAGGCAGTTTGCCTACGCGCCCTTTACTGGAATTCCAATTGGCACATGCCCAAGCTAAGGATGCCGTGTTGAAACCCTTGGATATTGAGCGCTTGCAACAGCAATTGCAGTTTTTATCAGTACCATTTGTTTTCGTGCAGAGCTGTGCTGTCGATAAGGATTTGTATCTAAAACGCCCAGATCTCGGACGGGAGCTTTCTGAATCTTCACGTCAGACCTTAAAAGATTTGGCTGTGCTAAAGCAGCACTATGATGTGTTGATTGTCGCGGGGGATGGTTTGTCTGCCCGTGCGATAGAAGATAATGCGGCCAGTTTTATTGAAAAACTCCTTGCGGCGTGCAAGGAACAAGGCTGGACAGTGGCTCCAATTGTGGTGGCCACAGGCAGTCGTGTGGCTTTGGGGGATGAAATTGCGCAAATTTTACAAGCGCAAATGCTGGTCATGCTGATAGGGGAACGACCAGGCTTAAGCTCACCCGACAGTATGGGGATTTATTATACTTGGCAAGCACAAAAGGGCTGTCATGATGCCATGCGCAACTGTATTTCTAATGTGCGCCCAGCCGGTTTAGATGAGATAACCGCAGTACAACGCCTGATGGCACTGATGCGTAAATCAAAACAGGTGCAATTTTCAGGTGTGAATTTAAAGGATGAGCATGCAATGGTGATTGAACAGGGGCAGCCGAAGTTACAGCATGGGATTTTCTAGTACGAACAAAAATGCAGAAAAGCACAGGCTAAGCTGCTCTTTTACAGATGATTTACAAGTGTTCACGATCTCATAATGCTTCTTCACACAACTTTGTATTTTTTGTTGCTAGTATAAAAATTCAACAAGGAACGAATTTAGTGAGGGGAACATGGTACATGATTTCAATAAACCGCCTCATGTCACGAGTGCTGAAGAAATAAGACAAAAAAAACGCTTACCCGTATACATGCTTATCTTAGTCGGTATATTTTTTGTAGCACTAGTGGTGTACATGCTCTCAAGTGGAACACCAAGCTAATCACGTGCAAAGGGGATTGTCTTCGAAATAACTTAATAGAGGACGAGTTTCGATGCAGTAGTTAAAAGGGATATTCGCTTGAGTTGAAACTTATTTTGTAAGTTAATGAATTTTAAAAATATAAAAGACTCTAACTTTTTTGAAGTTAGGGTCTTTTTGCTATTGGAATGTACCCTTTTGTTGTAATTCTGCATATCGGTATTGCTTAAAAAAAGTACAAATTTTATGGTGGATGAGTACCTCCGCATTTTCATCAATACAACAATCAAGCTCTTTAAGAGCAATACATTTTGCAGAAATAAGAAGAGGGAAAAAACATGAATGACTTTTTTGACGGTGGGATGCGCAATCCTGAAATGAATGGCATGTATTTTTGGGATCAGTTTTATCCGATATTAGCGGCCGTTGCAATTTTGCTCATCGGTTGGGTCATTGCCTTGGTTATCGCGGCAGCGGTGAAGAAGGTCTTATCCAAACTAGGTACCAATCAAAAACTTTCAGGTGCAACTGGGCATCGTTCCAATATAGAAAATATTGTTTCTAGAATCGTATTTTGGATTGTGCTGCTAATTGCTGTGATAGGTGCTCTCAATGCGTTGAACCTGACCAGTGTCAGTGGTCCGTTCAGTAGCATGATTCAACAATTTTTATTGTTTATTCCTCAGCTTTTGGCTGCTGCTGCGATTGCATTTATCGGTTGGATTTTTGCGAATCTGGTCAAAGTTGGACTGAAAAAATTACTGGATCGGACTCGGCTAGATGAAAAACTCAGCGAAGATGTTGGTGTTAGTCCTATCAGCCAAAACATCAGTGAAATCGTGTATTGGCTGATCTTGTTATTATTTTTACCAATTGTCCTGTCAATTTTGGGACTCAACGGGTTGTTGTTCCCAATCCAAAATATGCTGAATGAAGCTATTTCATATTTACCTAATCTGTTTATTGCCATCGTGATTGTATTTGTCGGTTATATACTGGCAAAACTGGTTCGAGGCATTATTGAGGGCTTGGTACGCAGTTTAGATTTGCAGGCTCAAGCCCAAAAAATAGGGCTATTTAAAAACTCGAATTTGGCGCAAGTGTTAGGCTCATTTGTGTTTGCGATCGTCATTATTACTGCCTTGATTATCGCCTTTGAAGCATTGGGAATCGATTCAATTTCGCAACCTGCAACAGCCATGTTGTATGACATTATGAATGCAATTCCGCAGATTATTGCGGCGGGTTTAATCCTGATTATTGCCTATGTGGTATCCCGTTTTGTGGCCAATCTAGTGGTCGATGTGGTGGCTGGAACTGGGGTAGATGATCTACCCGCCAAAATAGATATTCAGCGCTTTTTAGGCCATACCAAAATTTCATGCCTAGTGGGCTATTTAATTGTCTTTTTTACCATGCTATTTGCGGTCTCTGAAGCCGCAAACCGATTGGGCTTGGAACAAGTCAGCCTGTTGATTTCGATGTTTATCCAATTTGGCGCGAATATCTTGCTGGGTGCTGTGATTCTGGTGATTGGTTTCTGGCTTGCCAATTTGGTTGCCAATATTGTGCAACGCGGTGAATATCAAAGCTCAGTGTGGCTGGCGAACTTGGTGCGTGTGCTCATTATGGGCTTGGTGATTGCAATGGGCTTAAAAGCCATGGGCATCGCCGATTCCATTGTGAATTTGGCCTTTGGTTTGACCTTGGGTGCAGTGGCTGTGGCCTTTGCCTTGGCCTTTGGTTTGGGCGGACGTCAGCCTGCGGAACGCGTACTGACCGATTTAATTGACTGTGCTAAAAAACAGGCCAAACAGCCCAACTCTCAATCACATGTTAAAACAGAACCGATGATGACAAGTTCGATGCCCTCCGAAGCTCATTCGAAGTCTTCAAATGAGCAAGTGGTGCCAGATGAACTCGTGGTCGATCCGAAAGATAAGCCTTTAAATAACCCCTATGGTTCTACTGGCGAAGCTGAGCAAGATGTGGATATTCAGCCAAAAGATGACCCGAAATAACGTGTTCAATTTTATTCAGATCGATCATGCTCAGGCTGATCGATCTTTTTTAATGAGGAATTTAATCATGCCTAAGCCAGCCCTGCATTTGTGCTTCGCACCGATTATCATTGCTGGGATCAGTATTGGTTTTATGGTCAGTGCTTATACGTTTATTTTTCACTCCGCCCATGTTACAGAGCCAGCAACGACCCCGTCAGATGATTCAATGACATAATTCTTCTTATACTTTTAGCTGAGAGCATCGCTTTTTAAAAAGGGTTATGTTATCTATATAAAATATTCAGCATAAATCAGTATTTAGTTTAATACGGCTGCAATATTTATAAACGATACTTGGACGTATAAAGACAAAAATGACGGAGAATGACATGTTAAAATTATTATTGAAGCATTTAAATCAAAGCCGCGAAGAGCTGCTGAATATTGAGCAGCAACAGTTAATCAAAATGCAAAAAACCATTGAGCGTATGCACCGAAATTCACGAATTAATTTATTGCGTACCGATTATTTGGAATAAGATTGGGGTCGTATTCAAGCTCATTTAGAGCATCAAGATATTAAAAAGTGGTGTTTCATAAACACCACTTTTTTATTTTTAAACGTATTGTGCCGCGGCATGGGCAGATGACCATGCCCATTGAAAGTTATAACCCCCTAAATGCCCTGTAACATCCAGAACTTCACCAACAAAATATAATCCTTTCTGTTTTTTACTTTCCATCGTTTTCGAGGAAACTTCAGTGGTATCCACCCCACCTAAAGTGACTTCTGCTGTGCGGTAGCCTTCCGTTCCAGAGGGTTTGACTTCAAAGCCCTGTAAGCGTTCAGCAATGTGTTGCAGTTTTTCATCACTTAAATTACCGATTGCGGTCTCGGCATGTTCTAGCCAAATTAAATTCTGCAATTCAATTACGACACTTTTCGGTAAATGTTCGGTGAATAGGGTACGAAGTAAAACTTTCGGTTGTTGCGCTTTCTTTTGCTTTAAATATTCAGGCATATCCAGATAAGGTAAAAAATTGATCTGGAAGCTTTGTCCAACATCCCAATAATTAGAGAGTTGCAGCGAGCTTGGTCCGCTCAGACCACGATGAGTAAACAAAAGAGCTTCGGTAAAACTGTTCAAGTCATTGGATAAAGTCGCATCAACTGCATTTCCACTCAGTTTAGTGGTCACTTCCTTAAAATGATCGGAGAAGGTAAATGGCACTAAACCGGCACGGGTTGGATAGACATGATGCCCAAATTGCTTGGCAATTTCATAGCCAATGCCAGACCCGCCTAAAGTAGGAATCGACAAGCCACCTGAAGCGACGACTACGGACTCAGCAGTAAAGTAGCCGATGTTGGTGGCAACCTGAAAACCTTGTTCTTCAACTGCATGGACGGTTTTGACTTCACAACTGGTTTTTATCTCGACCAAGCCAGTTTTTTCACACTCCGCCAGCAACATGGACAGAATTTCTTTGGCACCTTTCAGGGTAAACAATTGTCCGTGTTTACGTTCTTCATATTCAATGCCATAGCTACACACCAGTCCAATAAAGTCCCAGTTGGTATAGCGGGTGAGCGCAGAAATCACGAAATGCGGATTGTGGGAAATATAGTGGCTTGGTTCGACCTCCAAGTTGGTGAAGTTGCATTTACCACCACCAGACATCAGAATTTTTTTGCCGACTTTGTTGGCTTTTTCCACCACGAGCACTTTACGCCCACGCTGAGCTGCCATATATGCCAGCATCAAACCAGAGGCACCTGCACCTAAAACAAGGACATCATAATGAGGGGTAGACATGACAAACTCACGGGAGATAAAAGCAGGGCATTATAGAGTATTTTCTTGGCGCATTTTAGTCGGAGCCGATTTTTTCTGATCGACCTTGTAAGCCCCCCGTATGAATCAGCAAAATACGGCTCTTTGCAGGGAAATAGCCTTGTTGCAGCAGGCTAAACACTCCCATCAGCATTTTGCCAGTGTACACCTGTTCAAGTGGAATCTGGTATTGCTGCTCAAAGTCAGCAATAAATTGCAGCAGTTCAGGCGTAGTTTTGGCATAACCACCCGCACAAAACTGATCGGTAATTTTCCAGTTGGTTTTTGGGGTGAGTTGTTGGACTTCATGGCTTAAAAAATTACCTTTTAAGGCGGAAAACCCGAGGATTTGTTGATGCGGATGACTGGCTTCAATCAGCCCCGTGATGGTGCCACAAGTACCCACGGCACAACAGATGATATCGTAATTTTCACGATCATCGGCAGTTAATATTTCTTGGCAACCTTGAATTGCCAGGGCATTGGTACCGCCTTCGGGTATTACATAATATTCAGGATAATCTTGTTGCAGTTGCGACAGATAATCCGGGCTGTGCTTTTGTCGATAGGATTCACGTGAAACAAATTGCAGCTGCATCCCCATGTGCTGTGCATGCAGAAGGGTTGGATTCAGCGGTCTGCTCGCGAGTTCTTCACCGCGAATAATTCCCAGACTGTCAAAGCCAAAGCATTGTGCGGCATAGGCCGTGGCAGCAATATGATTGGAATAGGCTCCGCCAAAAGTCAGCAGCTTTTTATAGCCTTGCTGCTGCGCCTGCAACAGATTGTACTTGAGTTTAAAAAACTTGTTGCCTGAAATCTGCGGATGAACCCGATCTAAACGCTTGATGCAAAGTTGATAGCCATAGACGGAAATGTGCTGATATGGAATGGCTTGAGCAATCTGGTCAAACATGGTGGCTTCATCTAACAGGTTTGGCATAAATTATACGTGAATTGAGCTATCACAGCGCTGCAATTAGCGCGGTGCTGAACGGGTGTCTACCGAACTAATGACCGACATCCCCGGTCTTAAGTTTTCCATGCCGGGCTGATTGGGATCAATCGAAATGCGTACCGCAATCCGTTGTACGACCTTGGTGAAGTTACCCGTGGCATTATCGGCTTTTAGTACACTGAACTCAGAACCTGCAGCAGGGGAAATCTGTTCCACATGACCTGTAAATTTTTGATGATTCAGCGCATCTACCGTGAACCAAGCTTTTTGCCCGATTTTCATGTTGGCTATCTGGGTTTCTTTAAAGTTCGCAGTGACCCAAGTTTGCTGTGGAATTAAATAGAGCAATTGCGTGCCCGCAGCCACATATTGCCCAACGCGAGGATTCACTTCGCCCAGCTGTCCATCCATGGGTGCGGTAATGGTGCTGTAGTCTTTGGTGGTTTTGGCTTGATCTAGTTGGGCGGTCGCATTGGTGACTTGAGCTTTTAAGCCAGTTTCTGCCACCTGTGCGGTTTTCAATGCTTCTTGAGCAACCTGCACATTGGCCTGAGCTTGTTGCAATAAGGCTAAATTATTTTGCGTATCCGCGATCACTTTATCTTGTTCTGATTTGGAGGCTGCACCAGAGTTGCCTAATTGTTGATAGCGTTTTTGTTGGGTCAAGGACAAGGCATAAGCAGCACGTGCTTGTTCGACTTTGGCTTCTGCCGCCACAATATCAGCTTTGCGCTGTGCAATACTTTGGGTTTGGTTAGAGAGATTATTCTGCGCCTGATCCACGCCCGCTTCTGCCTGTGTAACCTTTTGATCATAGGTGGTGGCATCAATATGCATCAGCACTTGGCCTTGTTTGACATGATCAAAATCACTGACCAAAACATCTTTCACATAGCCATTAATTTGCGAAGACAACACCGTGGTTTTGCCTTTGATATAACTGTTGTCGGTCGATTCAATGGCACTGTCAAACGGTCCGATTTTCCAAGCCCATAAAATAATGGTAATGCCTACCAACAACACCAGAAACATCAGAATAAGCGTGCGCTTCGCCGTTGGAATCAGTTTGCTTGGTGGCGGTGCGGCTGGTGCTTGCGGCACAGTCGCTGACTGCCCTGAACTTGAGCTTGCGGAAGCGGTTGTGTTTTTTTGATCTTCAGACATAACAATTACTCTATAAATTTGGTCGAACTGGCTTAAGCGTTGAGCGTTTTATTCTGCTGTCGTAACTGATATTGATTACGGGTAATCAGAATGACGCCCCATAACAGCAGCAGTAAGGCCACGATGCCATTTAAGCGAATCACATCGCTATAGGCACGCACCTGTGCCTCACGAGTGACCACTTGATTCAAATTCTTTAATGCTTGTTGTTGTTCCAAACTTTGGTCCAGTGTGTAACTGCGTGAACTTTGCTGATAGGCCAAAATGCGCTGGGCAATCAGTGGGTCGGTTTCAGGCAATTGACGAATCATTTCTGCTCGGTAGTCTTGCGTCCGCATTTGCTGATAGGTCGAATAGAAGGAGGAGCCGACCAAGCCACCAAAGGTTTGTGTGGCAGAGAACAAAACCACAAAGGTGACAATATGAGCAGGACCCTTTTGCATAGCATTTAAGATACCGGTGATCAGCAGTGGTCCTATAAATACCCCACTGGCAAAGCCAACCAGAAATTGGCTTAAATAAAAATTGGCAGGACGAATGTCACTGGTCAGATGAAAATCTAAGCCACAGGCAATTAACACCAGAACTTCTGCAAGCAGCAAATGCCAGATGATGCGTTCACGTGCAAAAGTGATGGCACTAAACAGAGTACCCGCCACAATGCCGAAAAAAATAATGCTATACAGTGGAACAAACTGGTCAGGCCCCATGCCCATGGTTTTTAAGAAATTCACCGCCGCATAGCTTTGCTCGGACATTAAAAAGCGAATTGCAAATGCACCAATAATGAAGCGAAGGGTGCTGGCCGTTCCCAACCAACGGGTCATAATCAGAGGATTGACCCGATAATGTTCGTACACTAATCCGATCACAATTAAGCTGAAACCTGCAATCAGCAGGTAAGCCAGCCATTTCACTTCGAACCACCACAGAATTGGACCTTGAGTCAGGACAATACAGAGCAGGGCAAAGCCCGGTGCCAGCAGGGCAAAGGTCAAGAAATCCTGTTTTTCAAACACGGCTACGCGTAAACTGCGCGGCAGTTTGAGCGATACCACCATTGCAAGGCAGCACAATGCCAAACCAATTTCAAAGGTGTACAGCACATTCCAGTTGTTCACATCAATCAGGTAAGGTGAAATGATCCAAGCCAAAGGAAGCCCCAACTGTTGGAATCCCAAAGCCAGATAAATACTGCGCCCAAAATCTTCTCGTTTAAAGGCCTGCATAATGTAATACATGCCTAATGAACTAAGTGGCGCGGCGACCATGCCACTGATAAAGCGTACAAACACGGCCATTTCAAAGGTATGTACAAATAAATGCAAAACCAGCACCGCAATAAAAACCAGCAGTCCAATTTCTGAAAATAACCGTAAGCCATACTGCTGACGTGCTTTAAATAAAATCAGATTGGCGCTGACATTTGCCATGACATAAGCGGCAGGAATCCATGCCACCTCAGACGGTGTTAAGGCATACTCACCTTGAATCAAAGGTAAATTGGCGGTAATAAAGCCATTACTTAAACTGGCTGAAAGCGCGACAAATAAGCCAATAAAGAAATAGACCAGACGTTTAGGTGTGGAATGAGCAATGACGGCTGGAGAGCCTGGCAGAGTCGGTTTTTCCTCTGGCGTCCAATCGGGTGCAGGTTCGAGTAAGCGAGGAGGCTGAGTCATCACGATTCATCCTTTAGGCTCGAATACCATGCAGTAGCAGTTCAATGGCCCGTTGAGCCAATAATTGCTGTTCGGTATCGGTTAAACCTTGAAAAGAAGTACGCAAAATAGCGGTAATCATGGCGTAGTCTTTGGTGGTCAAATCTGTACGACAGACGCCATGCTGAATGGCACGATCAATCAAGGGCTGCAAAATCGCATCACGACGTGCATAAATGTCGACCATGATCGGATCATTCCGCTCAATCACCCGCCAATATTCCATCAGTGCTGTTAAATACGGCAAGTTATAGACATGGTTTTGAATCAGGCGAATAAACCCATCATCATATTGAGAAAATTCTTCAGCCTTAATAGCAAGCCGTTCGAGTGCTTGTTCCATTAACGCAATTACTAAAGCGCGACGATCAGCAAAATTACGATAAAAAGTGGCACGACCTACTTTGGCTTCATCAATCACCATCTGTAAGGGTGCATTGATGCCATGCGTACGAAACACCTGAATGGCTGCGGCAAGCAATTCTTCACGGTTTTGTACGGCACGTTGTTGACGAATGCTCATGAGCGTGGCTTTGGGAGGAGAGAGATCATTATATTTAACGGACATTTTTGTCCGTTGTAAATATTACAGTCTGTAAGTTTTTGTAATACGGACCTAACCACTTTATTTTTATATTTTTTATCTAAAGTCTTTTCGCGTAGAAAAACACCATCTTCTATTTTACTGCGATTGAATTATGCTTGCTTACTTCACGATAAGAGTTGTAACAAAGTTAGTGGGATAGCAAAATGAAAAGTGCTATGCTGAATAAACAATAAGAAAGAAAAGTGAGGATGTGATGAAAAATATATCCTTCGTACTGATGTGCATTTTGGCAGGATGCCTTACCGCGTGCGATGTAAAGGACGATTTAAATAAGCCGAAAACGGCATTAAGAACTGTAATTATTGGGGGAGTACCTGTGGCAGAGCATGATTATCAAATTACTGCGCGAGAGCAAACACGGCATTCTGCTGTACAGCAACCTTAAGCTGTGGCAAGCAACTTTATCTTACTGCGATATAAAAAAGAGCATCTCAAGGATGCTCTTTGTTTCGCTGCAAAGTTTAATGAAATACAGCTTCTAATGCTTTCAGTCCCACTTTCGGGTCAAGTAAGCCATTGTAGATTTCAGGAATGTTCCGATCGACTGCAAAAAATGCATAAATGGCCAGCATGGCAGCGCGAACCGAGTATTCCACGGTAAAGACCACATCATCTTCCAGTTCAACAAATTGTCCTAAGAACCCAAAGTTTTGTGCACCATGTGGAATCACCAAGGGACGATCCCCCGGTTTGCGGCAGGCAAATAAAGCCGAAGCATACGGCATCATCACTGTCGTTACGTCGGTATTGGCCAAAACATGATCCAAAATATCCGCAAAGCCGAATTGATGTATCAGTTCAGTCAGAATTTCTTTACCTGTACAGGCACTCATGGGCTTTGCAACATAATCACCTTGATCATCAATTTGGAAACCATAGCCCCATAAGGTAAAAGTACCTTCGGGTAAATTGGCAAAGTGTGGCTGAGCCGGAACCACGACCGACAAATGCCAACCCGATTCAAACCAAGTCATGAGTGCCCCTGTACCGGGCTGATTGCCGGTATAGTCAATAATGCGTTTGAGCAATACATCATCTTTCATGGTCAGGGTAAAGGACTCCCATTTATGTTCATCGACATTGCCATAAAAGCTCATCGGACGTCCAAAATCTGGTGCTTTTTTGGATAGGGTTTCCCATAGACTCCAGCCATGATCTCGTCGATCACGAATTAACTCAGGCACATCATCATTACCGCCATAACGCGAGTCCGCAGTTATAGAGCCTAAGGTAAACAGCGCAAGATCGTGTGTTTTTAATTCAATCTGTTCAGTCCCTTCAGGTAAAGTGACATACAGCCGAGTAGCGCGTCGCTGCTGAGTAAGGGCGTCAGTACTGAAATCTACATCTGTGACATAGTGACCAAAGCGGACATCGACACCTTGTTCGAGCAACCAGCGTTGTAAGGGATAAATCATGGAATCATATTGATTATATTTGGTCCGTTTAACCCCAGCTAAGGTATGAATACGCGGCAATTCTTGAATAAAACGCAAGAAATAGCGTCTTAATTCGGCAGCACTGTGCCATTTTTGAAAGGCAAAAGTGGTTCGCCACATACGCCAGAAATTACTGTCAAAAAAGCTGTCATCAAAAAACTCATCAATGCGTCGACTGCCAATCCGTTCTTCTTTAGAAGCCAACAGGCGGAGCATTTGAGCCCGATGCAAATTATTCAGCCCCAGTTTTTCTGCATTTAAAATATGATGTTCAGCATCAATTAAACGTGCGCGGGCATGGGTCTTCACCTGAGCATTGAATTCACGACATTCTTCACGCACTGAAATTTCTGGATGTTCTAAAGATGGAATACTGGAAAATAAGTCCCATAAACACAAATAGGTTTCATCGGTCAGCATACGCCCGCCACGCGTGACCCAAGCATGTGCAGCCTCAGGGGGATGTCCGCCATCCATTGAACCCCCCGTAATATTTAATTCTTCTAAAATGTGAATATTTTTCGCAGGGACTTGAGCATCACGAATGGCAAAGGCCGCAGCCGCCATTCCGGCAATGCCTCCGCCAATAATCCATAGATGTGTGTGTTGAGCCTCGAATGTCTTGTCATTCGGCATGGATGAACCCTCATTTGTCGTTTTATATCAGAAAGTAAAATAAAGCCATATTTTTAGTATGTGATTATGTATAGAAAAAATCTATAAATTAAGTGTGAAAAATTAATATTAAATATTGATCGAAATACGGGTTTTATGGAGAAAATATATGCTGTAATTTCTTTTGTAGATCTTGTGTTATTATTTTAAACAGTTGAAATTAATAAATAATTGAGTTTTTACTCTACTATTGTAAATTCTAGTGCAGAACGTGAAATACTTTACAAGTGTATTTTAATAATAGTTTAAAACGATTAAATTATAAATACGAACAGCGAACAGCTTGAAATGAATAAAAAATAACGCAATCTTTTGGTAGGTTTTGGTGCATTTTTGGACTAAAATAGTGCACCTTTTTTCCTGTACCAATCTATCGAGGTGCTTTTTGGAATCACTCATTATTTTAGGTTCAATTACCTTAGCATTAATGTTGGGTGCAATTAGCCCAGGACCGACATTCATTTATGTCGCGAAAAACTCGATTGCAATTTCACGTAAACATGGCCTGTTTACCGCACTCGGCACAGGAACTGGTGCTGCATTATTTGGTTTATTGGCGGTCATGGGTTTGCAGGCAATTTTATTGGCAGTGCCTTCGGCATATTTAGCTTTAAAAATCTGTGGCGGTTTATACTTGCTTTGGCTGGCATTTAAAATTATTAAACATGCCAAAGAGCCTATGGACAGTCCTCAGGGTGGAACTGAACCGATGAGCTATAAACAAGCTTATCGTTTAGGCTTAATTACCCAAATGAGTAACCCGAAAATTGCGATTGTATTGGCCAGTATTTTTACTGCGTTATTGCCGAAAGATATTCCAACCTATTTTTATGTGGTGTTACCAATGCTGTGCTTCTTTATTGATGCAGGATGGTATTCTTTGGTTGCCGTGGCATTATCCGCTGAAGGTCCGCGTAAGGTGTATTTAAAATCGAAAGCTATTTTTGACCGTGTTGCAGGTGGGGTGATGACACTGCTTGGACTTAAATTGATTTTTGGTATGAAATAAGAAGTGAAGGGATCAAAAGCGACCAGAGCGGTCGCTTTTTTTATGCTTGATGCAAGCGTGCTTGCTTAGTCCTTAAAATGCACAGGAATCCATTGATAACTTTTGCCATCGGCTGAATAAATATGCCCAATGCCGGGGAATGGGAGGTGGGGTGCTGCAATGGTTTGTCCACCTTTTGCATATTCTGAAAATTGCTTTAAGCGTGTGGCCACGGCTTTATTCGGGTCAATGTCGTATTCAATGGCTGTTTCAGGATGATCAAATTGCACCGTATGTGAATGGACAATGTCGCCAATAAAAATGATGCTTTCATCTTTGGTTTTTAGTTCATAGCTAAAATGCCCTGGGGTATGTCCCGCAGTATTAATCACTTTAAAGCCCTGAACTTGATCGCCCAGTTTATACGTTTTGAAGCGTTGTTGAGCTTGATAGGGAGCAATCGCTTGTTTAATTTTTTCGACAGTCCCCAAGTAGCCAGCTTGTTTTTCTTTAGGGAGTTGTTCAACCTGTTTTGGGTTTAGCCAGAAATTGGCTTCATCATTAGAAACATAGACCGTGGCATTTGGAAAGTTTGCTTTGCCCTCTTTACTGATGCCACAGACATGGTCTGGGTGTAGATGGGTCAGTAAAATGGCATCGACTTGTTCGGGTTTATAGCCAGAGGCTTTTAAGTTACTGACTACCGAACCTAAATGAGCCCCGAAACAGCTGGCTGCACCGCTATCCACCAACACCAGTGAATGTCCTGTATTCACCAAGAAGGCATTGATTGAGGTTTGCACCCCTTTGGCTTGATCGGCATAGTATTTTTTTAGGCTGTCGTGAACTTGTTGTTCAGAAAGGCCTTTAAATAGAGTTGGTGACATGAAATTCGTGCCATCAAGTAGTGCCGTAATTTGGGCATGTCCTGATTGATATTGGTAATAGCCTGAAACCTGTTTTTGTTGTTGGATTGGGGCAGGTGGGGAAGTGGCAAAGGCAGAATAACTAATAAGACAAGAGCTAATTAAGGCGGAAGCAAGTAACTTATTCATTTATAAAGTTTCACAAAATTTGTTGAATTGTCTATTTTTTAGCATGAAAAAGATTATTAGGTAGGAAATTTTTCATAGAATATGTAAATTAATAAAAGAACTTTAATTAATAAATTTAAAATGATGGCAAGAGATTGGTTTGATTTTCAAGAAAAAATAGCTCAACACTTTAGAAGCTTGGGTGTTAGTGCTGTTACGAATGAGACTGTACGAGGAATTAGGACTGATCATGATATTGATATATATGCTACTTCTAAATATCTAGGAACAAATATTAAGTGGGTAATCGAAGCAAAGTATTGGAATACTTAGATTCCAAAAGAGAAAGTTTTAGCTCTACGCACTATTGTAGAGGACATTGGTGCAGATAAGGGTTTTATAATATCTCAAGTCGGTTTTCAATCTGGCGCGATTGAAGCGACTGAAAATACAAATATTCAACTATATACATTTGAAGAATTAATTTTTAATACTAGGAATTATATACAAAGTGAAATTTTGGAGACTTATATTCGAAGGGCAAGATTACTAGAAATTAGATATTTTTCACATAAAAAACAAATTCGTAAGGATTATGGCCTTAGAGATGAAATTTATAATCCAGTGTATTTCTCTGGTTCATGGTTATTATCTACAGTATTTAGAGTTTTAATCAAAGCAAAAAACAACTTATATCCTATTAATTTAAAAACCAATCTAATAGAAAAGGTTGGAAATGATTCTGCTGATGATTTTATAGAGTTAATTCAATGGCTAAACCTAAATCTTAATTGGCTAGATGAAAAAATACTAACCGCTGAATATGAAATGATGGAAGCAAAGGTTCCTTGATCATTTTGAATCTAAGAAGAAATAAATTAGTTGGCCTGTTGATTGATCAGTAGGTTCAAATACAAAAGCCCCTACACAAGTAGAGGCTTTTTCTTATCTTTCAACTTAAATCTTAAGAAACTTTATCACCAGCTTTAGCGCCAGATTCAGGTGAAATCACCCAAACACCTTCGCCATTGCCAGCAGCTAAAACCATACCGTTAGAAATACCAAAACGCATCTTACGTGGCGCAAGGTTCGCCACCATCACCACCAATTTACCTTTTAAGTCTTCTGGTTGGTAAAACTCGCGAATACCACTAAACACGTTACGTGGTTCAGCTTCACCGACGTTTAAAGTTAATTGAAGTAGTTTATCCGAGCCTTCTACCGTTGCAGCTTCAAGAACTTCCGCTACACGTAGGTCAACTTTCATAAAGTCTTCAATGCCAATGATTTCAGCTTCACCCACTTTAGGCTCAGGTTTTTTCTCAACTTTCTTTTCTTTTTTCTTTTCAACTTTTGGCGCTTCTGCCGCAGCTGCTAAAGAATCTTTAGAGGCATCGACCATCGCAGCTACTGCTTTAGGGTCTACACGTTGCATTAACGGTTGGAACAATGCAATTTCATGATCAACCAATGCCGTTTGAGCTGAAGCAAAGTCAAAACGTTCTAATTTCAAGAAGTCCTGAACTTGCGCGGCTAAAGTTGGCAATACTGGAGCTAAGTAAACCGCCAATTGACGGAACAGGTTAATCCCAACCGAACAGACGTCATGGACTTGTTGTTCTTCGCCTTCAATTTTGGCTAAAGCCCACGGCTTTTTCTCATCAATATACTGGTTGGCTTTATCTGCCAGCGCCATGATTTCACGAATTGCAGTCGAGAATTCACGTGCTTCATAGGCTTTGGCAATTGAATCGCCTGCATCAATAAAGCTTTGTACCAATTCAGGCTCTGCACAAGTTGCTGATAATTTATTATCAAACTTGGTGTTGATGAATTTGGCACAACGGCTGGCAATGTTGACCACTTTACCCACGAGGTCAGAATTCACTTTCTGTACAAAGTCATCCAGATTCAAGTCAGAATCTTCAACTTTATCCGACAGTTTAGATGCAAAGTAGTAACGCAAATATTCAGGATTTAAGTGCTGTAAATAGGTTTCAGCTTTAATGAAGGTACCGCGAGATTTTGACATCTTCTGACCATTCACAGTTAAGAAACCATTCACAAATAAACCCGATGGCGTACGGAAGTTAGCGCCTTCAAGCATCGCTGGCCAGAACAGGGCGTGGAAGTAAACAATGTCTTTACCAATGAAATGATAGACTTCATTTTTAGAGTCTTTTTTCCAGAAGTCCTCAAAGCTGAGTTCTGGGCGCTTGGTTTTAATGTAGTTTTCAAAACTCGACATATAACCAATTGGAGCATCCACCCAAACGTAGAAATATTTGTTGGGTGCATCTGGAATTTCAAAACCGAAATAAGGTGCATCACGCGAAATATCCCAATCGGCTAAACCCGCTTCAAACCACTCATCTAACTTGTTGGCAATTGAAACAGGTAAACGACCTGCATCACGCGTCCACTTCTGTAAATATTCACCAAAGTTTGGCAATTTAAAGAAGTAGTGATCTGAAGATTTCTCGACTGGTGTTGCACCGCTTAGGGTTGATTTTGGATTGAGAAGTTCAGTGGCGTTATAAGTTGTACCACACACTTCACATGAGTCGCCGTATTGATCTTCTGCTTTACATTTCGGACATGTCCCTTTAATGAAACGGTCAGACAAGAACATGCCTTTTTCAGGGTCAAACAGTTGTGATACAGGACGTACGGCAATATTGCCAGCGTCACGGTTTTTTACATAAATTTCAGAAGCGCGGGCACGGTTGGTGTCGCTATGGGTTGAATCATAGTGATCGAAGTGCACACCAAAACCATCAAAATCACGCATGTGTTCTTTTTGCACATTGGCAATTTGTTGTTCTGGGCTAATGCCGTTTGCTTCGGCACGTAGCATGATTGCAGTACCATGAGCATCATCCGCACAGACATAAGTCACATCATGGCCCATTGCACGCATGGCGCGAACCCAGATATCGGCTTGAATATAACCGAGCAGGTGACCCATATGGATGGGGCCATTGGCGTATGGAAGGGCGTTAGTGACTAAAATATTGCGCACGGATATAACTCTCTCATTCGTAGTCAATGCAAGGGCATTGATTTTACCTTAGTTACTGCAAAGTTGCATAAGGGATTCGCTGAATTCTTTTTAAATCCAGTCCGACTTTAGAAGTGAAGTCCAAAAAAATCGAGTGCAGCCGTGTTTATTTGTCAGATCAATCTGCTCTTGAGGCTGAAATCGGTCTATATTATCTAGGTGACTGGTCAAATAAACCAAGTTAAATCAGCCACGCTGAACTTAAAGTTGGATGCCATCTCCAACCCCGAGTGAAGATCAAAACAAGACCAGTCTTAACTTAGAGGGGCATAGCGCAACATTCTGTAGCGTCTTTGTTTCAATATGCTGTTTTGTATTTTATTCAATCCAGATCGCGGTATAACTAGAAGTAGATGCCATAACAGAAAAAGGTGTAAAAATGACTGTTGAAAATAAAATTGATGAGCTAAAAAATAAAGCCACTGAGTTGGGTGATGATTTAAAACATGCTGCCAAAGAAGCGCAACTTGAAGGTGAAAAAGCTGTCGATGATTTAAAACACGCGGCTGCCGATGCCAAACTTGAAGCCGAGCAAAAGCTGGATCAAGTCAAAGAAAAATTGGATGAGCAGCAAGCGGAAAATGAAGATGCGGGTTTTGACAGTACCATTGAAGATGCCAAAGCCAAATGGGCAGATGTGCAGCATCAAGCTCAAGAAAAATTCGAGCATTTAAAAGTCGAAGCCAGTCATAAGTTTGATGAAGCCAAAGTCAAAGCCACCGAGCTGAAGCAGGAAGCCTCAGTTAAGTTTGATGAATTGAAAGTTCAAGCCACAGAAAAATTTGATGAGCTTAAAAAAGCTGCGACCGATGCTATAAGCAAATTTAAGAAAGATGATCACGATCAATCTTAATTCAAATCGTCTCTACCTGATTCAGTAGGCAGGTTAAATGTATTTAGGGATTCAGGCTCTCCCATTCGATGTTGGTCACCCGATTGTCAATCACCGTAATCGTATATCGCTTTCCGTCAAGCTCATACACATAGTACAAAGCGGTATACGATTGCTGATTTTTAGTCAAAATTTCGCTGCGCATCGCATTCGGGGATTGCCCCATACGAGCCTGTAGGGTTTGATAACTGTCACCGACATGTAGCAGAGAACCTGTCGAGGTTTTTATACTGGAAGCTGGATAGGTTTGCGCATAGACCCAAGGTGCACAAGCCAGACCCGCACATAACACCCATATCGATTTCATGAAGCACACCTCGCGGTTCAATCAATAAAATGATTTTTTTTATTGCGCTGTGATTAATTTAGTCTGCAATGTTCAGTGGCATCAGCAGTAAAATTGTTAATCCTGTAGTCTGCTAAACATGGCAAAAGCCCAAGCAGTGCTAACTTGGAGTCTAGAAAATCATTTTTAGTTCAAAATCTGACAAAATTACTTGGTTTTTTTACTTGTGATCAATCCTTCAACCCGTACAACGCTTAACCTGATTGCAAATAACCGTTAAACTATGGCATTCAGCTGTATATCCAAACTTGGAGTAAATGTATGTCGTGGCTTTCTTCACTTAAATCCGTTTTTTCACCAGCACAAGAGGTGAAAGAAGAAGAAATCCAGCAGGTTTTACAGCACTATCTTTTGCCGAATTCCAATCAGGCATTAAAAGATCGTATTTCTCAAGTCAATGTTCAAGGTCGTGTATTACAAATCACCATTAATACCTATCCTGAAGAAGCAGATCATTTACAAAAAATTCATGATGATTTGGCCGATGCCTTAGAGAAATGTGGCATCCAAGAATTGAATATGCATGTGATTCAACAAAAGACAGGGCAGAAATCGGGTGGTTGTGGGCATGATCATGCGCAAGGTGAAAGCTGCTCAACACCTAGTCAAAGTGCGAAAAGCACATTACCGCCTGTGATGGATGCCTCAGCAACTCCGTCGGTTGAACCTGATCCAAACAATCCCCCAATTGCCAAAGCTGCTCCGCAACAGCGTGATGTGCCGAAGCACCCTCGTATTCAAAATGTGATTTTGGTGTCCTCGGGTAAAGGCGGTGTGGGTAAATCTACCACCACAGTCAATTTGGCCTTAGCTTTGCAGCAATTGGGTTTGAGCGTAGGTGTCTTGGATGCGGACATTTACGGTCCAAGCATTCCAACCATGTTGGGTAATGCGGGAAAAACTCCAATGATCGAGGCAGAAAATTTTGTCCCATTAGATGCTTATGGACTTGCAGTATTATCGATTGGCCATTTAACTGGCGACCACAATACACCTGTGGCGTGGCGTGGGCCAAAAGCTACCGGTGCATTAATGCAGTTGTTTAATCAGACTTTATGGCCTGATTTGGATGTACTGGTCATTGATATGCCACCAGGCACAGGGGATATTCAACTGACGTTGGCACAACGTATTCCTGTCACAGGTGCGGTCATTGTCACCACCCCACAAAATGTTGCGTTAATGGATGCCACCAAAGGCATTGAATTATTTAACCGCGTCCACATTCCAGTGATGGGTGTAATTGAAAATATGTCGACGCACATTTGTTCCAACTGTGGTTTTGAAGAGCAAATTTTTGGAACCGGGGGCGGAGATAAATTGGCGGAGCAATACCATATTCCATTGTTGGGTCGTTTGCCTTTAGATGCAAAAATTCGTGAAAATGCAGATGCAGGACAACCGTCAGTGATTGCAGGCGATGTGGCAGCGGAAAGTTATTTGGCGATTGCACAAAAAATTGCGGATAAATTACCGAAAGCAGAAAAAGATAAAACGCGTATTTTTTAAGCTGTGTGCGGATAGGGTATCTTCATCAAGATATCCTATCTAGTATAGTAGCCCAGCAATTTACTTGCAGCATTGGCTTAAGAGTCTTTGTGGTTTAAGCGGTTGATCTGAAGGGCGGCTTTTAGTGCTTCATGCTGACTCAGACGTTTATGCCATTTACGCAGCACAGTCCAACGCCAAATTACGCGGGTACAAATATAAAATAAACAAGCTGCCAACAGCGCCTCAAGTACCAGTCCCGTCAATAAAATTTTCGCTAGATGAAAGTCAATATGCCCATGCCCGAAGTTTTTGATCCAGTTAATAATTTGGTGTAATACCCCCAAAATCATATCTTGATCAATCATATTCACTTGAAAGATTTTACTCCCCAGCCAAAAGCCCAAATATAAAATCGGCACCACGGTGAGCGGGTTAGAGAGCCAAGCCAGAGTTAAGCTGAGCGGTAGATTCACTTCAATTAACAGTACAGTAAGTACAATAAAAACACTGTGGAAGGGAACAGGTAAAATACCCCAAAAAGTTCCAATAAAGACTGCTTGAGAAATCGATTTTCGATTGACGTACCAAAGCACAGGATTTAAGGTGCGTTGACCAAAAATCCGCATAAATTTCAATTGATTGACTTTTTCAGGAGAGGGAAGCCAAGATTGGAAAAATTTCTTTGCCATATGAAACTAGCTTTTCAGGACAGGGTATTGTGCATGATTTGGGAGTGAAACGGTAGTTTAATTCCCTGTGTAGCTGTAAGGAAATATGCTGAAGTTTCGCGCTCAAAACTGAAAATAAACTTAAAAATATAAGTGAATTGATGTCTGCACCTTATATTTAATGCGACTTTAAGCACAAAATTCAAGCTAAAAGTGAAATAAATACTTACAGAATGACCGTGAGGTTTTATCTCAAATTTTATAGTTAATTGTTTGATTTTAAATGCTTTAATGTGTTTTTTCTTGAAGGGTTAGCGCTTTCCTTTACAATAATTTTTTTGCTATATTGAAATAATTAAACTACATTTCTTTCACTCAAGTGTGAGGTGAGAGTATGGTTTCGTTCTTCTTTATAGGACTCGTGGTTTCATTGCTGTTAACCCCAGGTCCAACCAATACTCTACTTGCATCATCCGGGATACAAGTGGGTATTCGTAAGTCATTTCGCCTCATTCCTGCCGAGGCATTCGGATATCTGATTTCCATTACCTTATGGGGTGTCATTATTGGCACGGTATCACGTCACTATCCGCTAATTCCGACGCTGTTAAAGCTGTTCAGTGCAGCATATATCTTGTTCTTAGCCATTAAATTATGGAAAACTGCGGATGTGGTTGAAAGTTATACTCAACCGTCGATTCGAGCGTATGAGCTATTTATTGCAACCTTATTAAATCCCAAAGCATTGTTGTTTGCTTCTGCAATTTTTCCGGCCATAGTCTGGAAAAATATGGATGCCTATGTCGCACATATGCTGGTGTTTTTGATTGTCCTTGTTCCAATTGCTTTTTTATGGACCTTTATTGGCTCAATTCTGGCCTCAAATCGGATTCGTTGGTTAACCCAGTCTAATCTACAAAAAACGGCATCCATTGTTTTGGTGAGTTTTTCTATTCCTCTCAGTTATTCGGCATTACTCAGCCTATAAATAATTTAATGCGATCTCGGATGGTTTGCAATTTTGAAAGATCGCATCATGCGAGGTGTTCGTATTTCCATTAAGGCTGAATTCGGTTAAAGTACAGCGCAAGAATTGCTTGAAGTTTTTGGAAATAAAAGAATGGCTATTAAGTCTGATCGTTGGATTCGCGAAATGAGCGAAAAGCACGGCATGATTGAACCCTATGCTGAAAATCAGGTGCGTTTTGATGAAAATGGCGAAAAGCTGATTTCTTATGGCGTATCGAGTTATGGCTATGATGTTCGTTGTGCGCGTGAATTTAAAGTGTTCACCAATGTTCACTCGGCTATTGTTGATCCAAAACATTTTGATGAAAAAAGTTTTATCGATATCGAGTCCGATGTTTGTATTATTCCACCCAACTCATTTGCGCTAGCACGTACTGTGGAGTATTTCCGTATTCCGCGTAATGTATTGACTGTATGTTTGGGCAAATCAACTTATGCACGTTGCGGTATTATCGTAAACGTAACGCCGTTGGAGCCAGAGTGGGAAGGTCATGTCACACTCGAATTTTCGAATACCACCAACTTGCCTGCACGTATTTATGCGGGTGAAGGTGTTGCACAAATGCTATTTTTTGAAAGTGATGAAGTGTGCGAAACCTCTTACAAAGACCGTGGTGGTAAGTACCAAGGACAAACTGGAGTGACCTTGCCGAAAGCTTAGTGCTTCTTGATGAGTCCTCTTGAAAAACCTATTTGTGTAAACAAATAGGTTTTTTTTTGTGCATCACAACCAGCATCAAACGCATTTTTAAATGTGGATAGTTAGACTTCATTCATCGGAAAAAGCCTGCATTTTCCGAGTTTTTTTTGCAATCGGGTCAATATTCAGCATAATGAGGATGAAAAATGACTTGGTGAAATGAGCCGTATACGGCGGCATTTGACAGTAAAACAAAGCATAACCAAGTCCAGGACGAACAGAATAATGATGCGGAGC
This sequence comes from Acinetobacter sp. GXMZU3951, assembly GCF_054457875.1. Taxonomy (NCBI): domain Bacteria; kingdom Pseudomonadati; phylum Pseudomonadota; class Gammaproteobacteria; order Moraxellales; family Moraxellaceae; genus Acinetobacter; species Acinetobacter sp. GXMZU3951. Next base: position 503,441 of record NZ_JBTLFO010000001.1, on the reverse strand, counting down.
ATCTCATAACAAGGAAGGTCGCGATGACGGATCGGCACACGACAATTTTACGTAAAACTTTACTGGCGAGTGTAATCGGACTGTGTTACTCGTCTAGCTTTGCCTTAGAAGCACTTTCTGATCAGGTCTTGAGTAACGCTACAGGAGAAGGAATTGCGATCTTGCCTGAAAATTTCAAAATGGTCTTTCAGGCGGCTGAGGATGGACTGACCGCAGCACAAAACCAAAGTCGTTTAGCCAATCGTAATTATGATACGGGCTTTATACGTTTTATTCCTGTAGGACCACTTTCAGAGACTGCTAAAACAGCAGGTGCTAAAAAGGCAGATGTATTTCTGTATGGTTTAGCTTTATCCGCATCCGATAGCAATCTTAACTCTCGTTTTAGTAACCTTGGCTTTAACTGGGGACAGGAAACCAATCCCTGGGTATTTAGTGTGAAATCAATCAGTACCACAGCCAATCGGGTGGTCTATGACTTTGCTGGTGAAGCACAAGATTTCAGTTATTTATCCTTAGAAGCACCTTATGTATTGGATGGTGCAGCCAATACCGCAGCGGACAATAATATTAAATTGGGTTTATGGGGAGATTTCTTTGCACGAAACCCTTTGGTTGCCGCACCAGTCGATGCCAAAAATGGTGCACCTGCCAATTTAAATGGTTTAGATCAACGCTTACGTTTACAACTGGTTGCCAATGGGTTGTCCTTAAATGGTTCCAACTTGAAGCTGTTCCAAACTTTGGGAGGGGCGGCAAGTTCATCTTTGCCGACTTCGTATAACAATACCCTAGGTCTGGCGGCCTTAATCCGTTTAAATACCAATGATAATCCAACATTAGCCACCACTGAAGATCCATCCAAAGCCTTAAGAATTAGCACCGCAGAGACATTAGCCACCGATATTAGCAATGATTTAACTACCCCTGCCATTTCAAAAACGCTAGCACCGACATTTAACGCCCATGATGGGGTATTTTTATATAGTCCGAATATCAACTTGGTTTTGGGGAGTGTATATCAACCGCTGATTGTGGATACCGCAGCAGACGGTCAGAACTTTGTAATTGAATTGACCCGGATTCCAAACAAAGCCAATGTTTACCAGCAGATTTATACAGATTATAGCGCGTTGGCAAGTGGCGCAACTTCGGTCTATAAGGGATCTACATGTAATGTGCAATATTGTGGCGACCCTATCAGCATGGGGCAGACCTATCAGGGCAACACTGCCACGCACAGCAGTATATCGATTGGTACGGTTGGCTTTAGCAATAACAATAAATTCTTAAAAGCCGATACCAGCAATAATGCGGTGGGCATTAGTTTTGTCACACCAACAGGAACCAAGACCAATTTAGGTTCTGCAGCGATTGATGGCATGCTCATCCAGCATTTAAAAATAACCACAACAGGGCTGTGAGGACAAAACAATGAAGCGATATCTCCTTAGCATACTGTTGCTGGGCTCTCAATTGGCTCGTGCAGATTTAGCGGTTTTAGATCCGGTTGAGCTGGCGAATATACGTGGGCAAGGTGGCGCCGATTTAAGTTGGTCATTTTCTTTGAATCATAATTTACCGAGTAATATCAACGAAGTTCCTTATGAATATAGCTGTAATGGGGCAAGTAACGAGTTTTGCCGTTTGGCTTTTAATGTGAGTAATCGTAAAGATGCCAGCGGTAATTTGTATTGGCTGGTGTTTAAAAAAATCCAAGGGACTGTCGTAATCGATAAATTTCAGCTAGATGGCACAATGGTCACCACTAGCGCGGGCTATAAAACAGCGATGAAACTCACCTTTTTGGACGGCTATCCCATTCAGATTCGTAACTTTGGCTTTGAGGCACTAGCGATTGAAAAAGATAGCGGCAGTTCAGATGCACAAAAAGGCTATTTAAAGCAGATCACCTATAGTACCAGTCATGAGTCGGTCTTTGACCGTGGTTTAGAAACAGGTTTTACAGGCTTAAATATGCACGGCAACCTAGCCATGTCAGGCACAATTAAATTTTTTAGTTGCAACTCTTCCGCAGCATCACGTTGTTAATTCAATCACACAAGGAACGGTGAATGAGTACAAATAAAATCATAAAGCTCAGTGTGTTGGCTTCAAGTGTTTTACTGGCTCAACAAGTTTTTGCCTTACAAGAATTATCGGATCAAAATTTACGGACTGTTTCAGGACAAGATGGGATCACGCTAACCTATGAAACAGATCGAGTTACGATTGATCAATTCAACTGGAAAGACAATACCAATTTCTCGAATGGCACATTAGGGAATTTAAACCTATCGCTCAATAATATTGAAGTGACGAAAGTCGATAATCACAAGATTGGTGGCAAGGTTAAGCTCGATGTTGGGACGAATGCGAATAAAACGGGGATCCGCTTGGAAGCGGTGGTTAATCCTGCCAATATCCATATGGCTAAAGTTGCGGTGTGTGGCGATGCAGCACGTGGCGCTGATTGTGCTAGTCAGAATACCTTAGGGGCTTTAACACTCCAAAATCGAGCACCCATGAATTTTGTGTTGGAAACCCGCAGTGGTTTATTTAATTCTAAAGATAAAGCCTACTTAGAGTTTGGACTGCAAAATGCCAATATTTTCCATACGCTAAAAAATGGAAGTGAATATAACCAATTTATTTTAAAAGATTTTAATTTTAACTTTAAAGGGACTGGCTATTTATATCTTGATGCCGATAAGGGAATGGTACTATCCACGACCTCCCCAAATGCTACCGATAGTAGCGTGAATGAAGTCGTGTTAGAGCGTGTCCCTGATCTGGATAATCCAGGTAAAACTCGCCCTGGTTTTAATCTTGATGTTCGCTATAAAACCAATGTGGGTAATGATGCTAAAAATTATACGGCCAACGACAATACCGACCAACTCAACTCAATTATTCGCATAGGGGCATCAGGGCGTTTACGTGATGCTGAAATCTCAGTCAATGCCGACCGCACCAATTTAGGTGGAGCCGAAGGTACAAGTATTTCTAGTAATCCAATGACAGGTTCAACAGGTCTACATGTGAATGTGAAAACCAGTTTTACCCGTGATGAAAAGAATGCTTCTGGTGCGATTGTGGCTGAAGGAACTCGTTTTGAACTGGGGCATACGGGCAAGAACTCTTATGTCATTGAATTTGGAAATTTAACCCCGTTACAGATTCGGACTCAGAGCGGTTCCAGTCTTGTAGCAAACAACAGTTTAGCCTATATCAACTTTGGCGACATTTATATCAATGCCGTGCAAACTAAATCATTAGAATTTGAAATTGGACAGAACATTGCCAAATTATTGGGTAAGCAAGCGGGCATTGATCGTTATAGCTTAAGTAATACTGCCCAAAATGCAGTAGCGATTGCTGTTCGGGGGATGGATTTTCAGGCGATTGCGAGAAATGCCAAATTTATCGCCAATAACAGTAATGATGCGAGTCATCAAATTAGTTCACAAAGCGCTACTTGGGGACTGGGCATTCCGATTTATAACTTAAATGCCAATTTAGGCTTATATGGCACAACTTATGGTGCCAATAATGCCGAGGCAATAGGCTTTGGTTTAACCATGTCCACCCAAGGTCGAGATGCGTCTGGTTCCAAAACAACTTCAATTATTCTGATTGATGGGGCACCCAATAGCTATAACACCACGGAAGAAGTGAACTATTACACAGGCTTGCGTAATATTGATTTGTTTATGGATGCTCAAGGGGTCTTAGCACTACAACAATCAGGAATTAAACTTGATTTGCCACGTTTAGTGATTGCCATGGGTGCTGAGATTGCACTAGGGCAATTACCAGGCAGTCGATATGAGACGTCTGCTTGTGCAAATGCAGCAACCAGTAACTTGAGTTGTTTTGTTCCAGCCAATAGTTTTACCAATACCGATGATGTGCTATTTGGTTTGGCACTACGCTTAGACTCTTCTGCACAATTAAATATTTTACCAGGCACAGCAGCGGATAATCACTTAGCGATTCAAGGCAATATCAAACTGAATGCTTCCGATGCCATCAACAATAGAAACTATCTGCATTTTAGCAATGTGCAAGATAATGCGACCATTGGTTTTGACCGTATACAGGGAGAGCTCGATTTAAATGCCAAAATCGTGCTCGAAAAAGATCAGGTCAAATTTAACAATAGCATTCGTTTAAATCCGTCCAATCAAGCTGCAGGCGTATTAAAGGCCGATGTGAATTTATACCCGACTGTAGATCGGGCGCAGAATTTGGGCACGATGGTGATGACGGGTGGGAATATTCGCAGTAGTTTTGGCATTACTCCAAGATAAAAAGAATGAAAGGAATAAAGTAGTCATGAAGACGAAGTTATTATTGAGTATTGTATTGGCATCAACCAGCGTTCCAGTCATGGCAAAGAATTTACAAAGTCTTTCCGATCAGGAGCTATCTGATGTCTCTGGTCAGGCATTGTTAACTTTGCAATATTTACAAGGGATATCACAAACGGATTCAACAGGCACAACCTATAACCAGTCAAATATGGGTTTTTACAAGTTAGGACTCGAAGCGGTTATGGAGCTGAATGCCAATATTAATAAGCTGCAACTGGGTTGTGGCGGGGTTAATAACAGTGTTCGTGCAAACAGTTGTGATATTGATATCGATAATATTTCACTCAGTGGATTGCCTGCCAACGCTAACTATACCTCGGATGAGCGTGCAGCGACGTCGGCAAAAATTACCAATCCATTTTTACAATTTGCGATTAAAAATCCGAATTCGGCTGCAACGCGTGAAGTGGTTGGTTTTCGCGTCAGTGCAGAAAAAATTTCAGGGTTGATGACTTTGGGGACTGAGAATACGGCAACCCCCAATGGGATTAACTCCTTTAGTGGTTATATGAAGACCAAAACAGCATCAGGTACCGCTGTGACGCAGGCACGTACCATGACTTATGCTGATACCAATATGACGATCGATGGAGTGGTTGAAGGTGGATTGGGCGTAGGGGATTGTGGTCCTTGGTATAATCTATGTATTCCAGTGTCTTACTCATCTAAAAATTATAATTTAAACCTATCTTCAACTTCTGCTCCTTTTACCATTAACTCCACTGTTGTATCAGGGACGCGTTTAAAAGATGTGGTATTAAAAGGCAGTGGTACGGTTGGGCAAATTGACTTTAGTGGGCAATTAACAGCAACAGTTGCTGGTTTACTTAACTTAGATAAGCAAGTAACAGGCAATATTACGGGGCTGACTACCGATATTACGGTCAATCAAAACTTAGGTTTAATTCATGCCCTATATCTAAATAACCCAGCTTCATTATCGTTACAGTCCCAAAAAATATTGTGGCCTGGGGCAGCGGTAGCTGCCAATCAAGGCTGGTGGTTGTCTATGGAAGATGAAGTGGAACTCGGCAGTTTAAGTCCAACCACGCAAGTAGCAATTACGAACCAAGTGTTACAGCAAACCATCGCAGGCATTAGTCAGGACTTAACTGATAATCCGCGAAAATGCGGTAATTTGTTAACCGGTTGTGTAGGCGGTTCAGCTCTAGCCGTTGGAAATATTCCACTGAACTCCACGACTTTAGATTTTCCACTGACCAATTTAACCTTACAAGGGCAGAATTTTCGTTCTAACTGCTTTGGTGGAATGAAATTTTGTTAATGTCATTGCAATAAAAAATCCCGCAAAGTGCGGGATTTTTTATTCTAAGTAAAAATTACTTGGCAATTTTTGCTAACAATTCTTCTTTAGAAATGTTCACAGATTCAGCATCGGTACGACCTTTATATTCAAAAGTGCCTGCATCCAAGCCTTTCTCACCAATGACGATACGATGTGGAATCCCCGTTAATTCTAGATCCGAGAATTTCACGCCTGGACGTTCATTACGATCATCCAGTAATACATCATAACCCGCAGCTGTTAACTCAGCATATAACGCTTCAGCCGCCTCTACCGTGCGTGGTGATTTGTGTGCATTCATTGGCACAATCGCAACTTCAAACGGAGCAATTGCTGCTGGCCAAATAATGCCTTTTTCATCGAAGTTTTGTTCAATAGCAGAAGCAACGACACGTGTTACCCCGATACCATAACAGCCCATAGTCACGGTAAATGGTTTGCCATCTTCACCCAATACTTTACAGCCTAATGCTTCTGAGTACTTTTGACCCAATTGGAAGATATGACCCACTTCAATACCGCGTTTAATTTGCAGGGTGCCTTTACCATCTGGAGATGGATCACCTTCAACCACATTACGAAGGTCATAAACTTCGGTAAACTGTGCATCACGCTCCCAGTTGACACCAGTGGCATGTTTATCCGCCTCATTCGCACCCGCAACAAAGTCAGATAATACCGATGCTGCACGATCTACAATCACCGTCAGGCCTTTTTCCACTAAGCCTTGTGGTCCAATATAACCAGCAGTCAGGCCAAGGCTCTGCATTTGAGCGTCAGTCGCAAAAGTTATTGGCGATGCAATTAATGGATGTTTCTCCGCTTTAATTTCATTCAGCTCATGATCACCGCGTAAGAATAAAGCGATAACAGGTGTCTGACCATTTTCATCTGCCACACCTTGCACCAGCAACGCTTTCACAGATTGTGCAGGGTCTGACTTCAGGAACGCAGACACATCTGCAATGGTTTTTTGATTTGGTGTATCGACAATTTCCAACGCTTTGGTTGGAGCAGCACGTTCGCCCACTAAGATCGCTTCAGCCATTTCAATGTTAGCTGCATAATCAGATTCGGTTGAGAAGGCGATATCATCTTCACCACTTGAAGCCAATACGTGGAATTCATGTGAACCTGAACCACCGATTGAACCTGTATCCGCTTGAACTGGACGGAAATCTAAACCTAAACGGGTGAAAATGTTGCAATAGGTTTGATACATCAGATCATAAGTCTCTTGCAGAGAAGCTTGATCAGCATGGAAAGAATAAGCATCTTTCATAATGAATTCACGCGAACGCATTACGCCAAAACGAGGGCGGATTTCGTCACGGAATTTGGTTTGAATTTGGTAGAAGTTAATCGGCAATTGCTTATAACTTTTTAGTTCATTACGTGCTAAGTCAGTAATTACTTCTTCGTGAGTTGGTCCCAACACAAATGGATTATCGTGACGATCTTTGAAACGCAATAATTCAGGACCGTATTGCACATAACGACCTGACTCTTCCCACAGGCTTGCAGGTTGCGCCACAGGCATAAATACTTCGAGTGCGCCTGAACGGTTCATTTCTTCACGTACAATCGCTTCAACTTTATTTAGCACACGTACGCCCATCGGCAGCCAAGTATATAAACCTGAAGCCAATTTACGAATCATGCCCGCACGGAGCATTAGTTGATGTGAAATAACTTCAGCATCGTTTGGGGTTTCTCTTAACGTTGCAAATAAAAAGCGACTCGCGCGCATGAAAACTGTCCTAATATTAATCGTGAGGATAATCCAATCATAAATGAAACGGGCATAAGGTAATGACCGCTTATTCAACTTGCTCCGAATTATGCCATGATTTTGTCTTTGACACGAAGTAGAAAATTCTTAAAGTCATCCAAGTAGGTAAAGATCACAGGAACGACCACCAAGGTGAGTAAGGTTGAGGTAATGACCCCGCCAATCACGGCATGTGCCATCGGTGCACTTTGTTCGCCACCTTCACCTAATCCAAGAGCCAAAGGGATCATCCCCATAACCATCGCGCTGGTGGTCATCAAAATTGGGCGTAAACGGGTTTTGCCTGCCTGAAGAATCGCATCGTAACGATTGCTGCCAGATTCCATGGCTTTTTTAATAAAGTCGATCAGGAGGATGGCATTTTTAGTGACTAAGCCCATCAGCATAATAATGCCAATGATCGAAAAAAGGTTCATGGTCGAGTTAAACAGGAATAAGGCCAAAAACACGCCAATTAAGGACAGAGGGAGAGAGGCCAGAATCGCGGCAGGATGAATGAAACTATTAAACTGCGAGCCGAGTACAATATAAATAAACACAATTGACAGGGTGATGGCGGTCAGGGCATATCCAGCAGATTCTGCCATATCAGCATTTGCCCCTTGTGTATCAAAACTATAGCCCGCTGGCAATTTAAAGTTATTTTGAATTTTCTGAATATCTGTACCAATATCACCCGCAGGACGCCCTGTTGTATTGGCTTCGACTAAGACTTCTCGGGCTAGATCACGCCGATTAATTTGTGACGCGCCTAAACGCTGCTCTAGATTGGCAATACTGCCTAAAGGAACCAGAATATTGTGTCCAGCCTGATCCTGCTTGCTGGAGTTGATATATAAGCCAGCTAAATCACTCGGCAGGCTGCGCTGGCTTTCTGCTAGACGAACATTGACATCATAGCTTTCACCACGTGCATCTTGCCACGTTGTTACGTTGTCTCCAGCAATTAAAGGCCGTATCACATTGGCAATCTGGCTAACGGATAATCCTAAATCATTGGCCAAAACCCGATTGATCTGTACATTCAGGGTCGCTTTAGGTTCTTTGAGTGAACTTTCCAGATCGACCACACCAGGCACTTGGGCAACTTGAGTCATGAATTGATCTGAGATGTGTTGCAGTTCATCTAAATCAGGACCTTTAATGGAAATCATGATCGGCTTTTGACCGCCTGAAACATTTTCATCAGCAGATGCAACTGAGGTAATGCTGATGCCTGCAATGCTTTGTAAGCGATGTCGGAATTCATTGTTTAATTGCACCAGTGTTTGAGTACGTTGCTGGCGTGGAGAGACCGTTACCCTTAAGCTGACATGGTTCTTACCACGATCTGTCGCGCCGTTAATTACCCCATAGGTATTGAGTACCTCAGGATGCTGTCGCAAGACCTTTTCAACCTGTAATAATTTGGCTTGTGAATACTCCAGCGAGGCATTCACAGGCGTTTCAAATTTAATGCGAATTTGTGCTTTATCGGGCACAGGTACGAATTCGGTGCCAATCATTTTCGATAAGGCTAATGCACCAAATAATGAGGCAATCGCAATCAATAGGGTGATCAATCGGAAACGTAAGGCCAGTTTTAACAAATATTCGTAAAGGATGGTTATACGGTCAAGCTGATGTGCGAGAGCATTAAAGAATCTTTTTAATACGCTCGGTTTAGCATTTTGTCGAGGTTTGTCGGTCCAATGTGCCGAAAGCATGGGGTCAAGCGTGAAACTGACAAACATGGAAATCAGAACCGCTGTGCTGACGGTTACCCCAAATTGATAAAAAAAGCGGCCAATAATGCCCCCCATAAAAGCAACGGGCAAAAATACCGCCACAATCGTTAAGGTGGTGGCCAATACCGCCAGACTAATTTCTTTGGTGCCATCCAATGCAGCAGTCACATGGTCTTTGCCCATATCGGCATGTCGGACAATATTTTCACGCACCACAATCGCATCATCAATCAATAGACCAATGCTGAGCGAGAGGGCCAATAGGGTCATCATGTTGATACTAAAACCAAATGCCCAAATCATGGCTAAAGTACCAAGTAAGGATATCGGCAATGTCATCCCTGTAATTGCTGTTGAGCGGAATGAACCGAGGAACAGCAACACAATCAGTACTGCAAGCATCGCGCCTTCTAATATGGTGCGCGCGACATCTTTAATGCTGCCGCGAATCCCTTTGGAGCTATCCACCACCACTTTGGCACTCATGCCTTGAGGCAATTGCTTTTCAATTTTGGCTAAGGCTTTGTAGGTTCCATCTACAACCTGAATGATATTTGAATCGGAGTTACGTAATACATCAACCGCGACAGCAGGATTACCATTTAAAAAGGCACTGGATTCCAGTTCTGCCTGACTATCCTCGACGCTGGCGACCTGTTTTAAAAAAATAGGCGTAGCATTTTTTGTAGCCACAATTAAATCGCCAAAGGCATAAGGATGTATCACCTTGGAGTTGATCTCGACCACGAGTTCAGAATGTGCCTGTTTTAAGGTTCCGCCCGGGATTTCAATATTTTCACTTTTTAGCGTATTGATCACTTGATCAATTCCAATGCCATAGCTTTGTAGCTTGAACGGATCAATCACAATCCGTATCTGACGCTGACTATCACCCAGTAAATTAACCGCACCCACCCCAGAAACAGTTTGTAATTGTGGCAGGATCCCTTGGTCGATATAGCTACTGAGTTCGCTGAGAGATTGTCGATCGGACTCAAAAACAATCGACATCACCGCGCTGGCTGTGGGGTCATAGCGCTCGACAATCGGGTCTTGAATTTCGTCGCGGAATTCTGCTGTGACGGGTGCAATTTTGTCGCGAATATCTTGGGCAGCGACAGCAGAGGGGACATCTAAATTAAATTCCACAATAATGGTGGAAAGCCCTTCACTGGATTGAGAGATGACTTGCTTCAGTCCAGAAATAGTATTGATCTGATCTTCCATTTTTTTGGTAATTTCAGATTCAATCGTTTCAGGAGAAGCCCCAGCATAAGTGGTATGTATGACGACGAAGGGAAAATCGACATCAGGAAACTCTTCCACGCTCATACGCTGCCATGAGGCTAACCCAAGCACCATTAAGCACAGCATCATCATAATGGTAAAAACAGGGTATTTCACACTGATTCGGGTTAACCACATGTTAAGATCCTGAACTTATTTATTTTTTTGAATGGTAACGGTCTTATGTAAGTCGTTATCGTTAAACTTTATGCGGCTGACTTGATCGCCAGTTTGGAGTCCATCTATCACCGCGATATTTTCACTATAACGTTGCTCCAAAATTTGAATCGGAACACGCTCAATTTTTTGTTGTCGTATGACCCAAACATAAGGGTGATGGTCTATATCTTGAATGGTATCTAAAGGGATTAACTGTCCAGAAACTGAAGAAGTTTCCAGGATATGTCCTTCAACAAATGCCCCAATACTGAGCGGGTTTAGTGGTGAATTCGGGGTCGCAAAGAACTCTATTTGACGGCTATTTAAATCGGCAAGTGGGGAAATACGGCTCAGGGTTGCTTGAAGTTGCTGACGTTCACCTTGTAAATGGTACTCGATTTTTTGCCCAACTTTGAGAGCCTTGCGTTGATCACTCGCTAAACGTGCCTGAATTTCTAAACCAGAAGGATCGATTATTTCAAAAAGGGTCTGCCCAGCTGCAACAGTCTGTCCTGGTTCAACTTGGCGCGTGGTAACAATCCCTGTAATGGGGCTGCGAAGCGAACCATCTTGTTGTGCTTTTAAGGCAATTTCCACACTGGCTTGTTGTGCTTTCACATTTTCTAATTGAGCCTGATAATCCACTTGGCTTTGTTCGTACTCTACTTTTGAAATAAAACCCTGATCCAATAAGCGTTTTTTTCGTTGCATCATGTTTTGAGCAAGACGGGCTTGTGCTTGGGTTGCGGCTAAATTAGCTTTGGCTTGTGCTAAACGGGCTTCATTGTCCTGATTATTGAGTTGAACCAGAAGTTGTCCTTGTTGAACGGCATCACCGATCTCCGCTTTAACTAGAGTGGCTGTTGCGCTAATTTGCGATTGCAGACTACTTTGTTTAATGGCGCGAATAGTACCTGTAAATGGAGTTTTATCGATAGCTTGACCATAATTGAGCGGGACGAGGTCTTGTTGAATCAGTTCAATGCTTGCCTCGGTTGTTGATGGGGGCGGAGTAGGCTGTTGATGACATGCACTGAGTAAGATACAGCTGCTGATGCTTAATGCGAGAATACGAGACTGAAATAATCGTGGGACAAGCTGCATCTAAACATCCTTATCTGAGGTCAAATTGCAGGATTAATTTTCCATGGCTTTTAAACGCGCAATAATATTGGCGTATTCAGCTTGAGTATTACGATAGTTGCTTTGTAATGACTGAATCTGCTGCTTCTTATTGTTAATATTGCTGGCATTGTTGTTCAAATTGCTTTTGAGCATGGCAGGAACTGGGTCACCTTTGCGTAGATATTCCATTTCTTGGCGTTTAAGGATGATTCGGTCATTTTGTAACTGTTTTAACTGATCTTGCTGAAAGTTAATTTGATTTTTAATATTGACTAAAGCTTCATTGCGTTTATTCGTGGCGACTGTACTATTTGTATAGGCACGTTTGATGCGTAAATCAGCTTCACGTTGCTTAGCCTGTGCTGCACGTTGCGGTGCTTTCTTTTCTTCGGTAACAGCATTATATGCTCGATTACGTTGAATAACCTGCATATTTTGGTCTAAAGCTTCATAGCCATAGCGAATATGGTTGGGGGTTACATTGGTACTAATATTTGCAACACCTTTGCTATCATAGTAACGATACCAGACCGCTTTAGGCGGTTCGGCCAAGCTTAGGGTTGATTGAAGGAACATAAGGCTTAAAAATAACAATTTGAAAGCTATTTCCTTTTTTGCAATGAAAGCGAGTTTGCAACTAAACTGACTTTTCATTGAGTCCCCCAGCAAAGTTAAAGTTGACTAAATTACTTATTTTTAAGTAATAATAAAGTTATATTAGAACTAATCTGTTTAAGAAAAAACATCTATTCATCAAAAAAAAAATTGGGATGTGTTAAAGTGTGAGTTTGTACAAAAAAACAGATAAAAGTGTCGATTAAGTTCAAAACTGTTCATTGAAAATACAAGTAAATATATGTTAAAAATGTTGGCAACTTGTAATAAAACTTTTATACCAAATGTTTGTACATACTAAAAATGGGACGGGTCATTAAATGGACGATAAATTTCAAAATCTAAAAGTCATGGTAATTGATGATTCAAAAACCATTCGCCGTACCGCAGAAACATTATTACAACGTGAAGGTTGTGAGGTTGTGACCGCAGTAGATGGTTTCGAAGCGCTCTCAAAAATTGCTGAAGCGAATCCAGATATTGTTTTTGTCGATATCATGATGCCACGTTTAGACGGTTATCAAACCTGCGCACTCATTAAAAACTCACAAAATTATCAAAACATTCCGGTCGTTATGCTATCGAGTAAAGATGGTTTATTTGATCAGGCTAAAGGTCGTGTTGTCGGTTCAGATGAATATTTAACTAAACCGTTCAGTAAAGATGAACTATTAAACGCAATTCGTAATCACGTAACAGCATAAGTTTTTTGCATTGGGGAAGAGCATGGCTCGTATATTGGTTGTAGATGATTCACCTACAGAAACATTTCGTTTTAGAGAAATTTTAGGCAAGCATGGCTTTGAAGTGATTGAAGCTTCTAATGGTGCTGATGGGGTCACCATGGCACAAGCTGAATTACCAGACCTTGTACTTATGGATGTTGTGATGCCAGGCGTTAATGGCTTCCAAGCAACTCGCCAAATCTCGCGTGGGGAAACTACAAAGCACATTCCAATTGTGATTGTAAGTACTAAAGATCAGGCAACTGACCGTGTTTGGGGTAAACGTCAGGGTGCGATTGATTATTTAACCAAGCCAATCGATGAGCAACAATTAATCGATACCATCAAGCAGCACCTCAACGCAGGATAAACTATGGCAGCGAATGGATTTATCGAATTACTTCGCTTGGCAAAACGTGGCAATAAAAACTACGTTTCGACCGAAAATGAAGTAAACCGATGGTCAGGGATTGCATTTGAAATGATGGGGCAATATTTCGTTGCCCCATTAGGTGAGGTTTCGGAAGTTATTTATCCACCCAAATATACGCCAGTACCAAATACTCAGTCTTGGGTAATCGGGCTGGCCAATATTCGTGGAAGACTACTTTCTGTTGCAGATTTGGCACATTATATTTCTGGACACCGAAGCCAATATTCACCGACTCAAAAAGTCTTATGTATCAGTCATCATGATCATTATGTCGGTTTGGTGGTCGATCAGGTTTTGGGCATTCAACACTTTAATAAGAAAAGTTTCTTTTCTAAACACAAAGATTTAGATAGTAACTTGCAAGAATATTGCCAAGGGTATTTTCATCAACATAACCAACAATGGCATGTTTTCTTATTTAGTCGTTTATTGCAAAATCCAAAATACATGAACGCATCTATAAAACTTATAAATTAAATACTCACGCACATTAAGTAAGAATGAAGGCGAAATTCGGGGGAGAAGCTGCATGGGCTTTAAACTAAAAAAGAAAAATGCAGGTGAAAGTACCAACCGTTCGGGTGGTAATGCTTTAGTAGCAAAAATTCAATCACAGACGGAACAGTTTTCACGTGTATTCGGTGACAGTGAAAAGTCCAGGCCATTAATTTTGGGTGCAGCGTTTTGTATCATCTTGGCAATTTTCCTTCTGTTGTACTTATTCTATAGCGTACCGAGAAATAACGAATATACGCGTAGTTTGGGTGAGTTACGTCTTTTATCGCAAACAATTTCACGTCAAGCGACTGAAGCAACTGCGTCGGGTACACCAGAGTCGATTAAAAAATTAACCGAATCGCAAAAGGCATTTGCTGAAAATCTTGAAACAGTCAATGATATTCATGCGAGTACTGAGGCATTACGTGAAGTTGATGTGCAATGGAAAAAAGTTTCTGAAAACATTGACTTAATTGCATCGCAACAAAAAATCATTAATCAGTTATATGACACGAACATTGCGATTAGTGAAAGTATTCCTGGGATTCAGGCTGAATATAACCTGATGGTTGACCAAATGGCACGTCAAAACATGCCAAGTAGTCAGGTGGTGATTGCGAAGAACCAGGTGTTCATTGCAGAACGTATTTTACGTTCGATTAACTCGGTTCTAACCGGGACGACCAATTCCAGTGCTTCAGCGGATGACTTTAGTGCTGATACTGAAACCTTTGGTTCATACTTAAATGCACAAATTAATGGTAGCGCAGAACTCGGTGTACAACAGATTTCAGAGCCAGCTTTACGTGAGTCTTTAGATGGTATTAAAGCTGAATATGATGAAGTATTAAAATCAGCAGCGGCAACCGTATTAAAGAACTCGGCTCAAATCGTAAAAGTACGTCAAGCATCTTCTTCAATTTTTGAACAATCAGATGCGCTGCTAAGCAATTTGAACAAATTGTCTGGTGGTACAGGTTGGGCGATTGCAATTCCTGCATTGGGCTTAATTCTGGCTTTATTGGGCTTCTTGTTCTGCGTATTTAAATTACTTGTACTTCGTGGTGAAGCCGATAAAGTCCGTGTATCGCGTCTACAAGAAGAATATGACCGTAACCAGAATGCGATTTTACGTTTACTTGATGAAATTGCCGACTTGGCAGATGGTGACTTACGTTCTTATGCAACGGTATCTGAAGACTTTACTGGTGCAATTGCCGACTCGATTAACTTTGCGATCGACCAATTACGTGAGTTAGTTTCTCGAATCACTGAAACTTCTGCCGAAGTGGCGCACTATACGCAAAATACACAGATCATTACCAACCAGTTGGCTGAGGCATCTGAGCATCAGGCGCAAGAGATTGCAGGTGCTTCTGCCGCAATTAACGAAATGGCCATGTCTATTGACCAAGTATCTGCAAACGCATCTGAATCAGCAGCGGTAGCAGAACGTTCGGTACATATTGCATCGAATGGTGCAGACGTTGTAAACCGTTCGATTGAAGGTATGGATATCATTCGCGAACAGATTCAAGAAACCTCAAAACGTATTAAACGTTTGGGTGAATCTTCTCAGGAAATTGGTAACATCGTAGCCCTGATTAACGATATTGCCGACCAAACGAACATTCTGGCATTAAACGCTGCGATTCAAGCATCGATGGCGGGTGAAGCCGGTCGTGGTTTCGCGGTCGTAGCGGATGAGGTTCAGCGTCTTGCGGAACGTTCTGCATCGGCAACCAAGCAGATTGAAACCTTAGTAAAAACCATTCAGACAGATACCAACGAAGCCGTAATTTCGATGGAGCAAACCACCTCTGAGGTTGTACGTGGTGCAAACTTATCGAAGGATGCGGGTGTAGCACTGGATGAAATTCAAAACGTATCGGGTAACTTGGCGAAATTGATTGCAAGCATTTCTGATGCAGCAAAACTGCAATCCGCTTCTGCAGGCCATATTGCAACGACGATGAATGTTGTACAAGAGATTACCTCTCAAACCACAACAGCAACCTTCGATACAGCGCGTTCGGTTTCTGAACTTGCCAACATGGCAGAGTCATTACGTGAATCTGTAACGGACTTCAAACTACCTGAATAATTTGCGCAAGCAAATGATCTACCGATCTGGCATAGAGCGGTAGATCAATCTAGTTTAAAGCATCGACCCGCTGGACTATAGAAATTAGTCCAGCGTGATGATTACACTCAGGTTTGAGCGCCTTTTATGGTGGCAAAACGTAAGAAGCCAAAGCTATGAAAGAAATATTAAAAAACTTAGTCAATACGACAACGCTTCCAGAAGATAGTTATCTTGATCAAGATGCTGAGATTTTAGAGATTTTTGTAGAAGAAATTGAAGAAATCTTTGCCGAGTTAGACAGCATTTTTACCCAATGGTTTGCTCATCCCGCAGATCAAGACACGCTAATGACTATTCGTCGGCACTTTCATACGCTGAAAGGTTCTGGTCGTATGGTTGGGGCTAAGTCGGCAGGGGAGCTGGCTTGGGCTGTTGAAGATACATTAAATCGTGTGATTGCGGGAGCAATCGCCTTGGATCACACGATTCAAAAATTTGCACAAACCGTTTATCGCATTTTTCAGTACAAGCTTTACCCACAATTCAAACAGGTAAAGCCAATTGAAATTGATTTACGTCCTTTAGTGCTATTGGGGCAACAGTTACAACAAGGTCAATCGCCAGAACCTGCATTAGAAGAATTGTTGCTTTTAGCGGATCAGCTCAAATCAGAGCAGGATACGACAGGACTCGAATTTGCAACTGAGCATGAAGATGTTACGTTGGCCGAAGAAACATTATTGCAAGAATCTAAAGATCTGCAAGATGTTACTACCGCAATCTTTATTGAAGAAGCCGAAGAGCATTTAGCAACCATTGACGGTTTCTTAAAACAAGAGGCTGAAGAAGGCCAAGACTATAATGCCTTAATACGTGCATTACATACGCTGCGTGGCAGCTCGTCCATGGCGCATATCCAGCAAATTTTTGATGCCAGCTCAAAAGTTGAAAATTTATTTAAAACCTTATTGCAAGAAGAAATTGTTTCCTCTTCAAATGAAACGGCATTGCTGATTCAATATGCTGAATTTGTCCGTGATTATTTACATATTCTACGTCAAGGCAAGTTAGAGAATCTGAACCAAATTGATCAAACCTTCAATCAGGCTTGGGAAGATTATGGTTTTAGTCACCAAGATATGGAGACAACTGCAAACCCACAAGGGTTAGTGTCTCAACTGATTGAACTAGATATTGATTTACTGTTAGATGCGGAATTGGAATTTGAGAAACGGGCGAAAACAGAGTTTCCTGCTTATGTTCAGCAATTAAGCACTAAGGCAGAATTATTAGCCCAGCATACAGACAATCGCGCCTCGGCAGGTATTCATTCATTTATTCAAACTTTAGATGCGTGTTATCAGGCACTGTTAGCTAAGCCAGCACTATTAAATATTGATTATGCCTATGAGCTGTTTAGTCAGGCCCATCAAGAATTTATCTATTTATTTGATACTTTGGCCGCGGGTCAACGTATCAGTCTGAGCGGGCATGCAGATCAAGTACTGCAAAATCTAATTGCTTTTGTTCAGCAGGATTTAGAAATCTTTGAGGACGTAGAACAAGCAACCGATGCTACTGCTCTTCAAGTGGAAGCCGATGTAACGTCTGAAGAAAGTCAAAAAATTATTGCTGTTGACTTTGCAATATTGTCAAAACGCTTACAAGCTGACCACAACTTGCAAGATGCTGAAGAGTCAAATCGTCAGTTTGATGATGATCTCCTCGATATTTTCCTTGAGGAAGCTGATGAGTTGCTTGTGGGGATTGATCAGGATGTACATACATGGAGTAGTGATCAGTCCAATACTGCCGCTTTAAATAATTTGATGCGTTATTTGCACACCTTGAAAGGGGGTGCAAACATGATTCAGGCGACGCATATTGGTTTAATCGCACATGAACTCGAAACGATTTATGAGCGTATTATCAATCAACAAATTCAAGTGTCACCTGCACTCATTCAGATCGTTCGATTGGTACAAGACAATATCGCCGATCGTATTCAAACTATTCGTGAACAACGTGTCGATTATCCAGCACCAGAAGCGATTGATATTTTAACGAATATTCAGGCCTTGGTGGCTGGTGCTGTTGCTCCGATGAGTGTTGAAGTCACGCCTGAACAAACTTTGGCTGCGATAGAAAAAGTTGCTGCATATGCTACGACTTCTGTGGATAAACCAGTAGCGCAACCAGCACATATTACGGGTGCTTTTGAAGATGAAGCACTTGAGATTGACTGGGATGAACCGGCTTCTTTAGCCGTACAGGCACAGACCACGGATTCGGACGAGAGTGTACGTTCTATCGTCGAAGAAACCTTCTTCGAAGAAGCGGCAGAAATCTTCGAAACTATGGACAAGTTGTTGAAACAATGGTTTGAACAACGTAGTGACCGTAGCTTATTGCTTCAATTACAACGTGCTGCGCATAGTCTAAAAGGCGGTGCGCGTATGGCTGAAATTGAAGCGGTGGGTGCAATTGCCTATCGAATTGAAAGTACATTTGAGCAGTTTGCGGTTCATCATTTCAATTCCAATGTTTATGATGCCTTGTTACAGACCACGCTTGCATGGTTAAAACAAGCGATTTTCGAACATGATTACAGTAACTTTGACAGCTTAAAAGCCAGTCTTGAAGCCATTGAGTATGTCGATGTTACGGTTCAATTGCCGACACGTAAGAGTCCAGAGCTTGCTGCAATTACAACGCCAAGTTTTGAATTTATTCAGGGCGATGGTACTGAACCTCCTGCAATGATGGGTGAATGGGAAAGTTTTGGTCAAAGCGATCAATCCAATGAAATGATTCGAATTTCAGCTGATTTGATCGAGAAAATGATCGATTTGTCGGGTGAAAATTCGATTAACCGTTCCCGTATTGAGATGGATTTGGGGCAATTGGGGAATACGCTGAATGAAATGGAATTGGCCATTAAGCGTTTGGCAGACCAATTACGTCGAATGGAAGGTGAATTAGAGTCGCAAATTATTGCGAAGCATGGTAGTGAAGTCGGACGCTATGCGGATTTCGATCCACTAGAAATGGACCAATATTCTTCATTGAATCAATTGTCTAAATCGTTGGCGGAATCGGCATCGGATTTAATTGACTTTAAGAGTACCTTGGCTGAAAAGATTCGTGATACTGAAGGTTTGTTATTACAGCAATCGCGGATTCAGGCTGAAATTCAAGAAGGCTTAATGCGGACGCGTTTGGTTCCTTTCTCGCGCTTATTACCACGTTTGCAACGGATTGTGCGCCAGACTGCATCAACGCTGAATCGTCCTGCTGAACTGATTGTAAACAATACCGAAGGTGAATTAGACCGTACCATCTTGGAGCGCTTGACGACACCACTAGAGCATATGCTGCGAAATGCAGTTGACCACGGGATTGAAGATCCTGAGCAACGTCAGTTAGCAAACAAACCAGCAGTTGGACGAATTGAACTGAATATTACCCGTCAAGGTACTGATGTTATTGTTGAGTTCCATGATGATGGTAAAGGCATTGATGTCAGCAAAATTAAAGAAAAAGCCATTGCTTTAGGCTTGATGAAAGCCGATCAAATGCTTGAACAGCAGGAGATCTTACAGTTTATTTTCCATCCTGGTTTTAGTACGGCACAGCACATTACCCAGATTTCGGGACGTGGGGTCGGACTGGATGTGGTTCAAAGCTCGATTAAAGCCTTAGGGGGGCATGTTGCTGTAGATTCCACCTTAGGACGTGGCACCAGCTTTAGTATTCGGGTACCAACAACGGTTGCGGTAAGTGATGCCTTGATGGTGAAATCAGGTGATCAGCAGTTTGCGATTCCATTGGCACAAATTGAACGTATTGTCCGAATTGCACCTACGGCACTTGAAAACTACTTCAATAGTAAGGATGATTACTTCCAGATTGATAATGAAAGTTATAAATTACGTTATCTGTCCGAGTTTGTATCAAATCAACCATTACCTCGTCTAGGTAGTATTGCGCATTCTTTACCTGTCTTGCTCATCAAAGAAAATAGTGGTCAAACGATTGCGTTATTGGTTGATCAGTTAATTGGTTCACGTGCACAAATTGTTGTAAAACCAATTGGGCAGCAGTTCGCAGCGATTGGGGCAATTGCAGGCGCGACAATTCTCGGGGATGGACAAGTCTGCTTGATTTTAGATGGGCAAAATATTGCACGTCAAATCCAGACCACACAGCGTGTGAAACATGTCTATGATCAGCGTGATTCATATCGTTATAGCGATACCTGTCGTTTGATTATGATTGTAGATGACTCGGTAACAGTACGTAAGGTAACGTCGCGTTTACTTGAGCGACAAGGTTATGATGTTGTGACTGCAAAAGACGGTGTCGATGCCATTGAGCAGTTAGAAAATGTCCGACCAGACCTAATGTTGTTGGATATTGAAATGCCGCGCATGGATGGATTTGAGGTGACCAATTTAGTTCGCCATCATGAAATCCACAAGCAATTGCCGATTATTATGATTACATCACGTACGGGTGAAAAACATCGTGAACGTGCCTTCAGTCTTGGGGTAACACACTATATGGGTAAACCTTTCCAAGAAGCTGAACTGTTAAATAATATTGAAAGCTTATTGATGGCGAAACAGGGTGAATAAGATGAGTGAGAATACTGCGAATAAGTCGGTCTTAGACCAGATTAGTCAACAGGAGTTACACCATCTCATTACTGTTTCTACAGGATTTATCGATGCGTACATTATTCAGTGTTATGGCAAAGTGGCGATGCTACTGCCACAGAACATTGTACTTTCTGCACTGGATAGTCCAACCCATGTGAATTCGGTAGAATGGCATGATGTCAAACTTCCAGTATTTGCGGTCAATGATCCTGCTCAAGACGCAGGTGTTGCTTTAGTGATTGAAGGGGATGAGGTCAATCAACGGTTTGCCTTAATGTGTAATGAAATGCCGAAATCGGTGCGTGTGCGTATTTCTGAAGTGGTTGATGAGGAAATGACTGTGACGGATCCGATGGTGTTTCAATATGTGCGGATGGGGGAACAAACTTTCCAAGTTCCGAATATGGCACAGATACAGGCCAGTTTAGGTCTTCTTTAACTGTTCAGATTGATAAAAAAACCCATGTGTCAACATGGGTTTTTTGTTTTAGCTAAATCAACCAATTAAGTTAATAAGCCTTCTAGAATTTGTTCATAAATCTCAGCAAGTGGCTCAAGATCAGCTACATTCACATGCTCATCAATTTGATGGATGCTGGCATTTAATACGCCCAACTCAAGCACCTGTGCACCCGTTGGCGCAATGAAACGACCGTCAGACGTACCACCGCTGGTTGATAATTCAGTTTCACGACCTGTGACATTGCGAATTGCATTTTGTGCAGCATTCACCAATTCACCAACAGGAGTTAAGAATGGTAGACCTGAATGTGTCCATTTAATCTCATAGTTAAGACCATGACGATCTAAAATTTCTAGGACACGGACTTTTAATTCTTCAGCGGTCACTTCAGTTGAATAACGGAAGTTAAAGGTCACCGTCATTGTGCCTGGTACAACATTGGTTGCGCCAGTACCGGCCTGAATATTTGAAACTTGGAATGATGTAGCAGGGAAGTACTCATTGCCCTGATCCCAAACCGTATCACACAGTTCAGCAACCGCCTTAGAGGCCATATGAATCGGGTTAATCGCTAGGTGTGGATAAGCGACATGCCCTTGTTTCCCTTTAACCGTTAAGACCGCATTTAATGAACCACGACGACCATTTTTCACGATATCGCCTAAATGATTGGTACTAGACGGTTCACCCACCAAACACCACGTCATTTTTTCCTGACGTGCCTCTAGTGTTTCAATCACTTTCACCGTGCCATTGATCGCTGGACCTTCTTCATCCGAAGTAATCAGAAAGGCAATTGACCCCTTATGGTTTGGATGTTTGGCAACGAAGCGCTCTGATGCTACCACCATTGCAGCCAGTGCTGTTTTCATATCGGCACTGCCACGACCATAAAGCTTGCCATCACGAATTTCTGGAATGAATGGTGCAGAATGCCAAGCATCTAGATTTCCAGTTGGGACAACATCGGTATGTCCTGCAAAACAAAAAACAGGAGATTCGGTTCCTTTACGTGCCCAAAGGTTATCCACGTCATCAAAACGCATAGGTTCAATATGAAAACCAATTTTTTCTAGACGTTCAGCCATAATATTTTGGCAATTATGGTCTACAGGAGTAACAGAAGGTTGGCGAAGTAACTGTAAACTAAGTTCGAGAGTTTCGGAGTGGTTCATACGGCAAAGCAAGTGAAAAATATGCAACTATGATAGGCGAATCGCATCAAGAAAGGGAGTTTTGAAATAAAAAAACCTTATCGTTTTGATAAGGTCTGAAGAGATGAGAGAAAAACTATAATTTGTCTGCCGTCTTCTCAGCACTGTTGGTGACGACATCGCCGACTTTAGAAACGTCTTTGCCCACACCTGCAACCGTATTACAGCCAGTTAAAATAAAGCCCAGTAATAAAGAGATCGCGATTGCATTTTTCATGACATACTCCAAAAAAAATTTTAAGTTCCAACTTTTAAGAAGTTAAAAAATAATCGCAAATAAAAGTACGTCAATTTGATCGTAGAAAAGTAAATGATTGTATAACCTTGTTTAATCTGAGTTATTTTGAGCAGAAGGGTGCTGTAATAGCGGTGGATTACGATACATATAAAAGTTCTTTTCAGTCCCTTGCTGATACGCATACAGTCCATCGGTCCAAAAGTGTGGAGTCTGACTGGTTGCACACAAGTTCGGACAGAGCCATTCGTGACGTTGCAGACGATAAGTAAAATACTCGCTTGGGATAAAATCATACCCCCATAAGCCTAAGCGACGCTGGCGGCAGACCCAGTCAGGAATTTGCGCTAATGAAGTATTTAAAGGCAGATAAAGTTGACCTTTGAGCATGACGAAGCGCTGTTGGATGGGATAATCGAGTGCTTGATTAAATTGAAATTGTTTTTGAGTAAAGTGATTTAATTTACGTTTTAAGGTATCCGTTCTATTTAGTCCATACCAGTGGGGCAAGGAAAAATCACATTCAGCCAGATAATATTTCAGCGCAACTTCCCAATGTTCGACTTGATTGCTTTCAGTATTCTGTAGCAGAAAATCAATTTCCCCCAAGGTTCTAGGACCAGAAATTTGCTGAATACTGTGTCCAAGTAAATGGTAAGGATGATATTGATGTTCACGCAGCCAAAACCATACGAACATTTCAAATCTTAAACCTAAGCGGGTGCTTTTTAATTGATTGAGAAAGTTTTCTAATTCATTCGGATGCTGATCTAAAAAATTTAATCGTGGCTGATATAGGTTAAAGTATTTTTGCCATAGGTTGTGGGCATGTAGTTGAAATGGTTGCTGAATCACAAACTGTTCGGGATACGCTGAAAGAATATTTGGACTGGCGACCGTAAAAGCGAGTTGACGCACCAACGGATTTTTATAATGCAACCAAGGTTCAAACAGAGAATCCTGTTGTAATGTGTCAAACATAAGCAAAACCAAATGGAACTGAACAAAGTACAGAATTTAAAAAGGATAAAGTGTAAAAACATTTTATACTAGCGCAATTCTAGAAGTAGGGCTTGAAGATGAAGGGATTGTTTTGGCGAAGTTTGGTGGTGCTCTTTGTCATTTTAGGCTTTATTGGAGCAGTCTTGCCAGGTATGCCAACAACAGTCTTCTTGATTTTAGCCGCTTGGGCAGCATCTAAAGGCTGGCCACAGATGGATGATTGGTTATTGAATCATCCTAAATACGGTACAACGCTACGTGCATGGCGTGAAAATGGCACAGTGCCACGGAAAGCGAAATGGATCGCTTCGCTGATGATGGCCCTCAGTGGCATAATGATGCTATTCACCACGGCGCCTTTTGCGGTAAAAGTCTTTACCGATTTAACCATGCTGATTGTAGCGATTTGGTTATGGTTACGCCCCGAAGCAACATGAAAATAATAGGCATCGTTTATGCTAGCGGTAGCCGCTATTTTATTTAGGTCAGTCCAATGCAATATTCATTACAACAAGCAGATATTTTAATCGATTTAGCTGAACAAACCTTACAGTTGCCCAAATACAATAAATTTTATGTTATTTCCTCTGGTAAAAATGGTATTGGCGAGCAAGAAAATAGTGGAAAAACGCCCCGAGGATGGCATCAAGTCGCGTTAAAATTTGGTGAATATGCCCCAGCCAATGCGGTATTTATTGCCCGTAAAGAAACGGGCGAGGTCTATGATCAAGAACTGGCTGATGCATTTCCGGAACGAGACTGGATTTTATCCCGTATTTTATGGCTTTCAGGCTTAGAACCTTGTTTTAACCAAGGCGAGGGCTGTGATACGTTTAACCGCTATATTTATATTCATGGTACACCTGACAGCGAGCCTATGGGGATTCCTATGTCACATGGTTGTATTCGCATGCGGAATGAAGACGTGATTGAATTATTTGAACTCATACCGGAAAAGGCGCTGGTATACATTTCAGAACATGCTTTAAATTTGGTTTAATCTGCAAAATTTATGTTTTAACGGAGCGGTTCGGTGTAAAACTGAAAGTCATCAGTCTTTTTTTTTGCTAAAAATAAGGTGACCATAAAAATAATCTAGCGCTGTGAATTAAAAAAAGTAGCACTATTTTATAAATAACATACAGAATTTGTTTGTTTTTATAGCAATCCACCTATTTTTTAATCACTCAAACATAAAATGATGAAAACTGTGAGAAAAGCGTTTGACACTCGGTAAAGATTCTCTATAATGCACCTCACAAACGATGAAGATGTTAAGGGCGCTTAGCTCAGTTGGTAGAGCGTCTGCCTTACAAGCAGAATGTCGGCGGTTCGATCCCGTCAGCGCCCACCAAGCCTTTACGTTAAACTCTCAGTGCAGCGGTAGTTCAGTTGGTTAGAATACCGGCCTGTCACGCCGGGGGTCGCGGGTTCGAGCCCCGTCCGCTGCGCCACTTGATGAGTTTAATAAATTGTTTGTACCACATTAGTGACTTTGTGTAAGTGCAGCGGTAGTTCAGTTGGTTAGAATACCGGCCTGTCACGCCGGGGGTCGCGGGTTCGAGCCCCGTCCGCTGCGCCATTTATACAGATCATTTAATGCGGGCGCTTAGCTCAGTTGGTAGAGCGTCTGCCTTACAAGCAGAATGTCGGCGGTTCGATCCCGTCAGCGCCCACCAGATTTCTTTGCGATGCAGCGGTAGTTCAGTTGGTTAGAATACCGGCCTGTCACGCCGGGGGTCGCGGGTTCGAGCCCCGTCCGCTGCGCCATTCCAAAGTAATCCATGCAACCTGACAAGTTGTTTAAAGATAATCCTTAGTGTTTATCTTGCATCCTAAAAATAGTGATGCTATTTTTAATGCCTTAGGGCGCTTAGCTCAGTTGGTAGAGCGTCTGCCTTACAAGCAGAATGTCGGCGGTTCGATCCCGTCAGCGCCCACCATAATTTTGACAGATTATGGATTTTGGTTTTAAAGATTCCGTGTTGCAGCGGTAGTTCAGTTGGTTAGAATACCGGCCTGTCACGCCGGGGGTCGCGGGTTCGAGCCCCGTCCGCTGCGCCATTTATCTTAAGTTCCTGAGACTTAAGCTATTAAATACCAAGATAAAATCTTATTATCTTGCGTCATAAAAACAACACTGTTGTTTTTCTCTCAGGGCGCTTAGCTCAGTTGGTAGAGCGTCTGCCTTACAAGCAGAATGTCGGCGGTTCGATCCCGTCAGCGCCCACCATATCTCTCGTTTATCTTGTCTACATGTTCATTGTTGTATAGAATTTATTCTATAATAATTTCAATATAATGATATGCATGAGAAATCCTTATCAGCGTAAAGCGGCATCTAAAACCTCTAGTTCTAGTGATAATGTCAAAGAACTTTATAAGCAGTTCATTGAGAATATGGTTGCACAAGGTTCAATCATCGCATTGTATCAGGACGGTTGGGCAATATGTACAACGCCATCTGGACAGCGTGGATTTCCAATTTGGCAAAATAAAAATTTAGCAAAATTGATGATTAAAGACACTTGGGCAAATTACCAAGTGCAGGAAATTCCACTTAAAAATTTAATTGAGCAGCTTATTCCGTATTTACGTCAGCAAAACACCACCATTTCAATAGATCTTACACCAGATGGACATAATCTGATGGTGTTGCCTGAAAAGTTTTTATTAGACTTAAAAAATTATCTCTATCAAATCTATTTACAAAAGCCTGAGTTATTCCAGAGCTTGAAATTGCCTTTGCCGCGTCATATCCGGTTAAATTAGCCCTTAATATTCATTGAGTAGCCATCCACTGAGGTAGGCAAAATATTCTCTCAGCCATGAATTATAACGGTTAACCAGCGGTGTTGGTGCGGCAACCGCGATAATTTGGCTGTAACCTTGTTTCTTGGCAATTGCTGCGGCTCTTAAGGTGTGAAAGTCGCTGGTGACCATCGCGATCGGGGCAGTGAGAGGAATATTGTGTTGTGTTAAGATAGCTTGGCTGTTTTTAAGGTTTAAATCGGTACTGGTACTTTTATCTTCAAGCCAAATACGTGTGGCTTGAATGGAAAATTTGCGTTGTAGATACGCAGACATGACTTCCGCTTCAGTATATTGTTCACGAAAATCTAATCCGCCCGTCATAATGAGCGGTACAGTGGGTTGCTGGGCTGCAACTTCCGCAGCGCGATCTAAACGCTGAGCCAAAGTTGCCGATGGTTGCCCGTTTTCTATACCGCTGCCTAAGACAATAATCGCTTTCACAGGAACTTGCTGAACATTATTTTGGGTTGCAAGATGCAAATAGAGAAAGAAGCAGAATACGCTCGCACTCCAAAGCAGAAAAACTGCCCAGCCGAAGCGCCAGAGATGGGTTCTTAATGGAGTTTTATGCACAACGATTTGTATTTTATGATAAAAAAGTGCAAAAAATAGCAGTGCAATGCCGATCAGTAAGGGAAGGAGCGTCCCTAAGTGGATTTTATTGAGGCCAATTAAATAGATGCCATCTAAGAATAAAATAGTTCCAATAAAAGCTGAAAAAAGCCGTTTAAATTGAGTAGTTAGCATTATTGTAGATGAGAATTTGAAAGACTTAGGTGCAATTGTAGCTGAGTTTAGACCTTACAGATGTTGATATTCTTTTCAAATGTAAAACCGAGCTCACTAGAGCTCGGTTTTCACGGTTTAATACGGCTAGGGATTAGTAAACATCACGACGATAACGGCCATCAAGGCGAAGTTGTTCAACGGTGTTTTCACCCAGAATATCCATCAGGGCTTGATCTACATCACGGGCCATCCCTTGTATGCTGCCGCAAACATAAATGACCGCACCACGATTAATCCACGCTACCAGTTCGGCGGCTTGATTGCGAAGTACATGATGCACATAGACCTTTTCGGCTTGATCGCGTGAGAAAGCTAAATCTAGACGCTCTAGCATGCCAGTCGTTTGCCATGCTTCGATGGTACTTTGATAGAAATAGTCATGCTCACGTTGACGTTCACCGAAAATCAGCCAGTTTTGAGTATAATCGGCACGCACACGGGCATGTAAAAGGCTCATGAGCCCAGCAATACCAGTACCATTACCAATACAAATGATTGGGCGATTGTCATCAATTAAATGGAAAGACTCGTTGTTACGAATACGTAGTGCAATTTCCTGACCAATTTTCGCATGTGCCGTTAACCAACCTGAGCCCAAACCGAGTTCACCTTGGGCATCTTGCTGTTGACGAATTACCAAACGGATTTTTTGCTGGCTAGGAATACTGGCAATTGAATATTCTCGTGCAGGAAGTGTTTCGAGTTGTTCGAGTAGGTGTTCCATATTGGCAAAAGGTTCAACCGCAGTATTTAGCTGTTTATTCCAAAGTGCTTGTTCAATAGGGATCGCTAACGATTCAACTTGCGTTTGTGCTGCAATATGGTGTTTTTCCATAAAGGCTTGAATGCGGGCAGGGCTGTTGCCTGGCTGAACTTCGGCAATATCACCGGCTTGCCAGTGGGCTTCATGTTTGGCCTGTAACTCAAGATTAAAGGCAGGCGCACCCAGACTATTTGGATTTAACAATTCACGTTGGATCAGAGTCCAACTGTCAAAGGTTTTATCAATCTGCATGGCTTGCAGTTCTAGCTTGCTCACTTTTGCCAATGCAGCATTCCAACGCTGAATGTCATGCGGGTTGGCATTATCCACTTCAATCGTATCAAACATGGCCTGTGCGTGATTGTGTTTGAGCCAAGCTGCAATGGTGTGTCCAAAGCTACAATAGCTTTCTGGATATTCTTTTGAGCCTAGGGCTAAGACCGCAAATTGCAACTGACTCAGGTCAAGTGTGCTCTTTAGCATTGTTTTGGCAAAACTTGTCGCCAGATCTGGTGCATCGCCAGTGCCATAGGTACTCGCCACAAACAGGACTTGTTGAGCTGTTTTTAATTCTTCTGATGTAAGTTGCTGTATCGTTTTAACACTTACAGGTTGACGCGCTTCTTGTAAGCTGGTGGCTGTTCGCCAAGCCAATTGTTCTGCAATACCCGTTTGTGATGCATAGACAATCAACCAAGGTTTCGCATGTGGATCAATGGTTACACTATTTAAGCTAGCACGTGCAGCTTGGGTGAGTTTCTTCTGTTTACGACGTTTGAGATACAGCATCCAACCCGTCACAAAGAATAATGGCATTGCCAAAGCGGCAAGCATGGCGAAAAACTGATAGATTGGTCCAAAGAAGCTGCCGCGGTGTACAGGCAACATGCTGCTCATGATTTTTTCATTGAGCTTTTTATCTTGATACAACTCAACATCTTGTACTTTTGCTGCTTGATAGTCATAGACGGCTTTGTTTCGTGCACGTTCATGTTGAGGGATTGAGTCCACAAAGCTGAGTTCAACTTTGCCATCTGCTTTTTTCGGAAGATTTAAAGTCAGTGTTGAGTAGTCATGTCCGAGTTTGGCTTGAACTCCTGTCCATGTCTGTGTCAGCACAGTCTGCATTTGTTCAGGACTAAAATTCGCAGCTTTTTGCTGAGCACCACGACTTTCACCATCCGCAGGTCCACGTCGACCTGATTCACTTTTGCTAGCAGCCCATGCTTGACGAGTCTCTGGATGACCTGCATTCGCTGCAAATTGACCGCGTCCTTGACCAGTTCGCCCATCTTCAGCGGGTCGCCCTTGAGGAGCATGCTCAGCACGGTGTTCGCCCGATGCTGGGCGTGGACCTTGTCCTTCAGGCTTGCCACCTTGCATTTCAGGTTGAGGACGTTCAACCCCCATGACTTTAAACATACCATTACGCCACCAGTCATACGACCAATAGAGTCCGGTGCATGCCATCAGTAGATAAAACACGACCACCCAAGTGCCCACTACAGCATGTAAATCCCAGAGGAAATTACGCCCTTTCAGTTGTGGTTTAAGCATGAACCATTGCTTAAACGAATGCCTTTTAGGCCAGCGCAAATACAGACCACTCAAGACAAAGAAAATTAGCATGAGGGTACAAGCACCAGTAATCTGTTTCCCCACAGGACCAACGGTTAAATTGCGGTGCAGTTGCTGTACAAATTGGAAGAAGCCTTGTCCTTTAATTTCAGGTAGGACTTCGGCAGAGTAGGGGTTGACCATCATGTTATACCCTTTACGCGCACCTTCTTTGACAATATTAATTGTGCTTGAGGCAGTCGGGTCTTTCGCAATGGTAATGCTGTTAATCTGAATATTTGGGTCGACCTGTTGAAAATGGGTATATAGCTCGGCAGGGCTAAGTTTATCTCGATTTTCGGCATGGACGACATAACTGTCCGTGTTGATCCATTTTAGAATTTGTTGTTCGTAGGAATAAATTGCGCCAGTCACCCCCATTATGGACAGTATTAATCCAGCGGTAATCCCCATAAACCAGTGAATTTGGAAAAATGTTTTTTTCAACATGATGGTCAAATATTGGATGTGTGAATAAATTGGCGAAATTATAACTGAAGATTTAGCAGATAATGTGGATTTTGCAGATAATATTTATTCTCATTATCGTTTTTAATTAGTTTCGTAAAAAAGCCTTCATATTTCAGAAGGCTTTTGTGTATCGGGGAAGAAGCTTAAATTTGCTTTGCTTCACCAACAGTTTCTTTCAAGTGCTTACGAATGGTCTCGAAAGAAAAATTACGAGAATCCATACGCTTAGGCAGAATGTAAGCACCTTGCTGATCTTTTACTTTGAAGTTCAATAGCATAAATTCAGGGGTGTTGTACCATTCATAAATGTCTTTCCAGCCAATAGCACCCACGCCTTCTTGCATGCCCATTTGTTGGCGCATCACAATACCATGCGGTTGCACACCCAGTTTTACGCCTTTAATTTCCTGTATAGGAAACTCATTCATTTTGCGTTTAACATACCATTCTAAGCCATAGATACGAATTGCAAGGTATAAAGCCACCCCGATAATTGCCACCCAGCAGAAAATCGTGGAGTAATTTTTCAATAAGATGATGCCTAAAAGAGCAAGTGCTACGATTGCACCCATAATCATCCATGCTTTGGTGCTAATTTTATTGGTGCTACGCCAAATTACCATCTGAGCATGACGCTGCTCAGCTTCAGAAATTTCGTAGTTCACAGGTTGTAGCGTATACGCGTATAAATTTTTTGCGGTCATAGTGAAAAGAGCAAATTTAGAACTAAAGAAAGTTTAGCATTAAATCGGCAGACTTGGCACTTTATAAATGCATTGGATTGAAGGTATCTGCATGCTTTTTTT
Source organism: Acinetobacter sp. GXMZU3951 (assembly GCF_054457875.1). NCBI lineage: Bacteria > Pseudomonadati > Pseudomonadota > Gammaproteobacteria > Moraxellales > Moraxellaceae > Acinetobacter > Acinetobacter sp. GXMZU3951. The sequence goes on along the minus strand of NZ_JBTLFO010000001.1, from coordinate 472,477 downwards.
ATGCAAAATCACGTGCGTGCTCAACAATGCACAAGTTCAATCTCTCCATAACTTAAACTACAAAGAGGCTAACTCAGTCGCTTGATCATCACGCGCATTACTCAGACTCTGCTTGAGATGGCTAAGTTGCTGTAAAATACTGAACATTAAAGATAATTGCTGTAAAATAATTAAAGACAATTGATCTTCTTTTTTGTCTTGCGTCAGCCGCTGCCGAATGGTCTGCAACATATTCTGTGCAGTGAGGTCTGGCATTTCATCTTTTAATAACGCGCCTTGAATGTCATCTAAGGCTTGATCGAGTAAATTTAGAATTTCAGGATCGGTGATTTGTGCACGATGCGCACCAAGCGCGGCAATATAACTTAAAAAAGTATGATTGAGACAGAGGAATTCAAAAGCCTGTGCTTTCTGCGTCGGGTCAAAATCAGGTTCAGTCGCAAGGGTTGAAATCAGCGAAGCGACATCGGCATCGCTGTTATTTGCAGCCCGACGCACCACACGATAATTCAAGCTATTGTTACGCCCTTGTTTATATTGCTGAATTACTTCATTTAAATAGGTACATTGTGCCTGCAAGCTACGTTGAATACTGCGTGGAAGTCGGCGGAACTTCCAGTCGGGGAAAATAAAACTGACGCCTAACCATGCCAGTCCACAGCCAATCAAGGTATCAATCATACGTGGCAGGGCCGCAGAAAAGCCCAAGCCATCCAAGTTAAAGTTAATTAAAGCCAAAATGGTGATAAAAGCTGTGGCTTGAGCATACTGTTTACTGCGTAGTTCAAAGAACAATACCCCACTTAAAATCAGCAGGAGCAATTGCCCTTCGACTGAAGGAATAAAGTACAAGACAGCTTCACCAATAATAATCCCGATCAGCGTACCGACCACCCGTAGGCGCAGTCGACGTTTGGTGGCATTAAAGTTGGGTTGGCAGACAAATAGGGCCGTCAGGATAATCCAGTAGCCGTATTGGATTTGTGTGACCTGAACAAAAATATAGCTGACCAGTAATACAATCGACAGCCGTATCGCATGGCGGAACAGAACTGACTCAGGGCTAAGATGCTGTTTGAATCGAATGACAATATCATCCCAACCTTTTAGGTCATCATCTTTGAGCTGATTTTCAATATGTTTGCTTTTATCCAAAATAATATTTTGTTCAGTTTCCAGATTGCGTAATTGCGCATCGATCGACTTTAAGTTCTGATACAACGAAAACAGTGCATTGACCCAAATCGGGTCATAGTGACTGTCATCACGTAATTTTTCTAAAGATACTTTCAGGTTTTGAAATGCATGTTTAAAGCGTTTGTTATGTCGATAGTTTTTACGCAATAAAATACTTTCACTCAAATCCTTACAGGCCTTGCCTTGAATCGAGAGAATGCGCTGAAAACGGAACAAAATATCACTATGTTCAAAGACTTTGGTCAGAATCTGATAGTCGATATGTGCCGAGTCGGCGCGTTCATGAATATCCTGTGCTACAAAATAATATTGCAAGCTACGTCGTGTATCTCGTTGACCGCGGTCACCTTTTAAACGGGTCAGCAAAGCGGTTTTCATTTCATTGAAAATGCCGACCAACTTGCCATTTTCTAAGGACAAATCAATCATACTTTGCTGATAACTTTGTGGGGTCATATCCACATCAAACAAATTTGATTTTGCAAACAGGAAGTTACCGAGTGATGAATAACATTCTGACAGTTTGTCTTGCACTTGGCGTACAGGGAAAAGTAAAAAACTGATGGTGGAAATCAAGCCATACCAAGCGGCGCCTGCCACCAATAGCATGGGTTGCATATACCATTGTTCAAACAGATGCACACCCAGCATGGAATAAACCGAGATCACCAAACAACCATAAGAAATGGTGGCATAGCGACGTCCCAGTGAACCCAATAAAATGAAACCAATACACGAAATGATCAGACCGATGGCAAACAGGATGGGGTAGGGAAACAGGAAATACACTGAGGTTGCAGTGACAAAGAAACCAATATAGGTATAGACCAAATTTAGCAGACGAACGGAAAATCGGTCATCAATATCGCTGAGTCCTGCGGCAACCACCCCTAAGGTGAGTGGAATCGTGGCAAGTTGCTGTCCTAACAAATAAGGAACAAAGGCGGTACCCGTGAACGCAATAATCATGCGGACGTTATACATAAATGAAGTGTTATATGTGGTTTGCTTCAGACGAGTAAGCCAAGTGTTCAAGTGTTTTCCTTCAAAATTTGTCGGTCAAATCAAGCCGTGAATCAGAATTGGGACAGGATTTAATTTCACTTTTTTAGTGGATAAATCATACTATGGAGAGTGTAAGCTTGTCTTGTTTCTTAGTCGTTAAAAATTAAATATGAATATCTCCCAAAACGCTGTAACCAAACCCTATTCCAGCACGTGGATCATGCTTTTGGCGTTATTAACCGCCCTTGGTCCACTGTCAATTGATATGTATTTGCCTGCCTTGCCGCAGATGGCACAAGATTTTGGCGTCAGCACCCAAATGGTGGCCAATACATTGCCGGCTTATTTTTTAGGCTTAGCCATCGGGCAGTTGATTTATGGGCCACTGAGTGACCGAATAGGACGTAAGAAACCGCTGTATTTGGGGTTAAGCCTCTATGTGGTGGCAAGTTTGTTATGTGTGATGGCAAGTAATGAGTGGGAATTAATTGCAGCGCGAGTTTTACAAGCACTTGGCGGCTGTGTGGGGGTGGTGATTGCCCGTGCGGCCATTCGTGATCGTTTAGATATGAATGCATCCGCCCAAGCCTTTGCTAGTATGATGATTGTGATGGGGGTTGCCCCAATTCTTGCTCCAACACTAGGTGCTCTGGTCCTGAGCTACTTTAACTGGCATGCTATTTTCGTGTTTTTGATGCTTATTGGTGTAGTGTGCTTTGGCTGTATTCATTTCTTCTTTCAAGAAACATTGCCTGCAGAGCGCCGCTTACGGTTAAATTTGTCGCAAGTGTTCCAGCTTTATGCGGCTATTTTTCAAGACCGTAGTTTTCGTATTCCGATGTTGGCTGGGTGCTTTTCGGGTGGCGTTTTATTCTGTTATATCAGTTCGTCGGCTTCGGTTCTGATGAGTAGTTATGGTTTAAATCAACAGCATTTTGCGATTGCCTTTGGATCAAATGCCTTTGGGATAATGTTGCTTTCCACCCTAAATAAACAATTAGGCAAGCATTTGTCGGTTTTAACCCGCTTAAAGATCGGGGGCTTTATTCAGTTGCTGGGTGCCTTAATTTTAGTGGGTGCGGGTTTGTTAGCTCATGCCCCGCTTGAACTGGTTTTTGCGGGCATGTTCTTGGCAGTGTCTGGCATTGGTTTTACGGGACCAAATGCAATGGCTTTGGCAATGTCAGAACAGGGCGCACGAGCAGGAACAGCCAGTGCGGTGATGGGCAGTATGCAATTTGCCTGTGGTCTACTGGGCGGGGTGATTTTAAACTTTTTAGCCTGGACCGATTTACTGAATATGGCAACCTTGATGTTCTGTTTTATCAGTATTGCCATGCTGGCCATTTTTAACTTGTCTGCTGCACAAGTTGCACAGCAGCCTTAAGCACCTGCAGGGTAGTCATTCATTGCAGGGAGATCAATGGCATGACTGTCCCAAGTGGCCTGTACTATTTGTGTAGGAACTGTTTAAAGTTACGCAAAATGCGGAAGCTGACGTAAAGTGCAATCAGCGCAAATATCGCGATGCCAAAAACAGTATATTTCAACTGCTGTACATCTTGTTCAAAGAACGCTTGGAGTTCGGCATCACTATAGTCAAAATTGCTGACTTTTTGAGTTTGACTGTCATGAAATTGAATGCGCTGAATGTAGTGTTGCGCCCCGATTTGTTTTAACAGCAGATGGTCAATTTGACGACGGTGACTTTGGTTGTCGGCATCCGTACACAGCTCTTGCGCATAGTGTTCACAGTTTATTTTGCTAATAAAGCCTTGATTGGCCACTAAAATAAAGAGTGCTTCATCTGGTTTCTGATTATTGCTGACCAGCACCAATGGTTTTTCTGCTGTGGAACGCAGTTCAAATGTTTTCGCTTGCGCCATCTCTTGCGTAGCGTTGCGAATTTCTATGGTTTTAACTACACATGTCCAGAGCAATGCTAAAGTAATTAGAAAAATACAGGCGGCCAAGCACAAGCGAAAAATAGTTTTAATGGTCTGGTGCATCATTGAGCCAAAATCCTTAGGTTTAAATATAGATGTGTAGTCACGATAAATTGTAATGAAGTCTGAAGGGATTGCCCAATCCTGTAGGAAAATTATGTTAAAAAAATTAACCAAATAAAGTGAGGGGATGAAAAAAACGCTACACTGCAAAATGTAAAAAAGTATTTAAGCCGTTACTGAATTCGAAAAGCCTTGAGTTCATTCGCTTGATATGACTCCATTGTTAGCATCGGAACTCGCATGGGTAATTTCTTATTCCTTCAAATCTTTACTGTTGTTTTTGCGCTATCGATTGCAACCACGATTTTTAACAAGCGAATTTTAGGCTTCCCGCAAGCGATAGGTGTGCCGATTGTTTCTGCAATTTTCGTCTTTATCTTGCAATGGGGGGCCAGCCTGCTCAGTGGTAATCAGTTCATTACCATTAATATCCACAATATTGAAAATGCGGTCAGACATATCGATTTTTATGACTTCCTCATCAATGGGGTCATTTGTTTCATTTTGACTTCTTCCGCGCTGAAATTTAAGGTCTCCGATTTACGCAGCTACTGGAAACCAATCAGCATCTTAGCCAGTATTGCATTAGTACTCTGCGCAGTTTTCTTCGGTGTGGCGCTATATGGCTATCAATTTTTGGTGGGGCAGCACGTTGATTTATTGGTGTTACTGCTTTTAGGGGCTGCCTTGGGGGCAACCGATCCGATTGGGATTAAAGGCGTGTTAAGTTCAGTTCGTGCACCGCATCATTTAATGGTGAAATTGGAAGGCGAATCTTTATTTAATGATGCCATGTGTATTGCCTTGTTCATGACCTTACTCAATGTACTACAAGGCGAGCACTTCACTTTAATTGGAACATTACAAACCTTACTTTACGAAATTGTCGTGGCCATCATTATTGGCTGGGGCTTTGGTTTGGCCATTCTACGTTTGCTGCGTGGCAAGCATGAAATGGAGTCCCTGATTTTAACCACGGCTTTACTGGCATGTGGCTCTTACTTGGTGGCTTTATTTGCCCATGCTTCTGCACCAATTGCTTGTGTAATTGGCGGCTTGATTGTGGGTAATAAATGGAAAGAAATCCTGCAAGAGCGTGAAATTCGAGAAGTGAACCATTTTTGGCATACCGTGGAAGGGATTATCAATTCTTTCTTATTTACCCTGATTGGGCTTGAACTGTTTATTCTTGATTTAAGTGTAAGCCTGATTTTAGGTGGAATCATTGCCTTTATTATTTTGCATGCATCGCGCTTTGCGGCCAATTATCTGGCATTTGCGTTTTTCCCGAGCTTCCGCCACAAAAGTTATAACGGTAGTTTAGCAATTCTGTCTTGGGGCGGAGTGCGTGGGGGAATCTCTCTGGCTTTAATCCTTGCTGTCGCCAATATCCCCCAACTTAGTGAGTACAGCAGTATCTTAATTGGCTATACCTTTATTAGTGTGTTGTTGTCGGGTTTGGTGTGTGGTTTAGGGCTGCCAGCGGTGATGAATGCTTTCTATTACAACCCGCATGAAGAAACGCAAGGTTTTAAAGGCTGGTATCAGCGCTTATGTCATAAAATGAATCGTAAGGGCTTTCAGTATATCGTCGGTGAAGATGCCAATGGTAATGAGACCATTACCATTTACAACCCCGATGCCTATGTTGATGTAAAAGCTGAAGATGGTGTGGCGTTGCTGCATAATCCTGAAAAAGTCCAAGAAGTGAAGCGGTTAGAAAGCCCTGAAAACTTCTAAGTATTTATAAGCAATAGGATATTTTGATGATGTCAGTTGCCAAAACATCGTCCCAAGAGCTGAGTGTGCTGATACTGCAAGTGGTTGCCTTGATTCCATATGGCAAAGTAGCGACTTATGGGCAAATTGCCAAAATGGCAGGGTTGCCAAAACATGCCCGTATGGTTGGTCGCGTATTGCAGCAGGTGGAAGACGATTTGCCGTGGCATCGCGTGATCAATTCGCAAGGCAAAATTAGCCTAAGTAAGCTCGATGCGCAGGGAGATAATCTTCAAATTGTGAAATTACAAGCGGAGAATATTGCAGTTGTCGCAGGGAAGGTTAATTTAAAACTGTATCAGTGGACGGGTGAGATTCGCTAGCCAATTAAAAAGGCCTTACATCCAATGCTGAGTTTTGAATGTAAGACCAAGTCGATAGATTAAATTATTGACGAACCACCAAAACAGGTACGCCTGTATCACCCAAAATATTTTGTGCAACGCTGCCCAAGAATAATTTTTTCAAACCTGTACGACCATGTGAACCAATCACAATTAAATCTGCATTGGTGTCTTTCGCGGCATTAATAATTTCTTGATGGATGACTTGTCCTTCGAGCAGGCGAGTTTCAACGTCAAGACCTTCAGCACTGAATTTTGCTTTTGCTTCTTCAAGTGTACTTAAAATAGATGTACGAGCACGCTCAATCAGATCATTGGTTTGTGCTGCAGTAATGTATTCAGCAGCAATGTATGGGTCTAAAGCAAGCACTTGAACCACAGTAATTTTACTGCCAAAAACTTTGGCAAGTTCTGCTGCTTGCTTCACCGCTGCAAAAGAGGTTTCTGAACCGTCCACTGGAACCAAAATGTTATGATAAGCCATCTGTATTACTCCTTGTTGTCATTACAATCATTCTAGAAGTTGTATATTTGAGAGTTGCGACTCAAAATTATTGTTTATGCTTTTATACTAACGCTAATTTTGACTTTATAAAACCTAGTATTTTCATAAGGATAAGGTTGTATAAACCGTCGATTTCATTACCTAACTTAGCACGTTTTTTGCTGAAAAAGTATGCGTTGTTGTACTAAAGTCGGGTAAAAATTGTGAGAAAAATGAAACAGCTAAGTTAAGGCATTTTTATGTGGACAAGTGCTTAAATGGATGAAGCTTGGTCACATTTATGAGGCATAGTATGATATTGCGAACTTATTAATAACAAACAATACATGACTGATCAAACTCAATTAAATTGGAATAGAACGAATTTAGATAATATTGAAGCTGCTTGGGAAGGTGATCTTTGGGATCGTCAGCGTTTAGGTATTCAATTGACTAACTATGTTGATCGTCTGAATTGTGGTGCTGTGCTTGCTTTAGATGCACGTTGGGGAGAGGGGAAAACGTGGTTTGTAAGGCACTGGCAAAAGCATCTGGAAGATGAAAAGCATAACGTGATTTATCTCGATGCTTTTGCAAATGATTACTTAGACGATCCTTTCTTAACAATTGCCTCAAAGATAAGTCAAGCATTTAAGGATTCAGATGAAATTAGCTCGTTAGATGTTAAAGAGTTTAATTCAACAACGGCATCGGTATTAATTTCATTAGCCTCAATTTTGCCATTAATCGCAGCAAAAGCAGGATTACATTGGATTGGTCTTGGTGGTGCAGGAGAAGCGATTCAGGAGGTTTATAAAGAAGGTAAAGATTTTTATGATTCTGCCAATGAGGAAATTACAGCTAAAGTAAAAGAGCAAATTGAAAAGAAGATTGAAAATCACCAAGTTGAAAAAGAAACAGTTCGTGATTTTAAAGATGAACTTGCAAAACTTGCAGAAAAATTAGAGAAGCCTTTGGTTTTTATTATAGATGAGTTGGATCGTTGTCGCCCTGATTTTGCAATTCGCTTGATTGAAAGGATTAAACATTTTTTTGATATTCCGAAGATTGTCTTTATTTTAGTAATGAATAAACCGCAATTATTACAATCGATAAAGACTTATTATGGATATGATCCTGTACTAAGTGGTGATTATTTAGAGAAGTTTGTAGATTTTACAGTTCATTTATCAACAAATAGAGATGAGTATGATTTTGAAAGGGTGATAAGAAATCAATTGTTTAGAGTTGGAGAGTTAGAGTCGTTAGAACATACTAATGAATTTTTTGTTTGGGCATTAGGATTACAATTGGACAAAAAATTAAATAGTAGAGAGCTAACAAAAAAAATTAACAAATACGCATTGCTTAGAACTAGCGATACCAGTAAAAATTTAGTTTTGTTAAGTTTAATAATGGGGCAGGAGCCTTATGCTAACTATCATATTTATATCAATTCAGTTATCAAAAAAATAAATACTTATTTATGTCCTGATAAAGAAGATTTTATGAGGAAGCACAATTTGAGAACATTTGGAAATAGAGGTATTGAAGGTATAAGTGAATCTGAATGGTTTCAATTAATTTTGAACTATAACCTGAATATTAAGGATACATTTATAAATCAGTTGCTTACTGGCTACGAGAAGGCTAAAAGTAGTACGGAGCCAGAATTTCATTTAAGTTCAATTTTAAGAAAAGTATCTATTTACGAATTCGATCATTCCAATAATTTCATCAGTAATTGGCAATCTTATATAAGCAGGGGACTTTAGTTCATTAAGAATTAAAATAATCTAAAAGTTGATCAACATCATCCGTCTGCAACTGTTCACGTATCTTTAAAAACTGCTTTTCATCTAAATCATAAAGTTTGAGGGCAAGCAGTTTTTGAATATCTTCTTCAGGAAAGCGATATTTTATAATTTTTGCAGGTACACCACCCACGACTGCGTAGGGTGGAATATCTTTAGTAACCACAGCACCCGTCGCCACTACAGCCCCTTCGCCCAGAGTTACCCCTTGCATAATCATGGCACGACTGCCAATCCAGCAACCATCACCTATGATGGTATCTCCCGCAGGGACAAAACTACGGGTATCAAAGGGAAAAGCTGAAATCCAGTCAGTGCGATGTAGCTGGTTACCGCCCATCATAATCACGCATTCAGCCCCAAAGCAGACAAAGTTGCCAATAAGAAGTTGGTCAATTGGTTTTTCAGGCGTTGAAGGCTTGTCGTGTAAATAACGCACCACACAACGTTCAAAACCCTGATCCCAGTACGCTGAATAATATGAATAATTCCCTTTGATGTGAATATTCGGATTCTTTACGGTTTTCGCGATGAATTCAAATTCACACCAGTGTTTGACAGGGGAGTTAATCAAAGGTTCAGACATGACGAGCATCAGAAGAAATGGATCTGAGAATTATAGCGGATTGCGTCAAGATTCCCTATTCGATAACACATCTCGTGCACTAGATTAAAGTTGTGGATGATCAAGCTGGGTTAGCGAAGCAGATTCCAAAATAACTTGAACCTGTGTTGAATCGAATTGGGAAAAACAAAACCGAGCAGAGAGCAAAGCGTTGTTGTCATCAGGATAATCAGTACTGAGCTAGTACTACTGTTGATATAAAGTGACCATGTAATTGCTAGGATGATTCCTAAAAACAATCCAGCAATGGCAAAGTAGCCAGCTTGAATGATTCTGTTGTCCATGATTTGAGTCATTGTTTTAAATAGGTTTTTAACCCCATTCTATACAAAAAACCCCTCAATCGAGGGGTTTTTACAGCTGTAAATATCAGAAGATTTAGATATATTCAACTTTTACAATTTCGTATTCTACTTCACCATTTGGTGTTTGAATTTTTGCTTCGTCGCCTTCGTTTTTACCAAGTAGGCCACGTGCAATTGGAGAGTTCACAGAAATCTTGTTAATTTTGAAATCTGCTTCATCATCACCTACTATTTTATAGGTTTTTTGTTCTTCAGTATCCAAGTTTTCAATGGTAACTGTTACACCAAAAACAACGCGACCATTTTGCTCAAGTTCTTTTACATCAATCACTTGGCAGGCACCTAATTTGCCTTCAATATCCTGAATGCGACCTTCACAGAAACCTTGTTGTTCACGTGCTGCATGGTATTCAGCATTTTCTTTCAAATCGCCATGCTCACGCGCTTCAGCAATTGCTTGTGTAATGCGTGGACGTTCAACAGATTTAAGTTGCTGTAACTCTTTCTCTAAGGCGATTTTGCCTTCAGGAGTCATAGGATAACGTTGCATTGTTGTCCCTCGTGTTGGTATTAAAAAATACTGGTCAATAAAATAAAAAAAAGCCCGCCACCGATAAGGTGACGGGACTTATCGGAAACGAATTAACCTACTGTTTGTAAATCTTGCAAACGGTATACATCCATTGGTAATTGGATTCCAAATGCTTGGCAAACTGCTTCAGCACCGTTAATGGTGGTTGTGTAATACACTTTACCTTGTAACGCAGCACGACGGATCATTGCTGAGTCATACTGAGCACGTTTGCCCTCAGTGGTATTGACAATAAGGTGTATTTCACCATTTTTCAAGCGGTCTACAATGTGTGGACGGCCTTCGGTAACTTTATTTACACGTTCACACGCTAAACCTGCTTGGCTGAGTACGTCATGCGTACCACCAGTAGCCACAAGTTTGAAACCGTAAGAAACAAATTTTTTCGCAATATCAACGATGTGTTTTTTGTCAGATTCACGTACAGACAAGAATGCGTGTTTTACTTCGCCTTCTGTCGGTAAACCTGGTAAGCGTTCATTTGAACCTAGCACTGCTTTGTAGAATGCTTCACCAAATGTTTTACCTACACCCATCACTTCACCTGTAGATTTCATCTCAGGACCAAGCATTGGGTCAACGCCAGGGAATTTCGCGAATGGGAAGACAGCTTCTTTAACAGCAAAGTGAGTCGGAATAATCTCTTTCGTAAAACCTTGAGATTCTAATGACTGACCCGCCATACAACGTGCAGCAACTTTCGCTAAAGATTCGCCAATACATTTCGAAACGAAAGGCACGGTACGTGATGCACGTGGGTTCACTTCGAGTACATAAATGTCGTTGCCTTTCACCGCAAACTGAACGTTCATCAAACCAATTACGCCAAGCTCTTTGGCCATAGCCACAGTTTGACGACGCATTTCGTCTTGAACTTCTTGTGAAAGCGAGTAAGGAGGAATCGAACATGCAGAGTCACCAGAGTGAATACCCGCTTGTTCAATGTGCTGCATGATCCCGCCAATCACCACATTTTTACCGTCAGAGACACAGTCAACATCGACTTCAGTAGCATCATCAAGGAAGTGGTCAAGCAATACAGGCGCTTCGTTAGATGCTTGGACTGCTTCGCGAAGGTAGCGTTTAAGCTCATCTTCGTTGTAAACGATTTCCATCGCACGACCACCCAATACATAAGATGGACGAACAACCAGTGGGTAGCCCACTTTTGCCGCTTCAGAAATACCTTCTTCAGCAGACTTCACGATGCTGTTGTTTGGTTGACGTAATTGCAGACGTTGAATCATTTGTTGGAAACGTTCACGGTCTTCTGCACGGTCAATCGCATCTGGAGATGTACCGATAATTGGTGCACCAGCTTCTTCTAAAGCACGCGCCAATTTCAACGGAGTTTGACCGCCGTACTGAACGATAATGCCTTTAGGCTTTTCAGTACGAACGATTTCGAGTACATCTTCAAGCGTAATCGGTTCGAAGTACAAACGATCAGAAGTATCGTAGTCAGTTGACACTGTTTCAGGGTTACAGTTCACCATAATGGTTTCGTAACCGTCTTCACGCATAGCAAGTGCCGCGTGTACACAGCAATAGTCAAACTCGATCCCTTGACCAATACGGTTAGGACCACCACCGATGACCATGATCTTGTCTTTAGTTGAAGGGTTAGATTCACACTCTTCATCATAAGTTGAGTACATATAGGCTGTGTCAGATTCGAACTCAGCGGCACATGTATCTACACGTTTGTAAACTGGGGTTACACCCAAGTTCCAACGGTGCTTACGGAATTGCTTTTGTGAAATACCCATCAAGTCCGCAATGCGAAGGTCAGATAAACCTTTGCGTTTGAACGCGCGGATGTTTTCAGCTGTTAAATCACCAAAACCTAAAGTTTTGATTTCATTTTCAGTTTTGACGATGTCCTGAATTTGAATCAAGAACCATTTGTCGATTTTGGTCGCTTCAAACACGTCATCTAAAGTGAAGCCGTGACGGAACGCATCCGCAACGTACCAAATACGCTCAGGACCTGGAACGTTAAGTTCTTTTAAGATCTTATCTTTCGCGCCTTCAGCACCCACTTCGATTTTCTCATCGAATCCAGAAACGCCAACTTCTAGACCACGAAGTGCTTTGTTTACAGATTCTTGGAAGTTACGGCCAATCGCCATCACTTCGCCCACAGATTTCATCTGAGTTGTTAATACTGGCTCAGCTTGTGGGAATTTTTCGAAGTTGAAACGTGGAATCTTAGTCACAACATAGTCAATCGAAGGTTCGAATGACGCAGGAGTTGTACCGCCAGTGATGTCATTTTTCAATTCATCAAGGGTATAACCCACAGCAAGTTTCGCTGCAATTTTTGCAATTGGGAAACCAGTTGCTTTAGAGGCTAAAGCAGACGAACGAGATACACGTGGGTTCATCTCGATGATGACCATACGTCCATCTTTCGGGTTAATACCGAATTGAACGTTAGAACCACCCGTTTCAACACCAATTTCACGCAATACTGCTAAAGAGGCATTACGCATCAATTGGTATTCTTTGTCTGTCAATGTTTGCGCAGGAGCAACGGTGATTGAGTCACCAGTGTGTACGCCCATTGGGTCAAAGTTTTCAATCGCACAGACGATGATACAGTTGTCGTTTTTGTCACGAACAACTTCCATCTCATATTCTTTCCAACCAATTAGAGATTCATCAATCAATAATTGTTTAGTTGGAGAAAGATCGAAACCACGTTCACAGATTTCGATAAATTCTTCTTTGTTATATGCAATACCGCCACCTGAACCACCCATGGTGAATGAAGGACGGATAATCACAGGGAAGCCAAAGCGTGCTTGAATTTCTAAAGCTTGTTCCATTGACTCAGCAATGTCAGCTTTTGGACATTCAAGACCAATTTTACGCATCGCGATATCGAAAAGTTTACGGTCTTCCGCTTTTTCGATTGCTTCTTTGGTTGCACCAATCAATTCAACATTGAATTTTTCTAAAATGCCATGCTCATCAAGTGCAAGGGCACAGTTCAATGCAGTTTGACCACCCATTGTCGGAAGAACTGCATCTGGGCGTTCCTTCTCAATAATGGCAGCAACAGTTTGCCAAGTAATTGGCTCAATATACGTTGCATCCGCCATTGATGGGTCGGTCATAATGGTTGCTGGGTTAGAGTTCACCAAAATAACACGGTAGCCTTCTTCACGAAGGGCTTTACATGCTTGCGCACCTGAATAGTCAAACTCACAGGCTTGACCAATCACAATCGGACCAGCACCGATAATTAAGATGCTTTTAATATCCGTACGTTTAGGCATTATTTCGCTCCTTAATTACTTCTTAGATGCTTCAATAAGTTCGATGAAATGATCGAACAATGGGGCACAGTCATGTGGACCTGGGCTTGCTTCAGGGTGACCTTGGAAGCTAAACGCTGGCTTGTCTGTACGGTGAATCCCTTGTAGGGTACCGTCAAACAATGATTTATGCGTTGCTTTCATGTTTGCAGGTAAAGTTTCTGCTTCTACAGCAAAGCCGTGGTTCTGAGAAGTAATCATCACAGTCCCATCTTCAATGTTTTGCACAGGGTGGTTTGCACCGTGATGGCCATGAGGCATTTTCACAGTTTTTGCACCTGAAGCAAGAGCAAGAATTTGGTGACCTAAACAGATACCAAATACTGGTAAATCAGTGGTATCTACGATTGTTTTTACAGCTTCAATGGCATAGTCACACGCAGCAGGGTCACCAGGACCATTCGATAAGAACACGCCATCTGGATTCAGCGCGAGTACTTTTTCTGCTGGAGTTTGTGCAGGGACCACCGTCAATTTACAACCGCGGTCTGCGAGCATACGTAAGATGTTGGTTTTGACACCGTAGTCGTACGCTACAACATGGAATTTGTGTTCAGGTTGAGTAAAGCCTTGACCAAGAACCCATGAGCCTTCAGTCCATTCAAATCCTTCAGGATCACAACATTCTTTTGCAAGGTCTAAACCATTCAAGCCGCCGAATGCACGAGCTTTTGCCAAAGCCTCTTCTTCAGTAATATTTTCGCCAGCGAGAATACAACCATTTTGCGCACCTTTGGCACGTAAAATGCGGGTTAATTTACGGGTATCGATATCTGCAATCGCAACAACATTGTGCTCTACAAGGTATTCACCTAAAGATTGTTCTGCACGGAAGTTGCTATGCAATAAAGGAAGGTCACGGATAATTAAACCGTTGGCCCACACTTTATGAATACGGCCAGACTCTGCATCTTCAGAGTTACAACCGGTATTACCAATATGCGGATAAGTTAATGTCACAAGTTGTTGTGCATAACTTGGGTCGGTCAAAATTTCTTGATAGCCAGTCATGGCTGTGTTGAAAACGACTTCACCTGTCGTACTTCCCGTTGCACCGATAGACGTACCTTTAAAGATTGTACCGTCGGCAAGGGCTAAAATGGCGGGGATGCTCAAACCAAAGCTCCTGAACTAAAACCACAAAAATAGGGCTGTAAAAAAGCGAGTAGACGAAAAAAAAGGAAGGCTATAAAAAAACCTACCCTCCCTTGTGTCTGCTCGCTTGTAACTTAACAGCGCATTATACGCATCAACACCTGAAAAGTCCACGCCAAAACTCAACAATAAAATTATAAAAGGCTTGCTTTTTTCTGAAAGTTGTTTTGTTGAGCAAATTGTAAAATGTAAGTAATTAAGAATTGTCTGACAAATCAACGTCTAAAATTTATCCATCCAAGCTAAGCTGTAACCCTTCTTAGACATAACAATAGGTAGCCCATCATGACAGTAGAAAAAAAACCAACCGAAGCCGCTGATACCTTGAAAGAAGTTGTCACGGAAAGTTCAGAAAAGCTTGAGAAAGTAGCCAAGCAAGCGAAAAAGCAGGTAGCAGAAGCTGTTACAGAAGCTGAAGAAAAGGTCGCTGAAGAAGCAAAGCAACTGAATGCGACCGTGCAAGATCAAATTCGTCAGCTTAAAGAAGATGTAGTACAACGCATTGAAAGCCTTAAATCACAGTTAAATTTTTCGCAAAAAGACTTAACAGAACTTAAAGATTTTGTGAAAACTGAAGTTAATGCAGTGATTGAAGATCTAACAAAATTTGGTAAGGAACTGAAAGATGATGTCAGTCAAATTTCAGTGAAACATAAAGACCAGTTAACCGAAACGTTTAAACGCTCTAAAGAACATACCCTTGAAGCATGGAACAAAGTTGCCAGTAAGGAAGCGTCTTCAAACTAACTTGTAAGAGAAGTCGTCAGCAAAAAATACGTCACCGTGCTGTGCTAAACGGTGACGTATTTTTTAGAACTGGTGTAACCAGTCGCGCTTATTGTGAAAATCTGCCTGAGGGCTGCTATGTTGCATGGCATAAA
This sequence comes from Acinetobacter sp. GXMZU3951, assembly GCF_054457875.1. Lineage (NCBI taxonomy): Bacteria > Pseudomonadati > Pseudomonadota > Gammaproteobacteria > Moraxellales > Moraxellaceae > Acinetobacter > Acinetobacter sp. GXMZU3951. The sequence continues at coordinate 456,964 of NZ_JBTLFO010000001.1, read as the reverse complement.
ACTGTTCGCCTTGGGAGGTTTTCAAGACAGCAGTTAAACCAACAAACAAGTCAGACCATTTTAATTTGTGCTGTAGCATAAATTCAGTGAAATCGAGACTAATATTCAAGCCATAATGTGTGCGTTTCAGCTGATTCAGCTCAATATCGTACGCTGCAAGTGGTGGCATATCTTCAGGGTAGCGATACTCTTCAAATTGATAGGCTTGCCAAGCTTGCGACGGAGACAGGTTAATTTCACGATAAAAGTCTTCGTGTTTAACCCCAACAAAAATTTCAAAACAGGTTTCTTCCCAGAGAAAATCCTGACGCGGGTGAGCTGCAACCAAGTTCGGCCATTCAATCCATTGATTTGGATCTCGAATCCAAAAACCAACATTTAAGTTAAATGGGCTGACTTGTTCAATCGCACCCACCACAGAAATTGCCTGAAAGCGTCGGTCAAAAGCGCTCAGTTCGTAGCTAGCCATAAAGAAAGATTACTTCGATAAATGCGCGTGACGAACAAGATTAGAAAGTTTTGGATTCTGTTGTTTGGCTTTTTTGTACAGCAATGCAATTTTACCAATGGTCTGTACAACTTCAGCACCAGTGACTTCTGCAATTTCTGCAATCACTGCAACGCGGGCTTCACGGTCTTCACCAGCGATTTTAATTTTAATCAGCTCGTGGTCGTGTAATGCACGGTTAGTTTCCTCAACGACATTTTCAGTTAAACCTTGACCACCAATCATCACAACTGGATTAAGTGCATGACCAATTTGACGTAAACGCTTGCGTTCCTGAATAGATAAAGCCGCCATGAAAGATAACCTAATTTTAAAAACGACCTAGTATAGCAAAGTTGAGTAGAAGCGGTTGAAATAATCGATCTGGTTAATTGAAAAAATCAGGCGGAATGAGTCGAATTAGATACAGATGTATACTGCAAGCACTTGGTTTTTCACGTACAATAAAAAATTAGAAGTTTTTATATACACAGAGAGTTATGGCAACACGCATTACCAATCAAAAATTATCCAAAAGTAGTCGTGCGTGGATGAGAGAACATCTAGATGATCCTTTTGTGAAAAAAGCGCAGAAAGAGGGTTATCGAGCGCGTGCTGCTTACAAGCTATTGGAAATTCAAGAAAAATATAAAATTATTAAGCCCGGTATGACCGTGGTCGATTTGGGTGCTGCTCCAGGGAGCTGGTCGCAAATCGCAGGAAAGCTGGTCGGTGACAAAGGTTTAGTTATCGCATCAGATATTTTAGAAATGGATGCATTGCCTGATGTGACTTTTTTACAAGGTGACTTCCGTGAGGAAGAAGTCTTCGAAAAATTGTTAAATATTTTAAATGGTCGGGTTGTAGATGTTGTAATTTCAGATATGGCCCCCAATACATCAGGTAATAAAGCTGTAGATCAACCTCGCCAAATCTACCTTTGTGAACTTGCACTCGACTTTGCCAATAAGGTTTTAGGACCGAATGGGCAGTTTGTGGTGAAGGTTTTCCAAGGCACAGGATTTGATGAATTCCGTAAACAAGTGGTCGATAGTTTTGATGTGTTGAAGACGGCAAAGCCAGCTGCATCTCGTGCACGTTCAAAAGAGGTTTTTTTGATCGGGCAGGGCCGTAAGAAAGCTTTAAAGTAAAGTTTACTTGCCAACGCGTTAAAAATTGTGCATTTTGTACTTTTTTACATTATTGAACAGCTGGGTTTACAGCTTACATTATTAAGGTCACCCATCCTTGGGCATGATCAAATTAGATTGATATGGGAATAAAGCTTTGAGCGATCTCTTCAAGAATGCCGTGTTGTGGCTCATTATACTGGGTGTGCTGATTCTGATTTTCAGCAACATCAGTGACCGAGATAAGCCGACTGCAATGAACTATTCAGAGTTCGTTACTGCGGTGAATGCTGGTCAAATTAAGCAAGTCACAATTGATGGTGAAAGAATTAGTGGCACTAAATCAAATGGATCTGAGTTCGAAAGTATCCGTCCTGCGGTGCAAGATCCTGAATTGATGCCGAGCCTGATTAAAAACAATGTTGTCGTTGAAGGTACTGCACCACAACGTCAAGGATTGTTGATGCAACTTCTCATTGCAAGCTTCCCTGTACTTTTAATCATTTTGTTATTCATGTTCTTTATGCGCAACATGGGTGGCGGAGCAGGTGGTAAAAACGGTCCAATGAGTTTTGGTAAGTCAAAGGCGAAAATGCTTTCTGAAGACCAAATTAAAGTTACATTTACCGATGTTGCGGGCTGTGATGAAGCGAAACAAGAAGTCGTTGAAATTGTGGACTTCTTGAAAGATCCTGCGAAGTTTAAACGTCTTGGTGCAACGATTCCGAAAGGCGTCTTGATGGTCGGGCCTCCAGGTACAGGTAAAACTTTACTGGCAAAGGCAATTGCAGGTGAAGCTAAGGTTCCTTTCTTCAGTATTTCAGGTTCTGATTTCGTAGAGATGTTTGTTGGTGTCGGTGCATCTCGTGTACGTGATATGTTCGAACAAGCCAAACGCCATGCACCATGTATCATTTTCATTGATGAGATTGATGCAGTTGGTCGTCACCGTGGTTCGGGTACGGGTGGCGGTCATGATGAGCGCGAACAGACCTTGAACCAGATGTTGGTTGAAATGGACGGTTTTGAGGGTAATGAAGGTATTATCGTTATTGCTGCAACTAACCGTGCCGATGTACTGGATAAAGCTTTACTTCGTCCGGGACGTTTTGACCGTCAAGTGATGGTGGGTCTGCCAGACATTAAAGGTCGTGAGCAAATCCTCAATGTACATTTGAAGAAATTGCCTTCAGTAACAGGTGTGGATCTGAAAGTCCTTGCGCGTGGTACGCCTGGTTTCTCGGGTGCTCAATTAGCAAACTTAGTCAATGAGGCTGCACTTTTTGCAGCGCGCCGTAACAAAAATACGGTGGATATGCATGACTTTGAAGATGCGAAAGATAAAATCTACATGGGACCAGAACGTAAATCGATGGTGCTTCGTGAAGAAGAGCGTCGTGCTACGGCATACCATGAAGCAGGTCATGCGATTGTTGCGGAAATTCTACCGGGTACCGATCCTGTGCATAAAGTTACAATTATGCCGCGTGGTTGGGCATTGGGTGTGACTTGGCAGTTGCCTGAACAAGACCAGATTAGTCACTATAAGGACAAGATGTTGAATGAACTTTCAATCTTGTTTGGTGGTCGTATCGCGGAAGAGATCTTTATTAATCAACAATCCACTGGTGCTTCGAACGACTTCGAGCGTGCAACTAAAATGGCACGTGCGATGGTCACCAAATATGGTATGTCGGACAAAATGGGTGTGATGGTTTATGAAGATGAAAACCAAAATGGTTTCTTTGGTAATGTCGGTAGCCGTACCATTTCTGAAGCAACACAACAAAAAGTGGACGAAGAAGTCCGTCGTATTCTAGATGAGCAGTACCGTGTTGCACGTGAGGTCTTGGAAAATAATAAAGACATCGCTCATGCCATGGTAAAAGCCTTGATGGAATGGGAAACCATTGATCGTGATCAGATTCGTGACATTATGGAAGGGCGTGAACCACAACCACCAAAAGTGTATGTGGCTGAAAATCCTGTGATTGATGTAACGCCAACTAATGGTCCATCAACACCACCTCCATTACCTGCAAGTTAAGCTGAATTTAAAGAGAGCCTCAATATGAGGCTCTTTTTTTTGTTTAAGGGATTGGAAAAATCAAATGAACTGAAAAGTTTTCAGCCCGCTTTTACCTTGAGTTGCTACACTAGCGAGGATTGTTTCAGGAGTACTTTTATGCAGCTCATGCCTTTACCACAGCGGATTCTAACCTGTGGTCGTTACAGTTTAGATTTATCCAAACCGCATGTGATGGGGATTTTAAATGTGACCCCGGACTCATTTAGTGATGGTGGTTTGCATAATTCAAAAGAAGCTGCTGTTACGCGTGCTTTACAGATGATCGCTGAGGGAGCGACGGTGATTGATGTAGGTGGTGAGTCTACACGTCCCGGGGCATCTGCCGTTGAGATTGAAGAAGAAATCCGTCGCGTGATTCCTGTGGTTGAAGCCTTGTCGCAATATGATGTCATTATTTCCATCGACACGTCACAGCCGGAAGTGATTCGGGCTGCGGTACAAGCTGGGGCGCATATTTGGAATGATGTTCGTGCACTAACCCGTCCGCATGCACTGACAACGGCTGCTGAATTGAATATTCCAATTATTATTATGCATATGCGTGGTGAACCCACCACGATGAATAATCTGGATCAATATCATAATGTGACGCATGATGTGATGGCTGAATTGCAACTGAGAGTGAATGATGCGCTTGCTGCAGGTGTTCGGGCCGAAAATATTATGATTGATCCTGGCTTTGGTTTCGCAAAGAATGCTAAGCAGAATTTAAAGCTATTGAATGAGTTTTGGAAACTGAGTGCTTTGGGCTATCCGATTCTATCGGCTTTATCACGTAAGCGTTTTATTGGTGAAGCATTAGGGGGGGCAGAAGCAGCCCAGCGTGCAGTGGGTTCTGTTGCTGCGCATTTACTGAGTATTCAGCAAGGGGCAAGTATGGTACGTGTCCATGACGTCAAAGCCATGTCCGATGCCATTAAAGTCTGGCAGGCTATGCATGCGCCTGAGACCTTTTGAAACTTGCATAAGTCTGCACTGGCGAGGTGAGGCAATTTAGCTAGCTGTTCAGGGATGAAGCGACTGCATAAGTTACGCTGCAAGGCGACTCAAAATTAGAAAGCATCTTGAAAACTAGGATAAAGCATGAAGTTAACAATAAAACATACTGTCCCGACCTTGGCTTCTCTGCTATTGGCTGCATGTGGACAAGTTCCACCTCAGCAAATGGCAATGAGCCGAGCTGCAATCGTCGGTCTGGCAATGCCTGCCCCCACATCGATGTCAGCGGCTTATGAAAATAGAACACAGCTGATTGAAAATACAGAAAACTATCAGAAAATTGACACCAATCCTGTGCACAGTGTCACGGAACAGCCTATTTCTACCTTTGGTATTGATGTTGATACCGGTAGTTATAGCAATGTCAGGCGTTTTCTGACCCAAGCGAGCCAACTGCCGCCAGTAGATGCGGTAAGGGTTGAAGAAATGCTGAATTATTTTAGCTATCACTATCCTAATCCAACAGGGCAGCATCCATTTTCGGTGAATACTGAAGTGGTGAATTCGCCGTGGCAGCCGAATGCGAAAATTATCAGAATTGGGATTAAAGCCAAAGACTTGGAACTAAAACAGTTGCCGCCAGCAAATTTGGTCTTTTTGGTCGATGTTTCGGGCAGTATGGATGCTGAAAATAAACTCCCTTTGGTCAAGAAAACTTTGACCTTGTTGACCGAACAGTTGCGTTCACAAGATAAAGTGACCATTGTGACTTATGCCAGTGGTGAAGACTTGGCTTTGGCAGCCACAGGTGGTGCAGAAAAAGATAAAATTTTAAGCGTGATTCATCGCTTGAAGGCTGGTGGTGCAACCTCAGGGGAGCGCGCGATTCAATTGGCTTATGAGCAAGCACAAAAGTCCTATATTCAAGGTGCAACCGTATTCTGATTGCAACCGATGGAGATTTTAATGTTGGCATCACCGACTTTGAAACATTAAAAGGCCTGATCGCAGAAAAGCGAAAATCGGGGATCTCTTTTTCCACCTTCGGCTTTGGCACAGGAAATTATGATGAGCAGTTGATGGAACAATTGGCGGATGCAGGAGATGGTAACTATAGTTATATCGACAATGAACGTGAAGCCAAAAAGGTATTACAGCGACAATTGAGTTCAACATTGGCAACGGTTGCACAAGATGTCAAAATTCAAGTTGAATTTAATCCTGCGACAGTCAAAGAGTATCGGTTATTGGGCTATGAAAATCGTGTGTTGAACACCGAAGATTTTAACAATGATCGCGTAGATGCCGGGGATATTGGTGCAGGGCATAGCGTTACTGCCTTATATGAAATTATTCCTGTCGGGCAAAAAGGTTGGCTCAATGATTCACGTTATCAGCCTAAACCTGTAGGCACATTGAATCATCAGCAAGAATATGCTTATGTGAATGTTCGCTATAAGCAGCCCCAGCACAGTCAAAGTCTATTGCTGAGTCAAGCTGTGCCAGCACAAAGCCTATCACTCGCTCAGGCATCTACAGATACGCGTTTCGCAATTGCGGTTGCAGCTTATGCCCAGCAATTACGCGGTGGACAATATAATGCCCAGATGCAATGGGATGACATCTTGAAATTAGCACAAAGTGCGGCCCAACCAGATGAATTTGGTTTACGTGCAGAATTTGTTGATTTGGTCAAAACAGCGAAAAGTCTGAGTGCTAAGCCAGTTCAACCATAATTGAGGCTTTGTAGAATATGCTTAGATTTAAATGGGTTATTGCTGCATAGCCCATTTTAGATTTGGTATTTTAAAATCTTTATGCTATACAGGCTCGCGTTTATTAGTAGTTTTGAGTTGCTGTATGTTTGCAGATTTACTTCTCCCCATGTTTGATGATGACTATTACCCAGATGTATTGGTGGCTGAAGTCCAGCAATACATTGTACAATTTGCGAAAAAGGTGGCAAAACTTAAAGATGGCTCAGCAGATATTTACCGTTTAGCCAATGAGGCAGTCTTAGCAATTAATGAGATGAAACCACAATTTGAAGATTTGGATTCGTCTTTAGATGATACTGCTGCAGATTATATTGCTGAAGCGATGATGATGGTGGTGCAGGAACACGGTCATTTTGATGTCGAAATGGAAGAGCTGATTGCAAATCGAGAGTGGTAACACTCTCTTTTTTTTATTTATTTTAGGCATAAAAAAACCAGCTTTCGCTGGATTTTTATTGCACCATTTTAATTAGTATAAAATGGTGCCCGGGGCCGGACTCGAACCGGCACGCTTTGAGGGCGGGGGATTTTAAATCCCCTGTGTCTACCTATTTCACCACCCGGGCATGTGCGCAATAATAGAGGAGGAAATTATTCTTTGCAAGACTATTTGCTTATATTTGCTTATATTTGCTTATATTTGCTTTATTTTCATTCAATTCATAGGTTTATGGTTAAAAAATCATAGTTTATACAGAGCGTGGCATATATCTTGTCATCATATGTTCATACAATTGAGATCATCATTAAATATTGTTGTCTTATTTTTTAACTCACGTTAGAAGTGGATTAAAAAAATGACAAATACCTTAACGCGCCGTGAACTTATTCAAAAAACATTCGCAGGTTTGGGTGCGCTTTCTTTACCAATTTCACTGACCGCTTGCGGGGATGATGACAATTCATCTTCAGGAGTGAGTGTGGCATTTGTGCATGGTGTTGCCAGTGGTGATCCTTTGCAGGATCGAGTGATTTTATGGACACGAGTGACCCCGAATGATCTGCAGGCGCGTTTGGATATTGTTTGGGAAGTGGCGTTAGATCAAGAATTTACCCAAATTATTTTAACGGGAAAAGTACAAACCAGTTTGGCACAAGATTTTACGGTCAAAGTCGATGCAATCGGTTTGCAAGCGCAGCAGCGTTACTATTATCGTTTTCGCTTCGGACAAATCAGTTCTCCGATTGGTCAAACCAAAACCTTGCCTTTAAATGCTAAGGCGGTGAAATTTGCCGTTTGCTCATGCTCGAATTACCCAGCGGGATATTTTTATGTATACCGTGAAATGGCCAAACAAGATGTGGATGTGGTCCTGCATTTAGGTGACTATATTTATGAGTATGGTCAAGACGGTTACGCAACAGAAGACGCTGAGAAATTAGGGCGGATGCTAGCAGTTGAGAATAGTCAGGAAATCATCACGCTAGATGATTATCGTCAGCGCTATGCGCTGTATCGTAGCGATGCAGATTTGCAAAGTGTGCATCAGCGTCATCCTTTTATTGTGATTTGGGATGATCATGAGTTGGCGAATGATACTTGGCTTGAAGGTGCAGAAAACCATACGGAAGCAACGACACAGGCGCAAAATGAAGGCAAGTTCTCTGAGCGTAAACTGGCCGCTTTACAAGCTTATTTTGAATGGATGCCGATTCGACCAGTGACCGAAGATGATCACCTACATATTTACCGACAGTTTAATTTTGGCTCTTTGGTACAGTTGACTATGTTGGACACGCGCATTATTGCACGCGATCAGCAGTTGGATTATGCCAATTATATGACGGCACAAGGCTTAAACACTGTACAATTTCAGGCCGATCTTGTTGCTCAAGACCGAACGTTATTGGGATATGAACAACGCGATTGGTTATTGCAAAAATTAATACAAAGCCAAGCCACTTGGAATGTGCTGGGACAGCAGATTCTCATGTCGAAAATGTTGATTCCTGCCGAGCTGTTGTTGTCATTAGCTGCGATAAGCAGTGGAGCAGTAACGGCTGAAACTTTAACGAATATGCATGCTCAAATTACACAGTTGGTGCAAATTAAGCTGCGAATGCAAGCAGGTGATCCTAGTCTCACAGAATTAGAAAAGGCGAGGGTCACTACATTGGCACCGTATAATTTGGATGCATGGGATGGTTATTATTATGAGCGAGAAGTGCTTTATTCAACCCTTAAAGCGCTGAATAAGAAAGTCGTAGTTTTGGCTGGTGATACGCATAATGCATGGTATTCAGAGCTGTATACGCAGGATCAAGCCTTTGTTGGAGTTGAGCTGGCAACCAGTTCGGTTTCTTCACCGGGTTTGGAAAAATACCTTAATATTCCTTTGGAGCAGTTACAGCAATTTGAAAATGCATTTAAGCTCTTAATTGATGAATTGTCTTATTGTAATTTAAATCAGCGTGGCTTTTTGGTGGTGAGTTTCACTGAGCAAGAGATGCAGTCTGACTGGATTTTTGTTAATACGATTAAAGAAAAAACCTATGTGGTCGATCAAGCGCGCAGTTATCGCTTGTTATTCAACTCACAATTGCAGCCATTGGAAGTATTGCCGCAATCAGCATGAATCATGGCATTAAAAAAACTGGGGAAAGCTCAGTTTTTTTAATGCTTGAAGTTAGATTACATTAGGCTATCTAAATAATTTTCTAAATCTTGATATTTATGCGTTTGACATAACTGTTGTTCCATGTGCATGGATTTTAAATGTAATGTTTGAAAATGCTGAAGTTTTTTTAGTCTTTGTTGGTATTTTGGCGTATTTTTAGTAGAAAACTTTAAAATGATTTTTAGTTTAAGTGTTTGTTTATATGTCCAAAAATTAAAACGACGCAATTCTTGTAGATAATACAGTCCAACATGGGTCGCACTATTGCGGAATAGATTTTCTTTATAAAATTTGACGAAGCCAAATCCCATAGCGAAGAAAAATAATACAATTTGTAGAAAAGTACTTTCAATAAACGCAATATTAAGTGCTTGTAAAATAATTAAAACCGCAATTTTAATTGGCGCATGCTGTTGTTGCTCATAGCAGGAGCTGGAACTATGTTTCATTTGTTTGAGTACGAACGGAACATACAGCATATACAGCAGCATAAAACCTAATACAGCAATACCATGGGCTTGAAAGTGGCTAAAGTGAGGAAAGTGCTGTTCAATTAAAGCACCTAAGCTCAAAGATAAGGATACAAAAATCATAATGGCTAAAATCCAAGGAATAAATTCTTTGATTTCATCCATTAAGCCTTTGGTTTTGAGCATGCCATAAAAGACAAAATTACGCTTAAATGCAGAAGGATATTGAATTTGCAATGGCTTTAAAAAGAGTGCTGCCTGCTTATCACTGACCATAAAAATTAGTACTTAAGAGTTGCCACATTATAAATCAAAAAAACAATTCTGCGTCAAACTTGATTAAAACCAACCAATTTAGTAGAAAAATTTTACCATTTAGTTAAATCGTGACACCACCTGACCACTTAATAGCATATTTTACAAAAACTGTGATCAGTTGGAGGGTTTTATGAGAATTATCGCAGGACCATTACATTATCCGCATATTAATAATGCACAAAAAAGAATGATTTTAGGGTTTATCCGTAAGGAATTAAGAACGCAAAAATTCCATCATTTTTATTATTCTTTGATCCATTTGGAGCAATATAAAGCGCGATTAAGCGTTAAATAGAGAAGGCGTCATTTATAAAATATTTTTAAAATATATTTTCATTTATGGCTAAATACGGTATTGATAAATGAAAGAGAGACAAAGTACGGATAATCTGTACTGATTAAATGTGTTGTATCTATAACTTTATAATAATGAATTGGTTTTGAGGGTGTTGCTATGGAGCGTAAAACTGCTCCGCACGAGCGATTGGCCGAACGTTTGGCAAGCATTTTGACTAAGCTGAATAATGGTCAAAAATTAAATGCCAAGACATTGGCGCAAGAATTTTCAGTCAGCCCACGGACAATTGTGCGTGATTTTGATCGTTTAAGTATTCATTTACCGTTGATACATGATCCGGTGTCAAAGCAATATTATCTGAAACAGCACGATCTAAGTCGCATTAGACCACAGGACGTACAGAATTTTGCAGAACTGTCAGGTATTGGTGAATTATTTCCGAGTTTAGAACCTCCTTTTTTAAAGGAATTGCTGGGAGATAATGCGCAAAAAATCTATATGGCGAAAGGTTATAGTTTCGAAGATTCAACTCAGTTTATTGCCTTGTTTGAATGCTTTTCTAAAGCAATTCAAGCACAGCGTGAAGTCGAATTTTATTATCGTCAAGAATATCGTCTGGTACAGCCTTATCGTTTAATTCATCATTTTGGCAGTTGGTATTTGGCCGCTGTACATGATAATAAACTTAAAGCTTTTCGTTTAGGGCGGATTCAATTGCGCAGTCAAAGCGCTGAGCTGGCTGTTTTTAAGCATAAGCCTGAAATTTTGCAACAGCTTGAGCAGGAGCAGAGTATTTGGTTTGGTGAAGAAACACAGGTGGTGCATTTATTGGTAGATGCTGAGGCGGCTTCATTTTTTAAATTTAAAAAACAATTTCCTCAACAAACCATTTTAAAAGAAATGGAAAATGGCGATTTATATTTGTCTATCTCTATTACCCATCCAATGCAATTGCTACCTTTTGTTCGCTATTGGATTCCTTATGTGCAGATTTTGGCACCAGAGCATTTAAAGCAGAAATTTTTCTTAGAACTGAAATCATATATGCAGCAACAACCCGATCATTCCTATATCGGTAACCAGTATATTTTGTAATTTTATGGATGCATCGCTAGCTATTTTTCAAATTTTGCTTGATCCACTGTGCTGTGATTGAGCAATTTTCTGAATTTTAGACATAAAAAAACCAGCTTTCGCTGGATTCTTTATTACACCATTTTAACTGCTTTAAAATGGTGCCCGGGGCCGGACTCGAACCGGCACGCTTTGAGGGCGGGGGATTTTAAATCCCCTGTGTCTACCTATTTCACCACCCGGGCGTTTTAACAAGATTGGAGGCGGAGGTCGGAATCGAACCGGCGTACACGGAGTTGCAGTCCGCTGCATGACCACTCTGCCACCCCGCCATGTCTTGTTGATGCACATATTAGCAACCTTTAAAAAAATTACAATACTTTAAATGGCGCATATGCACATAAAACCATCATATAGAATAAAATTGCCTAAATAATCATGTATGATTTGCAAAATTGATTCATATCTACCTTGGAGATGTGCTGTGGCATTAATTTTAGATGGTCGTGCGTTGGCAAAACAAATCGAAACTGACTTGTTAACACGTGTTGAAGCGTTGAAAGCAAAATCAGGTCGTACCCCAATTTTGGCAACGATTTTAGTCGGTGACGATGGTGCATCAGCGACTTATGTACGTATGAAGGGTAATGCCTGCCGTCGCGTCGGTATGGATTCATTAAAAGTTGAGTTGCCTAAGGAAACTACAACTGAACAATTGTTGGCTGAAATTGAAAAATTAAATGCCAATCCGGATGTTCACGGTATTTTGTTACAGCATCCAGTGCCTGAGCAAATTGATGAGCGTGCTTGCTTTGATGCCATTTCTTTAGAAAAAGATGTCGATGGTGTGACATGCCTAGGTTTTGGTCGTATGGCGATGGGTGAAGCAGCCTACGGTTCAGCAACTCCAGCAGGGATTATGACCATCCTGAAAGAAAACAACATTGAAATTACAGGTAAGCATGCCGTAGTGGTGGGTCGTTCTGCCATTTTAGGTAAACCAATGGCTGCAATGTTATTGGAAGCAAATGCAACGGTAACGATTTGCCATTCACGCACTCAAAACCTTTCTGAGTTTGTTAAACAAGCCGACATTATTGTAGGTGCGGTAGGGAAAGCTGAGCTGATTCAAAAAGACTGGATTAAGCCAGGTGCTGTTGTGGTTGATGCTGGCTTCCATCCACGTGATGGTGGTGGTGTTGGTGATATTCAATTGGTGGGTATCGAAGAAATTGCATCTGCATATACGCCTGTACCAGGTGGTGTAGGTCCAATGACCATCACAACATTAATTCGTCAAACTGTTGAAGCGGCTGAGAAAGCTTTAGGCTAATACTTTAAGTATGCTTCTAAAAAGCTGTATAGGTAATACTATGCAGCTTTTTTTATGGGAAGAATTTAGACAAGGAATTTGGGCCTGATCGAAAAAACATCCATTAATGCTGTTTGAAGTATTTTCATGGTTTTGTTTATGATGATTACTACTTTGCAGTCACGAAATGCTGCATTATGATCGCCATATCTGTTGCTTCTAGCGATACCAGTGTCAGTATATTTGGTGTTTCAATGCGAATAGGTCGGTCTGAACGATGCTTATCTTGCATAGTGTTAAAGGTTTATAAATTCAATGAGCTGTACTTCTCAAATGATCAATGCCCCAACTCATTTATTGGATGCCTTGCATGAAGTTATTCCTCAAGCTGAGTTGGTGGCACAGCAACTTCCGGAAACACCAATTTCACTGTGGTTAATTCCTCCTGTATTTCCTACTGACCGTTTGGATGATGAGGTGATTCGCCGAATATGGAATGAAACACCGTATTGGATCTTTTGCTGGGCTTCGGGGTTGGCAATGGCACAGTGGCTATTGGCAGAGCCACAGCATGTAAAAGACAAAGTCGTGTTGGATTTTGGTGCGGGTTCAGGCGTGGTCGCGATTGCTGCGAAAATGGCCGGTGCGAAACGTGTGATTTGTTGTGATATCGATAAGGTGAGTTTAGAGTCGTGTAAGGAAAATGCGATTTTGAATCAGGTTGAACTCGAATATTTGGATGATTTGTATCAATCAGAGCAAGTTGATGTATTGTTAGCAGCTGATGTCTTATATGATCAATGTAACCGTTTTTTCTTAGATGAATTCTTAAAGTTTGCCCCCGAAGTTTGGGTCGCAGACAGTCGAGTGAAAAATTTTAGTCATGCAAAATATATGAAAATTGATGAGCGCAGTGCAACGACATGGCCTGATCTGGATGAAGCAAAAGAGTTTCGTAATGTGAGTTTTTATAAGACGCTATAATGGCTATAGCGCCTTATGCTCAAACTTAAGAGCAAGTATAGCGTACGATACGTAAGGTGCTTGGACGCGCCTCTAGAGCTTGACGTGTGGCATAGTCTTCGCTGCTATGCAGGTCTGGGGTATTGCTTAGCCCAATAGAGGTACGCGAGTTGCCGATTTGACGACCATAGCTATCTGAAGGAGCAGCAGCAGGATTAGCGATCTCGTTGATACTTAAAATTTGCAGTGTATAAGTCTTATTGCTCCCTAATACTTTTTGGCACGCACGTTGTAGTTTTTTTTCATCCAAATCTTGATTTTGACGACCAGCCAGCGAATAGGCGAGGGTTGCTGAGTTTGTGGTCTGGCTTTCTACACGGTAACCCACTTGACCATTATATTGCTGAGGCGTGCTTTGGCAGGCTGCTAGTCCAAAAGCGATAAAACTGAGCCCTAAAAATTGAACTGTTTTTTTCATGTCGAAAGTCCGTATTTTATTCTTGGGCACAGTATGCCATAAGCCAATTGAAATAACGATGGACTACATACAAAACGCTGCTGCTTTCCATAAGATGGTCTGCTGAACGGTCTTTATTTGATTTAACCTGCGTTCTAAGCACCATAGTATTGGCTTCGTTTGAAGGGGAGAGCGTTGGAACGGAAAAATTTGAAAGCTGTGGTAAGTCTGATTTTTTAAATTATTGTATATTAAGAAAAAATAAAAAAATCTAGGTTTGAACAAGGGAGCTTTATCTCTCGCTAGATTAGAGATGGGGGGGAATTATAGTGAAAATTCATCAATCAAGTAATGGTTTGCAGCAAGGAATGTTGTGACCAGTCACGTGATTGGTTGATCAAATGCGGATGGGGTTTGGTGTAAGTGTTTGACAACTGGTTAGACAATATTCCCATCATGCTGGATGTTTTCTGCTAGGATTTAAGAAAGAATTTAAAAACACAATAAAAGTTGCTTGAAAGCACATAAAAGAGGAGCCTGAACATGGATCAACATCATATGTATGACCTTGTAGTCATTGGTGGCGGTATCAATGGGGCGGGCATTGCAGCAGATGCTGCGGGTCGGGGATTATCAGTTTTATTATGTGAAAAAGATGATTTGGCTAGCCACACATCTTCAGCAAGTAGCAAATTAATTCATGGTGGTTTGCGCTATTTGGAACATAAAGAATTTCGTTTAGTGCGAGAGGCTTTGGCCGAACGTGAAGTCCTGATGGCAAAAGCCCCGCATTTAATTCGTGCCATGCGCTTTATTATGCCGCACCGTCCGCATTTACGTCCTGCGTGGCTTATTCGTACTGGCTTATTCTTTTATGATCATCTAGGTAAGCGAGAAAAACTGGCTGCGTCTGCAGTTGTGGATTTTGATACAGCTAGCAGCGTGTTTAAACCTGAAATTGTTAAAGGTTTTGAATATTCAGATTGTGCTGTTGATGATGCACGTTTGGTGATTGCCAATATTATGCAGGCACATGAACATGGTGCAACAATACAAACCCATACGCGTTGTTTGGGGGCAGAGGTAGATGATCAGGGATGGATGGTACAACTACAAAATAAGCAAAGCACTTATACGGTTCGTGCCAAAGTGCTGGTGAATGCGGCTGGCCCATGGGTGACACAGTTTATTCAACAGAATTTGAAGCAAAAAGCTGCTTATAACATTCGTTTGATTCAGGGCAGTCATATTATTGTGCCGAAGATCTATGCGGGGGAAAAAGCCTTTATTCTACAAAATGATGATCAACGCATCGTTTTTGCTATCCCTTATTTAGATCAGTACACCCTAATTGGTACAACTGATCAGCGGTATATGGGCAATCCTGATCAAGTTGAAATTACGGACAGTGAAATTGATTATTTGTTGCATGTCATGAATCTGCACTTTAAGCAGCAGCTGAGTCGAGCGGATATTGTGAGTACTTACTCGGGTGTACGACCATTATGTGATGATGAGTCAGATAACCCATCGGCCATGACCCGAGATTACACTTTGGTATTGTCGCGGCAACAACAGGCTCCCTTGCTTTCTGTATATGGCGGAAAATTGACGACTTATCGTAAATTGGCTGAGTCTGCCATGCATCAACTTAAGCCATTCTTCCATAAGTTGAAGCCAGATTGGACTGCAAAAGCATTATTGCCGGGCGCTGAAAACTTTTTTGATGCAGAAGCTTTAAAGCATGAACTACAACACGCTGTTGCGGAACTGCCTGAGTCACTGGCAGAACGCTGGGTACACACTTATGGTTCTCGTACTTGGAATATGTTGGCCGGATGCACAAGTTTGTTCGCTTTAGGGCAAAATTTTGGTTGTGATCTTTATCGG
Organism: Acinetobacter sp. GXMZU3951; assembly: GCF_054457875.1. NCBI lineage: Bacteria > Pseudomonadati > Pseudomonadota > Gammaproteobacteria > Moraxellales > Moraxellaceae > Acinetobacter > Acinetobacter sp. GXMZU3951. The sequence continues at coordinate 441,141 of NZ_JBTLFO010000001.1, read as the reverse complement.
CAGGAAGTGGATTATTTGGTCGCACATGAATGGGCGATGAGCAGTGAGGATATTTTAAAACGACGCACCAAGCTGTATTTGAAATTCGACCAAGATCAGATCGCTCAATTGGATAAATATTTAGTGGAATTACATAAGCGACGCGCGCAGGAAAAGGCAGCGTAGTTGAAAATGGAAATGATGAAATTAAAAAAGGTCGCATATGCGACCTTTTTTTAATTTTTATGACTTAAGCAGATTGCTTAACAGCTGCTTTAACCGCAGCTAAAAGTTCATTTTGACGAGCTTTAAGTGCTGCTGGTAAGCGATCACCTAATTGATTAAACAATTCAGTGTGGCTTTCAATTTCTTTGATCCATTGATCTTTATCTTGAGAAGTTACAAGATCAAACTGTTCTTTGGTAAAGTCTGAACCAGTCCAGTTTAACTGTTCGTAAGTTGGGACTAAGCCAATTGGTGTTTCAACCGCACTTGCACGACCTTCACAACGATCAATGATCCACTCAAGCACACGCATGTTTTGACCGAAACCAGGCCATACGAAGTTGCCTTCAGCATCACGACGGAACCAGTTTACATTGTAGATGCCAGGAAGTTTGTTGCCTGCAGCTTTTGCTTTTGCTTCAACTTCTTCACCAAGCTCTAACCAGTGAGAGAAGTAGTCTGCCATGTTGTAGCCAGCAAACGGAAGCATCGCAAATGGGTCACGACGAACGATACCTTGTTGACCAACAGCAGCAGCAGTTGTTTCAGAACCCATAGTTGCCGCTTTGTACACGCCATCAACCCAGTCAAATGCTTCTGAGATTAAAGGCACAGTGTCTGCACGACGACCACCGAAGATGAATGCTGAAATTGGAACACCTGCTGGATTTTCCCAGTCAGCGTCAATCGAAGGACATTGACCCGCAGCAACTGTGAAGCGCGCATTTGGATGAGCCGCTTTTTCAGCACCAGTATGTGGTTGACCTTTCCAGTTAGTCAGGTTTGCAGGCGCTTCTTTAGAAAGACCTTCCCACCAAACTTCGCCATTATCTGTGACTGCAACGTTGGTGTAGATCACGTCTTTATGCAGCGTTGCCATACAGTTCGGGTTAGTTTTGGTATTGGTACCAGGAGCAACACCGAAGAAACCAGCTTCAGGGTTAATTGCATATAAGCGACCATCTTCACCTGGTTTAATCCAAGCAATATCGTCACCTACAGTTTCAATTTTCCAGCCTTCGTAGCCTGCTGGTGGAATGAGCATTGCAAAGTTGGTTTTACCACAAGCAGATGGGAATGCCGCTGCGATGTAGTGTTTTTCACCTTGAGGATTCGTTACACCAAGGATCAGCATGTGTTCAGCTAACCAACCTTGTTCACGGCCCATTGCAGATGCAATACGGAGTGCTAAGCATTTTTTACCCAATAATGCGTTGCCGCCGTAGCCAGAACCATATGACCAAATTTCACGAGTTTCTGGATAATGTACGATGTATTTTTCAGGGTTGCATGGCCATGCAACGTCTTTTTGACCTTCTGCAAGCGGAGCACCAACAGTGTGTACGCAAGGGATGTATTCACCATCCGTACCAAGAACGTCATAAACGGCTTTACCCATACGTGCCATTTTAGACATGCTTACTGCAACGTAAGGAGAGTCTGTTAATTCAATACCGATGTGTGCAATGTGGCTGCCCAAAGGACCCATAGAGAAAGGAACAACGTACATTGTACGACCTTGCATAGCACCGTCAAATAAACCATTTAAACGAGCGCGCATTTCTGCAGGAGCTTCCCAGTTGTTTGTCGCACCAGCATCTTCTTCTTTTTCAGAACAGATATATGTACGACCTTCAACACGAGCAACGTCAGAAGGGTCAGAATTTGCAAGATAAGAACCAGGGTGTTTTTCTTGGTTTAAAGCTTGCATAGTGCCGTTAGCGATCATCAAGTCGATAAGACGTTGATATTCTTCTTCGCTACCGTCACACCATTCAATCTTTGCTGGTTTGGTTAATTTCGCAATTTCTTCAACCCATGCAATAAGCTTAGGGTGACGAACGAATTCTGGTGCGTTCACTTGGGTCATGGTGAGGCCTATCTTAAAAGTGTACAAATTTTGCACAAAGTACAATCTAAGTAATCAGGTTACCTAGATGAAAGTAAAAAAAAGTGGCAGTATTAAAGCACAAAACGATGAAAAAAATAAGACACCCCTATGTGCTTGTAGATATTGGAAATTTGTATTGGACTTTATTTTTTATTTTTAAAAACAATAGTTTGTGTTTTTATTTTGATGAGTTTGCTTTTATTTATTTTGTTTATGAGTGTCATTTATTTTAGTTATATCCTTTATTTACAATAACTTATGATGTTGTTTTTTGTGGGAATTATTATTGATTAAATAAATGGTGGTAATTTGAATTTTGCATAAAGGCATTGTTAATTGTTGATAAATTGGACAAAATTAGAGCAAATACTTCATTGAAGTGAACGACCAGCATGACTTTAAAACCACTTTCCATTATTTACAATGCACGCTCTGGTTTTCATGCCAGTAATAAAGAAGCCGTGTATGAAGAACTGCTGACGTATTTTTCCGATCATGGTTTTGAAATTCAGGCATTTGAACTGGGGGAAAAAGATGATTTTCCCGCCTTGATGCAGTCGATTATGTTGCGTCATCGCGCAAGCACCGAGCTTGGGGTTATTGTGGCTGCAGGGGGGGATGGCACTTTAAATGCCGTGGCCAATGCGCTGTTAGGTCAAGACATTCCGTTGGGAATTTTACCCTTAGGTACCTTTAACTATGTGGCGCGGGTGCTGAATATTCCTTTAGATATTATGCAGGCAGCAACTGTTATTGCCACAGGGCAGTTACGTCCCATTCATGTGGCGAAAATTAACGATCAAATTTATTTAAATAATGCCAGCTTGGGCTTGTATCCATTATTTATTCAACGCCGTGAAAAATATAATGCGAAATTCGGACGTTTTCCTTTACATGCTTATACTTCGGGTCTAGATGTCCTGATTCGAGATCGGAAGGAGCTCAAGCTGGAAATTGAGGTAGATGGTAAAATTTATCCTGTTAAAACCCCGTTAATTTTTTTTGGCAACAATCAATTACAGCTTAAAGAAATGAAATTGCGCATTGCAAAATGTGCAGAGCAAGGGCAGGTTGCCGGCGTGATTGTGGCCAAAAGTGATAAATTGACGCTATTTCGTATGTTACTGCAACTGATTCGTGGTCAGCTTGATAAAGCACCGGATGTTTATAGCTTTGCGGCAGACGACGTCAAAGTCTATTCCAAACGCGGAAAACTAACCGTGGCAATTGATGGTGAAATTGTCGAAATGCAACCTCCGTTGCATATTTCGGTGCAAAAAAATGCGATTAAGATGTTGGTGCCGAATGATCCTGCATCTGTCTGATTTGCATTTTGGCACCGAACGCCCAGAATGCTTAGTTGCAATTCAAGAGTTTTGCCAACAACAGCAGCCTGAAGCGGTGGTGGTGAGTGGAGATTTAACCCAACGCGCGCGTTATTTTGAGTTTTTCCACTGCAAGCAGTTTTTGGATAGTTTGAATTGTCCTTATTTGGTGGTGCCAGGCAATCACGATATCCCGCTATATCACGTATGGAACCGAATTTTTAATCCATTTAGCCGCTATCAATTGTTCTTTGGGCAAATGGAAATGACCTTAGAAACCGAGCATTTTTATCTGATTGGTGTGAATAGCATCCGTCGTCGTTACCATACTCGCGGTCATATTTCTTTGGAACAAATTCAGCAGATTGATCAAATTTTAAAGCAGGCTCCTGCGCACAAACTCAAAGTGATTGCGGCACATCAGCCTTTCTATGCGGATCCAGATGATCTGCATGGTATTAAGGATTGCCCTGTATTAGGACGCATGGCTTTGGAAGTCTGGAGCCAGAGTGGTTTAAACGCCTTATTGCATGGACATTTACATCAGCCTGCGGTGTATGACTTAAATGATTTGTATCAATTGGGTGTTGCGCATCCTGTGCTGGATATTCATGCAGGAACAGCAACCTCCTATCGTTTACATCATGCCGCAAGCAATAGCTTTAATATGATTGATGCACAGGCAAATGTGCGGCATTTTCAATTCAATCGACATCTTGCCCAGTTTGAAATGCTTTAAATTGTCGATTAAAGCAGCGAATTATTCATATTGGGTAAAAAAAATACAAAAAAGATGATTTTTTTTAAAATTTGCCCTTGAAGCGTTATTTTCCATCCCCACAAAAGTGTCATCCAAATTCATTTTGATGATGACCAACGGAATAAATAAGTCGTCATCAGTCATCTTAAAATAGACTTAGTCTGATGGAGTTATTTATGAGCAACATTCGTCCATTACATGACCGCGTAGTTATTCGTCGTGTTGAAGAAGAAACGAAAACGGCTGGCGGTATTTTATTGCCAGGTTCTGCAGCTGAAAAACCAGCACAAGGTGAAATTATTGCTGTAGGTAATGGTCAAATCACGGACAACGGTGTTCGCGCTTTAGATGTAAAAGTAGGCGATAAAGTATTGTTCGGTACTTATGCAGGTACAACTGTAAAAGTTAATGGTGAAGAACTTCTTATCATGAAGGAGTCTGACATTTTAGCTGTATTAGAAGGCTAATTCTGTCCTTACTCGTTCAATATCAGATTAGTAAAGCTTAAAAATATTCGGAGTCTATAAATGTCAGCAAAAGACGTAAAATTTGGTGATTCAGCACGTTCTAAAATGATTGCAGGCGTTAACGTTCTTGCAGATGCTGTAAAAGTAACTTTAGGTCCTAAAGGCCGTAACGTTGTGATCGACCGTTCTTTCGGTGCGCCACACATCACTAAAGATGGTGTGACTGTTGCGAAAGAAATTTCTCTTAAAGACAAATTTGAGAACATGGGTGCTCAATTGGTTCGTGAAGTATCTTCTAAAACCAATGACATCGCAGGTGACGGTACAACGACTGCAACTGTACTTGCTCAAGCAATTTTAAATGAAGGCATCAAGTCTGTTACTGCGGGCATGAACCCAATGGACTTGAAACGTGGTATTGACCTTGCCGTTAAAGCATTGGTTGCTGAAATTAAAGCTACAGCTAAGCCTGCGTCTGACACTAAAGCGATTGAACAAGTGGGTTCAATCTCTGCAAACTCTGACGAAACAGTAGGTAAACTCATTGCTCAAGCAATGGAACGCGTAGGTAAAGAAGGCGTAATTACTGTAGAAGAAGGTTCAGGCTTTGAAGACGCGCTTGACGTTGTAGAAGGTATGCAGTTTGACCGTGGTTATATCTCTCCATACTTTGCTAACAAACAAGATACCTTAACGGCTGAATTAGAAAATCCGTTCATCTTGCTTGTGGATAAAAAAATCAGCAACATCCGTGAATTGATTACGGTATTAGAAGCGGTTGCTAAAACAGGTAAGCCACTGTTAATCATCGCTGAAGATGTTGAAGGTGAAGCATTAGCGACACTTGTCGTGAACAACATGCGCGGCATTATTAAAGTATGTGCAGTGAAAGCGCCTGGCTTTGGTGATCGTCGTAAAGCAATGTTGCAAGATATCGCGATCTTGACTGGCGCGACTGTAATCTCTGAAGAAGTGGGTATGTCTTTAGAGCAAGCGTCTCTTCAAGATTTAGGTACGGCACACAAAATTACTGTATCTAAAGAAAATACCGTGATTGTGGATGGTGCTGGCGATGCAGCTCAAATTGCTGATCGTGTTCAACAAATCCGTGCTCAAATTGAAGAATCTACGTCTGAATACGACAAAGAAAAACTTCAAGAACGTGTTGCTAAATTAGCTGGCGGTGTTGCAGTCATTAAAATTGGTGCAGCAACTGAAGTTGAAATGAAAGAGAAGAAAGACCGTGTTGACGATGCTCTTCATGCAACGCGTGCTGCGGTTGAAGAAGGTGTTGTTGCAGGTGGTGGTGTTGCGCTAGTACGTGCAGCGAAAGCACTTGACGGTGTAACTGGTGCAAATGACGACCAAAATGTTGGTGTTAACATTTTACGTCGTGCAATCGAAGCGCCACTTCGTCAAATCGTTGCCAATGCGGGTGATGAGCCATCAGTTGTGATCAATGCTGTGAAAAACGGTGAAGGTAACTTCGGTTATAACGCTGCAACTTCTCAGTATGGCGACATGTTAGAAATGGGTATTCTTGACCCTGCAAAAGTAACCCGTTCTGCTCTTGAGCATGCTGCTTCTGTTGCTGGTTTAATGCTAACTACAGAGTGCATGATCACTGAAATTCCAGAAGATAAACCTGCTATGCCTGATATGGGCGGCATGGGTGGTATGGGCGGTATGATGTAATCATCCCCTCAGATTCACCAATCTAAAAAAATCCCCACATTTTGTGGGGATTTTTTTGTTTTATGCGTATAATTAAATCTGCATAAGCAGATATGCTAATAATAAAGTCAAATAAAACATTAGATTATAAACCTAGAATAAGGACGTTTGCTTGATTGGAGAGGGGAATGGAGCAAGAACATGAAATGGTCGAAATGATTTATGAAGCGACCATGAATCCTGAACTTTGGCAGCAGGTTTTGATTCGCCTAGTTGAATATACAGGCAGTCAAAGTGCTATTTTTACTGCAATTGATCAGCTTAATCCCAAGTTCAATTTTACCTTCAGCCATAATATTTCTACCGCAATATTGGCGGCTTATCATGATGAAAAAATTCAAGTGATTGATATGCATTTGCATGCGCCGCTTTTAAAGCAGCAAGGCTTGGGTGAACCAATTGTTCTAGATTGGAGCACTTATGCCAATTGTCAGGGACAGGATGAATATATCTTTTATGAAAAATGTGTTGCGCCTTCAGGCATTGGTTCTGCACAAGGGATTTTGTTAGAAACAGGCGCATATCGCTGGGCAGTCCTCGGCATTCATCGCGCGCATAGCGCACCGACCTATCAACCGCATGAAACTGAACTATTAAAGCGATTGGCCAAGCATTTGCGCCGAGCGTTACAAATACATCGTCAGTTCAGTTTAATCCAGCAAGAAAACTTTGATTTATATAAGCTATTCGATGCGCTCAAAACGGGAGTAATTTTACTGGATGCCAACGCCAGCTTGATTTATTCCAATGCCAAAGCACAAAATATTTTAGAACAGTATACAGCTATAAGCTTAGACCAACGGAATCGGCTCAAGGTTCCAGCAGCTTATCAAGCACAACTTGAACAATATATCCAAAGTGCTTTATTTCAGCATGCTGAAGCAGAGCATCTTGACGATTACGCAGGTGGCGTGCTCGCCCTGCCGATTAACCCAGCCAAACAGTCGCTGATGATGAGTGTGGTGCCATTTGCCAGTGTTTGGCAACACATGCCCTATGATCAATTGATTGAACAAAAAGTTGCTATTTTTCTGACTGAACCCGAAAAAAGTTATCAATTGGCACATGCATTCTTGAAGCAGAATTATCAACTGTCCAACCGTGAAATCCGAATTTGCGAGCTATTTTTGAATGGTTATAATCTAGAAGCCATTGCACAGGAATGCTCACTGACTTTGAGTTCGGTACGAACATATATGAAATATATATTTGCCAAAACCCATTGCAACTCTCAAGTTGAGTTATTTCGCTTATTGGCAAGTTTGACACATGAGTTTGAGCATATTCCTTAACTTACTATTTGCCCAATAAAATCAGTGCCCAAGTGATGGCAATGATACTTAAGGCAACAAATTGTGCGGCACTGCCCATATCTTTGGCATTTTTTGATAAGGGGTGACGTTCTAAAGACACACGGTCGACAATTGCTTCCAAGGCCGAGTTAAATAGCTCGACAATAATTGCTAAAAGACAGACAGCGATCAGAATGGCATGCTCACTACGACTAATATCAAGAAAAAATGTGATGGGAATCAGCACGATATTAATGTAAATAATTTGTCGAAAAGCGGCCTCATGTTGAAATGCCGCTTTAAAACCAGCAATTGAATAACCCGTTGCGCTTAAAATACGTTTAACGCCAGTTTTGCCTTTGAGGGGAGAATATTCGCTCATGATGCTTTGTATAGATTAGGAATCATTGAAAGGTTAACAGTCCGAAATTAAAACGGGCTTAAAAGCCCAAAGTCAGCTGATATCATTGTTGTAGTCTAGCATTATTTAATGTGCATGAAATCGGCGGAAAGTTCTTAAATTTAATCAAGTATAGCTTGTCGGTGATTGGCTGTCTGCTTGTGATTGTTCCCCCGTATCAGGTGCTCTAGTCGTGACTCGGCACTCACAAGCCATCCATTCAATAGATTGATCTATCTTGTGCAAAATTGATACTTCAGCCACTTCTTCACAATTTCTACATAATTGAGTAATACATCTATAACTATGTTAATAATGATTGTAATTTAAAGTTGAGTCATTGAATATCAACACAAATTTGCTAATTTTTCGCAACTTCTGTTTTTCTTCTCATTTTTAAGTGGCGCAGACCTATGTTGTCTAAGTTTTTTATACAACGTCCCATTTTCGCGGGTGTTCTTGCAATCATCGTGATGGCGTTGGGGCTATTTGCAGTGCTGAATTTGCCTGTGGAGCGTTATCCAGACATTGCACCTCCCCGAATTACGGTGAGCGCCAGTTATACCGGGGCATCTGCAGAATCGGTTGAGGAAAGTGTTACACAAATTTTAGAACAACAAATCAAAGGTATTGATCATCTTTTATATTTTAGTTCCAGCAGTGATTCTTCAGGGCGTAGCCGAATTAGCATCAGCTTTGAAAACGGCACAGATCCTGATACGGCTCAGGTACAGGTGCAAAATGCCATTAATGGGGTACTGAGCCGATTACCAGAGGAAGTTCAGCGGCAAGGGGTAAATGTCTATAAGTCACTGGGCGATACCCATATGGTGATTGGTCTGTTTGATGCGTCTGGGCGTAGCGATAATATCGCACTGTCCGATTATATGATGACCCATCTGGAACAGGATATTGCGCGGATTGATGGAGTGGGAGAAGTTGATGTGTTTGGTTCGCAATATGCCATGCGCATCTGGCTGAATCCCAGTAAGCTGAAGCAATTTAGTCTGATGCCTTCGGATATCCGGACGGCTATTGAAGCCCAGAATACGCAAGTAGCTGCTGGAGGACTTGGGGATTTACCGACCTTAGATCAGCAATATTTGAATGCCAAAGTGACTTCGGGCTCACGCCTAAAAACCGTGCCTGAATTTGAGCAGATTATTGTCAAATCCAATCGGGATGGCAGTTTTGTCTATTTAAAAGACGTCGCGCGGATTGAACTGGGGGCTGAGAATTATCAGTCTTTTAATACCATCAATGGCTATCCTTCTGCGGGTATGGGGATTTCATTATCTTCGGGGGCTAATGCACTGGCGACATCGGCCTTAATTAAAGCCGAAGTACAACATCTTGCTAGCAAGCTACCAGCGGGTTACCAAATTGTTTACCCACGAGATAACACCCCATTTGTACAAGAGTCGATTAAGGAAGTTGTTAAAACCTTGTTTGAAGCTGTGCTTCTAGTGGTCTTGGTGATGTTCTTGTTCTTGCAGAATTGGCGCGCCACTTTAATTCCAACCATTACTGTCCCGGTGGTGATTTTAGGTACGCTTGCTGTACTTTATGTATTAGGGATGAGTATCAATACACTCACCTTATTTGCACTGGTACTTGCGATTGGCTTGTTGGTGGATGACGCCATTGTGGTGGTGGAAAATGTTGAGCGGTTGATGCATGAACAGCAACTGTCAGCCAAACAGGCTGCAATCGCCTCGATGAATGAAATCAGTGGTGCCTTGATCGGGATTACCTTGGTGTTGACTGCGGTCTTTATTCCTATGGCTTTTTTTGGTGGATCGACTGGGGTCATTTACCGTCAGTTTTCCATCACACTTGTGGCGGCAATGGGCTTATCCTTGTTGGTTGCTTTAATTTTAACACCAGCATTGTGTGCTTTGATCTTACAACCAAGCCAGCATGTGATGCGTTGGGCCGCATGGTTTAATGCACAATTAGAGCATTTAAAAGGGCGCTATTTGCAACTTGCACAAACTACCTTGCACTATAAACGTATCAGCTTAGTTGTTTTTGTGGCGCTGATGGCGGTGTTTGCCTTATTTTATCGCGCCTTGCCGACCAGTTTTATTCCTAGCGAAGATCAAGGCATGCTGAGTGTACAGTTTGAACTGATCAACGGTGCGCCACTGGCTAAAACCCGTGAGGTTGGGGAAGAAATCCGACAATATTTTCTGAATCAAGAGCAAGCCAACGTCAACTTGGTGATGGTGCGCTATGGACGTAATTACTCAGGTACAGGACAAAATTTGGGTCAAGGTTTTATTGCATTAAAACATTGGGATGAACGTTCAGGGCAACACAATTCAGCACAAGCCATTCGTGAACGTGCCATGCAGCATTTTCGTCAAAACCCGAATGCCAAGATTATGGTGAATCTGCCTGCTTCGGTCAGTGGTTTGGGGCAAACCGATGGCTTGGAATTTTGGATCAGAGACATTAATGGTCAAGGGCGACCATTTTTAGCCGATCAATTGAAAACTTTACAAGCTGCGGCAGAACAGCAAAAGAGTTTTGCAAATCTAGATAATAAGGCAAATCCTGATAAAGCTAATTTACAGGTCAATATTGATCAAAAACAAGCGATGGCCTTAGGGCTTTCCCCCGCTGCGATTAACAGTACATTGTCAACAGCATGGGGTGGGGCTTATGTGAATGACTTTATTGACCGTGGACGGGTGAAGCGTGTGGTGATGCAGGGAGATGCGGAATTCCGTTCCAAACCTGAAGATCTACAACAGTGGTATGTCCGTAATGATAGCAATCAAATGGTGTCCTTTGCCAATTTTGCTCAGGTAAATTGGAGCGGTGCACCTGAAGTGGTTAAACGCTTTATGGGCTATACAGCCATTGAGATGGAAGCCGACACTGCCAAAAATGTCAGCTCTGGTGTTGCCATGCGGGATATTGAGGCGTTGGTTCAGCAACAACCTGAGATAGATTTGGCATGGAGTGGTTTGTCATTTGAAGAGCAAAAATCGAGTCATCAAGCACTCTGGTTATACCTGATTTCTATTGGCTTTATTTTCTTATGTTTGGCTGCGTTATATGAAAGCTGGTCTATTCCAACTGCGGTGATGAGCGCTATTCCACTGGGGGTGGGGGGTAATATTCTATTTAGTGCCCTATTCGGTTTTCCAAATGATATTTATTTCCAGATTGCCTTGCTAACCACCATTGGTCTGTCCTGCAAAAATGCAATTTTAATCGTTGAATTTGCTTCTATTGCGCAAACACGCGGACTGGGGGTTATACAGGCAGCGCTTGAAGGTGCGCGTTTACGCTTGCGCCCGATTCTAATGACCTCATTGGCCTTTGGTGCTGGGGTTATTCCCTTGGTGTTTGCCACGGGTGCAGGTGCAGCCAGTCGTCAGGAAATTGGCAGCAGTGTGTTGGGAGGCGTGATTTTTGGAACGGTGTTGGTGCTGATTTTTATTCCCTTTATGTACGTATTGATTCACTCCGTATTTGTAGCCAAGCCAACCGATTCCATGTAATAGTCCGTGATAGAGCGGGGGCAGCTACAGTGCAAGCCTCTCGCATCTAAGTTTCTTTAAATTCGAATACAGAACAATAATGATGAAAGAAAATCCGTTGAGTGCCTTGCAGCAAGCCGTGGAGCAACAACAGTGGTTTGCATTAATTAGCCAATTAAATCAAGTCAATGCTGCGGATGTTGCCGAGTTTTTGCAAATACAGAGCCTTGCTGTGCAATGCAGGCTGGTGCAGCAATTGCAATCCGCTGCCTATGTGTTTGAGTTCTTGCCCGTTGAGACTCAACTGCGCGTGGCCTTAGCGCTGCCGCTAGACGCTCTGCTGCATTTGCTTAGTAGCATGCATTCTGATGATCGTGCGGATCTGTTTCAGCTGCTGCCTCAGACCTTGCAACCGCAAGTGTTGAGTGAGTTGGGGGTAGACCAACAACAGCAATTACAGCAATTATTGACTTATCCCGCAGAGTCGGCGGGTGCGATCATGAGTACGGATTATGTCAGTCTAGCCCCTGAACTGACCATGCAGCAGGCAATCGAGCAGCTTCGGCAAATTGCCGCGAATCGTGAAACACTGTATCTCATCTATATTACCAATGCGACTCATGAATTAGTCGGGGTTATTTCATTACGGGAAATCATTCAGGCTGCACCGAATGCAACCATTGCGGACACCATGACCACTCGACTTATTGTCGGTCAGGTGGATGAAGACCAAGAAAGTATTGCGGCAAAGTTAAGTCATTATGATTTTCTGGCTTTACCGATTGTTGATCAGCAACAGCATTTATTGGGCATTGTGACCTATGATGATGCGATGGATGTGGTACAGCAAGAAATGACCGAAGACTTTCTAAAAGGCAGTGCGGTTGCAGCGACTTCACATACCAGTCTAAAAACCGCACCGATTTTTTCCCTGTACAAAAAACGGGTGTTTTGGCTGGTGTTGCTGGTTTTTGGTAGCTTGTTATCTGGAATCGGCATTGCACATTTTGAAGAGATTATTGCCCAACATATTGTGTTGGTGTTCTTTTTGCCGTTACTGGTTGGCAGTGGTGGAAATGCAGGATCTCAATCGGCCACTCTGATGGTGCGCGCCATGGCAACCGGAGATGTCCATTTTAAAGACTGGTTCATGTTACTGGGGCGGGAGAGTCTGGTTGCGCTCTGCCTAGGGGCTACCATGGCCTGTGCCGTTTCCGTATTGGGATACCTGCGTGGAGATATTGTGGTTGCCTGTGTACTGGCACTCAGTATGTTAGGCATAGTCTTGCTGGGGTCTCTTATTGGCATGAGTCTGCCATTTTTATTACGCCGTTTAAACCTCGATCCTGCCAGTGCCTCTGCGCCTTTGGTGACTTCAATCTGTGATGCAACTGGAGTGCTGGTGTATTTATTTATCGCGTCGCAATTGCTGAGTGGATGGTCCTAATGGTGCGCATAGCACGTTGCAGGGCAAAATACGCTAAGCTGTAGAGAAATCAACTTGATATCGAGAAAAATGCCTAATTCCCCAGACCTTCCTAAAAAGTCAGCGCAAGAGGTCATTCGCTTAGAGCGTGATCTGGCGAAGTTCGCCAATATGATGGATTCTGTCATTCGGATTCCCTTTACCAAACAAGGTATCGGGGCTGATGCAGCACTCGGTACCATTCCTGTGGTCGGGGATGCCGCAGGTTTTGCCTTGACCTGCTATGCCATCTATAAAGCCAAACAGATTGGTGTACCGCAGCATAAATTAAATGTGGTGTATAAACTGGCTGTAATGGATGCCGTGGTGGGATTTATTCCGATTGCAGGAACCCTGTTTGATATTTTTATTCGTCCGAGTCGTAAAGCCCTCGATATCGTGCATGAACACATTCAGGAAGAATATCAAATTCGTGACAGCAGGCATGTGGTACATCCATTTTTGCATGAGAAGCTCGAGCAGAAACAGCAGCAATCAGCCTTATGGCGACATCCTGTTGTTGCTTGGCTCTGGCTACATATTCCAGATTTGATTGGGTTGCTGGTACTAATTTTGTTGATGATGGCGACATGGTATGGTTTTACGATGCTCCAGACGTGGTGGCAGAGCTGGAGTTAAATCCATTTGTACTGACATAAAAATAGCCTCCTAGTTGGAGGCTATTTTTATGAGAATCTGGATTATGCGCAGTCTAACTGTTGTAATGCTGCAACACGTTGCTCAATGCTTGGGTGAGTCTGGAATAAAGCCGCTAAGCTAAAACCTTGTTCTTTACCTTCTGCAATCGAAAATGCTTTCATTTCTTTTGGCATTTGGTCTGGCATTTCTGATTCTGCTTGTAAGCGTAATAGGGCAGAAATCATGGCTTGTTTACCGGCTAAACGTGCACCTGCTTCATCAGCGCGGTATTCACGGTAGCGCGAGAACCACATTACAATTGCAGACGCCAAAATACCGAACACGATATCTAGCACAATGGTAATACCAAAGTATGCTAGGCCTGGTGCTTCACCATCTTCGCGACCAAAGACATTACGGTCAATAAAGTCACCGACCACGCGTGCGAAGAACATCACAAAAGCGTTCACGACACCTTGGATTAAGGCTAATGTGACCATGTCACCATTGGCAACGTGACCAATTTCGTGAGCCAGTACTGCACGTAATTCATCTTTATTCATGCGCTCTAATAAGCCTGTTGAAACGGCAACTAAAGCATCATTTTTATTCCAACCTGTTGCAAAGGCATTCGATTGGTAAGATGGGAAGATTCCCACTTCTGGCATTTTAATACCAGCACGTTGAGATAATTCCGCAACTGTTTGTAGCAACCAAGCTTCGGCTTGACTACGTGGAGCATTAGGGTCAATAAGTTCAGTGCCAGTTGTTTTTTTCGCCATCCATTTCGACATGAACAGAGACACTAAAGAGCCAACCATACCAAACACGAAACAGACGACTAAAAGGTTGCCTAGATTCAAGCCACCCGCGCCATGGTAACTACCGACACCGAAGAGTGACAAAATAATGCCAGCTACAACCAGTACCGCGAGGTTGGTTAGCAAGAACAAACCAATCCGCATCATTGAGAAAATCCTCTTAAAATAGAAATATGATCTGATTTATAACTGATAAATCATACAGATCAATATGCGGTGAATCATGGCAAAATTCAAGAAAAAAACGCGATTTGACGCGAAAAATAACATATTTCTATTAATAAATTCGCGCTGAGGCAGAAGCATGTTCGGTCGAATATGTACCAGAACGTGGAGCATCTGTATAGCTGCCATCTGCCGCCATAATAATTTGACGCTGGCTGCTGCTTTTTGCCGGAGTCGTCGGAATAGGCGCTGCCTGCGGAGGCGTGTTGTTATTCACATTGCTAGAGGAATAATTGACGGATTGGGCTAGGACTTGTCCTGAGCTTGAGGCAATGGAACCACCTGCATACAAATTGTTATAGCGACTGGTTACCCGTTTTACATAATCTTGGGTCTCTCTAAATGGAGGAATTCCGCCATATTTATCAACATTACCTTCACCAGCATTATAGGCAGCCAGAGCCAAAGAGGTGTTGCCATTAAAACGCTTGAGCAGCCAGCTCAAATATTTGGCACCGCCCATAATATTTTGCTGTGGATCATAAGCATTCGCGACATTAAAGCGCCGTGCTGTAGCAGGCATCAGTTGCATTAAGCCTTGGGCACCCACAGGGGAGCGCGCGTTGACATTAAACCCCGATTCGGTATGCATGACGGCTTTGATTAAACCTTCTGAAACCCCATGGGTTTGAGCCGCTTGGCGAATCATACCATCAAAGGCATTGCGGTTACGGCTATAGCTGGGCAGGACAGATGATTCGGAGTTCCCCCAGTTGGTATAGCTATGGATATTACTGTCAGGGTAATAGGTTTTCTTTTCCACTTTAAGATGGCTGTATTTACTTTTCTTATTGGTCAATAAAGTCGTACCGTTAGACTCGGTTAATTGATAAATGGTTTGACCTGCCAGACATGCAGGACTCATCAGCAGGATAGATACACAGCCCACGAGGTAAGATTTGATGTTTTGCCATTTATTTTTCATTTTTTATCAATTTATCTGTCCCCAAACAGTCATTACAAGTTTAGCAAAAAAAAGAGAGATAAAAAGCGCTGAGGGATTTTATTTTTCATGTCTTTGTAAAAATCAAGTGAGTTTGCAGATGAAATAATCAAAAAAAAATTTAATTTTTTTTTAATCAGGATTGCTTGACTATGATAAGCCATTGATATTTATTGAAAATAAAATCGATCAAAAAATAACCAATTTAAATAGAAGCCTTAAAATATGGGCAGCATCACCTGTCAAGTGTTTTGAAATCCACAAAGTTATCCACAGCTTTTGTGGACAACTGTGGAAAAGTCCAAAAGATAAGCGTTTCGGCTAAAAAGTGAACTGCAACGTTCAAATATACACTCCGAGCAAGACGAAAAAATGACATGGCTTGTCATTCATGAGAATTTACATTCTTTAGATGCGATTGCTTAGCGAATCGGATAAAATTGCGCGGTATTTTTATTTATGGGTTAATCGTGTCTATGTACTCGCCAGTTGAGTCCGAACAAGGGTTTAATTTCAAGCCAGAACTCCCAACCAGCTCTGCGTATTATCGTTTGTTGAAGAAGTTGCGCCGCCAAGTCGGTCATGCAATTCGTGATTTTAAAATGATCGAAGATGGCGATAAGGTCATGGTGTGTATTTCTGGTGGTAAAGACAGTTATACCTTGCTGGATATCTTGTTGCAGTTTAAACGTATTGCACCGATTAATTTTGACGTGGTTGCGGTCAACCTTGATCAGAAACAACCGGGTTTCCCTGAAGATGTATTACCACGTTATTTAGAAGAAAATAACATTCCTTATTATATTTTGGAAAAAGACACCTATAGCATCACCAAGCGCTTAACCCCAGAAGGGAAAACGTATTGTGCGGTATGTTCACGTTTACGCCGTGGCTCTTTATATGGCTTTGCACAAGAGATTGGTGCGACCAAAGTGGCTCTCGGACATCACCGTGATGACATCTTGGCAACCTTCTTCCTGAACTTGTTCCATGGCGGTAGCTTAAAAGCCATGCCACCAAAACTTTTATCTACGGATAAAAAGAACATGTTGATTCGTCCATTGGCGTATGTGGAAGAAAAAGACATTATTAAATATGCAGAAATGCGTAAGTTCCCAATCATTCCATGTAACTTGTGTGGTTCGCAGGAGAACCTGCAACGTGCCATCATTAATGACATGTTACGTGCTTGGGACAAAGAGCATCCGAAGCGCTTACACAGCATTTTTGGTGCTTTACAAAACGTTTCGCCATCGCAATTGGCAGACCGTGAATTGTTTGACTTTGAAGTGCTCGATTCGCAACGTGAATTTGATTTTAAAGAAACCTGTTCGACTGAAGAGCAAGGCATCAATAAGCGCATCAATATGGTGAACTTAGGATTTGCCGCAGAGTAAAGTCTATAGACACCGCTGTATGTAGCAGTGGTGTCTATTTTTGTTATTCATTGATTTTAAACATGTATAAAAAGCATAAAAACTGAACGGTCCGTACAAAAAACTTTAGCCCAACATTTCATTTACGTGCTATAACAGGCTTCAAGCAAAACAGCTTCGCACTGATGTTGTCTGGATAGGCGACAGAAAATGAACAAATAAATTTGAGGAAACATCATGCCTGCCTTTTTAACTGATGATTGGTTTTCAACTGTAGAAACTTTAACTGCGCAAGCAGGGGATTTGAATTTGCCACCAGCGTTGGCAAATTTAGCCATTAACTTAGTGGTGACAGATACCAGTGGCAATACCGAATTGGCGTTAGATGGCGGCAAAATCTTAAAAGGTTTGTCTTCAAATGCTAAAACCACTTTAAATATGGATGCTGAAACGCTACGTAAAGTTTTCCTCGAGTTTGATATGTCTGCGGCAATGCAAGCGTTTATGACAGGCAAAATTAAAGTGCAAGGTGATATGTCTCAATTGATGGCATTACAAACTGCCAAGCCAAGCCAAGAGCAAAAAGATCTATTTAAGAAAGTCCTTGAGCACACTGCTTAAGTTTTTCGAAAAAAAAAGCTTACCTGACGGTAAGCTTTTTTTATGCCTTGCAATCATGATGATTTAGATGTTCACCAATTGCGGCGTATTTTTGATGTATTCCAAGTAGGCACGAATACGCGTGACATATTGTACTGCTTGGCGATAGCGACCATTTTGCGCTTTCTTTTCATCTAAATAACTATAGAGGTTGACCCAGTTATTTGGATCTTTACCTTGAGCACTAATCTGCTTTTGAATCTGATTTACGGCACCTGGTCCCATGTTATAGGCCACTAAGGCATACCAGTTACGGTCAGGATAAGGTACATCTTCAAATCGACTCAACATTCGGTCGTAGTACTTGGCACCACCCTGAATGCTTTGTGCAGGATCGGTGCGATTCGATACTCCCATGGCCTTTGCGGTGCTGTTGGTCAGCATCATAATGCCACGGACTCCAGTAGGAGAAATCGAGTCAGGCTTTAAGTAAGATTCTTGATAGCCAATAGCCGCTAAGAAATGCCAATCCAAATCGTATTTCTCAGCCGTACGCTGGAAGCTGGCTTTATAAATCGGCATACGTTTGCTGAGGTCACGCTGGATCGAATCCCATGACTCGGCATTTACGACATTACGATTATAAAAGGATGCCAACTGACTGATGGCACCAGTCTGTTTGCCTTGGCAAACATAACCACTTGCGGTTTGCGTCAGCGGGTCGTCCGCATGTTTAAATACCCAATTCAGTTGCGTATTTAAACCATTTTTTTGCAAGCTATATAAGTCACCACACGTAGCCGAGAATGAGGTGAGTTTTTTACTTTCAATGTTTTGAATGGTTGAAGTGGTAATTGCAAAATTGACCTTACCTTGATCGACCAATTTCAATGCGCTGGCATCGTCAGGTACTGTGGTAAAGACCAGTTCAACATTCATACTGTCAGCATAGTTACGGGCAAGGTCATAACCAAAGCCATGTAAATACTGTCCATCTTTAAAAACAGTCGATGGATTTTCTACACCAACCACGGTGAGCTTATTGTTATTCACAACAGCATCATATTGGTAAGCCTTACTCGCATTGATGCTATGGAACGGAATCAAGGCGGTGGTGAGTGCTAAGGCTTTTAAAGGGAAAGAGAAAGTTAATGAGTTAAGGCTAAGCCTCGACCCAGAAGATGAACTACTGTGCATGTTGTCTCCGCTACAAGTAATTTATGCCCTAAAAAGCCAAAGCAAACGAGGCCTTAAACTTTTTCAAGTTTGATAAATTCAATAAGGGGTGGGCAGTCATGACGTCATTCAGAATGACATGAGATAAACAGGAATTATGTAGAAAAAAACTACATAGGTTAAAAAGTATTCGAAACTTAAGATGAACGAATAATAAAGTCGGAAATTCGGATTGTCAAATTTAGTACAGAAAATATTTAAAAAATGTAACATAACTTGCTAATTTTATTAAAAAAATAATTTTATACACTTTTGTTGTGGTGAAAATGCGCATAAAATAGCTTAAAAATGTATCTGTTTCGTACTCTAAATAGACCCAAGGCAAGATGAAATCGAACTTAATTACACGTGCTGGACATGACAAATTGGTGGCTGAATTACAGCAGCTTTGGCGTGAGGAACGACCTGAAATTACCAAAAAAGTGAACTGGGCCGCGAGTCTCGGCGACCGTAGTGAAAACGCAGATTACCAGTACAACAAACAGCTGTTAAGGAAGATTGATCGTCGGGTTCGCTATCTTGGAAAACGGCTCGAAGAATTACGCATTGTTGATTTTTCGCCAGAGCAAGAAGGCAAGGTTTATTTTGGCGCGTGGGTCGAAATTGAAAATGAGCAAGGTGAACAAAAACAGTTACGCATAGTCGGAGTCGATGAAATTTATGATCATCATCCGCAGCATATTTCAATTGATTCCCCGATGGCGTGTGCCTTGCTTTCCAAACAAGTGGATGATGAGGTGGAAGTGATGACGCCATCTGGGAAAAAGTTGTGGTATATCAATACAATTCGCTATGAAAAGCCCTAAGGGCTAAAAAATTACAGTTTTTGATTTTATTTTGTTCAGTTAAACAAGAAAATGCGCAAAAGTATTTGCCAAGTTAGAAATTTATTTATATGATAGCCGCCATTGGAAGCGTGGCAGAGCGGTTTAATGCACCGGTCTTGAAAACCGACGAGGGTGTGAGTCCTCCGTGAGTTCGAATCTCACCGCTTCCGCCAAATACTTAAAAAAGCCCTTGTGAAAACAAGGGCTTTTTTTTCATCTGTAATTTTTCCCACAACACAATCTGGATCAATGCCTTACAGGAGAAATACTTAATCTGGACAATACATTTTGCTGCTGTTGGCATAGAGCGTATTGAGTGCAAGAAACTTTTAAAACAGCATATATTGCAACAATTTTCGCTGGATATTTATTGATAATTTAATGTAAAATTACATTTAATAATACTGATACCTAATTTTAAAAACTATAATAAAAGTGTATTGTTTTATCCTGAGTTGCGATAAAATCATCCGAAAGGATGAGTTTATGAATAATAATCAGCGATAAACTTCGTGTAAAAGAATGTCAATATGGATATGAGTTAAATGAATAGTAATATGTTGTTGAATGGTGAAACGGTTGTGGGTCAAGGCGAAGCATTTGCAGTGCTGAACCCGGCCACAGAGCAAACCATCGTGGAAATGAACAGTGCGACTGTTGAGCAGGTCGATCAAGCTGTTCAGGCGGCACGCGCGGCTTTTAAAACATGGCAGTATGTGTCTGATCACAGCATCAATGAAAGTTTTGCCAAAATTGCCCAAGATATTCGTGCTGAAAAAGACCAAATTGCCGAATTGATTACCACGGAACAAGGTAAGCCTTTAGCGTTGGCGCAGTTTGAAGTCGAAGCGGGGGCAAGCTGGATTGAATATATTATGAGTCTGGAAGTGCCTGTAGAGACCATTCCTGATCCAAGTGGTAAAACCATTAAAGTCTATAACCGCCCCTTGGGTGTTGTTGCCTCGATTACACCTTGGAACTGGCCGTTTATGATTGCAATTTGGCATTTCTTCCCAGCGTTAAAAACCAAGAATACGGTGGTCAACAAACCTTCAGAATTTACCCCACTCAGTACCATTAAACTGGTGGAAATTATCAACCGCCATTTACCGAAAGGTGTGTGTAATATCGTGCTGGGTAAAGGGGATGTTGGACAGGCACTCAGTGAACATCCTGATGTTGATAAAGTCACCTTTACAGGCTCAACCCGTACAGGACAAAGTATTCTTAAACACTCCGTGAATACTTTAAAAAGTGTGGTGCTGGAACTTGGTGGCAATGATGTCGGGATTGTTCTGGATGATGTGGATGTGGATGTCGCGGCTGAGAAAATCTTTGGCTCTGCATTCTTAAATATGGGACAAACCTGTGCCGCATTAAAACGGTTGTATGTGCATGAGAATGTTTATGATGCGCTCACACAAAAACTCGCGCAAATTGCCAATGCGCAAGTGGTTGGCAATGGCTTAGAACAAAGCACGACTTTTGGTCCTATCCAAAACCGTCCGCAATATAATAAAGTCAAGGCTTTGATAGAAGACGCTGTGGCAAAGGGTGGACAGATTATTACGGAACATAAGCCTGTGAGTGAGCAAGGGTATTTTATTCCGCCAACTTTAGTGACCAATGTTCAAGAAGGTATAGCATTGGTGGATGAAGAACAGTTTGGTCCAGTCCTGCCAATTATTAAGTTCAGTGATGTAGACAGTGTGATTGAACGTGCCAATAATAGCGAGTTTGGTTTGGGTGGTTCAGTTTGGAGCAAAGATTTAGAGCGCGCACAAGACATTGCCAGCAAACTGGAAACCGGAACGGTTTGGATTAACAGCCATTCGGATGTCTCGCCAGCAGCTGAGTTTGGGGGCTGGAAAATGTCTGGTTTGGGTTACTCATTTGGATTAAGTGGTTTGTTATTGTTCACGCATAAACAAGCTGTTCATATTAGCCAATAACTGATTGAATTGATCAATCATCCTTAGGCATAGATACAGGCATCAGTTTTAATATGCTCGCACTGAGGGTATTAAAACTGAGCTAGGTATTTGCTCATTTTAGATAAAAATGAAGATGCTTAAGGAAATGCTTGGCAGGAAGCCAAGCGGATTGATCAAGCCGCATGATTAAATTTTCCAAAGGATGGTGAAAATTTATGTTAAATCAAAATTTTATTCAGCAATTTAGTCATAATTTTATCGACCAGATTAAACACGTCTCAGATTTGGACGGATTTCTGACCTATAAAATTGACAATATCCAACATGCCTATGGCTTTGAAGTTGTCGGTATCCCAAAGTGTTCGATTGATGAGTATTTGAATCTGCATATCGAACACGATCCTGTGAGCTTTCGACATTTTTATGATGGGCAAGAGAATGTGGCGATTTTAGATCACTATCAACCCAATGAAAATTATCGTTATTTTATGAATAGATGGCAGGTGTATGATACGGCCGAGTTTTTCTTTCGGAAGCATAATGGTCAGCCAGTATTGGGATTCAGTATTTTTCGCGAACATGGCAAAGCTAAATTTAGTGAACAGGAAAAGAAGATTTTTGAAGCCTTTCACCGTCTCTCCATTGATCATTTTCACCATCATGTGGATGTGCTGAATAGAGATAAAATGATGGATGAATACCATTTAACAAAAAAAGAAATGGTGGTGTTAGAGGAATTATTTACTAATTTAGAAGCGAGCCAAATCTCAAAAAAATTAAACTGTAGTTTGTCCACCATTAAAACCCATGTGCAACATATTTATCAAAAAGTGAATGTCAGTAGTCGTCAAGAATTAGTCTGTAAATTCTTGCGTTAATTCAATTGATCATCCTCCCTGATTTCTAAATGACTTGAGCATAAGATTAAAAAAATAGGCTGTATTTGATGCGGCTAGCAATAGCCTCGGTGTTCTGTTGTCCGCATTCGTTTTGTAGTGTCCTCGCATTTTTCCATCATTTGGCATATTCATTGCTTATTTTATGACATCTGGTCAGACCAGTCTGACAATGAATTGAAATGGAGCATACATGAATCTAGCTGAGTTTAACCAATTAAGCCCTGTACAGGCCAAAGCCGTGCTACAGCCTTGCGTACATATTGCTACTTGGGTCGAGTCTCTGGTTCAACAGAGACCATTCAGTCTAAAAGATCAACTCTATCAATATGCTGCGGCACAAGCCCAAACATGGCAGTGGCCTGAAATTGCTGAAGCACTGGCACAACATCCACGAATTGGTGAGCGTAAAGCGGCGGTGGCCTTATCTGAAAAAGAGCAAAGTTATTCCCAAACGGAGCAGGCGCAATTAGGAACAGATGCTGAATTACAACAAGCACTGTATCAGGGCAATCTGGATTATGAGCACAAGTTTGGACACATCTTTTTGATTCGTGCCGCAGGGCGTTCAGGGCAAGAAATGCTATCTGAATTACATCGTCGTTTAAGCAATAGCGTGGAACAGGAACAGCAAGAAGTTCAACAGCAGTTGGCAGAAATCGCATTGTTACGTTTAAAACAGGAAATTCAATAAATGGCTGGAATTAGTACCCATATTTTAAATGCTTCTATTGGACAGCCTGCAATTGCTGTCGTCGTCAAATTACAGAAACAGTTGGACGATAGCTATGTGCTGCTAGATACACAACACACTGATCAGGATGGTCGAATCCAAGCTTTTGCCTTGGATCAGTTTGAGCAGGGCAATTATCAATTGGTGTTTGAAGTGGCTGCTTACTTTGAGCAGCAGCAGGTCGAAAGCTTTTACCCGCGAGTAACTATCGACTTTAAAGTGGCGAATACAGCGCAGCATTACCATGTTCCTCTGCTGATTAGCCCATTTTCTTACTCAACCTATCGCGGCAGTTAATCGTATTTAACCCCAAATAATAATTTGGCAATTTTAGAGGAATTCGTTATGCAGCAAGAACATGCAAATCAGGCACTTCGGCAGCAGGTTGCCCCTGAGCATGAATATTTAGGCCTCCATAAAAATCTGATCTATGGTTTACAGCATGTCTTGACCATGTATGGCGGGATTATTGCGCCTCCGTTAATTATTGGTGCGGCCGCAGGGCTGAGTGCTGCTGAAATTGGCTTATTGATTGCAGCCGCCTTATTTGTCGGGGGATTGGCGACAGTTTTGCAAACTCTAGGCATGAAGCATTTTGGCGCAAAATTACCGATTGTTCAGGGCGTTTCTTTTGCAGGTGTGGCCACCATTTTGGCCATCTTAAGTACAGGAGGGGGATTGCCTACGGTCTATGGCGCAGTGATTGCGGCATCCTTGATTGGTTTGCTGCTTACACCTTTTTTCTCGAAAATCATTCGCTTTTTCCCACCGGTTGTCACAGGCTGTGTGATTATGATGATTGGGATATCGCTGACACCTGTCGCAATTCGATGGATGATGGGAGGCAATCCTAAAGCTGAGAACTGGGGGGATCCTGCCAATATTGCTCTCGCCGCCATGACTTTGCTCATCGTCCTGATTTTTAGCATGTTAAACAGTGTGATTCTACGTCGTCTGGCAATTTTAGTCGCGATTGTGCTGGGTACTTTACTGGCTTGGGGCTTGGGATTTACCGATTTTAGCAAGGTGGGGGCTGGAGCAATTATCGCCTTTCCCAATGTATTTCATTTTGGTTTGCCCGTATTTGAATTTACAGCCATTTTTTCTATGTTGATCGTTACTTTGGTGATTATGACGGAAACGACGGCAGATGTGATTGCGATTGGTGAAGTGGTCGGTACACCTGTGGATGCGAAACGCATTGGCGACGGTTTGCGTGCGGATATGCTTTCTAGTGCTATTTCTCCGTTATTTGGTTCATTTTCTCAGAGTGCCTTTGCACAGAACGTGGGTTTAGTTGCAATTACAGGGGTAAAAAGTCGCTTTGTGGTGGCGACTGCCGGTGTGATTTTAATTTTATTGGGGCTGTTACCGATTGTGGGACGCTTAATTGCATCTATTCCGATGCCTGTTTTGGGTGGCGCTGGGATTGTGTTATTTGGTACGGTAGCGGCCAGTGGAATTCGCACTTTAGCCAAAGTCGATTTTAGCGATAACAAAAATTTAATTATTGTGGCCACTTCATTGGCTATCGGCTTGATTCCAATTGTCAATCATGAATTTTATGCGCAATTTCCAACATGGGTAAAAACCTTGCTGCATTCTGGCATTAGTTCAACCTGTATTGCTGCGATCTTACTCAATCTTGTATTTAACCATTTACCGTGGAGTAAATCGGCAGTTGCTCTGCCACCAATCGCAGCTAACAGCGAGCATTCATCTTGATGCAGGCTGAGCACCGCGCTTTGTTCACCTTTTTTTAGCCAATTACGCTTTTAAAGAGGCTTATCCATGGGGCATAAGTCGAGGAGAGTTTTGACTTTGAAAAAGCCGAATGGATCAATAAAAAATATTTAAGTATCTGTTTATCTGTAATTTATTTTTAAAATGTTAATTAGGGGTCGTAATGCAAAACTTTAAAATGAAATCAGCCGTGTTGATGCTGAGCATGCTGGCAACGATGTCGGGCTGGGCCGCCGATAGCAGTTTGAATGGGATGTTGAATTTGCAACAAGGGTGTCAAATCAACAACAATTCTGTAGCGACACTGTCCGAAATGTTGGGCTGTGGTACGCTGCATGGGGCAGTCAAATCGCTCTATTATTCAACTCATAATGCCTATTTTGTCGAAGGTTTAAATCAGGATACGGTATCGGTTGGGGGCTATGTTAAATATGAAACCGCGCCATTTTATGGAGTACAGGCTGCGGTTGGCTATGACCTGCAACGCCGCTTAGATGAGAAAAACCAGCATCCTGAAGTCTCAGAATTAAAAGAAGACCGGGATGGTTTAGCGGAAGCCTATGTGACTTGGAAAAATGATAGGGCACGAGTCACCATCGGTAATCAGCGTTTAAATTTACCGTTTATGGGAGATTATGCTGATCGACGTGTCTTGCTGAATCTTTACCAAGCTGCTGATGTACAGATTGGTAACAATAAAGATTATTTACGTTTTACCAAAGTGAATAAATTCAAGAGTTATGGCGATGATGAGTTTACTGAAACTTCACGTCAAAATGCCAATCTGGAAACTGATGGTGTCTGGTCGATTGGTTTAGGTAAAGCTTTAAATTTAGATCAGAAAAAACAAGTAAAAGCACAATTGTGGTATCAAAGTTATGATGACTATACCGATTTGATTTATACCCAGGCTGATTTGAGCTTCCCTCTATGGAAAACTTCACCTGAATTTTCTATGCAGTATATCTATGGACGAGAGCAAGGCAAGGCGTTGGCAGGGGATGTGAACAGTAATATTTTTGGGGTACAAGCCGCATTCAAGGTCGTACCCAAAGCCACGTTAAAACTCGCTTATGACTATATTAAACCAGAGCATGAGAGTTATTTGAATGGTGCATTATTGACACCATATGCCACGAAAACTTCATCAGGTGAAATTTTTGCCCAACCATTTTTCACCAGTACTCAAGATTTAGGTGCTGGCAATGCGCTGATGGTGTCCCTCGATGGTCTGTTAACAGATCAACTGATTGGTGGAGTACGCTATTCATTCATGGATTTGAAAGAAGCCGAAAATGTAGAGAGTCGTAATCAGTCAGAATATATGTTGTTTGCAATCTATAATTTTACTGGGGCACTGAAAGGTTTGAGTGTCAGTAACTTTGCCGGGATTCAAACTTCACCGCGTTATAACAAGGACTTCTTACAAAACCGTTTTGCCATTTCCTATAAATTTTAACATAAGCACTGAAACAGCATTTTTGTGAGAGCAAGAATGCTGTTTTTTTTACTGAGCTATAAATACAAAAAAGCCCCGAAATTGGGGCTTAAGTTTGCGTAAATGTTTAGTCTAGCGGATTGCCGACAATATTACTGAGGATGCCTTGCATAATATGGCTCCCTTGTTCTTGATACAGCGATTGATACCATTCTTCGGTCAACTGGCGATCTTTCATATGGGTGACATCGCAGCGTTTACGTGCGCGGAGTACCATTTCACGGGTACGTTGATTGCGCTTATTTTGATAACGTGTCAAAGCATCGTCTAAACCAAAGGTATTGATTTGTAAGGCACGTGCCAAATAAATGGCATCTTCCATGGCTTGACAGCCCCCTTGCCCAATATCTGGCGTGGTGCTATGCGCCGCATCCCCCAGTAACACCACATGACCTTTATAAAAGTCCATGAATGGCTCAATATCATGAATCTCGACACGATTGGTTTTTTGTTCATCGATGGCATCAATGAGCTGCTGTACTGGTGCACACCATCCATTAAAATATTGTTTTAACAAGGTTTTATACTGATCACGGAGGTTGGGTAAACCCGCATCTAAAGGAACATCAAAGAAAAAGTAAAAGCGGTTATTGGCTACTGGCATGAGGGAGACCCGCTTTCCTTCGCCAATAAAGGTGGTCCACTGTTGTGCTGGGGCAAGTTCTGCATTAATTTCGACCAGTCCATTCCAGTTTACATAGCCGGCATAGCGACGTTCTACGGAATGTCCCAATACATATTGGCGACTTAGAGAATGTGTGCCATCTGCGCCAATCAGTAAATCGGCTTGTACAGAACAACCATCTTCAAAATGAATCGTAACATTGGACTGCTGATCTTCAATGCGGATCATTTTTTTACCAAGGTGGATCTGCTCAGTTCCGAATTTTTGCATTAATAAGTGTTGTAAATCGGCACGAGACACTGGGTAGGCTTTTTGTCCCACTTCTTTATACAGCGGGGACAAGCTAAATTGGGTCATGGTCTGTTGATTTAAACCGTCGACATAGGCCAGCGATTCCATTTCACCACCTAAAGCCTGAATTTCGTCGGTTAAGCCCAAATAGTTCAGACATTTAACGCCATTTGACCACAATGAAATGGCTGCACCGACAGGTAAAATCTCGGTGGCTTGCTCATAAATAGTCACTTGATGACCAAATTTTTTTAATGCAATACCCGCAGTTAGCCCGCCCATACCTGCACCTACAATTGCAATGTTCATCGTCTCAACCTTATAGAATTTGAATGAAAAAATAAAAATCAATAAGGAGGATTAAGCGAGAAGTGTGCCAAGTATTGGTTACTGGTTTTACTGGTATGACCAGTGTTGTGCCTCATTAGCATGCATAAAATAACAGGGTGCACCGAATGGTGTTATGGCTTGCTAAATAACAGTGCAGCAGGACTCGCCGCTTGTGCAAATGTGAGGGAGAGCATGCAGGGATTGATAAAATTTCTATATCGAGTCAGGAAAAAAATAGTCGGTTGTGAGTGCCGATTTAAGCTTCAAGGCCAGTCTTGAGGATCTGAAGAACAGCCTTGTAAGGAACACGACAAATCAAGCAGGACAAGACGGATAGATTTATTCGGGTGCGTATCGGCTATCGACATTTTGTTTAGAAGATGCAAGGATGGGCAGTGACGATCCCATTGCTTTAAATGAGGGTCTGATGTCTTGAAAAATAAACGCCCGCACGCTGTGCTGCCCCAATAATATGGTTTTGCATGGCTTTTTCAGCTGCCAGAGCATCTTGGGCAAATAGGGCATTTAAAATCTGTTCATGTTCCTGAATGGTTTTATAGGCCAAATTAGGTTGTAAAAAGGGTAAAATCTGGCTCTTTTTGGTCCATTCGGTATGAAGTTTAAGTGTTTGAATAATTGATTGATTATGGCTTAAATCAATGATGTGCTGATGAAAGGCATAATCAGATTCAGAGGCCGCAGGCCAATCTTGCTGTTGAATGGCTTGAGTGAGCTGTTCATGATACTGTTGCAATAGCGTTTTGTCGTCCGCAGTTAAATATTCACATGCCAATAGGGCAGAAAAACTTTCTAAAACATAGCGCAATTGATAAAAGTCTTTTAACGAGACCCGGTGTTCACCTTCCCATTGCTCGGAGGCTCGACTGTGTTGGGAAATGACATACACGCCTTTTCCAGCTTTAATTTCGAGTAAACCTAAAGCTGCTAGCCGAGTGACCGCCTCACGTAAAGAGGCACGACTGATTCCTAGTTGAAGGGCTAGGTCACGCTGCGAGGGTAAAACCGAACCGATGGCATACAGGCCTTGCTGAATGCGCTGATGAATCACTTCGACGGCTTGCTCAGTGACCTGAGAGGACTTTCCACTGGACATTGCTTGTGGCTTCATAATCGGCACTGCATCCTAATCAAATTGAACACCTTGATTCTACACAAAAAAGCCGAGATGAAATGAACTAATCGCGTCGCATCGACACAATTTTTACAACAGGTCAGACCAGTTGGACTGGTTTTTGCATAATGATCATCGAAAAGATATGAGGAATGATCAATGACAGTGCATATTGCCAAACCTGTAAATTTACCAGAACAACTCAATGGTCTCACCAACTTAGCCGATGCGCGCATAGGGGCCAGTATTGTGGCTTGCTCCGATGAGTTCTTTGCCAGTGCCGAGCGCATGCTTCAAGCAGAACCTGCGCAATTTATTGAGGGCAAATATGATGATCATGGTAAATGGATGGATGGCTGGGAAACCCGACGTAAACGTGAAGCGGGTTATGACTGGTGTATTGTCCGTTTAGGGGTTGCTGGGAAAATTTCAGGCTTCGATATTGATACCTCTTTTTTTACGGGGAATTATCCAGCATCAGCTTCGATTGAAGGCTGTTACGCTCCAGATGACCAGCTGGAACAAGTCGAATGGATGACCTTATTAGAAAATTCGGGACTGTCACCAGACCAACACCATGTTTTTAGTTGTGAAACTAGTCCGAAGCTGAGTCATATTCGGATCAATATATTTCCTGATGGTGGCATCGCGCGACTCCGTGTCTATGGTCAGGTGGTGCTGGAAAAGATTGATCCTGATCAAGTACTGGATTTGATTGGGCTGAAAAATGGCGGGCGTATTGTGGCCTTTAGTGATGCGCATTTTGGTCATCCAAATAATCTAATTAAACCTGACCAAGGCATCAATATGGGTGATGGCTGGGAAACCAAACGTCGTCGTGCTCCTGGTTTTGACTGGTGCATTATTGCTTTAGCACAGGCAGGACAGGTCGAAAAAATCGAAGTCAATACCGCATTTTTTAAAGGGAATTTCCCAGCATTTTGCTCTATTCAGGCGGCTTATGTAGAAAATGCTACTGACGCACAACTGATTCCGCAAAGCATGTTCTGGAATTTCTTACTGGACCAACAACCTCTAAGTATGGATAACCAACATTCTTATGCCTCTGAGATTTTGCCGCATCAAAAAATCAATTATATCCGGGTCAATATGATTCCAGATGGAGGTATGAGTCGGATTCGCTTATGGGGGAAAATCTCAGGTTGATAAATGCTACGTGGTCAGCAGCTGAAGCGAGCGGTTGACCCACCCTAATCAAAAATGAAGAAGTCGAGATGCGTGAAAATCAAATTATTATTCGTCCCTTAACTCGGGAAAATTTTGCTGCTTTTGGTGATGTGATTGAAACGGAACAACGTGAGAGTTTTCCGATTAATCAAGGTTTGACCCAGCGCTATCATGCACTGTCTTTGACCCAATTGGGGGGCGAAAATGGGGCAGTCGGTTTAAGTATTTTTCATAATCTTCAGGCTACAGTTTTACCATTCAACATTCATATGTTGGAGCGGCATCCACTCGGTTCGCAATCTTTTATTCCACTTGCCCAGCAAAAATTTATTATTGTGGTGGCATTGCCTTTGAATGAGGCTGAACCGGATGAAGCCAAAATTTCCGCATTTTTAAGCAATGGTCAGCAAGGTATTACCTATCATCAAGGCGTTTGGCATCATCCTTTAATCACGCTTGAAGCGGAGAGTGATTTCTTGGTGGTGGATCGAATCGGTTCGGAACCCAACTGTGATATTCATGATTTGTCTCGGCCGATAGATATTATTGAATCTTCTACACAGCCAGAGGAGGTTGTTCTTTGACAGTATAAAGGCTATTGAAAGAAGATATGTACTTTAAAATATTGGAAGCTAGTTCATTTTAATTTAGAATTCTCATTCGTATGAATATTCGCGTATCTTTATTATTTTCTAATTAAGATTTTTATATAAATCATAAATATTGATTTTCTATATGTCAACAAATCGTTATGTCGCAAGAGAATTGCTTGAACAGCATACAAAGCAAAAAAAGCAAGAAAAATTAAAGCAAAGACGCTTAGCTCTTGAACAACAACGAGCAAAGCACAAGAAGCAGAATAAAATTCTACTCGTATTTTTATTAATTCTATTTGTTCCACCGTTACTTTTATTTCCTGCCTTTCCACAAAATCTATGGCAGTATGAGATTTATCTTTATATCACAGAGCAAATGCTGATCTCGGTAGGAACCAAAGATCCATTGCCATTTTTTACTATTCTTTCCAGTATTTATATCACTATTGTGATGCTAGTGTTAAGTGTTTATCTATGCTTTTTATTTATTAAAAATGTCGGGATAAAAAAGCAATTTCAGGAAGTAATTTATAGTAAATTCTTTCAAGCTGAGTTTGATGCATCGAAGAAACACCCGTGGCTGGAGAAACCATTAATTAAAAAAACAATTGTTTCGGGTATATTTTTATTATGTTTTATAATCGGAATGACCCATTTTCTTTTGGATAATATCTCCTTTCAGGATGGTAGCCGTAGAGGTGCACTTATTCAGTTAGGTTATAATTATCGGATTGGTGTGCTTTTATGGGAAAGTACTTTTAGTATCTTGACTATATTTCCATTTTTCTATTTCGGTTTTTTATTCGTTTATCTTTTTAACTATTTTTTTCGGGGATTAGGTACTGGAAAAATTATTCTTCCCCAAAAAGTGGTACCTAAAAGAACCAAGAAGAGATCACGGAAAAGATCATAAGCGAGAAAAATAAATCGATTATTGTTAAATAACAGACAGAGGCAATCTACCTCTGTCTGTTATGAGTCATTGATTAGTATTTCCCTTCAAAATTGGCACTAATCCGTTGTTTTAAATATTCACGCGCAGTAATCGCAGGATACTTATGCGCCGGACTTTCAATGACGACATCTTCATTGGCTTGGCAGAAAAAAGCCAAGCTATAGCGTGCCCCCTGATATTCATGCGCTTCAGGATTTTTAACGCGGTGGAAATTTGAGGGTAGCTGGTCATCGCTCCAGCGCATCAGCATATCGCCAATATTACAGGTGATCACATCATTATGTGGTTCTATACTGGTCCATTGCTGCTGTTCCATATCTTTACCCGGACAGACCTGTAAACCGCCTTGTCCATGACGCTGGAACAATAAAGTCAGGCAGTCAAAGTCAGTATGTGCGCCTGCGCGCCATAAACCCAGTTGCTCTTTCAAAGCAGGGTCGACCGCATAGTAATGCAGCATGCGTAAAGTGCTTTGATAGCTTGCTTGCTCAGGATTATGCGCATGGGTAAAGAAGTCATCGGCAAAGCCCAGTTTATAGGCAAAGCAGGACAAGATTTTCATGCCGACCTGCCAACATGCCTGCTCAAAATTGAGCATGGTCTGTTGGAACTGGGGTAATTCCTGTTCGGAAGGATACAGTCCGGCCATGCGTGGACGGGTAATTTGATAGGATTCTTTCTGGTCGGGGGTGTGAGTCGAGGGGCGAACTTGCGCCTTACTTTCCCAGCCTGCATTACGGTTTAACGGATATTGAGCTTTGACCTGTTCAGGCAGTTGGAAAAATTGTTCCGTCATGGCAAAGGCTTGATCGATTTGCTCTGCGGGAATGCCATGATTGCAGACCTGGAAAAAACCAATATCGGTTGCTGCACTCCAGAGCTGTTCGGCAATTTCATATTTGCGTTGTTCAAAGTCGGACAAATCAATAATCCGAACTTCACGCTCAAAAGTTTCCTGACCGAAAGCTCCCATACGCGCTTCTTTATTGAGTTCATCTAAGCTGTAATCGCTTTCAGCCAATCGGGTCAGGTTTGCTGTGTTCATCGTTTCACCTCAATTTTGGGATGAGTGTGACCCAAACTCGCTGTAGGCAAGAGCATAGGTCACGGTTTCAAAAAAGGCACACATTCTTGCGAACAAGAACATGAGCATATTTCTGAGCAATGACCCACAGCGATGACCAAATTCGACAACACTGCTGAACGCTTCTACTCTGACTGCAAAACATAAGCATTTTCTATACCAGATAATTAGAGTTTAAGTGAAACAGCTGATTGAGATACTTAAAACAGGCTTTACACTAGTAAAATGAGTGAGCTGCTGGCGGTAGCACAGCAATGGAGCATTTTTATACCGTGGTTGGCAATAAATGAGTGCAAAGTTTTTATGGTGGATTGCAGCTAATCAAGCCAAGTATCGCAATCCGCAAAATTACACAGCCTAAAATCAAATTAGCGAAATGTATTTTTAATAAACATCGTGGAAAAGCATAAAAAAAATTATTTTGGCATAGAGCTTGCTAAATCTAACTTGAGTATAAGCGGTTAGTGTGTACTGAACACATGGGACATTGCTCTACAGCGTTGGCTGTTCCTCATTAGGGGACAAAGTCGAGTTTGGCTTGGCTTTGAGAGTAAATGTATTTCAGCATTTTCCCCTAAAAGAATAGCAAAAATGAGTTGATACATATTTTAGGGGTTATCGTTATGAAAATTCATCATCGTGTAGGCAAAGGTCGTTTCGCATTTCTTGCAAGTGCTGTATTGCTGAGTCCATTCACACAGGCAGCTGACAAGTTGGTGTTACAAACCACATGGTATGCCCAAGCAGAACAAGGCGGCTATTATCAGGCTTTGGCACAGGGAATCTATAAAAAGTATGGCTTAGATGTCGAAATTAAAGTCGGTGGTCCGCAAGTCAATAATATGACGCTGCTGTTATCAAAACGCGCCGATATTATTATTAATTATGATTTACAAGTGCTGAAAGGCATTGAAAGTAATTTCCCGATTAAAGCGATTGCTGCGCCTTTTCAGTTTGATCCTCAAGGAATGCTGACCCATGCCGATGTCAAATCTTTGGCAGATTTGAAAGGCAAAACCATTTTAGTCTCGACCAGTGGACAAGCCAGCTGGTGGCCTTGGTTAAAAGCCAAATACAAGTTAGATGCTGCTCAAGCGCGTCCTTATACTTTTAATATGCAGCCTTTTCTAGCGGGCAAAAATGTTGCCCAACAGGCGTATGCCACCTCAGAAGTGTTCCAAGCCAAAAAAGCCGAGCCATCCAGTAAATTCTTCCTATTTGCCGACAATGGCTATCCCGCTTATGGCGGCATTTTAGTGACACGAAATGATGTGATTCAAACTAAACCAGAAGTGGTACAGCGTTTTGTTAAGGCCTCGATGGAGGGCTGGAAAAACTATTTGGCGGATCCCCGCTTAGGCAACGCTATCATAAAAAAAGAAAACCCAAATATGCAGGATGATTTGCTCGCATTTGCTGTCGCACAAATGAAAAAGTTACAGCTAATTGATGGTAGTGACGCAAAAACCAAAGGGATTGGTGTCATGACGGATGCACGCTGGAAAGCCACCCGGGATTTTATGGTGGGTGCAGGATTACTGAATAGTAAGACCAATTGGAAAGTGGCGTACACCACTCAATTTGTCACATCGGCCAAAAAATAAGACAACCATTCGGTAAAGAAAATAAGGCGATTGCCTGAAGGGGAAACCTCATGAACTTTGCATTACCCATAGATAAATTAATAGAAGAATCAAGCAGTTTTGTGGCACCTATGTTAATGGCACGCGGGATAGAAAAAACTTATGCCAATGGTACTCAGGCCTTACAGCGTCTAGATGTTGATATTGCTCGTGGTGAACTCGTGTCTTTATTGGGGCCTTCAGGTTGTGGCAAAAGTACCTTATTAAAAATTTTTGCCGATCTGGAACAGCCTTCGACAGGGCAGGTGCGCTGGAATGGCAAAAGCGATATGCAGTCGCAATGCAAAATGGCAATGGTGTTTCAAGAGGCAACCTTAATGCCTTGGGCAAATATTGAAGATAATGTGCGGTTACCGCTCGATTTGCAGGGTCTTGCCAAATCAAAAGGAAATCCTAAAGTCCATGATGCCCTAAAAGCTGTCGGTTTGGAAAATTTTAGCCAAGCCTACCCACGTGAACTTTCAGGCGGAATGCAAATGCGTGCTTCATTAGCACGTGCTTTGGTGACGGAGCCAGACTTGTTACTCATGGATGAGCCATTTGGTGCCTTAGATGAGTTTACCCGTCATAAATTAGATAGTGATATTCGTACACTTTGGTCAGAGCGAGACCTCACGGTGGTGTTTGTGACCCACAGTATTTATGAAGCCGTGTATTTGTCTTCACGCGTGATTGTGATGGGGGCACGACCAGGTCGCATTGTGGCGGATATTACAATTGATGGTCCAATAGCACGAGATGAATCGTTTCGAACGTCTGAAGTCTTTATTCAACAGTGTTCACAATTATCTCAAATCTTAGCGCAAGCAAGTGGAGGGTCAGACCATGCTTAAACCACTCATTAAAAATCCCGCTATTCAACGAGTTGCTGCTCCTGTGATTTTAGGTTTGCTGTTACTTTTGACCTGGCAACTGAGTTTTCAGCAGCTTCATGTGCCTGTCTATATTGTGCCAAAACCGAGTGATATTGCCCTGACCATGGTCAATCAGTCTGGATTGTTATTGGGCAGCTTATGGGTCACGTTAAAAATCACCTTATTGGCATTTTTCAGTGCGGTGATTATCGGTACATTGGTGGCGTTCCTGTTTGTACAAAGCCGAGTCATTGAAGCCTGCTTCATGCCTTATGCGATTTTATTTCAGGTGACCCCGATTGTCGCGATTGCCCCCTTAGTGATTATTTGGATTCAAAATACCACTTTGGCCTTAGTGGTCTGTGCCATGCTGGTCGCGATTTTTCCAATTTTAACCAATACCACGCTGGGTTTACGCAGTGTCAATAAAGGCCTGCTCAATTTATTTCAAATCAATAAAGCCAGTCGCTGGCAAATCCTGATGCGCTTGCGGGTACCGAATGCCTTGCCATACTTCTTTGGAGGTTTGCGTATTTCATGTGGTTTGGCACTGATTGGTGCGGTGGTGTCTGAATTTGTGGCGGGCACAGGGGGCACCAGTGCCGGACTGGCCTATCAAATTTTACAAGCAGGTTTTCAGCTGGATTTACCGCTAATGTTTGCCGCCTTATTGCTGATTACCTGTACCGGACTGGCACTGTTTATGGCCATGTCTTGGCTCAGTACATTATTTCTAAGTAAATGGCATGAGAGTGAGCAGGCCTAAATGACAACACAATATTTAATCAAAAATGCCTATGCCATTTTAACTGGCTTGTCTGGAGAAAGTGCGCGTGCAACAGCAGCAGATATTCGTATACAGAATGGAAAAATTAGTGCAATTGGCGATTTGAGTCCATTACCCGAAGATACCCTGATGGATGCAAAAGACTGTGTGATTTACCCCGCGTGGGTGAATACGCATCATCATTTATTTCAGTCATTACTCAAAGGTGAACCGCAAGGCTTAAATCAAAGTTTAACACCGTGGTTAGCCAGTACACCGTATCGTTTTCGCGGGGCTTTTGATGAGGAGACATTCCGTATAGCAGTTCGGATTGGCTTAATTGAGTTATTACGCTCGGGTTGTGCCACAGTGGCTGACCATCATTATTTATATTGGCCCAATATGCCGTTTGATGGTGCTGCGATTTTATTTGATGAAGTTGAAAAACTGGGAATGCGCTTTGTGTTGTGCCGTGGAGGGGCAACCCAAACGCGTGGTTTAGAGAGTGAATTACCTCAAGCCTTACGTGCCGAGAAATTTGAAGATTACATGATCGATGTAGAGCGTTTGGTACAGCAATATCATCAGAAGGATGCGCATGCCATGCGAAAAATTGTCATGGCACCGACCACCTGCCTGCATTCCACCACGCCAGTCCAGTTACGCGAAAGTGCCAAATTCGCGCGTCAGTTAGGCATTGGATTACATAGTCATTTATCAGAAACAGTCGATTATTTGGATGCGGCACAAAAGAAGTTTGGCATGAGCCCTGTACAGTTCTGTGCCGAACATGACTGGGTGGGGTCAGATGTCTGGTTTGCACATCTGGTGAAATTATTGCCCGAGGAGATTCAGATTCTAGGGCAAACCCATACTGGGATTGCGCATTGTCCACAAAGTAATGCCCGATTGGGCAGTGGCATTGCCGATTTAATTGCTTTAGAACAGGCAGGCATGACCATATCCATTGGGGTGGATGGTGCTGCCTCGAATGAAGCCGCAGATATGTTGTCCGAAACCCATGCAGCATGGCTCATGCAACGCGCACGTAAAGGCATGTTGGCTCTACCACAATATCAAGGAGGGCAATTTGAGGGTGGAGCCGATGCCGCCACCATTGAAGATATTGTACGTTGGGGATCTGCGGGCGGTGCAAAAATCTTAGGTTTAGATCAAGTCGGAACACTTGAGGTCGGACAGCAAGCAGATTTTGTGTTGTATCAACTGGATGATCCGCGTTATTTCGGGCTGCATGATATGGCGATTGGTCCAATTGCCAGTGGTGGACGCGCACATATTAAAGTCATGTTTATTGCTGGGGAAATGGTGATGCAACATGATCAGATTCCTAACCTCGACATGCAAGAATTGGCTTGGCAGGCAAGAGAGGCAGTGAAGTTGCTACAGCAACGCACCTTAAAAATT
The DNA here is from genome assembly GCF_054457875.1 of Acinetobacter sp. GXMZU3951. NCBI lineage: Bacteria > Pseudomonadati > Pseudomonadota > Gammaproteobacteria > Moraxellales > Moraxellaceae > Acinetobacter > Acinetobacter sp. GXMZU3951. Next base: position 403,749 of record NZ_JBTLFO010000001.1, on the reverse strand, counting down.
GCCTAAAGTAATTCTGTTGAATATATAACTTAGAATAAACCTTCAAATAAGTTTATCAGGGCATAAGCTTGTTTGAGGTTTATTTATTATATTAAATGTATTTAAGATATATAAAATAATTTAGAGATTGAATAAAATTCTGCTAGTAAAGCGATGTTTTAATTTGTGCTAATTGTTAATGGGTTTTATATTTGAATATGCATATATATGTATTTATTGGTTGAGGTGTTAATCGCCCGATTAAATACTCACCCTCACTATATTTTTTATTATACATATAAAATTATTATGTCGGTATATGATTTTTAAAGGTTTAAATTTTATTAATCTATTGATATTATTGCTATTTTTAAATATTTACTACAGAGTCACAAATAGAGTTTTACAAATTCATGAAAATGATTTCTTGGTATTTTTTGTGACATATAATGTCTGTATGTTAGTTTTTTTGTCGCTTTCTTAAAAAGAATAAAATGTATTTTGTATGAATTTTAAAATAGAAAATTAAACTTTAATTTTTTATTTATTTTAATAATTGAAAATTAAATTATAAGTGTGATAGTTTTCACCAAATGTTATATTTATTTTGACTAAAAATGCAGAAAAAAAGTAAATCATATCTAACTGTAAAAAATAATGTTTCTGGGTTCACTTTGATTGAACTAATGGTAACAGTTGTAATTGCAGCAATCTTAGCTGCAATTGCACTACCTTCGTATCAAAGTTACATCAAGAAATCACAGCTTCGGGCTGCTCAAAACGATTTAGTCGCATTAAGTTTAGTCTTTGAAAATTATTATCAGCGTAATCTATCTTATCCAAGTGTTGATTATTCTGATACCAGTGCATTAACTGCCTCAACCGCATTTCCACAATGGTCACCAAGTAAAAAAGATATTTTTGAATTTTCTAGTTCAAAAGTAAATAACGGCAAAGGTTATGAAATAATCGCAACTGCAAAAACTACAACTAAGTTGAATGGTTGTATTCTAAAAATTACCAATACAAATACAAGAACGGCCACAACAAGTTGTGAAGGAAAGACCTCGTGGTAATCAGAAATATCAGAGAGGCTGGTTTAAGCTTAATCGAACTGATGATCACCATTACTATTTTGGCTATTTTAGTGGTCAGTGGAACAGCATTAACTGGTCAATGGTCGAGACAAACAGAATTAGATAAAGCCTCTATGGCTTTAAACAGCGCAATGGGATTAGCCAAAGCGACAGCTATTCGAAATGAATTTGCACAAACAGCGGACTCTTCAGCAAGTCAAATATGCTTTGATGCCAATACCAAAGTACTTGAAGTTCATAAAGCGAGCGCAACTCAGCCTGCAAGTTGTAGCAATACAGTTGTATTTAGTTATCCCCTCAGTCAGAGCATAGAAATTAAGAAAGTTGATGCAACAAACTTCAAATGTTTTGCTTTTAATCATTTTGGGCAAGTTTCGACTGAGATCACAGGTAATTGTAAAACCAATTTAACGCTTACTCTAAGTAATGGGAACTTAAATGAAAGCCTTACATTCAATTAAATCAAACCAACACGGGGTTGGTTTATTGGAGGCACTCATCGCAGTTGCACTATCTAGTTTTGTTATTTTAGGTGCACTTTATAGTATGGGGCGTATGTTTGTGAGTCAGAAGCAAACCAATGTGCAATATATTGTAATCAATGAATTACGAGCAAAACTACAGAATGCGACCTCGACTGAAAAAGCGGAATGGTGCAGCGGAACATCACACCCAACAATCACTTTGCCTAAGGAAACATCTGCCATAGATGTAACAGTAACCTGTAAATCTATGGACGTAACCGTTAATAATGCAAGTAATTCTAGTTATAACAAAACCATCTCAGAAACTCAGTTAGTTAAATTTGAAGTCGATAATGCTTTACTCGGCGGTAAGCTGACTGTAGGAGAAGAACTGAAATGAAACATCAGTCTGGGGTAACTTTAATTAGCTTATTGATCGGCTTGTTAATAGCCATGTTATGTATTATCGCCTTACTCAGTGCTTATCGTGTGGTGGTGAAGACCGGTGTTGAATCACGTATAGCAGCGAGTCATGATACTCAATTACAACGCGGATTAACTACAGCACAAATGTTTTTGCAAAATGCTGGTTTCGGATTAACGGGTTCAAATCACTTATTAACATCAGATATTTTAATAAATACAAAAACGTATTCTGCTTTATTGTGGCGCTATAAAGAGGGCTCTAAGACAGTCTGTCAAGGATTGTTTGATATGAGTACTGCTGATAATAAAAATAGACAATTGGTTTTAGCCCAAGGCTTTAAAGATACCAGTGGTGCGGATTGTGATGCTACAGCTGGTTTGGGGACGTTTATTTGGAAAGTACAAAGCACGTTAGCAAATCTCGAAGATTTTTCGGTAGATCAATCCAATCCTGCACAAATTACTTTTACTCAAACCACATCCGCATGTACTCCCTATGGCGCAGGAAAAGTTGATGCAAGCACTCAACATCCATTAATCACTATTCTAGCTCAAACCAGTACGCAGCATCTTGCAGGTCTAGGTACAGCCCAAATTCCTGTTTGTATTGTCAATATATCTTTGTAATAGGGTAAATAAAATGTCAAACAATAGAGGTTTACCTACATCTCAGCGTGGTTTTGCAACCATTCTTATGGTCTTGTTAATTGGACTGGCTATAGCTGGATCTGCTTTAGGTACAGCATATTATTTAAATACGTCTCAAAAAAGTCTGGTTTCTAGTCATGCTTTAACCAATGCGCAGTCTGGAGCCTGGACCGGTGTTGAAATTTTTAGGAAATATTTAAATACCCTAGACGCAGCAGGGGTTAATGCCTTGAATGGACAGGATTTAACATTAAACATTCAAGATGGAAGACAGTTGAAAGTAAACTCCATTGTGAGTACTCAAACCAGTACAAACCCTGAAAAATATGAAGTTTTAGCCAATATTCAAAATATTAGTGATCGCTCTGAGGCCTCATCAACCATTCAGATTGTGTATGAGGTTTCCTTAGATTCTGCTTCAACGCCAGATGATAATAATTCGAATGGATCTTCTAATTTCCCAGCAGCAATGAACTTTTATGGAGATTTGGATGCTAGAGGTGGAATCCAGTTATCGAACGGTGATAATGATCGTGCAGTAATTAATGTTGCAGGAAATTTCACTGCGAATTCAATTAAAGGCATTAAAACCTTGAATGTGATTGGTAATGTCAATATTTCTGGAGCAGGCATTCAGGGATTGGAAAATATCTATACCAATGGCAATGTCAATTTATCGGGCAGTGGCTCAGTGAATTTAATTTCTGCTAAAGGCACCGTGACCACTAATGGTTCATGGGCGGCAGGAAATATTTACGCAGATCAGGATGTTAAAATTGATAGTAGTGGTGCATTCAATAGTATTGATACCAAAGCCTCTATTTTTGCAGGAGGAAACTCTTCAATTAATTCAGCAATCGCTGGCGTAAATATAAATATCACAAATGCTTCGATGCAAAAGGCTTTGGCTAATGCAAAAATAAACCATTCAAGTAATGGCAGAAATTTAGACTATGCCACCAGTGGTGATGTTTTAACTTGTGTCCAGAAAAATTGGAAAGATTTTACCTTATTAAAAGCAGTTTCATTCTCAAACTGTCCAGATATTCCAGCCAAAATGCAGACCATACCGGCAGGGACTAAAGTGGCTTCTCCACAAGGAGCATTAGTCACTGTAACCCTGTCCAGTAAACCAATCGTCAACGCACTTGTATTTGAAGAACAAGCGAACTATATCTTTAGTGTTAATAGTAGCAATCAAATTATCGTTTATGTGCGCAATGTAAATAGTGTACCTGAAGGTGAATACCGAATTGGTAAGCGGACACAAAACTACCAGACTTCATGGGGATATTTGTGTAAAACTGTCGATTCAAATAATTTCTGTACATCTAATATTGTCGCGAATTTGGGGCGTCGTGTTGATAATGGCCCTGAAATAATCAAATACGAAAATGGCAAATGGACTTTAAAAGATACGCAGAGTAAAGAGCCATCACTTGCACCAGGTGTACTTTTATTTAAAGGATCAGTTGATGTTTCACATGGATACTATGTCAACACGATTATAAGTACCCAAAGTATTCACTATGGAAACGGTAATGTCGAATTAATTGCACCCAATTATGCCAGCGCAAGCATAACCTGTAATAGTGCAACGTTTAATACGCCGAGTAATTTGTGTAGCTCTTCTTCATCATTAATTCCAGCCAGTATTGCAAATATCGGTCTATTAGCAGGTTCTTGCTCGAATTCTTCATCATTGGAGCTCTGTGAAAGTACTTATGCAGGTGGGGATATTACATTTAATGGTTCAGCTTCGGTGGAAGGAAATATTATTGCTGGAAATAAGATTATTACGAGTGGTTCAACCAGTATTAAAGGCTCAATTTTAGCAGCAGCACATGGCAGTTCCAGTAATTCTGCCTTAGGCGGTTCAACTGATATTGACTTTGATGGGACAACTTCGGATGACACTACAATTATTTTGCCGGGCGGTGATGATGAGGAGGATAGTGGTGAAGCCACTGTAAGTGATCGGGCTAAAATTAAGTGGGCCAGATATCTATGATCACAAGTGAATTATAAGTTGTTTTCCGCAAGCCAATTAGTTCTCCAGACATTTGGCTTTTTTCCTTTTAAAGGATATAAATTCGCTAGCTGAGGAGTTTTGTCTAACAACTCCTCAGTGGTATTCCAAAGAGTTAATTTTTAAATAAATGATTGCAGATCATCGCACTAATATTAAAGATGGATTCGATTTTTCATAGCATATTTCGATTATTGCAGAGACAAAGTTTTATAAAAAAATCATGAATTTGGGGATTTACTGACTCATACCAAGCTCTGCCTGCTGTTGAATAATCTTGGCTAAGATTTTGATGGCATGTTCAATCTCAAGGGTATCAAAGTCCCCCAGCCCAAGAATCAGCCCCGATCGTTTAGCTGGTTTTGAAAACGTTGGGGATACCGCTTTGACGGAAACACCCGCTTCAAGTGCGATTTGCGCAATTTTCAGGTCATCGAAGGTTTCGGTTAACCATAACACCATGTGCATGCCCTGATCGCCTGCTTCAATAAACGCATGTTGTTTGGGAATATACTGCTCAATCAGACGGATGATCTGTTGTCGATTCTCAGCATAGACATTGCGGATGCGCCGAATATGCCGTTCTAAATAACCTTCCTGAATAAATGCCGCCAAAACATGTTGATCAGCAGAGGGTGTGTGTCGGTCAATCAGTGCGCGCAGTCCACAAAAAGCGGCTACCCATATTTTGGGTAATACCGCATAACCCAGTCTTAGTGAGGGGAAAAGGACCTTGCTAAATGTGCCTAAATAAATGACCTGATCAGGTGCCATCCCTTGCAGCGCAGGAAAAGGCTGCCCTGTATAACGTAGTTCACTGTCATAATCATCCTCAATAATCCAAGCCTGTTGCTGTGTTGCCCAAGTGATCAGCGCCGTTCTTCTTGCTAAACTCATGGGCATACCGAGCGGATATTGATGCGAAGGGGTAATAAAGGCTGCGCGCGCATGCTTAGCCAGTCGAATCCCTGTGTCTATTTGAAGCCCTTCTTCATCGACGGGAACACGTACAATTTTTAGCTGATGTAAGGAGTTCTCAAGAATGGCAGTTGTGCCACGATAGGCGGGATCTTCTACCCAAACACGATCCTGAGTTTCAAATAAAATCTGGCTGCAAATATACAGGGCTTGCTGAATACCATTGGTAATGACAATTTGCTCAGGCTCACACTGTACCGAACGCGAGCGTCTGACATAATCGGCAATCGCTGAACGTAGCGTATAGACCCCTTGTGGATCGTCATAACCTGAAGGTGCAGCGACCCCGCGAGCGCGAAAACGATTGCCAAATTTGCGCCAAACATCATTCGGTTGGGTACGTCCAGTGGGAACAGAAATGGCAAATGGACGATGCGGTAAAGGTTTAAATTCTTTCAGTATATTGGCATACGCTTGAGCGGCAGAAGTAAGCGGATTGGCATCCGCTTTATGCAAAGCGTCTTCACTTTGCTTTTTTATTTTGGAGCTAAATAGGGCATGAGAGACAAAAGTTCCCTGACGTGCTCGAGCTTCAAACACCCCTTCTGCAATCAGTTGATCATAGGCTTCAATAATGGTGCCTCGGGCTAAACCCAAGGTTTGAGCCAAGTCACGAGAAGACGGTAAAGAATCGCCAGCGTGTAAATCACCTTGTTGTACAGCATCCCTCAAAATTTGAATGAGCTGTGATCTGACCTGTCCATCTGCTTTATTTAGTTTCACCAACGCAGGAAGGTCGACCACTTTTGCGATTCTCGCCATAATTCTGGTCTACTCAAATTAAAATAAACTGGTTCTTTCAATAATCCAGTGAATAGGAGAAATTTACAACCATCAAGTCACTTTGATTTAAATCCTACTGAAATGAGGTTAGAGCATGTACATCCCCGAAGATTTTAAAATTACTGAAATAGAAATCATGCATGAACTGATTCAGCAGCATGCCTTGGGAGTCTTGTTTAGCCATGGCAAAAGCGGTTTAGATGCCAATCATCTGCCATTTGAATTAATGACCGAACAATCTGAATTGGGGACTTTACATAACCATGTGTCCAGAAATAACCCGATTTGGCAAGACATTAAAGATGGTGATGAGGTTCTTATCGTCTTTCGTGCAGGCGATGCTTATATTTCCCCACAGTGGTATCCGAGTAAGCATGAACATCATCAACAAGTGCCTACATGGAACTATAGGGCGGTACATGCCTATGGCACTGTGAAAATTCGGGATGATGAGAAATATGTCCGAGGGGTAGTGGCACGTTTAACTCGCACCCATGAAGCGACCCAAGCTGAGCCATGGAAGATGTCCGATGCACCGAAAGATTATTTAGAACCGATGCTGAAAGCGATTGTTGGGATCGAAATTGAAATTACTCAATTACAAGGCAAAGCAAAACTAGGCCAGAACAAAGAGTACCGAGATGTTCTGGGGGTTGCCAATGCCCTAACAGCAACGGGGCAGCATGCCATTGCCGATGCCATGCATCAGGTTGCTGCGTCAAAAACAACACAATCCATACAATAAAGATAGGTTGAGGAGCATCGTATGCAATGGATCGAGTCAGTAACTTTGGTGGGGCACAATGTCATTCTACAACCATTGGATCTTTCACATCATCAAGCATTGAGTGAGGCCGTACAAGATGGGGAGTTATGGAAACTATGGTACACCTCTATTCCAATACCAGAGCAGATGTTGGCCGAAATTCAAAGACGTTTAGATTTACAGCAGCAAGGTCTGATGTTGCCTTTTACTGTGTTTGACCGTCATAGTGCGAAAGTATTGGGCATGACCAGTTTTATGAATATTGACGCGGCTCATCGTCGGCTAGAAATTGGCTCAACTTGGTATCGACAGTCAGTACAACAAAGTGCAGTCAACACGGAATCGAAGAAATTACTGCTCACGCATGCCTTTGAGGTCATGAACTGTATTGCGGTTGAGTTTCGAACATCATCATTTAATTTTAAAAGCCGAGCTGCGATTGAACGCTTAGGGGCAAAATTGGATGGCATATTAAGAAGCCATCAAATTGTTAAAGGGGATATTTTAAGAGATACCTATGTGTACAGCATTTTAAAAAATGAGTGGCCTGCTGTGCGACAGAATCTAGCATTTAAGCAAGATCAGCATTTAGCATAAGCTGCCTACTAAAAAATGATGATGGTTTTTGCACTTATTTACCTGCTTGTTGCAGCAGCATGACAGAAATTTGAATATTGAATTTTGTAGCCAATCATTCAAGTATGAATGCTGCAACAGTATGCATAAGTTCAGTAGTGAAAGTTTGTATAGCTTGGAAAATGAAAGGTACGGAAATTAAATTTTTATTATATTAATCAATAAACTAAAGCACTCCGATGATGCCGCTGCATGTGTCGTTACCCTGAACCCGATGAGTTCAAGGTGGACGCGACGTATACTTGCTGGGTTTCCCACTCGAAGGTGGGCATACACTCTAAATATACAGAACGCAATCCATAAGTTTAAGTATCGGCAGGGGAATAGACCCGCTGGCGAGCATCTCAGAGTTAAGCCTAGTATAACGGATAATGAAATACAGGCAAATCATACTGGGCGAAGAACTGTAAAGTTTGGTGCTGTTTGTCGAGAGATTATGCAATCAAACGTGAAACTAGGTAAGTGTCTTCACTTCATCAAGAATTGTGCTTAATAAACGCTCACAATGGGCATATTCTTGTAAGGACTTATTCATGGCGAGGACTTCTTGCATTAACTCCAGTGCGACCATAATAATCAGCTTGCTTGGTTCAACACGTGGAGCCTGACGACGAAACTCATCATATTTGTCATTCAGCAATTGTGCAGCACGTTCTAAATCGGGTTTTTTATCTTCAGTGGTGGCTAAACGAAAGCTATGCCCCAAAACACGTAGTTCTACAGGAATTTGTTCACTCATGATTGCATGTCCTCAGTGACTTCCGTTGGATGCGCCAGTTGCTGAATTTCTTGAGCATGCTGATCTTGTTCCGTACCCAAAATAGATAAACGTTGAATGATGGTTTCGACTTTAGCGCGTGCTAACTCATTTTTTTGTAACAATCTTTCACGTTCTTGCTGCAAACCCTGAATTTCTTGCTGCGCATGACGTTGTTCATTCTGCATTTTTTCTTTAATGACACGTAATTCATTCCGCTCACTCAGAATATCCTGAAAACGATTCTTTAAATCGGTACAGCTTTTTTCCAAACGGCTGTAACGGTCTGCCAAAGCTGTGGCATCGGTATTCAGCTGTTTAAACTGAGACTGTAATTCAGTTAATTGTTCAGATAAGGTATCAATTTCTTCTTGTTTTTTGGTAATGATGCCATTTTTATGCAGAACTTGGGCATGATGCTGCTCAGCTGCAGTTGCGCTGGCTTCGGTCAGTGCATTATTTTCAGTTTCATAATGCGCGAGTCGGGTTTTTAAAACGCCAATATGCGCCTGTAGACGCTGTAATTCTTCTAACATAACGTAGTCGCACAGTGTTGCAAACAAAGGTAATATATAAGAAGTATAGAGATTGGATTAACGAATGCAAGACGATATTTCAGGTTGGTCAGAATGGCACCAACATTTTTCCCAAATTGAAGAGATTTCAAGCCCAAGTGAGTTACATGGGTTACTCACAGGTATTGTTTGTGTGACTCAATCACCAACGCGTGAAGAGTGGCAACAAATTTTATCCACGCTGAATGTCCCAGAATTGAGCGATTTAGCTTTGACTGTACTCACAGATGAGGCCGAAGATGTATCACATGCCTTGTCGGAAGATGAGCTGGACTACTTACCTTTACTTCCAGATGATGAACACGTATTGGCAGATCGGGTACAAGCCTTGGCAGACTGGTGTGCAGGCGTCGTACTGGGCTTTGGTTTAGCATCTGGCCATATTCGTCAGGATGAAATGGAGCTGATTGAACATTTACAAGATGTTGCAGCCGTTGAGTTCGAAGAATCGGATAATGACGAAGAAGGCGAAGACAGCTATCAAGAGCTGTATGAGTTTGTCCGCCTGATTCCTGTGAGCTTGGCTTTAGGTCGTACAAAAGTAGCTGTAGATGAAAGTTCATTATTACAAAACTTTCAGGCCAAAATGCAGAAGCATAAAACTAGCGCTGAAAACAATGTTGTAGAAATGTTCACCCCACATCGACCAAGCTAATTTGGTCGATTTTTTGCTTTAAGATCACAAGCACAGCAACCCTATTCTGTATTCAACAAAACTGAAGAACATTTAATGAAAAAACTGACTCAAGTAGATTTTAAGGAACGTCGTGACCGCCTCGCAGAGGAATTGGGACCACATAGCATCGCGATTATTGCAACAAGCCCCGTGGCGATACGTAACCGTGATGCTGACTATAAATTTCGAGCGGACAGCAGTTTTTTCTATTTGACGGGTTTTGCCGAACCAGAAGCGGTTGCTGTGATTGAAACCTATGAATCGTTAGATGAAGGCTATACCTATAGCTTGTTCTGTCGTGAACGTAACCGTGAGATGGAAATCTGGAATGGTTATCGTGCTGGAATTGATGGCGCCATTGATGATTATGAAGCCGATGAAGCTTATGCCATTGATTTGTTAGATGAAGAAATCATTGAAAAATTACTGAACAAACAAAAACTATTTTACCGTATTGGGCATAGCTCAGAGTTTGATGTGCGAGTGAGTAAGTGGATTCAGCAGGCAGATGCGCAGCAACGCCGTGGCAATGAATCACCTGCACAAGTGATTCAGTTAGATCGTCTTTTAGATGAAATTCGCTTATTTAAAACCGAACAAGAAATTGAATTGATGCAGATTGCATCAAACATTAGTGCAGAAGCACATACTCGTGCCATGAAAGCAGTGCGCGTTGGCATGATGGAATATGCATTGGAAGCCGAATTGAATTATGTGTTCGGACAAAATGGTTGTGTACCAGCCTATAACAGTATTGTGGGTGGTGGGGCGAATGCCTGCATTTTGCACTATGTCGAAAATAACCAAGTATTAAAAGACGGTGATTTGGTATTGATTGATGCAGCCTGTGAATATGAGCTGTATGCATCTGATATTACCCGTACTTTCCCTGTAAACGGTAAGTTTAGCCCTGAGCAAAAAGCGCTTTATGAGATTGTGTTGAACGCCCAGCTTGCCGCAATTGATGCGGTGCAAATTGGCAACTCTTATAAAGAGCCGCACAATGTTGCAGTGCGTATTTTGGTGGAAGGTTTGTTGTCTCTTGGCATTATGCAGGGTGATCTTGAACAGATTATTCAAACCGAAGCATACCGTCAGTTCTATATGCATGGCACAGGACATTGGTTAGGGATGGATGTGCATGATGTTGGTGCCTATAAGCAAGCAGGGGATTGGCGTCCATATGACGCTGGTATGGTGGTGACCATTGAGCCGGGGCTTTATATTGCACCTGATGATGAAACAGTGGATGCAAAATGGCGTGGTATTGGTATTCGTATTGAAGATGATGTGGTTGCAACTGTCAATGGTCCACTGGTTTTAACCAAAAATGTGGTGAAATCGGTTGAAGATATTGAAGCCTTGATGGCTCAGTAAGTGTGATTTAGATAATAAAAAAGCCGATCGTTTGATCGGCTTTTTTATATTTACATTTGGTAGAAGAGATTTTATGTTAAATGAATACTGGAAATGCCTGAATTACAGGCATTTCGTATAACGGCCATTATGTTAAATGAAAATTTTTGTAAAAATTGGTCCGGTGAGCTTTCCTAAAGCCGTTTATATAATTTTATTTATTTAAAGCATTGATAAATATAAATAAATAATATTGTTTTAGCTTTTTGTGGTATTTTAATAATCTTGCTAGGAGAAAAAAATGAATGAATTGAATTTAGGGAATGCATTATTTGAAGGGTTTAACGATAAAGAAGGGGTGATGATTTGTGGTTATGAATGGGGAGAAGAAGCTAATAAAGATGACACCTCTATTCATGAACCTGATATGTCAAAAGATTGTACTTTTTCGAATAAATCATTGCGTTATGGAGAAGTAGCCAAAACATGGGTTAAATATGACAAAAAAATCAGAACATGGTTTTGTATTTGGGGGCATCCTCTAAATGAAGATGGTTTAGGGAATGACTTTGATAAATGTATTATTCAAACAAATTGGGCTTTGGGATCAAATAGTGAAAGTAGAGATGTACATCATTATTTAAAAGATGAAAATCTTGATAACTTTATTAACCATCTTGATAAATTGAGACCTAAAATTATTTTATTTATGGGAAATCAATTATTAACCAAAATTCTTCGTTCTCAAAAAGCATTGGATAGATTTACTCCAATTATGGGAGAAGAAATCGAAGGTATTAGGGCGGTGAGAATGAAAGGGTATGAAGGAAAACCGTTAGCCTATATTAATAGTTTTGAGAAATGTATTGTGGTTGGTTTACCCCACCCCTCTGGAAGTCATGGTCTAACAAACGAGTATATTGAATTTTGTAAAACTGAGTTAGAACCAATTATTACGAGATTTAAAAAAGAAAAAAATATTTTGTAGACCAAGATAGTCAAATGAAAAAAGTTACTTTAATTCATGGTGATATCACAGAAATTTCTGTTGATGCTCTTGTTAATTCTGCAAATAAATCTTTGTTAGGTGGAGGTGGTTTAGATTACATCATTCACAAAAAAGCAGGTCCTTTATTGAAAGAAGCTTGTATCAAATTAAATAAGACTAAAGGTGGTTGTCGAACTGGAAATGCAGAAATAACGATTGCTGGAGCTTTACCAGCAAAGTATCTAATTCATGCAGTCGGACCAAGATGGCTAAACGGTGAAAAAGGAGAACCACAACTACTTTGTGATACATATAGCAATGCTTTAAAACGAGCTGAAGAAATTAAAGCTAAAACCGTTTCATTCCCTAATATTGCTACAGGCGTATATTCTTTTCCGAGGAAAATGGCAGCAGAAATTGCGATAGGGACTGTTCTTTCTGAATTACCTTACTATTCCGAAATTGAACACGTATTTTTTGTTTGTAAGGATGAGCTTAATCTTGAAATTTATAAACAAATCCTAAAGCAGGTAGAAGATCCTAAAATTGAAATTTTAATTTAAGTATTTCTAAAATTAACATAATGGCCGTTATACGAAGCAAGCTTGTATATAAATATTAAATACTTAGAAATTTAACACAAACCCCAAAAAGCCGATTTTGAAACAAATCGGCTTGTTATTGAACAGATTTGTCACTTTCAGTCAATAAAAATGCTCAAAAAATATTCAAATTTAAACTTTTCCCTGATAACTCAATACATCCCGTCCCGAAACTATCCGCAATTTCTGCGGATAAACCTTGGGGTAAGTTTTAAACAATCTTGTAAGCTCAGGCTGACATCAATTAAGGAACATTGCGTCTAGGCCACTGTGGGGATTTTTTATATGATGGGGACATAGAGAACAGGATGTTCCAAACAATAAGAATAAAGAAAATCGCACAAGGATTGGCAGGTACGACAGGAGTTATACCAAGCGAACCAATACGAAAAAGCCCGACAGGATGTTGGGCTTTTTTATTGCCATTTGAAAACAAACTAAGTTCGCGACAAGATATACATCATTATCTATATTTTTGTTGTGATATGTGGACAGTCATCACGACGGATCTGTTTCATGAATGGCTTGAGCAGCAAGACGAAGTAACTCAATAAAAAGTCCTAGCAGCTTTGGTTGTTCTACAACTTGTAATCAGGTTTCTTAGAGAGTAAAGTGTGGTTAATAAGTGAGCATGTCATATTTATGATGGCTCTTTTAAACATCCAGAAAAGAATGATTAAAATAAGGAAAATAGGCTATGACAAAATTAAATTTACCTATTTTACGTTACTCAATCCTGTGTGCAATTTCAGTCGCTTCAATTTCAGCCCTGCTTTATAGCAATGTATTTGCAGTGACAACAACTGCGGGATCATCTCAAACGCAATCAAAAATGAGCCAAAACCAAAAGGCCGAAGCTCAAGTCAAACAGAATCCGTATAAAGATGCGTATTTTGGTGAAACTCATGTGCATACAGGCGTTTCAATGGATGCCTTTATTGGGGGAAACCGCTTAACCCCAGAAGATGCCTATCGTTTTGCCCGAGGCGAAGCAGTTAATATTAATGGGCAAATGCATAAAATTAAGCGACCACTCGATTTTTGTGCAGTCTCGGATCATTCTGAATTTATGGGTGAAGCATATAGCTTAATGACACCCGGTGCACCGGGGTATAATGACCCAATTGCCAAAGCCTTTCGAGAGACTACCGATTTAAATGAGGCCTTAGCCTTATACAAAAAATATGTCTTAGACCCTTTAAGTGGTGGAGGAGATCCGCACCCTTCTTTCTATCAAGGACCTGAGGCGACAAAATCGACCTGGAAAAAGAATTTCGAAGCGACAGAAAAATATTATCAACCTGGGAAATTTACCACTATTCATGCTTATGAATGGACGTCTGCACCTGATGGCGGGAATTTACACCGGAATATTTTCTTCCGTGATAAAAATGTGCCTGATTTACCTTTTTCGTCGAACGAAAGTCCCGATCCTGAAAAACTATGGCAATGGATGGGAACACAGCGCGCTCAGGGCAAGAAAGTTTTCGCTATTCCACATAATTCAAATGAAAGTAAAGGCTTATTATTTACCGAAGCCACTTTAGAAGGTAAGCCGATTACTCAGCAGTACGTGCAGACACGGGCGAGTATGGAACCTTTAATTGAGATGATGCAAATTAAGGGAAACTCGGAAGTGATTCCGCAGTTCTGGCCTAATGATGAGTTTGCAGATTTTGAAAATGCCAATTCCATTCAAAAATATAATGGACGGATCTTTAAAAAAGAAAACTATGTCCGTTATGGTCTAACCCGAGGCTTGAAGTATAAGCAAGATCTAGGCACCAACCCATTTAAATATGGATTTGTAGGCGGAACGGACAACCACAACGGTACTCCAAGCAATGTTGAAGAAGATAATTATGCCTTGGGTAGTCATGGTTTAACAGATCGTAACGCAGATGCACGATCTAAAAATGATTTAGAAGGTGAAATGCGGATTGCAGATATGAATCCTGGTGCATTAACTGGGGTTTGGGCGACTTCGAATACACGTGCAGCCATTTGGGATTCAATGTATGCCAAAGAAACTTTTGCGACAAGCGGTCCACGCATGAAGGTGCGTGCATTTGCAGGTCAAGGTTTTGCAAAATCGTATTCATCTTATCAGGCACTGGTTCAAGATGGTTATAAAAAAGGCGTTCCGATGGGAGGCGACTATAAAGGCAAAACTGCTCCACAGCTTTTAGTCTGGGCAGTTAAAGACCCAATTGGACCAAACTTAGACCGAATTCAAATTGTGAAGGGTTGGGTCGAAAATGGTCAGATGAAAGACAAAATTTATAACGTCGTGGCATCAGGGAATCGGTTACGTAAAGATGGTTCAGTTGAACCCATTAATGCGCCAATTGATTTGAAAACAGGAAAATTTAATACTCAAAAAGGCAGTGCCGAACTGATGGGGGTCTGGACAGATCCTGATTATGATGCCAAACAACAGGCATATTATTACGTTCGAGTTCTACAATTACCAACCGCACGTTGGACGTTGTATGATGAGTTACGTGCGAACGTCAAATATCCAGACGATGTGAAAAAACAAATCGTTGAACGGGCATGGGGTTCACCAATTTGGCATGAAGTAAATTAAAGAAAATATGATTAAACAACTGATAAAAGAACCATTTGTCCATTTTTTAGTACTCGGGTCTCTCATTTTTGCGGTTTATTTTTGGATAAACCGCAATCAGGTGGATGAAAATCATATTGTGATTGATCAACCTGAATATGAACATTTGAAAAACCTATGGTCAATGCAGTGGAAAAAGGAACCCGATAAATCCGATATACAGGCACTGGTTGATCGCTATATTCGTCAGGAGGTTTTCTATCGAGAAGCTTTGGCTTTAAAGCTAGATCAAAATGATGAAATTGTAAAAAAACGACTGTCGCAGAAAATGGAAGCAGTTGCTTCAGATTTGGGGGCTCTAACACAGCCACCGACTGAGCCACAGCTCAAAAAATATTATGCTGAGCATCCTGAATTATTTAAACAGCCTACAGCCTATACCTTCCGACAAATTGTATTCCCCGTGGGTGAAGAAGGGGCTTCGCAAAAAATGTCTGCTACCTTAAAGCGGTTGCAACAAGGGGGAAGTATTTCAGACAGTCAATTGGATCGTTTGGGTGTTCCTTCTCAGTGGTCCACGACGTCCATGAATGATCTAGAAAATGCCTTTGGTGGGGGATTTGCACAGGCTTTAGATAAACTGCCTGTACAACAATGGGTAGGACCCGTTTCATCTGGATTTGGTCAGCATCTGGTCTATATTGAAAAGAAAGAAAGTACCCAGCTTCCGCCATTTGAGGATATCAAACCACAAGTAGAACAAGAGTATAAATATCAAACTGAACTTGAAACTCAAGAGCGTATTTATAAAGAGTTGTTGGCGAAATACCAAGTAAGTATTACTGCCAAAGACATTCCTTCTGATATTTCATCGATATATGCGCAGAAATGATAAATAAATTGATACGACTTTTAATTTTGTTGTGGTTGAGTTGTCTGGTTCAGGTATGGGCACATGAAATTCGCCCTGCCTATTTACAAATCAATCAAACAGCGCAGAATCAATACGATATATTGTGGAAAGTACCGAGTAAAGGGGAGACGGTTTTAGATATTCAGCCTGAATTTTCCCCCAAGTTTCATTTAAGTCGCAGTGCAAATGAAACGGTACTCGAGGGTTTTGTGATTTTCCGATATCAGTTAACCGGAAACCAGCTACTACAGGGCACAGCACTCAACATTCGCAATCTACCACTGACCACGATAGATGTGTTGGTGAATATCCATCTGCTAGATGGACAAAAATACACGTTTTTAATACAGCCTAGTCAAAGTCAAATCGAGATTCCAGAAAGACCGACCAAATGGAATGTGGCTAAAACCTATACGCTATTAGGGATTGAGCATATTCTGCTGGGATTCGATCATCTACTTTTTGTACTCGCCCTGATTATCCTGACGAAAGGGGCAATGCGGATCGTAAAAACTATTACGGCCTTTACCCTAGCACATAGTATTACTTTGGGCATGGCCTCATTGGGTTATGTGCATGTGCCAGGTCCACCTGTAGAAGCTGTGATTGCCTTGAGCATTATGTTTTTGGCACTCGAAATCTTGAGGGGGTTGAATGGGCAAGTGACCCTAACAGCAAGTAAACCTTGGTTGGTTGCCTTCACTTTTGGATTATTACATGGCTTTGGATTTGCGGGTGCTTTGGCAGAAATTGGCTTACCTCAAAGTGAAATTCCTCTGGCATTAGCTTGTTTCAATATTGGTGTAGAACTTGGGCAGCTGGCATTTGTCGGGCTTATGCTCTGTGTGATTTATTTACTGCATTTAAAAAGGGATTGGCCAGTGTGGTTACAGAAAGTTCCGCCCTATGCCATCGGAACTATTAGTGCATTTTGGGTGATTGAACGGATTGTAGGTTTTACTTGATAACGGATTTGTTACATAAACCAGTCCATTAGGGCTTATTCGGCAATATTATTTTCAGATATATATTGGCTGAAAAAGTAAGAAATTTCGAATTAACTAATTAAGATTTCCTAAAATTAATATCTTATACCTTATACGAAATGCTTAAGTTTTATTGTTTAAATTTAATTGCTTAAGTTGTTTTAAACAGCCCAATTCATCTGGATTGGGCTTTTTATCAATTTAGCGCATTCCACGATCATCCTTAGATCGAGGTTCCACGTTTTTTATGAGTCATATTCAACATTACCCGCTATGAGTTTTGAAGTAAATGACAAGATGCTCATTGTTCAAATCACCACAGAACACTTTACCTTGATAGTACGTAAAAACATCCATTTCATTATAAAAATGAAACGCTTTCATGTAATATAAAATCCATTAAAACTTATAGGCATTTTGAAGTTTTTGACTTTAAATACGCCATAACAAAGGATACAAGCATGCAGCAAGAAGTCATCATTGTCGGTGGTGGAATGGTCGGACTAAGTCTGGCACTTATGTTGGCGAAAGCGAATATTGCAGTCAAACTGCTCGAAGCCATCAAATACCCAAATTATGATGATATTAACCTTGCACCTTACCATTCCAGTTTCGATGCACGAAATAGTGCTTTATCTCGCCGCAGCGTGCAAATTTATCAAGAACTGGGCTTATGGGATGCCTTGCAACAACATGCCACACCGATCCTTCAAGTGCATATTACCGAGCAAGGCAGCTTTGGTAAGGCACGTTTACTCGCCGAACAAGAAAAAGTCGAAAGCTTTGGTCAGGTGATCGAAAATGCATGGTTGGGACGGGTTTTACTCACTCAAGTGCGCCAGCAGCCCTTAATTAAACTGATTGATGGCGTGCAAGTGACAGCCCTGACACAAGATGCTGAGCATGCTTATATTGAAGCATTACGTGGTGAAGAACAGCTTCAACTACAAGCCAAATTGGTCATTGCAGCCGATGGACGTGATTCCTTCTGTCGTCAGGCTTTGGGCATTGCTGTGTCTGAACATGATTATGACCAAGTTGCAATTGTCACCACGGTACAGACTTCAAAACCGCATCAACATATTGGTTTTGAGCGCTTTAGTCCATTAGGACCTTTGGCATTACTGCCTTTACCGGGTGAATACCGCCGTTCGGTGGTTTGGCCAGTGAAAAAGGGCACAGAGCAAGAATGGCTGGGCGAAGAAAATGATCAACATTTCTTAGATGCCTTGCAGCAAACCTATGGTGACCGTGCCGGTAAATTCCAAAAAACCGGTAAGCGATTCAGTTATCCATTATCTCAAGTGCTGGCAGAAAAGCAGGCAGTCGGTCGTGTAGTGCTCATGGGAAATGCAGCACATACCATTCACCCTGTAGCAGGACAAGGCTTTAACTTATGTATGCGTGATGCTTATGTATTACTGCGCTATTTGGAAGCACAAATGGCAGCAGGGGCAGACTTAGGCGAGCCAAGCATGTTGTTAGAATATGAACAAGCTCGCTTAAAAGACCAGCAACGTGTGATTAAGTTCTGTGACAGTGTGGTGCGTGGCTTTAGTAACCAAAATCCAATGCTGAAATTGTTACGCAATACCGGACTCATCGCTTTTGATTTGATTCCAGGTATTAAACCGCTCGTCGCAACCTATGCAATGGGGTTAAAAGCATGAGCCAAGTTCTCGATGTGGTAATAGTCGGTGGTGGTCTGGTCGGTGGACTCACGGCTTTATTACTGGCGCAAGGTGGTGTACAGGCAACGGTTTTGGATGCTGCGCCCATTCTCGATGAAAGTAAGGTATTGGCCGTTGCCAATCCGCGTGTGCTGGCGCTGAGTCAAGCCACCATTCATTTACTCAAAACAGTCAAGGTGTGGGACTTGCTAGCACGCCAGATGCCCTATAGCGGAATGCAGGTCTGGAATAAGAATGGCTATGGCGAAATCAATTTTGGTCATGCCTGTGAGCAAACCCCCTCTATCGAGCAAGCGCTCGGTTCAATGGTAGAGCCGAGTATTTTAAATTTGGCGATTCAGCAGCGTATGCTCAGCGAAGTGAAAGACTACCGTACCCAAGTCAAAGTTACGCGAGTAGAGCGGGGCGTAGGGGTTTGGCATATCCATTTAGCTGATGGTACGCAATTAACGACCAAACTGGTGATTGGTGCGGATGGTGCCAATTCTTTTGTTCGTGAACAAGCCTTTATTGATCTGGACGTATTGGATTACCGTCAAGCAGGTGTGACCTGTGCGATTCGTACTGCGCAGCCGCATCAGCATGTCGCACGTCAAATTTTCTTGGAAACAGGTCCGTTGGCATTTTTACCGATGGCGAGTTTAAAACCCGAACAAGATGGCTATTGGCAGTCAATCGTTTGGACTTTGCCCGATGACTATGCTGAAGAATATACCGCGTTAGATGATGATGCCTTTTTACAACTGTTGACGCGTGAAAGTCAGCATATGTTGGGTGAAGTGCTGGAAGCAACACCACGTGCCATGTTCCCGTTAAAAGCGCGTGCTGCGCAGCAATATATGACTTCAGGTCTGGCTTTAATTGGCGATGCTGCACACGTGATCCATCCTCTGGCGGGGCAAGGGGTCAATATAGGCTGTCTAGATGCTGCGGTACTCTGTGATGCTTTATTGCATGATTTATCGCGTGGGGTCTGGGCACATGATCAAACCTTGCAACGCTATGAGCACAGCCGCAAAGGGCAGAATGACGCCATGATGCATAGTATGTCGGCCATTGGCTGGTTAGAAACCACAGAATTCTTTCCAGTAATTTGGGCGCGTAATGCAGGCTTAAAACAGGTTGAGCAGCAAGCCGTATTGAAAGATGCCTTTATGATGCAAGCCAATGGTTTACAGGCACTGAAAAATACTCGTTATGCAAATTAGATTTAAATAGATAGTTTTTAGACATTTAAGTAAATCTGATTACCAATATGATTAAAAAAGATACGATTTTTTTGCATTAACTACTAGGCGAAATCGATTTAGATTGATAAATTTCATCGTAATTCGAAACCAATTCGAAACCAATTCGAAACGATGTAAATAGAAGTCATTGTGGGGAGAGAAAGATGACGGATATGAATGATTATGACGACGTAGAAGACTCAGCTGTGGATGAGGATGAAGCGAAGGCTGCTGAAAAAGGTGCATCTGATGAAGCCGAAGGTGCTTCTGATGGTGATCTGGCTGAGGCAGAAACATTAACTGTGACAGCGAAACAAAAGCAACGTCAGGCATTGGAAGATGAAGTCGCTGCATTTTTAGCACGTGGTGGACGGATTACCGAAGTCCCACCAGATGAATCTGCGCATGACTAAACTGGCAGAAAAAAACCACTCGTGAGAGTGGTTTTTTTATCATGCTAAAATTATTCTGCGGCTTGTTGGGTTAATTCCAAGGCACGTTGGTAGGCAATTTTTTTCTTGATGCCAGTCAAATCTGCAGCCAGTTGTGACGCTGCTTTCACCGATAGATCTTGTAGCAGACGCTTGAGCAGCTGATCTAACTTTTCTTGTTCCAGATCTTTTTCTTGGGTTGCACCACCCACCACCAACACAATTTCACCTTTCTGCTGATGATGATCAGACTCAATAAATTGAACCAGTTCACCCAAAGTCATTTTACGAATGGTTTCAAAGGTTTTGGTAATCTCGCGGGCAAAACCGACAGGACGATCCGCACCAAACACCTCAGCCATATTTTTCACGCATTCTAAAATACGGTGGGGTGCTTCATAAAAAATCAGGGTCTGGGTTTCATCTTTGAGCTTTTCCAGTTGGCTGAGTCGTTGGGTGGCTTTGGCAGATAAAAAACCTTCAAAACTAAAGCGGTCACTCGGTAGCCCAACGCTACTTAACGCTGCAATCGCGGCACAGGCGCCAGGTACAGGAATAACGCGAATGCCGTGCTCTTGTGCAGCGCGAACCAGTTTAAATCCTGGGTCACTAATCAGGGGGGTGCCCGCATCACTGATCAATGCCATGTTTTCGCCCTTCAGTAAGCGTTGTACCAACAAATCAATTTTGTTGCTTTCATTGTGGTCGTGACAGGCCGTAAGCGGGGTCGAAATATTAAAATGTTTGAGTAATTGTGCAGAAGTTCGAGTGTCTTCTGCGGCAATAATGCTGACTGATTTTAAGGTCTCAATAGCACGAAAAGTCATGTCATCTAAGTGCCCGATCGGGGTGGCTACAACAAATAACTGAGCACTCATGTGATTTCTCCAATGCTAAGAATAAAATGAAAAAGAATGACGCGATGGGAGTAAAACGGGAAAAATGTGCCCGAAACGCGTGAGAATACTTGCATTCTACCCGAATCTAGCGTTAAGACGCGAATGTGTTTCTTAGGATCTTGTAAATTAAGGGATGACCTTGAATTTGAGCTTAATCTGCTCAAGTTTGTGTCAGTACTGTGCTTGGCTTACTTTAAACCTGCAATCAGATGTCAGGTACTGTGCGATGAATGGTTCATCGGCTAAAATTATGCTTAAACATCACAAAGAACAGTTGCAGAACATCAGAAGAACAATCGCCCTTTTAAAAGGGTTAAGGAGCAGGATTTGGGAGCAAAAACGACAGCACAAGCATTAGGGGATTGGGCCGAACAACACGCATTAATTGTGTTACAGCAACAGGGCTTTCAGTTGGTTCAGCGTAATTATCATAGCCGTTTGGGTGAGATTGACTTGGTGGTGAGCCGAGGCGAAGAGTTGATTTTTGTAGAGGTGAAAGCACGCGCATTAACCCAGTATGCTCAGGCCAATGAAGTGGTCTCTGCGAGCAAGCAGCGAAAATTAATGAAAACAGCCGTGTGTTTTTTACATGAATATCCTGAATTTCAGCAATTCTATTGCCGATTTGATGTGATTTGTTTTGATTTTTATCAACACTTTGCAAAAACAGTACAGTATGACTTTTCCAGTTTCACTTATGATCTGCAATGGATAGAAAATGCTTTTACTTTTAATTCAGAGTTCATTAATCTTTGAAGGAACAGGAAGCATTAATGCTAAATATAAAATGAATGAATAAGTGAGGAGTCTTGCTGAGTGTTGAATCGTATTGCAATGACAGTGCTTTGTGTCGCAAGTTTATCAGGCTGTGCAAGTTTTATTTCGGGTGGTACAGGGACTGCACCCGTTGGAACAGATAGCGGAGTACGTTCGCTTGGGCAGGTCTTTATTGATTCCTCTATTGAACGTACAGCCAATATTAATTTATATAAATTAGATTCTCGTTTTAAACAGTCGCGCATTAACATTGAAAGCTTTTATGGCAATGTCTTGCTGACAGGGCAAGTTCCCGATCAGCATTTGAAACAGCTTGCGGAAGACAATGTTCGTGCGATGAGTGATGTAAAAAATGTGCATAATTTTATTACAGTAGGTGATAAAATTGGTTATAACACCATCATGCAGGATGCCTCTGCTACGGCAAATACGCGTGGATTAATCATGAAAGCGCCAGTGGTGGCAGATAGTAAAGTACGTGTACATACCGAAGATGGTGTGTTGTATGTCATGGGCCGTTTGAATAATGCTGAAATCAATGATTTGAACAACGTGTTACAGCAAGTGGGCAACGTTACCAAAATCGTGACATTGGTGGATAATGTTGATCAAGGACAGAAGTCGATTAGTTCTAGCTTTGTAAGTCCAGTTGCAAGCAATGCACAGCCTGAAGTTCAAACGCCTGTTGCTATTGACCCAGATCAGGTAGAACCGACGAATGCTCAATAAATCCGAATATTGGATTAAACAGTTAAATGACACCGTAGGCACTGCGAAAGACTTTATCCGAGATTTTCGCATCTACGATGTTGGTAGCTATGCATTGAATCAGCTCACCCCACGTGAGGGATATACATTGCATGAAAACATTGCTTATGGCTTAAAAGCACGTCATCGTCTTGACTTATTTAAAACGCATAAACCGCAACTGAATCAACCCCTGATTGTCTTTGTCCATGGTGGTGCTTGGACACATGGAGATAAAAGCTCGTATCGTTTTGTTGGCGAAGCTTTTGCACGGGAAGGTTATGATGTGGCGGTGATCAATTATCACTTGGCACCGCAATATATCTTCCCCAGTTATGTCGATGATTTAACGCTGGCGTTAAATTTCTTAACCTTGCATCGAGAAAAACTGGTGATCCGCACCGACAATGTCGTGTTGATGGGGCATTCTGCAGGGGCATTTAATGTGATGTCAGCTGTATATCATCCGCAGCAATACGAGTTACAATGTCGTGCACAAATCCGCGCGATTATTGGTGTGGCGGGTCCTTATCATTTCGATTATAAGGGTGACCCTCTTTGTGCAGAAGCATTTGATCAAAGTGTGCCTTTCCAACACGTCATGCCGTACTATTTTGTTGCATCAAACAGCATCAAGCATTATTTAGTCATGGCTGAAAATGACCAAGTGGTTGGACATAATAATACCGAAGACTTTGATCGTGTACTGAAAGAAAAAGGCAATCATAGCAAAATGATTGTGATCCCACGCACTGGTCATATTACCGTGATGGGATCTGTGTCGAGTTTATTCAGTCGTTACTTTGAAACTAAAGAACAAATCTTGGTCTCAATTGAAGAGGCTTTAAAGCCATAAGTGCGTGTCATCCGCCACAGGATGACCTTCAGTCACATGCATAATCATGGCATGTGCAATACTCCCTTTGAGTGGAATCTGAGGGAGTTGATTAAATTTGAAGAATTGCGCGTCACTGATTTCTTCTTCTTGTAAACGAATAGCCCCACCAGCATATTCAGCGCGGAAGGCCAGCATTAGATTGCTTGGGAAAGGCCATGGCTGGCTTGCCAAATATTGAATATTTTTCAGTTTTAAACCGACTTCTTCTTCGGTTTCACGTCGTACGGCATCTTCTAAAGTTTCACCCACTTCAACAAATCCTGCAATCAAACCATACATGTTGTTGGTGTTTTTGGCATTCTTGGCTAAAAGGATTTCGTCTTCACCACGCGTAATCACGGTAATGACACAAGGCTGGACACGTGGGTATTGGTGATAATGGCAAGCGGGACAAATCATGGCATATTCAGAGCTATGCACATGGGTTTCGTGTCCGCAATGACTACAGAATTTATGATTACGACGCCATTCGAGGAGTTGTAAGGCCCGACTGGCTTGTTCAAATTGCTTAGTGGTCCATTGTGTTAACAGTTGGCGGATGGGAACCAATTGTAAACCATTGGGAATTTGCTCATGCATTTGTAAGTCACGGGCAATGACAGCATTACCCGTGTGTAAATGCAGATCACCTGCTAATCGTTCGACTTTTGGAAGCTGTAGATTTTCATCTACTAAAAGTTGCTGTTGCTGAAAGATATAGGCAAGTGATAATTCTGACATTAGGCGACTACTTCGGCATGGAGTTTTTGACTGCTGTTTAATGCTACATCAAACATGGAGTGCAAAACAGGTTGTTTATTTTTCAAATGGTCAATCATCATCTCGGCACTGGCTAGGGTGTCTAAAATGTAATTCACTTCTTGTTGAGAAATACTGCCTGAAGTTTCAATTTTCTGCTGGACAAAATTTGCGGCATTTTTCAATGCTTGCTGGCCATCTGCAGCGTTCAGGAACAATAATGCGCCACTAATTTCATGAAGTTGCGTTGGTAAGTTGCCCAAAGCCGCCAGAAATTCATCTTGCAGGTATTGTACTAAGCTGCTCGCAGCTTTATCGACTAAGGATTTTGTTTCGTTGAGTAAGGCTTCATGCGCTTCGTCTAGGCGGTCGAGCGAAATATGCATGTTATTCACACGAAGCTGTAAGCGATTTGACGTGTGATGACGTTCCAAAACGCCAATTGAGTTCATGGCAGATAAAATTACCTTCATCAATTGTTGCGCAAAATTTTCGTCTTTAAGCACATCGGTTTGGTTTAACGTTTCTGCTTGACGCGATAAATCCTGATAGGCTTCATTCAAGTTGAGAACTTTAAAGATGTTGGCTAGGTCTTTAATTTTAGTTTGAAGCTCTTGGATCTTTTCTGCCGGCATGGTTTGGTAGTTGTATTCAATCTCATTGCGAATTTGTGTCATTTCCACAGTCACAAGTTCACTGATAGTGTGCATGGTATTGAAGTCCGGACCATACAGATGACGACTGAAAACCTGCAATTGCGTATCTGTTAAGGCATCGTCACCAATGTTGAGTTGGTCACGAATCTGCTGTGCAGAATCATCTTCCTGACTGATACACAGACTAAGAATATTAGATAAATCTTTTAAGTTAGCATTGAAGCTTTCAGGGGCTTGGAAAAATTCCGCGATATTGCGTTCAATATCGATAAAGCTGCGTAATCGAGCTTCATTCAACAATAAACTATCAATCTGATTGAAAGCGACGTGGACTAAACCCCAATATTGCTGACTTGGCAATTGGTTGGCTAAGCCAGCTAAATAAGTCCCGACTAAACGAATGGCTTGTAAGTCGAGTTCAGTTTCTTGTTGTTTCAGTAGTTTATTCAGCGCCAGTTTGTAAAGATGATGCACATATTCAGATTTTTCCAGAGAAGGAACTGTTGGTAACTGGAAATTTGGCTCTATACATTCTAGGAGCGATTCGAGGTGCTGACCTTCATGGGTCATTGGTTTGCCCAGCGCCAGCTCTAAACGATTCAGGGTATCGAGTAAGAACTGCGGAATCTTTACTTCACGAAGACAGATAAATTCGATATAGCGCTTGAGCATGGTGGTGCCTTCACTCAGCGCGATGACATCCTGTGTATTAATTTGTTCAGGATTTGCCATAATTTTACGCATCAGCTCAGCAGAGTACTGCGCAATTTGCCCTAAATTCGGCATATCAATTAAAACCAAGACCTGTGCGCATTGTTCAAATTGATTCAGTGCATCATCAATGCCAAACGGTAGCGTATGATCCTCAGCTAAAGTACTGACCGCGGATTCGACTAATTTGATCGAGTTATCAACCTCATTTTTTATTATCAGTAAGGCTGTCGGATCAAAATGAATAGAGGTTTGGTAAGACATTTATCTGCACCTTTCCTAAAGTTTTATCTGTTTATGTTTGGCTGAGTTAGAGCGTTATTTGTTGCATTTAACTATAACTGATGTCCCCAAAGTTTAAATACAAAAAATAATGGAATCTCTAGATTTTATTTTGAAAAAAAGCATGCTTTGCCCTGTTTTTCCTCAATTTGTTTGACCCAAGTCTCATGTGCAGCCAATTCTTCCTCTGAAGGTAGAATTACTGCTAAGCCTGTCTCATCAATGTGACGGCGTCCACTCGAGCCTAGTTCTTGTTCTGATTGTGACAGGGCATCCATATCAAAAGACACCTGTCCACCGGTCATGGCTAAATAGACATCAGCCAGAATCTCGGCATCGAGTAAGGCACCATGGAAGGTACGATCACGTTGCACAATTTCATAACGGCGCACCAAAGCATCCAAGGAATTCTTTTGCCCTGGATGTTTGCTTTTCGCCATGGCTAAAGTATCTGTGACTTCACAGACCTCAGACAGCGGACCATGCCCAGTACGCTTGAACTCCATATCCAAGAAGTTCATATCGAAGGTTGCATTATGGGCAATGATTTCTGCGCCTTTTAGATACTCAAACAATACATCCGCAATTTCAGCATATTTGGGTTTATCTGCTAAAAATTCATCGGTAATGCCGTGGACATTGACAGAATCGCCTACTTCCTTTTCGGGGTTGATATAAATATGGATGGAACTCCCTGTCAGTTTACGATTGATCATCTCAATCGCACCAACTTCAATAATGCGGTCACTGTCCTGAAAGTAAAAACCAGTGGTTTCGGTATCGAGAATCAGTTGGCGAGGGCCATAGGCTTCAACCGTTGCAGGTGTAATCACAATATGTGGATGCGCAGGAAGGGCATTTTGTCCTACATCTTCAGCATCTGGTGTTTGTACTGTGGCAGCGATCATGACGGTGTCTTCGAGCAGGCTTTCAGCTTCTTCTAAATCAGTTTCGTCTGCGACCACATCGAGTCCGAAGGGGTCATCGAACAGCCAGTCAGATTCCGCTTTTTTTTTATCTGCAAGATTTGTTTCTGCTGCGGTAGTTAAGCCTTTAGCTACTTGATCTGCACCTAAATTCGCCAGCTGATCGGCCATTTCATTACCAGGATGTCCCGCATGTCCTTTAATCCAGTTCCATTCGATGTCTCGGCCTTGACACACGGCATCGAGTTTTTGCCATAAATCTGGATTTTTCACATCTTTCCAGTTTTTCTTTTTCCAACCGTGAATCCACTCGGTAATTCCTTGTTTGACATAGTTAGAGTCGGTCCAGATAATGAGTTTGGCTTGTTGCGGGCAGGCTAGAACACCTTCAATTGCAGCTGTCAGCTCCATGCGGTTATTGGTGGTTTGCGTTTCGCCACCAAAGATTTTACGTTCTTCGGTTGCTGTAACGATGTATGCTCCCCAACCACCGAGCGCGCTCTCTTTACCATTTCCACGACAAGCGCCATCGACATAAAGCGTGATTGTTTCCGACATAAAAGTTAATCCAGACAGCAAAGAAAGTGATACAGAAGAGAATTCAATTTTATATTGTATAACGCATTTGTGCTCGGGAAGTGCATTACATGGTTATTTTTTAATTTCTTGTAACATTTATCATCGAATCGCGCTAAATTATTGCCTTGAGTCTCTGCCGAGCTTCACTACAATGGCATTGCGAAAAAATAAATTTTATACGAGTTGTTTGGATTTTTTTATGTATAAACCAACCACGTTCATGTGGCAGCCCTCGGTTCCGACATTTTTTAAAATTACTGTAATGGGTTCTGCACTCGCTGCATTAGGATTAACGACGGGTTGTGCATCGAGCCAAAGTGCGACCAAGGCTGCTGCATCGAAACAGGTTGGCTCTAATTATTTAGATGCAAACAGTTTAGATTCTTTAGAAGATCTCTTGTCTGCTACGGATATGCGTGCTGTAGAAGGGGATCGTCTGTTAATTTTAAAACACGGTGATGTGTGGAAGCGCATGACGGTGGGCTTCAAAATGGATTTAAACCATTGGGATCCACGTATTGAAGCGCAGCGGAGTTGGTTTGTCTCTCGTCAACCGTATATTGAGCGTTTAAGTGCGCGTGCTTCGCGTTATCTTTATCACACGGTGAAAGAGGCAGAGCGCCGTGGCTTACCGACTGAGTTAGCACTGCTGCCAATTATTGAAAGTTCTTATGATCCGGCAGCTACCAGTAGTGCAGCAGCAGCGGGGCTTTGGCAGTTCATTCCAAGTACAGGTCGTATTTATGGTCTAAAACAAACAGGCATGTACGATGGTCGTCGTGATGTGGTGGAATCGACGCGTGCTGCCTATGAGTTTCTAGGAAGTTTATATAACCAGTTTGGTTCTTGGGAATTGGCTTTGGCTGCCTATAATGCAGGCCCTGGTCGTATTCAGCAGGCAATCAACCGTAACCGTGATGCAGGTTTGCCAACCGATTACTGGTCGTTGCGTTTACCTCAGGAAACTATGAACTATGTGCCACGATTCTTGGCCGTGGCGCAAATTATTAAAAATCCAAATGCTTATGGTGTGTCTTTACCCCCAATTGCCAACCGACCACACTTTAGAGAAATTAGTGTTGGAGCCGCCAGCCTGAATGATATTGCATCGATTACAGGATTGAGCCGTGCCGAATTGTATGCCTTGAACCCTGGACATCGTGGTGATCGTATTGACAACAGTAGTCCAATGCGGATTTTGATTCCTGCGGATTTAAGCCCATCGATTGATGCCCAGTTGTCGAAACTACAAACCTCAGGTGGTTTATGGGCAAGTACAGCACCGATCAGCACACCATCGACTACAACAACCATTACACCAAGTAAAGCGACTCCGCCAGCATTGGTGGCAAGTAACAGCAGTAAAACCACAGAAACCAAAAACTCGGCGACAGTGAGTAGCACGACCAGCCGTCCATTATCTGTAACCCCGCGTGGTTCGGATGCGCTAGCAGCTTTTGCTTCTAGTACGGTTGTACCGAGTGCACCGCGTATTCCAGTTGCAGTCACCCCTGCAAAAAATGTCAAACCTGTGAGTGTTGAGCCACCAATTTCTGCGGCTGAGCGTGAGCAAATTCTCGCAACGGTGAAAGCGGAAGATGCGACCAAAACTGTCGATCAGGTGTTACAGCCTGTCGCAACCAAAGCGGAACAAGAGCAGGTTGTGGCTGAATTAAAAGCGATTGCACCTCAAGGCACAGAAATTGTGGATCCTTATGATGGCAAGATTAAGCTAACAGCCATTCAGACCAGCCAATCGGTTGCCGAACAGCAAGGTAAAGAGTTAACCAAAGGCTTCTCTTATCCAAAATCGGTGACTGACAATACCAAGTCGGATTCGGATGAAGCGCAGTTAAATAAAGGCAAAAATTATGTCAGTACGGCATCTGAAGTTGTTGTCGTACCACCAAAAGGGAAGCGTTCAACATATACCGTATTGCCAGGAGATACTCTGGCAACGATTGCGTTGAAAAATGGGGTGAACTGGCGTGATATTGCGAAATGGAACCAGATAGATCCAAATGCAACTTTGTATGTTGGTGCCAGCATTTATTTATACGATGCGAAACCAGTACAAGATCGTTCTTCCAATACGGCAAATAGCAAACCTGAGAGTTATGTGGTGCAAGCTAATGATAACTTGACCAGTGTGGCGAGTCAGTTTGGACTTTCAGTGAAACAATTGGCAGACTATAACGATTTAACAGTAACCAGTGGACTATACGTCGGTCAAAAGTTAACGTTAAAAGAAAGCACTAGCGCGACTACGAAAAAATCTGCTGAAAAAACTTCGGCTAAAAGCAGTATTAAAACCAAATCCTATGTGGTGAAACGTGGCGAGTATTTAAAACTAATTGCCGATCGTTATGCCTTGTCTAATCAGGAGTTGGCGGAGTTAACCCCAGGCTTAAGTGCTGGCAGTAATTTACTGGTTGGACAGAAAATTAATGTTCCATTGAATACTGTGAGTGATGCTGCTGCTTCAGAAAAAGCAGCGGTGAAAGTGGATGCAGTAAAATCTACACCAAGCATTAAAACCGAAAGTTATAAAGTTCAGCGTGGCGACACACTGTACAGTATTGCCGCGCAATCCAAAATTTCGCTGAGTGATTTGGCTGAGTTGAATCAAATCTCGAGCAACAGTGGTGTTTATGTCGGTCAGACCATTAAAGTACCCGCAGGTTCAACGGTTCCAGAAACCTATGTGGTGCAATCGGGCGACAGCCTGTCAGCGATTGCCAGCAAATACAATTTAAGCCAAGACAATTTGGCCAATCTGAATGGTTTGGGCAGAAATGCCAACGTACGTATTGGGCAACGTCTAAAATTAACCGGTGATGTGGCTGACGTTGAAAAAGAGTCGGCAAGTTCTGAGCCAGCCAAAGATATTCATGTGGTGAAATCAGGCGAAACACTAGGCAGTATTGCTAAAAAGTACCATTTGCAACTGAGTTATTTGGCGGCACTGAATGAGCTCTCTAGCAATGCTGGTGTACGCGTTGGTCAACGTTTAAAAATCGAGGGTGATTTACCGAGCAAGGCAAGTGCCAAGGTGGATACTACCCCGAAAAAGACGGCAGCCAGCAGCAAGGACACGGAAAAATATACGGTTAAATCAGGCGAGTCTTTGAATCTGATCGCAAGCCGTGTCGGAATTTCTGTCAGCGAGTTGGCCAGTTTAAATGACATCAGCCCACGCACAGGCTTACAGGTGGGTCAAAGCTTATTGATTCCCAAAACAGTGAAGGAATATAAGGTGAGATCGGGAGATAACCTGATTCGTTTAGCTGCACGTTATGGCGTCGAAGCCAGCGAATTGGCTGAGATGAATGATTTAAAACCTACGGCTCAGTTAAAAATTGGAGATGTGATTAAAGTTCCGAACCTTTAAGTCACGGTTCTGGTATGAATCTAGGAAAGTCGACCATCCAAAAAATTGCCACGCTATTACTCTACAGTGGCAGTTGCATGGTCATGCAGCAGGGGTGGTCGGCTTTACACACCACCCCTTATATTGCAGTGCATAGCCAGCCCAAATATGCGGGGTTAAAGGTCATGCCGTATGCCAATGCTCATGCCCCGAAAGGCGGCTATATCAGCATGGCGGCAAATGGTACTTTTGATAATCTCAACACTATGAATGGTAAAGGCAGTGCGACCGATGGTGTGAATTATTTATTTGATACTTTAATGGATAATTCTCTGGATGAACCTGGGGTGATGTATCCTTTATTGGCAGATAAAGTCAGTTTTGATCCGAACAAGCCGCAATTCATAATTTTTCATTTAAACCCTAAAGCGCGCTTTAGTAATGGCACAGCTGTCACGGCAGAAGATGTTAAATTCAGTTTCGATGCTTACCAGAACAAAGCGAATTTGGGCCTCCAAATGTATCTTTCTAATTTGGCTAAGACGGAAGTGCTGTCCAAATTTCAGGTCAAATTTAGTTTTAAATCTGCAAAAAATAAAGAAATGCCGCTGATTGTGGCCAGTTTGCCCATTTATTCCCAACAGGATTGGCGCAATAAAGATTTCACGCGGATCACCATGCAGCCGATTTTAGGTTCTGGACCCTATCTAATTGAACGTATTGATGCGGGGCGCAGTATTACTTACAAGCGTAATCCCCGATATTGGGCCAAAGATTTAATGATCAATCGTGGCCGTTATAATTTTGATCGGATTCAATACGTGTATTACCGCAATGCTGATATAGCATTTGAGGGATTTAAGTCTGGGCAATACACCTTGCATGAAGAAAAGAAAACCCAAAATTGGGTTACAGCCTATCAGTTTCCTGCTGTTCAGGCAGGCATAGTTAAAAAATATAGGCATCGCTTAGCACGGCCTGTGGTCACGCAAAGTTTGGTTCTCAATACGCGTAAAGCCCCTTTAAATGACATTTATTTTCGTCAGGCACTAAGTTATGCCTATGATTTTGAATGGTTAAATAAGGCTTTGTTTTATGGGCAGTACCAGCGTCTGCAAAGTCATTTTCAAAATAGTGAGTTGGCTGCAACAGGACAACCCAGTGTAGCCGAGTTAAAGCTGTTACGGCCTTATTTAACGCAGCTACATCCGCTTCAGCGACAAGGGGTCTTGGCCAACTGGCAATATCCTGTATCCGATGCAGGTGGATTTAATCGTCCCAATCTTTTGCAAGCGCGCAACATTTTGCTAAAAGCCGGTTATTTTTATCACCAAGGGCAGTTATATGCTCGAAATGGCAAGCCAGTTCAATTTGAAATTTTAACGGATAAAGAAGGCGCGCAACGTACCTTAATGCCGTGGATACGGAACTTGAAAAAGTTGGGCATGAACGTGACCTTGCACCAAGTGGACGTATCGCAATATATGGAACGTATGCGCCGTTATCAGTTTGATGTGACCACGATGGAAATGCCGCAATCACTTTCGCCAGGCAGTGAGCAGGCGCAAATGTGGAGTAGTAGTGCTGCACGTGAACTGGGCAATTATAATTATTCGGGTATTCAAAATGCTGCGATTGATGCTGCTGTGCAACAGGTCATTCAAGCGCCCAATCGAGAGCAGTTGGTGCTGCGTACGCGGGTGTTGGATCGATTGCTGCGAGCAGGTTATTATCAAATCCTAACTTATGGTAAAAATGACAATTGGTATGCCTACTGGAATATGTACCAGCAACCAGCCGTGAAACCCAAATTATCTTTGGGGCTGGATTATTGGTGGAGTGATCCGGTGCAAGCCAAAAAAGTCGGTCAGTATCTTCGCCAATAGTTAAAGTCATTGATGTTGTCCTCGGTTATTTGGGATGCATATCCAGTCAAAACAAGATAAGGAAAACAGCTTGGGTGCTTATATTCTAAAAAGGTTATTGCTGATTATTCCAACCTTGTTTCTGATTCTGCTGATTAATTTTGCGGTGATACAGATTGCTCCTGGTGGACCAGTCGAACGCGCCATTCAACAAGCTGAATTTTTTCAACAGCAACAAGCGCTCAAGATGGGCATTGCGCCTAATAGTGCTTATTATCAGGGGGCTAAAGGGCTCAGCGAAGACATGATTCGCAGCATTCAAGTACAGTATGGCTTTGATCAACCGGCTTATGTCCGCTTTTGGCTGATGATTAAAAACTATCTGCAGCTGGATTTTGGCAACAGCTTTTTTAAGGATAAGGCTGTAACCGAATTGCTGTGGGAAAAAATGCCAGTATCCTTGTCTTTAGGCTTGTGGAGTGGGTTGCTGATTTATGCCATTGCAATTCCCCTAGGGATGCAGAAAGCCAAGCAACATGGTTTGCTGTTTGATAAAACCACCTCGCTACTTTTGGCTGTGGGTTATGCTGTTCCAGCCTTTGTTTTTGCGATTTTATTGATTGTTTTTTTTGCGGGTGGTAGCTATTTTCAGTGGTTTCCCTTGCAAGGTTTGGTTTCGGAAAATTTTCAGCAGCTCAGTCTTTGGGCTCAAATTCAAGATTATTTCTGGCATTTGAGTTTGCCCTTGCTGGCGATTGTTTTGGGTGGTTTCGCCAGTTTAACTTATTTAAGTAAATATTCATTTTTAGAGGAATTACATAAGCCTTATGTGCTAGCAGCACGTGCCAAAGGTTTATCGCTATCTCGTGTGCAGTATGGGCATATATTTCGCAACGCCATTTTGGTGGTGGTGGCGGGTTTACCAGAAGCTCTGCTGAGTATTTTCTTTGTCGGTAATTTATTTATAGAAATTGTGTTTAATCTGGATGGCTTGGGATTGTTGGGCTTTGAAGCGATTATCCAGCGCGATTATCCTGTGATTTTTGGCACCTTATTTATTTTTACGTTGTTGGGATTGATTCTGCGTTTGATTTGCGATGTGTTGTATCAGTGGATTGATCCTAGAATTGACTTTGAATCTCGGGAGAAATCCTAATGTCACCGATGGTTCAGGCACGTCTGCGACGTTTTCGACAAAACCGTTTAGGCTTTTGCTGTTTTATTTTATTTAGTTTAATTTTTACTGTGGCTTTAGCAGCCAATTTGATTGCCAATGAAAAACCATTGTTGGTGAAGTATCAGCATGAACTGTATTTTCCTGTTTTTAAAACCTATCCTGAAACGACTTTTGGCGGGGTCTTTGAAACCGAAGCTGATTATAAAGACCCAGTGGTACAACAGTTAATCAGTGCGCATGGTTGGGTGATTTGGCCTGTCATTCCTTATGCTGCGCAAACCCCAAATCTTGATTTGGCGGTTCCTGTACCCTCACCACCAAGCGCAGAAAACTGGTTAGGCACAGATGATCAAGGACGAGACGTGTTGGCGAGGATTCTGTATGCCTTGCGGGTTTCCTTATTGTTTGGATTTGCTTTGACCCTGCTGTCTTCAGTGTTGGGTATCCTGATCGGAGCCATCCAAGGCTATTATGGGGGCTGGGTGGACTTGATTGGACAGCGCATTCTAGAAGTGTGGGGTGGATTACCCATGCTGTTCATGGTCATGATTCTGGTGAGTATTTTCAGTCCTAATGTTTATTGGCTATTGTTGATCATGCTGTTTTTTTCATGGCCGACCTTGGTAAATTTGGTACGGACCGAATTTTTACGCGCTCGTCATTTAGACTATGTCCGGGCAGCGCGGGCTTTGGGTGTATCGGACGCACGCATTATATTTCGACATATTTTGCCGAATGTCATCAGTTCCAGTCTGTCGCAATTGCCATTCATCTTAACAGCCAATATTACCGCACTTGCAGCCTTAGATTTCCTCGGCTTGGGTTTGACCGCAGACTCCGCATCTTTAGGGGAGATTCTGCTACAGGGGAAAAATAACTTGAATGCTCCGTGGTTGGCTTCATCGGGTTTCTTTACCTTGGCAATCGTGTTGTCATTATTAATCTATATTGGGGAGGCGGCACGTGATGCATTTGACCCAAGACGATAAGCAGCCCCAACGGGTGATTTTAAAGGTTGAACAACTGCACATCCGACATAAGCAAAATTTACTGCTGCAAGATGTGTCGTTTGAATTATGCCAAGCTCAGACATTGGCTTTGGTGGGAGAGAGTGGTTCGGGTAAATCGATTAGCTGTTTGGCACTTTTGGGCTTGCTGTCAGCGCATTTGCAGATCAGCGGAACAGCACGCTATATCGGAACGGATCTACTACAACTGACAGATCAGCAGTTACAACCGATTCGTGGACGTAAAATCGCCATGATTTTCCAAGACCCGATGACGGCACTGAATCCTTTGCATCAAGTTGAACATCTGGTTGGAGAGAGCTTAGGCCTTCAGGGGCTCAGTAAAGGTGAAGTTCGGAACAAAGTATTGCAACTGTTGCAAGATGTTGGTTTAACCGAGGCTGAAGCACTTTTAAAGCGTTATCCACATCAACTGTCGGGCGGGCAAAGACAGCGCATCATGATTGCGGCTGCATTAGCCCTCGACCCTGAGATTTTGATTGCCGATGAACCCACCACGGCATTAGATGTCACTTTGCAATTACAGATTCTAGACTTGTTGAAATGGCTACAACAACAACGGCATATGGCACTGATACTGATTAGCCATGATTTGAATCTGGTGCGACATTATGCCGATGAGGTAATTGTCCTGAATCAGGGGCGAGTGGAGCAGCAAGGAACGACCGAGCAGGTTTTTCAGCACCCTGCAACACCCTATACCCGTGAATTAATCAATCATGATTTTGGTCAAGCATTGCAGCCAGTCATGTCGACTCCAGTACTGCAATTGGAACAATTACGGGTACAGTATCCCATCAAGCAAGGCTGGTTGAATCGTGTAACTGGACAACAGACTGCGGTTGAAATTGCCCATCTACAATTACAACAAGGCGAGTGTTTGGGCATTGTGGGAGAAAGTGGATCGGGTAAAAGTTCACTGGCTTTGGCGATTGCACGTTTGATCCAGAGTCACGGAAAAATTCTGTTTCAGCAGCAGAATTTAAATGCCTTGAGTGAAAAACAGTTACGCGCTTTACGTTCACATTTCCAAATTGTGTTTCAAGATCCGTGGAGCAGTTTAAATCCGCGCTTAAATGTGGAACAGATTATTGCGGAAGGATTAAGTTTAGCAAATGCTTCTGCCAGCATAATCCAGCAGAAAGTCTCTCTGGCTTTGCTCGATGTCGAACTAGACGACAGTTATTTACAGCGTTACCCGCATGAGTTATCTGGCGGGCAACGACAACGGGTCGCATTGGCACGTGCTTTAGTGTTACAGCCACAATTGCTGATTTTGGATGAACCGACTTCATCCTTAGATCGCACCACTCAACGCGCGATTGTGCAGCTCTTACGGCGCTTACAGCAACACTATCAACTCAGTTATTTATTTATCAGTCACGACTTACATGTGATTCGTGCCATCAGTCAAAAAGTCTTGGTGCTTAAAGATGCGCAGGTGGTGGAGCTGCAAGCCACAGATGATTTATTTAATCATCCACAAACCGATTACACTCGAGAACTGATTCAGGCAAGTCGGGTGGTGTGAGTGGATTAACTTGACATAATAAATTGTCAAAAAGGTCTTGACCTGATGTTGAAACCATTTAGAGTAAATCATCTAAATAAAACAATGAGGAAGCCAGAATGAGTCAACTTGCAGAGCCTTTAAAGATTCGCAATACCACTTTTAAAAACCGTATTATCAAAGGCGCGATGAGCGAGGCTCTTGCAGATTATGCCGGTCGACCAAATCATTTACATCTGGGTTTATATGAAGCATGGGCTAAAGGGGGATTGGGCTGTGCCATTACGGGCAATGTGATGGTGGATTTCCGTGCCAAAAATGAACCCGGTGTTGTGGTGTTAGAGTCGGAACGTGATCTTGCCGCGCTGACTCAATGGGCTAATCTGGGTAAACAATATGGCATGGTGCAGTTGGTGCAGCTATCGCATCCTGGACGCCAATGCCCGAAAGGATTAAATCAAGAAACGGTAGCCCCTTCGGCGGTACCCTTTAGTCCTATGCTCGCAACGACGTTTGCTACCCCACGGGAACTGCGTGAAGATGAAATTTTAGAGATTATTCAGCGCTTCGCGCGTGCGGCTCAGATCTGTGAAAAAGCTGGATTTGAAGGCGTACAGTTGCATGGTGCACATGGTTATTTAATTAGTCAGTTTCTTTCACCTTTGACCAATCAGCGTCAGGATCAATGGGGCGGCAGTATTGAAAACCGCATGCGCTTTCTCTTGGAGATTTATCAAGCCGTTCGTGCGGCAACTTCGGCGGATTTCATTATTTCCGTCAAACTCAATTCTGCCGATTTTCAACGTGGCGGAATTAGTGAAGAAGATGTGATTACCGTATTTAAAGCCATCGATGCTGTTGGAATTGACTTGATCGAAATTTCAGGGGGAACCTATGAGGCACCTGCCATGGCGGGGGTAAAGCAAGAAAAGCGTAAAGCCAGTACTATTGCGCGAGAAGCCTATTTCCTCGATTTTGCCGAGCAGATTCGTCAGCAGGTGAGTTGCCATCTTATGGTGACTGGGGGATTCCGCACGGTTCAAGGCATGAATGCTGCACTTGACAGTGGTGCATGTGATTTTATTGGCATCGCACGACCATTTGCGGTGGAAACCGATCTAGCAGACCGTTTACTGGTGGGGCAAGATGTACGTTATGCCGTGGATAAGATAAAAACTGGCATTCCAATGGTCGATAAAATGGCCATTATGGAAATTATTTGGTATGCAGCACAATTTAAATCGATTGCTCAAGGTAAACGGCCAAATCCGAAGCTTTCTCCACTCAAAGTATTCTTCCAGTATGTGAAGGGGAATTTAAAAGCCGTGATTCAAGGGCAAATCAACTCGCGTAAAAGCGCATAATATTAGTTGGCTTCGGCCCAATACTGTTTGAAGATTGAGGCAGACCATTGACCTTTTGACAAAGCGCGTTGAAAGGCGGGTCTGTCTTCAATCTGTTGTAAATAGGCATTGATAGCAGGGTAGTGCATATAACGCTTATTGAGATAGGTGCAAGCGTGTAATGGAAACCAGAGCAAGATATCTGCAATCGTCAATTGAGAGCCTGCCACCCACAGTTGTGTGCTGAGATGCTGATTGATCATTTGCATTTGTTGTTGCAGTAGGGGATTTAAATAGCCTTGATTAAATCCATATTGCATGGCTCGTGGAATAAAACGGATAAGCCAAGGGGTTCGGATCGCCAATTGGGAAAAGATCTGCTTTAATGCCAAATTTGGCATAAATGTGGCTTCAGCGAAGTTTTTCCAATAGCAGTAGTCTACTAAGGCAGAACCGTCTAAATTCATTGCACCTAAACGTTGCTGGTGAGTACTGAACCATTCGGCAATAGCACTGGTTTCATACAAGAACACAGATTGCTCAAGTTTTGTTATTTTGACGGTTGGAAATTTTGCAAAAGGATGTGCTTGTTGTAATTGACGGATATGGGCATCGTCCAGTGTGTGGTAAACCAAAATGTCATAATCGAGACCGAATTCTTCTAAAAGCCAGACAATCCGTTGCGAACGTGAATTGGGCGTATGATAAAGCTGAATCTACATTTTGTTGTTTCAATTGCCTTGTATTGCATATGTTTTTTATTTTGCTCAAAGCGAGCATA
The DNA here is from genome assembly GCF_054457875.1 of Acinetobacter sp. GXMZU3951. Classification (NCBI taxonomy): domain Bacteria; kingdom Pseudomonadati; phylum Pseudomonadota; class Gammaproteobacteria; order Moraxellales; family Moraxellaceae; genus Acinetobacter; species Acinetobacter sp. GXMZU3951. The sequence continues at coordinate 364,883 of NZ_JBTLFO010000001.1, read as the reverse complement.
ACTCAAAATATAGGCATAAAAAAACCTGAGTCGTTTTGCTCAGGTTTTTTTAAGAGATAAACATCTCTGAATATGGCGTCCCTACGGGGATTCGAACCCCGGTTACCGCCGTGAAAGGGCGATGTCCTAGGCCTCTAGACGATAGGGACTTAATGAGGCAGGTACTTCTGAAAACTAAACCATCTATTAAATGGCGTCCCTACGGGGATTCGAACCCCGGTTACCGCCGTGAAAGGGCGATGTCCTAGGCCTCTAGACGATAGGGACGTTTCAGAGGTGGGCGTATATTAGGGTGAATACGGGGGAGTGTCAAACGTTTTTCTGCAATAAAACTGAAAAAATAGTGTGTCTGTTTAAAATTAAAACAAAAAATAAAAGTGTGTTGAAAAAGTATTCATTTTAGGGTGAAAAATGCCAGTACAAGGCCTTATGCAGTCAAATGATGCGGTATTGGAAATCCACTTGCAAAAAAAAGAGCAACCGTAGTCGCTCTTTTTGAAAAACTTATTCTAGCGGTGCTTTTTTATGATAAAGCGCATAATAACTGATATAGCACAGTGCAATAAAAATTAAACAGCCAATAAAGCCAGCCCACATTTCAGGGTCTGCTGCCATACTAATACCGGTAATAAAACAGAAGATAAAGCCTAAAATAGGGACAATAGGGAATAGCGGTGCTGCAAAGCCTAATTCTTTTGCGGTATGTCCTTGTTTGTACCATTGGCGGCGGAAGTTAAACTGACTTAAACAAATGCTCATCCACACCACGACCATCGTAAATGCGGCAACGCCCAGCAAGTTCTTGAAGATGGTTTCTGGCGCAAATTGTTCTGACAGTAAGCCCGGTACGGCACCAAACATCGTCACAATAATTGCCACGGTTGGAATACCTTTGTGATTCACCTTGGAAAATACGGCAGGTAATTGCTTCTTGTCGGATAAAGCCCACATCATACGGGATGCTGCATACAAACCAGAGTTTGCGGCTGAGAGTAATGCCGTAATAATCACAAAGCGAATGATATCTTCGGCATGTGGAATACCAATATAGGTAAATACGGTTACAAATGGACTGCTACTGACGCCATGTCCGCCTAAGCCCGCCATTTCATGCGGCAATAGCGCACTAATCACCACAATGGTGCCGACAAAGAAGATCAACAAACGCCAGATTGCCGCATTAATCGCTTTCGGTACATTTTTGGCAGGATCTTCGGTTTCACCCGCGGCAACGCCAATCAACTCAGTACCTGAAAAGGCAAAATTGACAATTAGCATGGTTGCAAAAATCGGGAAGAAACCTTGCGGGAACCAACCTTCAGCGGTCAGGTTGCTAAAGAGTGGGGCAGAGCTATAACCTTGGAATGGCAACACGCCAAAAATTGCCAACAGCCCCAGCAGAATAAAGGTAATTACAGTGACAACCTTGACCAGAGAAAGCCAGAACTCAGATTCAGCAAACATCCGGGTCGAGCTCATATTTAGCCCAAAAATGATGGCTGCAAAGATCAGTGTCCAGATCCAGACCGAAATATGTGGGAACCATTCCTGCATCAGTAATGCAGCAGCGGTAAATTCAGTCCCCAGCGTTGCGGTCCATGTGAGCCAATATAGCCATGTAATTGTATAGCCTGTCCCTGGACCTATAAATTTGTGTGCATAAGCGCCGAAAGAACCCGATACAGGCATGTGTACCGCAAGTTCTCCCAAGCATAACATCACCATATAGGCAATTAATCCACCTAAAATATAAGCGATGATGGCACCTACAGGCCCCGTTTGTGCAATGACTTCACCCGACCCTAAAAATAGACCAGTACCGATTGCACCGCCAAGTGAAATCATAACCAGATGTCGAGTACTCATAGCGCGTTTTAAAGGCGCAGAATTGCCCTGATGCATAGCATCATTCGGAGAGTGAGATGACTGCATATGAGAGAGAAAAATAGAATATAGAAGCGCGCTATTGTAGTGAAAAACTACAAATCTGCAATCGAATAATAGTGAATTGTGCGTTTTGAATGATCGTATGCAACGATATATGGCGTCCCTACGGGGATTCGAACCCCGGTTACCGCCGTGAAAGGGCGATGTCCCAACTGTCATATTTCATGGCGGAAATTATTGTAAAGTTTTGTAAATTTATTGTAAAACAGGGAGCCTTTTTAGAACATCGTGCAAATGTTCAGGAGCTAAATGTGCGTAACGTTGTGTAATGCGAATATCAGAATGACCAAGCAAAGTAGACACATGATAGAGGGGGACACCATTCTTAACTAAGAAACTGGCAAATGTGTGACGGAGATCGTGAATACGTACATGACCTAAGTCAGCCCTTTTCACTGCATTTTCAAATCCTCTTCTGAAACTTCTGATATTTTTATCTGTATTGGGATTATAAAAAACATAATGTCGATGAGATTTTAATCTGATTAATGCAGCCACACAGACTGTATTAATCGGTTTATAAACCGTCTTTTTATTCTTTGATAATGAATTTCTGATAATAATGTATCGATCATCTAGGCTTACATTATTCCATGTAAGTGTCGTTAATTCAGAAGAGCGACAACCTGTATTTAATGCGAGTGTGACAAAGTCATAAAGCATGGTGTTATCGAAATCTAGAGTTGCTGTAAGTAATTTTCTGCATTCGGTTGAGTTTAAAAATCTAGGCATGTAATCAGATTCAAAGAGCTTGAATCTGTTAAATGGATTTTTAAAATTGGCTGTATGGTTGTAAGTAAGATAGTAATTAAAAGCAGCCCTCATTAGATTAATTTCTCTGTTGATGGTTGAGTTCTTCACTCCCTGCAGTGAGCGATGTGTACAGTAATCTGTAATAACATCGATTGTGATTTGTTGATGTGAATAAAACCATTCAAGATATTTCATCTTGTCATCGTATGTATGCTTTGAATTATAAAGACCATTTTTTATATAGAAATGCAAAATTTCTTGTACATCCATAAAATCCACCTACGGGTTTTTAAGTGAATTTTCACTATATATGATCAGTTCGCGCCCATTCGGGACGCTCTGTATATACCGCTTGTAGTCAAACGGGAGCTTGTAATCAAGGAGAAGAAGGTTTGAAAATCTTATTGCGTCAGTTCGGGCACACTCCGTGCCCTCTATTTATTTCCGTAAATGAAGCGGAGTAAAAGAATCAGTGTAAATAAACAGAAAAATAGTGAAAGCAAAAAGAGCCAAAAACCAAAAGAACAAATGTAAAGTTTGGCGTCTTTTAATAGGATTCATGCGGTATTGATTCATGAGTTTTTCACGAGCAGCTAAGACTTGAGTATCACGGCTTTCTTTAGTGATATAGATGCCTTGATAACGATATAAAAAGCCTTGTTGAGTTTTGATGCGTTTAGGTCGTTCAACTTCATTGAAAAAAATTGTAGAGAGTCTTTTTAAAAGACCAGTGCAGATAGCACCAGTAAAAACACCAACAGCAAAAACAGTAAATAACAAAGATTCAAGTGCAGCAGTATCTTGTAAAGTTAGTGTAGCCATTAGATTAAGCCCTCTTTTTTAGCCTGTTCATATTTAGCGAGTTGTTCAGTAGTAATAGAGTCAGAGAATTGAGTGTTTTGGTTTTGTTGTTGTAGATTTTGAACCGTGGTTACTGGAGCTTGTTTCTGTTCAGCGAAGTAATTGAAAGGTCTATCTCCAGCCATGATTTTTTTACAATCAGATTGAGATACTTTTAGTTTTGTACCTTGTTGTGTGTATGCAGTATAAGAACCATCACGATTGGTCATGCATCCTGATAAAACAGGTTTTGAAGTGACTTCATATTGAATCTGATCTTGTATTTCATCGGTTTTGAAAGGCTCATTGGGATTGTAAGCAACTAGAGTGGATTCAGGGACAGAGCCAACAGATTGAGCAGATCCTCCAGACTTAGAGAGGTTGTTGAACCATTCAACACATTCAGGGCGATCTACATTAGCACCTTTGCGGCATTCAATATTGGGATCAAAAGCAGTGGTTACACTGGCAGCTTGAGAGCCTACCAAAGTAGTTTCAGGCGGTTTTTTTCCTGATGCAGTATCGGCATTTTCTTTAATTTTAGAAGCGGATAAATAAGGGTTATCAGAACCAAATACCATATAGCCAACAAGAAGAACAACAGCAGCAACAAAACCACCCAGTTTGAAATATAAAGGCGGAATTTTAAGCTTATGAGTATCTAAAGTTGTGGATTTATATTGATCGAAAATTTTGGTATCAGGTTTGAATTTTTCATGTGATTCAGCTTTATTTTTAGCACCAGTAGAGTCTGGCATAGTGACGGCATAACGCCACAAGAAAACATCAGCAAAGCCACGACCATAAGCACGATGTAAGTGATAGTGAGAGCCGACAAGGCTTAGAACATGGTTATGTAAGAATGATGGGGATTGAGTGACGAGAATAATGTCATGACCAGTATGACGGTGTGTTTCTAATTCTTTTACACGACCATCAGAAGAGAGTTTTTCACGACCTTTATATTGTAGGAATTCGAATTGTTGTGCTTCATCGTAGATAACAACAGAACCATCGGGGGTATTTCTCCAATCTGAATTATCAGGCAATGGCATAGCACCTTCGTATTCAAATTGGTCAATGTTGGTATAAACAGGACGACCTTCTTTTAAATATTTAATTGCAAGAGTTGCAGCTTTAGCGGATTTAAAAGAACCAGGCTTCGCAGTAATAAGAGTAAGCATATTTTCACCTTATTGGCGCGCGCCCCGCGCTACACGTAGCGAGGTGCCACGCGGTGCGCAGTAGCGCGCGCCCCTATGTAGATTTTGTAAAAGATATATTTGCAGCAAGTAAGGTTGCTCTAGCGACTAAAGCGCCAATGATGATAGAAATTGCATGATCAAGACCTGAGATAGATAAAAGACCTAAATAGGTTTGATCTATTTGATTGGTAGCGTTAAGAGCCTTATTGATGTAAGCCGTCAAAATGACATTGATAACAGCACCAGTAATAAGGGTTACACCTGCACCCAATAAAACCTTTTTTGCAAAGTTGGAAAGAAGCCAACTTGTAAGACCGAATAAGAGTGCTTTCATGTTCTTAACCCCAAGACAATGAATGCAGCACCGATATAAGCAGAAGCAACGATTGCAGGCTTAATGATGGAGAGGAGCTGACACCAAGGAGACCAAGAGAAGGTAATTGTTGAAGAAACGCCTTGCATGTTGATTGGTACTTGAACGTCATTGGGGCATTGAGCAGGCCATGAAACTGCATCTTCTTTTAGTTCAGGTATGGGTAAATCAGCTATTTCAGGTGATTCATTTTCAGGTAAGTCTGAATCAAAAGAAAAAGAATCAAAAAATTCAGAAGCCTTATCAAAGAAAGTTTTATCTTGTTCAAGCTGCTTATTTTGGTTTTCTTTAAAGTCTTTATTGAATTGCTTTTGAACACCAAAGAAATCACATGCAGCAGGAAACCATTCACAAGCTTTTGGAAATGTAAATTCTAGTCCTGCAGATGGAGAAGAAGCTGAGTATTCATCAGGAACACCATCACCGTCTGTATCTACATTAGGTTTTTCTGATGTATCGCCTTTTGGGTCTGTTTCAGGTTCAGGATTTGCAGAATCTAAAGCATCATTAGATTGTTTAGGTGCAGGAGCATCAGATGCAGGATTATTAGGGTCATAAGCATCGGTAATAACAGAAGAAACTGGGGATTTTGGAGCATTTGATTCTGAGCTAGTACCTAAAAATAGATTACCTACATCAGAATCAGAAATAGGTGTGTAGGTGATTGGTTCACTTGGGTTGTAATCAGGGTTTACACGTTTAGAACCCTCAATAGGATTATCTGTATATACAGTACCATCTGAATATTTAAAGGTTAAAGCACAATAAAAAGGAACATTACCCGAACCAACAGAAAGAGTATAAGACTGATAAGTACGTCCCCAACCAAAATTATTACTTTGAGTCTGCATGTAAGTCATGTAATTTTTACATGCGTTAGCTATTGAGTAAGCAATTGAAGCAGAACCAACTTGGTATATATAAGGAGCAGTTTTGTTCGTTGGTTCAGCAGGTTTTTTAATTACTTGTGAGCCTACATCAATAACCCAGCCAACACCCTCGATTAAAGAAGTTACAGCAGCAGTGGCAGCACCGATCCAAAGCATACGCTTTAAAGTTGCTCCCAACGTCTCACTGGCTACAGCTACATTAACTTTGTAGCGTCCTGAGTTAGCAGCATCTTGAGTGATTTTTCTAGCTTCAATCGTAACTTTCTGAGAAGCAGGGTCAAAAGTGTTTGAAATGATATCCCATTTTTCAGCAGCAGAAGCGAAGGCATAAGTAGGCGCAAGAAGAATATTGAAGCAAAGTAAAATAGTTAGAATTTTTATCATTTTGTGAGCCTCGAAGTCATAAGAATAAGAACAAAGACAATGAGCCAGTTAACAATCGATGCTTCTTCCATAAGACCCCCAAAAAATTAGAAAGGGGGCGAACCCCCTTTTTGTTACTTTGCAGCAGCTCGAAGGTTGCGCCAAATTGCAATGCCAGCAGTAAAACCAAGCCAAGTCACGCCAATTGTTGCAGCAGCAGTAACAGCAAGCCCCAAGTTGGTAACGATGGCTGTAACGTCATAGTCAGCACGAGCCATACCAGTTGCAGTCGCTACAGTTGCAACAACAGCACCACGGTTAAGGAAGGTTTGAAGGCGATTAGGTTTTTTTTGTACTAGAACCAAGCCTAATTTTTGTTGTTCAGTCATGAGATTTTTCCCCTATTTGACCTAGTTTGTTGAAAACGGCTGCAACCACTATCACCAGTGATGCAGTCATTCCGATTTGTGCAGCTTGTGCCGCAGTGATGGCGAACATGTCAGTGAAAGCAACTTGTTCGACCCATAGGACACAAGTCTGAACACCATCTATGTTTTGAAGTTGTGAACAGACATATGCCATATATAAAAATCCTTATCCGTTACAATGTGATTGGTGAAACGGTAAATATTGATAATGAAAATATGATCCGCAGGTTGGACACATTTTTTCATTGTTACCCATCGAATAAATTTTCATATCTAAATAGCCTAAGCAGATTTTGCAGGTTGGTTAGGTGAAGGTTTTTGTTCGGCAGGCTGAGGGACTAATTCCTTAATCAACAATGTTGAGTTATTACCGTTTGAAACCTGCTCAAGAAGAACGTCAGCGACAAGCGGGAACTGGCAATCTTTAATTTTCTTAAAATTGTCAGATGTACCCCACTTGATTGATTCACCAACCTCGCCTACAAAGTTGTCGCCCTCTTGGAGGTCAGCTTTATAAAAAATAGTTGTAGAGTCGTAAGGTTTACCGTTGTAATCGCCCTTAGAAGATTTAGCACCTAGAACGACCATTACTGATTTAAATTGCATGAGTTAATCCCTCATAAAAGTCTTGTGAAGATGTAAGGAATGGAACACCTTCAAATAAAGGCGTTTCAATTAGAGTGTTATTTTTGATCGGTTGATCAATTCGCAATGCTTGCATGACCGCAGCATGTGAGAAATTAAGGCGTTTAGGGACAACGTCCTTATCAGATGAAATCAGATTAAGTAAAACGTCATCATTGATAAATTTACGGAACTGGCGGATATATTTACCAAACTGGACTTTAAGAATGTCTAAAGCTTTGTCTACGTTAATATTTGCCTGTTTTTCAATGAGCTGGCATTTTTCAGGCATTGTAAAATCATTAAGTTGATTACAAAGCATCTCTAAAGCAGGGTAAGCACCCTTAAAATAGGTACTTGGAGAGATCAAGACATCTAAAGGCAAATAGCGGTCTGTAGACTTTAATTCGAGTTCAGCACGTGTCCAAAGGCTTAAAGCATCGCCTTCCTTTTTTCCACGTTCATAAAAGCGAAGGAATTTAGAGCTTTCACGTTTGCCAATGGTTAGAGTTCGACCTTTGCCATTGATACGCTTCCAGTCACCTAAATGGTTGACTTCAGAAGGACGACCACCACACCAAAACAAGTCTTGTGTATCCCAATCATTGGCTTTGTCTACAGATACCCATTCAGATTCAAAATCATCTAGAGCAAGGTCAACACGGTTAATTTTAGGGTTACGTGATTCTGTACTTAGCCATTTGAATAAGACCTCATTCCAGCCCTTGCGAGCTAGAGCACAGCCAGTACCGTTGATTTGAACCGTTATACGCTTGTTATTATGTCCATAAAGGATAATGCCGAGGTTATCTTGTAGATCGTAACCGTATTTGTTGAAGTGCATGCCTTTTTCACGTTTCTTGGCAATGCCGAAACCGAAGATTTCAAAAAGAAGTTGATCCAGCCATGTTTCAATAGCATCGCCTACAGCTTCCTCGACTTGTTCAGGTTTGAGACCGACATATTTATCACCTAAAGTCGATTGGCAGAAGCTAAAGGTTACCCAGTCAATCCCGACTACCTGATTTTCAATTGGCAAAGCACGTAAAACAGGGACAACACCTTGTGGAGTAGAAATTAATTGGTAATTGTCCAAGTGTCTTGGAAATGCATAAGCTTCCGATTCTAGATTAGCAAGGGTTTTTGGTTCATTCGTGAACTCACTTACATATCCTTCCCACATATCGCCAAAACCACATGACTCAGATGCCTTTTGCGTATCCGCTACCCCTATATTATAAAAAGGGGTGCTTACTGCCGTGTTTTGCGCAGGAAAGCCTATTTTTTGTACAAAGATTTCTTGAATAGAAGTTTCAGCAGGTTTTTGGATTTTTTGAGTTGCCAAGGCTTCAAAAGCAGCAAGTTTGTTTTTAACAATGCCATCGAGCATGTTTTTTAATGTTTGACCATCTACTGGTGATAAATCACCGAAAGCAGTTGAACAATGGATTTCTTCAAAGATAGATTTTTGTTGCTCAAATACTTCAACAACACTTAAAGAAGAATTATCAAAATTGTGAATGAGGTTTAATAAATTATTCATTGTTATTCCCCAAGAAAATCATCTGACCAAAACCAGTCACAAGTTGATAAAGACAACCAATAAGAATCAGTGAAAATAAAAGATGGTTTTAAAGCATAAGGTTTGTGGTTATAAGAGTTCATTATTAATGCTCCCCAAATGCTTCTATTAATTCTTGATTGGCTTTTTTATAAATATCTACATAGGCATCAATAGTCGAAGCGTCATAAGACCAGTCATAAGCAACAAGAGCTAAATGCGATAAACATTTTTCAGCAGCGATAGCAGGGGATAATGCTTCTAGACATGGTTCAGCATGATCAGAGACGATTTTAGCGACCTGTTCAAAAGCAGCCTGAACAAAATCAGCTTTAGTTTTGAAGACTAATTGATGATTTGACATTAAAATTCTCCAAAACGAACTTGAGATGAGAAAGTGGAAAATCTATTAGCAATAAGCTTGGTCTTAATAATCGTATTTTTAATATCGAAGAGTTTAAGAAAGCCTGATAAACCAAAACTAAAGTTAATCTCAGATAAAAATGGACGAGCATCAGAACTAAACTTGTTGTTTGACCGAGCTAAAAAAGAATTTTTAGGATATGAAGTAATTAAGAAAGAGGGCAAAGTGGTAATTAGAGAATTGACCAAACTACGAGGAACCCCAAAAGAATTAGTTTTTATACGAATAACAAATGAAGCAAAATCTGTACGTGTTAGTACAGATGGGAAGCAATTAATTGCTAGATATCCCGATGTACCCTCAAAAGAAGAAATGAGAAATGACTTTCTTAAATTCCTAAATAAATTTTGATTATACATAGCAGCCCCTTGTTATCTTTTTGTTGAAACTTCCCAAATTTGGGAAGTTGCAGCCAAAAAAAACTTCTATAATTTGGGAAAGAATGTACTTCCATTTTTCGGGAATAACAAGAGGTATACAAATGCTAAAAGAGCTAATTGAACGCTGCAAAGAAAGACTAGGGACTTATGAAAAACTGTCTTGGGCATTAGAGGTTACACCCTCTAATATCTCAGATTGGAAAGCAGGCAGAAAAAAACCCAACGTTATTCAGATCATGCAAATGGCTGAAATCGTTGGGTTTGATAAGTACCAAACACTCTGCTTAGTCATGGAAGAAGTCGACATGAAAAATGCAGAGCTTTGGAGAAAATGGCGTCCCTACGGGGATTCGAACCCCGGTTACCGCCGTGAAAGGGCGATGTCCTAGGCCTCTAGACGATAGGGACGTTGCGAGGTGATGCGTATATTAAGGATTTTTCCTGTGACTGTCAAACATGATATTACAATATTTCTGAAAAATTGGTTTGTTTGTGTAAAAAATGTCTAATTTAGTGAAAATGGTGCAATTTTTTACGTAAAACCATCTTGATCGTGGCTTTTTACAGGTTCTGTTTAAAGCCTAGAGTGGAGCAGTGGATTGGCATTAGGCCAATATTTGAAATAAAGCGCTGAAATCTTTACATGCAGCACAATGATCAGTTTGAATTTTAAGGATGGAGATCATTGCGCTTAAGCCATGGGGATATATTTTATTCAGCTGAGAAGATGGTCATGGGATCATCTAAATTCGGGATTTAAAAGAGAAGGATGCTGACTGAAAATCTTATTGCTGCTGAGCTAAAAAGGCATTTATTGCTAAAGTTATGATCAAAGATCCTAATGACAGCATTTTAATGTTCAGGGGTTTGATAAGGATCGTGTGCGGCCTTGGGTTGAGCAACATCTGGTGTTGATGGTTGATCATTCTTGCTGACGATATACAGATAAATGGCCGTTGGGGAAAGAATAAGTAAGACCAGTAAAATTTTCTTTAGCATGAGGCGATTCAGGTAAAAACAAAGGTCTAAGTATAACCAATTCTAGCTAATAGAATGAAGAATGGATAGCTTAAGAAAAGTTTTGCGATTGCAAGAAGATGGCGTCCCTACGGGGATTCGAACCCCGGTTACCGCCGTGAAAGGGCGATGTCCTAGGCCTCTAGACGATAGGGACGTTTAGAAGATGGCGGTATCTTATTGATCCGCCATCAAAGTGTCAAGTAGGTGTGGAGTGAGTTTGTTCAAAATATAGCAAAACAGCTCTGCGGTCTTTTGTGTGTCATACAAAGCCGAATGTGCTTCTTTACCATCAAACTCAATGCCTGCTTGAATACAGGATTTTGCCAGTACGGTTTGACCAAAAGTGATGGCACTTAAAGTCACCGTATCAAAGACAGAAAAGCTATGAAATGGATTTTGATTTTTGGTGCCTGTGCGCGCAATGGCGGCTTGCACAAAACCTAAATCAAAATGGGCATTATGTCCGACCAAAATGGCATGAGTACAATTCTGCTGGCGACGAACCTCGTTCACCGCTTTAAAAATACGTTTCAGGGCAGATTTTTCATCTTCAGCCATTGCGACGCGCATTGGGTTAAATGGGTCAATCCCAATAAAATCCAGTGAGCGACGGTCTAGGTTGGCACCTTCAAACGGGTTGATGTGTGCATGATGAGCAACGCCTGGTACAAACTTACCATCCGCATCATAAATAATTGGAATCGCTGCTATTTCTAGCAGCGCGTCAGTTTGGCAATTAAAACCTGCAGTTTCGACATCGACCACGACAGGTAAAAATCCGCGGAAACGCTGACCAATTACTGGTAGAGTTTCATCTGTCACACTTTTCTCCATTGGATGGTTTTTCCTGCATAGAGCGGGATAATCTTGTCACCATCTAAATAATCAAAACTTTCAGGAATAACCTGATCTTCTTTTACCAAAGTAATGGTTTCAGTATTACGAGGTAAACCATAGAAATCTGCGCCAAAATGGCTCGCAAAGCCTTCAAGACGTTCAATTTTGCCGACTTGGTCAAAGGCTTGCGCATACAATTCAATGGCAGTAGGTGCGCTATAGCAACCTGCGCAACCACACGCATTTTCTTTGGCATTTTTCGAGTGCGGAGCACTGTCTGTTCCCAAGAAGAACTTAGGATTACCACTGGTCGCCACTTCCAACAAAGTTTGTTGATGGGTTTGACGCTTCAGAATTGGCAAGCAATAAAAATGCGGTTTAATACCACCGACCAACATGTCATTGCGGTTAAACAATAAGTGTTGTGGGGTAATGGTTGCCGCAACATTGCGATCTTGTTCCAACACAAAATGTGCCGCTTCGCTGGTGGTAATGTGTTCAAGCACTAGTTTTAATTTCGGGAATTGCTTTAAAAGCGGAGATAAAACTTCATCGATGAAGCGTTTTTCACGATCAAAAATGTCGACATGATTGTGAGTGACTTCACCGTGCAGTAATAATGGCACTTGATGTTCTTCAAGTTGCTCAATGACCGCGTAGACTTTACGAATATCACTAACCCCGTTATCCGAGTTGGTGGTTGCACCGGCCGGATAAAGTTTGATGGCATTTACGAATTCTGAATCTTTAATTTTTTTGACTTCGCTGGCTGGTGTCGTGTCAGTAAAGTACAACACCATACGAGGATCGAAAGGATTGCCTTCAGGCACATGCGCCATAATTCGCTCGCGGTACGCCAGCGCTTCTTCCACGGTTTTGACGGGTGGAACAAGATTTGGCATACAAATCGCACGCTTAAATTGATTTGCTAAATCTGGAACAGTGCGTTTCAGTGCAAGGCCATCACGTAAGTGGGCATGCCAATCATCTGGCTGCAAAAGAGTAATCGTATTCAAGGCGATTTCGGACTAAAAAATAAAACAGATGATAATCTATATCAGCTTGCAATGCTAAGTCGAATTACAGATAAATGGCTTAATTCAGGTAAATATAGACCGCATTTTTATTGTTTTTCTGTGAGTAGTGACTCGGGAAAAATAACACATCTTAATGTCTAGCTTATTTTGTATACGAATGATGCTGATACAAAATTAAAGCGGATAAAAGAAAAAACCGCCAAGAGGTGGCGGTTTTTTCTTTCAGTTTTCAAGAGCTGAAAACTTAGTTTTTGTCTTTTAATTGTGGAACGGCAGAACCAGCACCAATCGACAACAAACCAGAATTTGTATAAATGCCAAGTTTTGCACGAGTATCAGTAATGTCGAGATTACGCATCGTTAACTGACCAATACGATCCATTGGGGTAAACATTGAATCACCTTTCTCCATGGTTAAACGCTCAGCTTCATAAGTGAGGTTTGGAGATTCAGTGTTCATGATGGTGTAGTCATTACCACGACGTAATTCTAAAGTCACAGTACCAGTAATCGCTTTAGCAACCCAACGTTGTGCAGTTTCACGGAGCATAAGTGCTTGAGAATCGAACCAACGACCTTGGTACAATAAACGACCTAAACGTAAACCGTTGATGCGGTATTGTTCAATCGTGTCTTCGTTATGAATACCTGTTACTAAACGCTCGTAAGCGATATGTAGTAACGCCATACCCGGTGCTTCATAGATACCACGAGATTTCGCTTCGATAATACGGTTTTCGATCTGGTCAGACATCCCTAGACCATGACGACCACCGATACGGTTCGCTTCAAGAATGAAGTCAACTGGATTTTCAAAACGTTGACCGTTAATTGCAACTGGGAAGCCTTCTTCAAAGGTAATAGAAACTTCTTCAGCATCAATTTTTACGTCATCTTTCCAGAATGCAACGCCCATGATTGGATCTACAATTTTGATACCTGCATTGAGGTATTCAAGATCTTTTGCTTCGTGAGTTGCACCCAACATGTTTGAGTCAGTTGAGTAAGCTTTCTCTTTCGACATTTTGTAGTCAAAACCATTGTCGATGAGGAACTGTGACATTTCTGCACGGCCGCCTAATTCATCAATAAAAGTTTGGTCTAACCATGGTTTGTAAATTTTAAGTGCAGGGTTGGTTAACAAACCGTAACGGTAGAAACGTTCAATGTCGTTTCCTTTATACGTTGAACCATCACCCCAGATGTTTACGTCATCTTCTTTCATGGCAGTTACAAGCATGGTACCTGTGACTGCACGACCCAATGGCGTCGTGTTGAAATATGGCATACCGCCAGTGCTGATATGGAATGCACCACACTGAATCGCTGCAATACCTTCAAGCGCAAGCTGTAAACGGCAGTCCACTAAACGTGCTTTAACTGCACCATACGCTTCGGCTTTTTTCGGAATGGCATCGTAGTCATCTTCATCAGGCTGACCTAAGTTTGCCGTATATGCATAAGGCTCTGCGCCTTTTTGTTTCATCCACAATAAAGCAGCTGAAGTATCTAGACCACCAGAAAAGGCAATACCAACTTTTTTGCCAACTGGGACATTCTGCAAGATAGTTGCATTATCAGTCATTGTTAATCCTAACGATATAAATATAGGCACCGAGAATGGGTGGCCTGAAAGAATACATATTTTTGCGATTGTAGCACTTTTCTAGACGCTTGTTTTCGCAAAACAAAGTCAAAATTAAAAAAACCATAAATTTTCTGATCGATGCTGCTTTTGCTATACGTGATTTGATTTGCTCAAACCGTCTTTTTTAAGGCTTTAATTTACATATAAATCATTAAGCTGCTGCAAAGCCTGCTTAAAACGACAACAAACGCATCTATCAGACTAAAGTCTAATAAATGAGCGTTGTATTTTTATAAAAAACAAAAAAGCAAATAAAAACAGATATCTTGATTAAACTTATTGGTTTTAAGCAATGGGCTGTTCGATTGGTCTGGATAGTTTAAATTGGTCTGACCAATATATTTATTATGCTTTTTTATTGATCTCTTTTCGGTTTGAAATTACTATATTGGTGCGATCTGCTCTATTTTTTTACATTTTAGGTTTATTGGTCAGACCAATTTGGTTTTTTAATCAGCGACTGATCCGACCAAATTAAGGTTCTAGCAAGCATTTCAAGGAGATGACAATGCTTCAACATTGGCAACAAGTTTATGACCCAATGGGCAATATCTGGATTTCCAGCTTAATTGCATTAATTCCAATTATTTTTTTCTTTTTAGCACTTGCCGTCTTTCGTATGAAGGGCAGTGTAGCGGGAACAATTACCGTTGTATTAGCGCTGTTAGTTTCTCTTTTTGCCTATGACATGCCGACGTTAATGGCATTTGCTTCTTTGGTTTATGGTTTCTTTTACGGTTTATGGCCAATTGCATGGATCATTATCGGTGCAGTTTTCCTGTATAAAATTTCAGTGAAAACAGGTCAATTTGACATTATCCGCTCTTCCATTTTGTCAATTACCGAAGATCAACGTTTGCAAATGTTATTGGTCGGTTTTGCATTCGGTACCTTCCTTGAGGGTGCCGCAGGCTTTGGTGCACCAGTTGCCATTACTGCCGCTTTGCTGGTGGGGCTTGGTTTTAAACCTTTGTACGCTGCGGGATTGTGTTTGATTGTGAACACTGCACCTGTTGCCTTTGGTGCGATGGGTATTCCAATTATTGTGGCCGGTCAGGTGTCGGGTGTAGACACGCATGAAATCAGCCAGATGGTTGGTCGTCAGTTACCATTTATGGTTCCAATCGTGTTGTTCTGGATTATGGCCATTATGGATGGTTGGCGCGGTGTGAAAGAAACATGGCCAGCAGTACTTGTGGGTGGTGGTTCATTTGCGATTGCACAATTCTTGACCTCTAACTATGTGGGTCCAGAGTTACCCGACATTACTGCTGCGATTGCCTCTTTAGTCAGCTTGACTATTTTATTGAAATACTGGAAACCGAAACATATTTTCCGTTTCAAAGCTGAAGATATGCATATCGATGCGAAAAGCTTGGATGCAGATCAACAGAAGAAGTATTCAATCGGTCAAATTGCGAAAGCATGGTCTCCATTCATGATCTTAACCGTGATGGTGACGATTTGGAGTATCAAGCCATTTAAGGACTTGTTTGCCAAAGATGGTGCATTACATGACCTTGTGATTTCGATCAAAGTGCCATTTTTGCATCAGATGGTGCAGAAGATGCCACCGGTTGTCCCTGAAATCAAAGACTATGATGCAATTTTTAAATTCGATTGGTTATCTGCAACGGGTACAGCAATTTTCATTGCTGCGATGATCACCATCGTTTATTTAAAAATGAAGCCACGTGATGCCGTGACAACTTTTGGTGAAACACTGAACGAGTTAAAAACGCCAATTTATTCGATTGGTATGGTGTTGGCATTTGCCTTTATTGCGAACTACTCAGGTATGTCTGCAACCTTAGCATTGGCTTTGGCGCATACGGGTCACGCATTTACCTTCTTCTCGCCATTCTTGGGCTGGATTGGAGTGTTCTTGACCGGTTCAGATACCTCGGCAAATGCTTTGTTCAGTGCCTTGCAAGCGACGACTGCACAGCAAATTGGTGTGCCAGAAGTGCTGTTGGTTGCGGCAAACACCAGTGGTGGTGTGACAGGTAAAATGATTTCACCTCAATCTATCGCGATTGCCTGTGCGGCAGTAGGCTTGGTGGGTAAAGAATCTGATTTGTTCCGTTTTACAGTGAAACACAGTATCACTTTTACGGTAATGATCGGTATTATTATTACCTTACAAGCATATGTGTTCCCATGGATGATTCCATAACACCCGTAGATTGAAGGACCGCGGTATGAAAGTCTCTGACAGAGTTTTACAAAGTTTACGTCATTTGATTGAAATTCAACAAATGAAAGTCGGAGACCGTTTACCTGCGGAAAGAAAGTTGTGTGAACAACTCGGTGTATCTCGCTCCTCTTTGCGTGAGGCGATTCAGCAATTGACCAGTCAGGGCATGCTGGTCAGCAAAGTTGGAGCGGGAACTTATTTGCAGCAATTACCCAGCTCATGGTCGCAAAATTTGATTGTGCAACCACTGAGTGAGCTGATTGATGCAGATCCTGCGTATCGTTTTGATGTGCAGGAAGCGCGAATGATTCTTGAGGGAGGCACGGCATGGCATGCCGCTTTACGCGCCACTCCCGAAGACATTCAGTACATCCGTTATTGTTATGACCAAATTACCCACTTTCAGTCTTTGGGTGATGATGAGCAGGCGGCACGTGCCGATGCCAATTTCCATCTGGCAATTGCCGAAGCTTCTCATAATTTGGTGCTGATTCAGGTTATGCGTGGACTGTTTGATTTATTGCAATTTAACGTGGTGCTAGGACGACGCAAAGTCTATTCAGAAGCCCACCGTTTTGACCAATTGCATGAACAGCATTCACAAGTAATTGATGCGATTGAACGCAAAGACCCTGAAGCAGCGCGAAAGGCTGTGTGTGGACATATAGAATTTGTAGTTCAGCAAGTACGTTCGATTGATGAGGAAGAAGCTCGTCGACAACGTTCGAGCCGTTTAAACAGGATATAACTATGATTATTTCTTCTGCAAATGATTATCGCGAAGCTGCGCGACGTCGTTTACCGCCATTTCTTTTCCACTACATTGATGGTGGGGCATATGCAGAATATACCCTGAAGCGAAATGTAGAAGACCTTTCTAAAATTGCGTTAAGACAACGTGTTCTGAACGATATGTCAGAGTTGAGTTTGGAAACCAAACTGTTTGATGAAACCTTGTCAATGCCAGTGGCCTTATCTCCTGTCGGTTTAACAGGGATGTATGCACGTCGTGGTGAGGTTCAGGCCGCTGTCGCAGCGGATAAAAAAGGCATTCCTTTTACACTATCGACCGTATCTGTTTGTCCAATTGAAGAAGTGACGCCTGCCATTAGCCGCCCAATGTGGTTTCAGTTATATGTGCTGCGTGACCGTGGTTTTATGCGCAATGCTTTAGAGCGTGCCAAAGCAGCGGGCTGTTCAACCTTGGTGTTCACGGTCGATATGCCTGTGCCTGGTGCACGTTACCGTGATGCACATTCAGGCATGAGTGGTCCAAATGCGGCAATGCGCCGTTATTTACAGTCTTGCATGCATCCCCATTGGGCATGGAATGTGGGCTTGATGGGACGTCCGCACGATTTGGGTAATATTTCTAAATACTTGGGCAAGCCTACAGGTCTAGAAGACTATATTGGCTGGTTAGGTGCGAACTTTGATCCATCGATCTCGTGGAAAGATTTAGAGTGGATCCGTGATTTCTGGGACGGGCCAATGGTGATTAAAGGGATTTTAGATCCTGAAGATGCCAAAGATGCGGTCCGTTTTGGTGCGGATGGAATTGTGGTGTCGAACCACGGTGGTCGTCAGTTGGATGGTGTTTTATCTTCGGCACGTGCCTTGCCACCAATTGCGGATGCAGTCAAAGGCGACCTGAAAATCTTAGTGGATTCAGGTATTCGTAATGGTCTGGATGTAGTACGTATGCTGGCGATGGGTGCAGATACTTGTATGCTTGGTCGTGCCTTTGTTTATGCCTTAGGTGCTGCGGGCGGTGCTGGCGTTTCAAATCTCTTGGAATTAATTGATAAAGAAATGCGTGTTGCCATGACCTTAACTGGCGCGAAAACCATTGCCGATATTTCATCGGATTGTTTGGTGCGTTTAGATCGTGAATTAGCTCAATAAGCAGACAGAAGCTAAGGAGACTCCTTCGCAATGCATGGAGTTTCCTGAATTCGACTGAAAGCATTCCGCAGTTCAGTCACAGATCATCCGAGTGGGCGTAGCGCTTTAATATCAGGCTTACCTGATTTGGATGTACAAGCATAAAGACAAAGATAATCATGCTATCGCCAAGAATGCCTTGTGGCCTGAGATGGAAATAAGGCTTCGTTTACAGGATTAGAACGATGCAACTTCATGTAGATACACAACAGACGATTAAAAAATTGATCGAGATTGTTGGTAAGCAACACGTACTCACCCATGAAAGTGAAACGCGATTGTACCGACAAGGACGCCGCTATGGATCAGGTCAAGTGCTTGCTGTGGTTGTTCCTGGAACTTTGCTTGAGCAATGGCAAGTGTTGCAAGCCGCTGTCGAGGCAGACTGTATTGTAATTATGCAGGCGGCCAATACGGGTTTAACGGGTGGATCTACGCCTTTCGGTGATGACTATGACCGACCTGTGATACTGATGAGCACACGACGCTTGGCGGGTATTCAAATTATCCGAGATGGTCAACAAGTGATTTGCTTGCCGGGTGCGACTTTGGATCGTTTGGAAAAAGAATTGGCTCCGTTTAATCGCGAACCCCATTCGGTCATCGGTTCCTCTTGTATTGGGGCATCGGTATTAGGTGGTGTGTGTAACAATTCTGGCGGAGCATTGGTTCGCCGTGGTCCTGCTTATACGGAGTTAGCGCTTTATGCACGCGTCAATGATGCTGGGCAACTGGAACTGATTAATCATTTGGGCGTGGATTTAGGCTCGACACCTGAAGAAATCTTAACTCGCTTGCAAAATCAACACTATCAAAATGCAGATGTGCAGCATAATCCAAGTTGTTGTGCTTCTGACCAGCGTTACGCGCATGATGTAAAACAGGTAGATGAGGCAACGCCTGCACGCTTTAATGCGGATCCATCACGCTTGTTTGAAGCTTCTGGTTCGGCAGGCAAAGTTTGTGTGTTTGCGGTGCGTCTAGATACCTTTGAGAAAATACCCAGTCAGGTATTTTATGTCGGTACCAATGCTCAGGATGACCTGACTGAAATCCGTCGTTTCTTATTAACCGATTTACCACGCTTACCGATTGCGGGCGAATATATTCACCGTGTGGCGTATGACATTGGTGCTGAATACGGCAAAGACACCTTTGTCTTTATTGAGAAATTTGGCACAGCTAAAGTACCTGCGGCTTTTGCCATGAAAGACAAAGTGGATGGTTATTTAGAAAAAGTGGGCATGAAAGGGCTGTCGGATAAAGTTCTGCAACTGGTCACCAAATTCATGCCGAATCATTTGCCGGAACGCATGAATCAATTCCGAGACTTATACGAGCATCACCTAATTCTTCGGATTGAAAATCAGGATGTAGAGCAAGTACAGCAATTCTTGAGTGGCTATTTCGCTCAGCGTACGACAGGCAATTTTTTCCATTGTACAGATGAAGAAGGGCGTAAAGCCTTTTTACATCGCTTTGCTGTAGCCGGTGCTGCAATTCGCTACCGTGACACGCATCGTAGTGAAGTAGAAGATATTGTCGCGTTGGATATTGCTTTACGTCGGAATGACCGCCAATGGGTCGAAACATTGCCCAAAGAAATGGACGAGCTGATTGTACATAAGCTGTATTACGGTCATTTCTTATGTCATGTTTTCCATCAGGATTATATTGTCAAAAAAGGTGTCGATCCTTTGGCCATGGAACATCAGATGTGGCATTTACTCGATCATCGGGGTGCTGAATATCCAGCGGAACATAATGTCGGACATTTATATGTGGCGAAACCCGCCTTAAAACAGCATTATCAAAAATTAGATCCAACCAATAGCTTTAATGTCGGGATTGGGCAAACGTCGAAGTTAAAATACTGGAAGTAAATACAACAGCTGCTTCATTAGTTGTGATAAAAGTGTAGTCAACTCGCAATAGTGTTTGGCTACACTTTTTTTATTGGCTGATTATTTGCAGAATCAGTCTGTTATAGCCATAAACAAAATAAAAAATCACGTTAAAGTATTATGCAACAAGTTGCAAAGCTAATTAATTATAAGGATTCGCCATGACAACACCGTATGCCAATATTTTAAAGCCCCTGCATTTGGGTTTTACCACCATCAAAAATCGGGTGGTGATGGGTTCTATGCATACAGGTTTAGAAGACCGTTTTTATAACTATCCTAAACTGGCTGCTTATTTTGGCGAACGGGCAAAAGGGGGTGTCGGGCTCATCATCACAGGGGGCATTTCACCCAATCGACAGGGGTGGTTATTGCCTGCGGGGGGCACTATGAATACGGTGGGCGATATTGCGCCACATCGCTTAGTGACGCATGCTGTGCATAAGCATGGCGCTAAAATTCTGATGCAAATTTTGCATTCAGGGCGTTATGGTTATCAGCCTTTTGTGGTGTCATCTAGCCCAATTAAATCGCCGATTTCTCCATTTAAGCCGCGTCAAATGAGCGAAAAGCAAATTTTGGCGACCATTCAAGATTATGCAGAATGTGCACATTTAGCCAAACTTGCGGGCTATGATGGCGTGGAGATTATGGGTTCAGAAGGGTACTTGCTGAATCAGTTTTTAAGCCGGCATGTGAATCAACGTACCGATCGTTGGGGCGGAGTGATTGAAAATCGCATGCGTTTTGCGGTTGAAATTGTTAAAGAGATTCGTCAGAAGGTTGGTGAGCATTTTATTATCTGTTTCCGTTTATCCATGCTGGATTTGGTGCATGATGGCAATACCATGCAAGAAGTCATCACGGTGGCTCAGGCCTTGGAAAAAGCAGGTATTACGCTGTTAAATACAGGGATTGGCTGGCATGAAGCTCGAATTCCGACGATTGTCACTTCAGTGCCACGTGCTGCATTTGTAGATTATACCGCAGAGGTGAAAAAGCATGTGAGCCTGCCAGTGATTGCCTCGAATCGTATTAATATGCCAGACACGGCCGAAGAAATTTTGGCACAAGGCAAAGCCGATATGGTACAGATGGCAAGACCCTTATTGGCTGATCCGTATTGGGTGAATAAAACAGCCACCAATCGCGTGGATGAAATTAATACCTGCATCGCCTGTAATCAAGCATGTTTAGATCACACCTTTAAAAATCAGCGCGCTACCTGTCTAGTTAACCCGCGTGCTGCGTATGAAACAGAATTGGTTTATCTCAAAGCTCAAAAAACAAAACGTGTTGCAGTCGTTGGTGGTGGTGTTGCGGGCATGTCCGCAGCAACTGTAGCTGCGGAACGTGGGCATCGGGTTACGTTATTTGAAGCGAGCCATGAAGTGGGCGGGCAATTTAATTTGGCCAAGGTCATTCCGGGTAAAGAAGAATTTCACGAAACCATTCGCTATTTTAAAGTGCAACTGGAAAAAACAGGGGTTGAATTGCGCTTAAATACCAAAGTCAACCGTGAGCAATTAGAGCGCGAAGGCTTTGATGAAGTGATTATTGCCACAGGTGTCGTACCACGGGCATTAAAAATTCAAGGCAGTGATGCACCGAATGTACTTTCTTATGCACAAGTATTGCGGGGAGCAACAGTGGGGCATCGGGTTGCGGTGATCGGTGCTGGTGGTATTGGCTTTGATGTTTCCGAATTTTTACTCAAGCCTCAGCATCAACCTCAGCCACAACCCTTAGCCGACTGGAAGCGTGAGTGGGGTGTCGATACGGATGCCCACTATATGACCGAAGGTGGTTTGCAACATGCCGAAGTCGAATCTCCTGTCCGTGAAATTTACTTATTGCAACGTAAAACCACGCCGTTAGGTATTGGTTTGGGTAAGACTTCGGGTTGGGTACATCGTGCGCAACTTAAAAAACATGCGGTACGGATGCTCCGTGGTGTGCAGTACAAAGCGGTGAGCAACGAAGGTTTATGGGTAGAAATGAATGGTCAAGATCAGCTACTGCGCGTCGATACGATTGTGGTGTGCGCAGGGCAAGAATCTGTCAAAGATTTAATGCCAAATGAAGGACAAGCCACGTTGGCAAATTACCATATTATTGGTGGTGCAAAACTTGCGGCAGAGCTTGATGCCAAGCGTGCGATTCGTGATGGTGCTGAAATTGCAGCCAAACTTTAATAAATTGATGAAACAATATGCACTTGAATGCTGTGATGCTATTTTTTACTTGTCTAAACTGAAAAAGCTTAGTATTCTTGCGCACATGGAAGCGTGGCAGAGCGGTTTAATGCACCGGTCTTGAAAACCGACGAGGGTGTGAGTCCTCCGTGAGTTCGAATCTCACCGCTTCCGCCAAATTCGAAAAGCCCCTGTATTTACAGGGGCTTTTTTATATCAAAAACTTTGGATTAGTACGTAATTTTTAGAGAATAATGATGGCTTAGGAAGCCAAATAAGATATCTTTACAGAATAAGTAAACATCGAAATGATATTGCTTTGAATGATCATATGAAGTAATTAAAATTTAATAAAAAAAATTTCCAAGATAGACGGTTTTTAAATCTTAATCTAGAAAATGGAAACAAAAAATTGGAATTTTATTAAACTAAATCATTGAAAATAAATAACATAACTATTAAGCATATGATGTGAGTAAAAAGTCTTTAAAAGAAGCATTCTCGAATTCAAAATAAGAGACTTTGTGTAATAACTTTAACATTTAATGAAATTATTAAAGATTCATTTTTAGAATCGTAAAATAAATTCAAGATCAATAATGTGATGCAATTCATATTTATATTAAAATATTTGAATTGTTATAATTTTTGTGTATTATTCTGTTAATCAATTATCTTATTTGTAACTGAGTTTGTGGGATTAGGATTATCTATACCCAAGCCATTGATTTTATGAAAATAAATAGTTGTAACAAAGTTTTCTTAGCTAGGAATACACATGAAAAAGTTAGTTTTAACCATGCTTGCAGTTAGTGGTTTAATTTCAATGAACTCAATGGCTGACGCAGCAACAGGTAACCTTTTAATAAAAGCAAGAGTTGTGAAAAGTTGTTTCGTAAATACAAATGCAACAGGTGCTGTAACAGCAGCAGTTATTGATTTTGGTGATATCACATCACTTGCAAATAATGTAGATGCTGATACATCTGGATCTGGTGGTGCTAAAGTCGGTGTTCTTTGTTCAAATGGTACAAGTTGGACTTTGACAGCGGGAGCAGGAAATAACGAAGCTTCAACTCAACGTCGAATGATTACAGGCTCAGGTACCACAGTTGACTATCTACCATACAACCTCTATTCCAACTCAGCTCGTTCGACACAGATTGCTGTAGGTGGAAACGTTGCTGTAGGTACAGGCACTGGTAATCAGCAGACATATGACGTTTATGCTCGTATTCCAGCAGGAACTCCATTACCTACAGCTGGTAATTATATAGATACTGTTGCTTTAACGATTACATATTGATTTAAAAGAAAAAACCAGAGCTGATCATAGTCAGCTTTGGTCACTATGATGTCAATATTGTGAAACGTTTAAGGTTTATGCGTAATGAATAAAATTTTTTTTGTGGTCATTTCTACTTTGTTATGTAGTGCTGGAGTGCATGCTGCGGCATTAAAAATTTCTCCAGTAAGTGTTGAATTAGTACAAAGTCAACAAGCAAGTAGCTTAACTATAGCAAATGAATCGCCTGATAAAACAAATCTTCAGATACGTATATTTAAATGGCAACAACAGGGAAATGAAGAATCATATATTTCTACCAATGACGTTGTTGTGAGCCCTCCAGCCTTATCTCTAAATGCACAGCAGTCTTATAATCTAAGAGTAGTAAGAGTCAATCAATCTGATGTTGCTAAAGAAGAAAGCTATCGTATTATAATAGATGAATTGCCTACAGCTGTTGATTCAAGAACAATAGGGCAAGGAATTAATGTTGTCTTAAGAACTTCATTACCTCTATTTATCACTAACCCAAAATCTATTCGTGAAGCAAAAGCTCAACTGTTACATCAAGATGGCAAATCTATAATTGAAGTTAATAATATTGGTAGCCGTTTTATTCAGCTCACTAGCTTAAAGCTGATAGATGAGACGACGAAGCAGTCTTACCCTATAGAGATTAATACTTTAAATGGTTATATTTTAAATGGTAATGTGAAAACATATCCTTTAAACGAAAAATTTAATTATATTGAAAAACACAATTACAGCATTCAAGCAAATGTAAATGGTAAAGATATCTCTTACCAAGTTAGATAAGAACATGAAGTGTTTTCTATATACATGTTTAGTTACCTATATTTCTTTAGGGCCGGCATTTGCTGAAGAAGTAACAGTTTTAGAAGGTAATACCTTTAGCAATCAGGAATATATTCCACTTTTCTTGATTTCTTCAGTTAATGGTTCTACTTCTAAAGAATTAATTCCTTGTCTTTTAGATTCAAAGGGTAAAAAAATATTGGTACAAGCCCGTAATCTAAGAAAAATAAGAATTAAATTGCCGATACCAGTCAAAGATACAGAATTAGTCAAACTTGATGAGATTAAGGGCTTGTCTTATTCATATGACGAAAATGAGCAAATTTTATTAATTAAAACATTAGATAAAAATTTAGAGTCTCATGTCGTAGATTTAAATGGAAATGCTATTACAGAAGACCAGCTTATTCCTCAAAAAAGTATTCAAACAGTAATATTGAATTATGAGGTCAATAATACATACTCAGATGATGAAAATTATTTTTCGACTGCAGCTAATGCAATATATAATTCAAATTATGGATTGTTTCAGTCAGGCTATTTATATAACAGAAATACCGAACAATCTAGGAATCAATCTGTTCGTTTGGAATCAAAATGGCAGTATATAGATGCGGAAAAAATTCGTTCATATGTAATTGGTGATTTTAATAGTAATACTGTAGATTGGGGAAGTAGTCTTAGACTATTAGGCTTACAGTGGTCCAGTGCCTATACTTTACGTTCAGATATTATTACTGCAGCTTTACCGCAATTTTCGGGAAATGCGGCATTACCGTCTTCATTGGATTTATTTGTCAATCAACAGAAAATATATTCAGGTGAAATTCCATCTGGGCCCTTTGATGTTAAGAGTTTACCTTTTATTTCAGGTAATGAAATTACATTAGTCACTACTGATGCATTAGGGCAGCAACAAGTAAATAAACAATATTATTACTATTCACCAAAAATTTTAAAAGAAGGAATTCAAGAGTTTTCCGTTGATGTTGGTGTCCCTCGTTATAATTATAGTACTAAATCTAATGATTATGATTCTGATATTGTCTTTGCATCTGGCTCTTTACGCCAAGCTATTTCTAATTCACAAACAGCGACAGGTCATTTAGAAACTTCAACAGATGGTTTAGCAAATATAGGTGTAGGTTATGCACAAAATATTGCAGGTAGAGGGGTTTGGAATTTTAACGTAGTGGGCAGTAGCTATGAAGGCATAGAAGGATTTCTGGGTTTAATTGGTGTTGAGGGACGCTTAAGTTCATCTTCATCTTTTAATTTTAGCTATCAAGGTGCGAGTAAAGGCTACTATGATTTGGCCCGATTATCACTCATCAATTATCAAAACTCTAACTTTTCTGTAGATAGTGATGTCGTTGAAAATAGTGCGACTGCAGAAGAAATAATTCGAGCAGGTTTGAATTTTAATCCAATTCCTGGTTGGAGTATTTCGAGTAATTATAACCGTTTAAAATATACAAATGAGCAATATGATTTATTTTCACTCAGTTTAAGTGGCAATATTACGAATCGAATTAATCTATATTCTTCACTGTATCAAGATTTTAATGATCATGATAATTATGGCGCATACTTGGCTTTGAGATTTGATTTGTCTTCGAAGTTAAAAGCATCTACAAGTGTAAGCAATGACTATGGAAATATAAAATATACCCAAGAGTTGAATAGTATTAGTGATTCAAAATTAGGTAGTTTTGGGTGGGGCGTTACAACGACGTATAGTGAAGGGGAGTCAGACCTTAATACAGCATATGTTGATTATCGCTCACGACCAGCCTATTTGTTTGGTCGTTATAGTCAGTTTGGTAGTAGTTCACAAAGCATGCTTGGTGCAAGAGGTGCCTTAGTTATAGCACAAGGTGATATTTTTGCGAGCAATGAAATTGGAGATGCTTTTGCGATTGTTAAAAATGCAGGGCCTAGGAGTGAAATTATTAATGGTGGTGTGAACTTGGGTAAAGCAAGTAAGAATGGAAACTTTCTGATTCCACATTTAACACCTTATGCTAAGAATCATATTTATTTGGATACTCAGTATTTACCTATAGGTTGGGAAGCAGAAAAAACAGAAAATTTGGCGATTGCGGGTTATCAACAAGGTATTGTGCTTGATTTCTCAGCAAAAAATATTATTTCAGCTACCGTTGTATTGCTAGATAAAGATTTAAAACCACTTCCTGTTGGTTATTCAGTCAGCCTTAATGGGCAGACGGGTAGTATGGTTGGTTATGATGGTGAAGTGTTTCTAAGAGGATTGCTACCAAAGAATAAGCTAATTGTCGATTTATTGGATGGCGGGCAATGTTCTGTTGAATTTCCATATGATCAAGATCAGGCAACAACTCAGAAATTAGGGCCGTATATATGCTCATAAAAAAATTAAGTGTAAATAATTTGAACAGTCGAAATCTTAATACTTTAACCCGAACACTGCCTTTAAATTATTTGATGAGTTTTCTGATTTTAACAAGTTGCTTGTTTTTCTTATTATTTACACCTAAACAAGCACATGCTGCATGTACATATACAGGTACATCATCTAGTACCTACACGTATACCGCTGCTAACTATGGTAATAAAGCAACATTAACACTGAATGGAACTTGGCGTTGTGAAGAAAATGGTAACTACGGAACGAGTCGTTATACTTGCTTAAAACCAGTTTTTTCCTCACCTTTGACTGGTCCTAACTCAAATTATACTTTACCTTATACGGTCACTGCGACAGCAGGAACAACTACAACTGGTTCAAATGCAACAACTGGAAAATGGTATGGGCCGGGAGCAACTACAGTTAATAATAATTATATGACTATAACTTTAACAATTGATGTACCTGCTCCATCTACAATTCTGCCTGCTGGAACGTACAGTTCTAGTGTTAAGTTATATGTAGATATGCAAGCAGCGCAAGGTACTCTTTGTGAAGGTGGGACAGGGGAGAATAATGGATGGGATTCAGGTAGTATTAATTTTGCGTTTAATTATGTAGTACCTCCAATTTGTTATTTAACCTCCGTGACAGATATTGATTTTGGTAATATTGCTGATGCTGGTTTGACAAAAAGAAATTATGATGCCGATGGTGCTGTTGTAACACGTTGCAATGTCAATCGTAGCTATTCAATTTATTTGGGTAATGGAAATAATCGGATTACTGGTGGAAATCGTAGGATGGCAAATGGGAGTAATTATTTAGCTTATCAACTATATAAAGAAGCAGCGCGAATTAATATTTGGGATAGTACGGGCGGTGTAATTGTGACTGGTGGTAGTGGTGGTGTAGCAGTAACAGGTACTGGAGTTAATCAAAATTTCCCAGTTTATGGGCGAATTCCTAAAGGTACAAGCATACCACCAGCTGGAAGTTATACAGATACGGTGGTAGTGACTGTGACATATTAGATATTATGAACATTAAGAAGTTTACTAAACTGAAATTGAATTGGCACTCTTTCAGCCTCATTAAATGGCTCTCGTATCTATACTCAAAAAAGTTCAAATTAGACGCATAGGGCAGAGTTCCATGCTTCTAAAGGTCTGAAGGGGAGGACCCATCTCTTCAGACCTTGTTTATTTTCAAGATGAATTAAATCAAAAAGGCTTTACAGCAACGGTGTCGCTGAGTGACGAAAAAAAAGTGATGCAGTGTGTTTATTATAGAAATTATAAGAAAACGGTTTAATTGCCTATTAAAAAATAGAGTTGATGAACTCGATATTTTATTTGTTCTGTGCAAATGGTACTCAGTGTTTATGTGAAATTGGTTCTATGTTTTTGCAAAAAAAGAAAGAGAATGAAATAGCAAAATAAAAATCATGGAATTGATGGAAATAAAATGATGAAAAATAAGCTTATCTATAGTTTATTCGCAGCAATTGCAGTTACTCAAGTACACGCTGAAACAGTAAATGAAGCTAAAATTCTAGATAGTTTCTCTAGTAGTGGTAGCGTAGCATTTTTAACAGACTATTATTCACGAGGTTATTCACAAAATCAGGGGAATCCAGCGGTACAGGGTTTTCTGAGAGTTGATCATACTTCGGGATTATATGCCCAGTTATTTGCCTCCAATATTGATTTAGATATTGGGAGCAGCTTAGAGCTCGATTATTACTTGGGTTATGACTATTTGGTGAATGATTACTTTAGATTGAATGTTCAGTATCTGGATGTGAACTATCCTGGGGCCGATAAATCAATCCCAAGTCCAGATTATGAGGAATATTCTGTCAGTGCGGTTGGTATGGGCTTACTCAAAGAAAATGATGAGCTGAATTTCTCGTTCTATTACTCACCTGAATATTCCTTCCAGACGGGCAAGGAGTTGCGCTACGAGGTGACTTATCTGTACCCAATTGCAGAGAACTGGAATGCTTACGGACAAGTGGGTTATAACCAATTTTCAAGCAATCAAGCCTATGATGTGTTGTGGGCAACCGATAAGAAAGATGCGTATACAGATTATAAAATTGGTGGAAACTATAGCTACAACGATTTTATTTTTGACCTGTATTATGTTGATTCAAATATGAATAAAGACCTTGATAATGCTGATGATGCGCTGATTTTTAGTATCACCAAGGCATTTTAATCGCCACATCATGTTTTAAATGTTGAGTTTAGATTTTAAAAAGGATTACGCTGGAATACTCGGCGTAGTCCTTTTTCTGTTGAAAAATTTATTATTTTAATCCATGGTTTTATTTAATGATGCTTGAAGGGTATTGGTTATTAAAGAATAAAATCTGGGTAAAATATCAGCATTTTATGGTTCGGCTTATACCATTTTTTAATAATAAAAATATGTTTTAAAAATAATCAATCTGTGTTTTTAAAGTTTTTAAGATGGATTTTAATTTTTTATTTAATTTATATTTTTCAGATATTTGAAAGTTTTTGAACGTCAGGTCTATCTATTTTACTTGGGTTTGTAGGAGGATTTCTTTAGCATGAGCAAAGCGAGCAAGTGGTATTCAATTTAGGGGTATTAGTTTTTCTAATGTCGTGCTTAAAAATATATCGCTTGTTGCTATTCGGTTTTTTTTCTAGAGTGAATTTACGAAATTAGGTGTCATGCATGACACATAAAAGTATTTATAAAATGGATGTTCTAGTAAATGAAAGCGAATGCGGAACGGTTGTGGCAAATGCTGATGGAAATGGCAAAAATTGGCGCAACAGATAAAGGTGGCAACACACGTTTGGCGTTATCTGATGAAGATGTTGCTGGGCGTTCCTTGTTGATTGAATGGGCAAAAAAAATCAATCTTTCAATTCATTATGATGAAATTGGAAACCTGATTTTAAGACGTGCAGGTCTTTCTGCAACTGCTTTACCGATTGTAATGGGCAGTCATTTAGATACCCAGCCTAAAGGTGGACGTTTTGATGGTATTTATGGCGTGTTGGCGGGTCTGGAAGTTTTGCAACGTCTGACTGAAGAAGAGATCAATACTTACCATCCTTTGGAAGTAGTAGTGTGGACCAATGAAGAAGGTGCGCGTTTTACACCAGCCATGATGGGTTCTGCGGCATTCACTGGCTTGTTGGATAAGCAAAAAGTGTATGACAGTACCGACAAGCAAGGTATTTCAGTATATTCCGAGCTGGTACGTACGGGGCAATTGGGCGAAACACCGTTAGCACGTCCGTTTAAGGCCTATTACGAAGCGCACATTGAACAAGGTCCTGTTCTAGAACAAAACCATGTGGCGATTGGTGTGGTGACGGGTGGGCAAGCGATTCTCTGGTTAGATGTAGAAACCAAAGGGAAAGCAGCGCATGCAGGCACAACCCCAATGGCGATGCGTAAAGATACCATGGTGGGTTCAGCCGCGATGATTGTGGAACTGGAACAAAATATTCGAAAACGCTTCCCTGAGGGATTGGTGACTTTTGGTGAAATGCAGGTCGCGAATTCTTCTCGCAATACCATTCCAGGTCAGATTCAATGGACCATTGATTTGCGTAATCCGAATGATGCGGCATTGAAAGACATGGAAGCAGAAACGCGTAAAATTCTGCATACCCTTGCCGAGCATCATGATTTAGATATCAGCATTAGCGAACACTGGTTTAGTCCAGCCACCTATTTTGATACAGTGTGTGTCGAAACCGTACAAAAGGCGGTGGATCGCCTAGGTTATAGCAATCAGAAAATTGTCAGTGGTGCAGGACATGATGCCATTAATATTGCCAAGCACTGTCCAACCACCATGATTTTTATTCCATGTATTGATGGTTTAAGCCATAACGAAGCCGAAGATGTCTATGCGCTAGATGCGGCTCAAGGTGCGGATGTGCTGTTAAATGCAATCCTCAATTATGATGCCATGCAGGCAGAAGCTTTAGAAACTCAGTGCGCTCAAGCCGTCTGAGCAAAATGATGAACGAATAAACCGTAAAAAGCAGTCTTCTGGATGAGTCGACTGCGAGTGTAAGGAAGGACAAAGAATGAACTCGAAATTACCTGTAGAAATTGATATTCAAGATGTTTGGCAAAAAGACAAAGACCATGTAATTCACCCTTGGACAGATTTCACCACATTTAAAGAAGAAGGTTCTTTAATTATGGCGAAAGGTGAAAATGTTTTTGTTTATGATGCACATGGTAATAAATACCTTGATGGTATCGGTGGCTTGTGGTGTGTCAATGTCGGTTATGGTCGTCAAGAAATTGCTGATGCGGTCTCTGCACAGATTATGGAACTTCCATACTTCTCGCCATTTGGTCATCAAACTACGGCACCTGCGGCCAAATTAGCAGCAAAATTGGCAGAGCATGCTCCACAAGGCTTAAACCATGTGTTCTTTGGTTGTGGTGGTTCGGTCGCCAATGACACAGCCGTGCGTTTAATTCACCATTACTTCCATCAAATTGGTCAGCCGTCTAAGAAAAAACTGATTGCACGTAAAGATGCTTATCACGGTAGTACCTATATCAGTATGAGTCTGACGGGGATTGAAGCCGATCATATTGGTTTTGAAATTCACAACCAATTGGTGCATCACGTTTCATGTCCGAACCCGTACCGTAAGCCTGAATCGCAGTCGATGGAAGATTTCTGTAATGAAAAAGTACAGGAATTAGAAGACACGATTTTGGAATTGGGTCCAGACAATGTGGCAGCATTCTTTGCTGAGCCAATTATGGGGGCTGGTGGGGTAATAGTTCCACCTGAAGGCTACCATGCGAAAACTTTGGCCGTGTGTAAAAAATACAACGTGTTATATGTGTCGGACGAAGTTGTGACCGCATTTGGTCGTTTAGGTCATATGTTTGCGTCTGAAGCGGTGTTCGATATTGTTCCAGACATTATTACTTGTGCCAAAGGTTTATCTTCAGGTTATCTACCTTTAGGTGCCACCATTATCTCGGATGAAATTTATGAAGCGATCAGTAAGCCGCATCATAAGGGTGGATTACTAACCCATGGCTTCACCTATTCAGGTCATCCAGTGAGCTGTGTTGCAGCACTGAAAAATATTGAAATCATTGAGCGCGAAAAGATTTGTGAACACGTGCAAGATGTTGGTGTGTATTTTGAAGAGCAGTTGAAAACCTTAGCTGATCTAGAAATTGTAGGTCAGGTACGTGGCAAGAAATTCATGATGTGTATTGAAAACTTGCGCAACAAAGCTACCAAAGAGTTATTTGATGGTTCGGTGGGGGTTGGTAAACGTATTGCCAATCACTGTCAAAAATTAGGCTTGATTGTCCGTCCAGTGGGTCACATGAATGTGCTGTCACCACCGTTAATTTTAACGCGTGAACAAGTAGATTTTGTAGTCAAAACCTTGCGTCACGCGATTCAAAATACCATTCAGGAACTTAAAGCTGAGGGTCATTTATAAGTTTTAATCCGCAATTTATTCGATCAGCCTGATTCCAAACAATCAGGTTGCTCGGAAGCTGTCGGTCAGTGAATCTGGCTAGCGCAGCAACAGGTAAAAACAGTTAAAAAGCCAAATGGAATAATAGTCCTGTTGGGCTGTGCTGAATTTGAGACCAAAGCGGTTTTCAGCAATGCCAGCATGCTAAGGCGAGTAAGAAGATGAAAAATTATATCAATGGACAATGGGCGGCAACGACAGGCTCGACCGAGATTGTGGTGATCAATCCACGGAGTGAACAAACACTCGCGCAATTTATTGCAGCGTCTACCCATGATGTAGATGCTGCAGTTGCAGCAGCCAATCAAGCTTTGGCCGACTGGAGCAATACCAGTGCAGCAGAACGTGCCGCATGGCTGAATAAAATTGCAGATGCAATTGAACAGTCGAAAGATACACTGGTGGAACTGTCGCATCACAACAATGGCAAATCCATCTGTCAAGCTAAAGTCGATGTCGAGAACAGCATTAAATGCTATCGCTACTATGCCGACTTGGTTCAGAAATTTGCGTTCACGAAAACCAGTCAAACTGACCATGGGACTGAACTCACCCATCAGCAAAATCCCGTGGGTGTGGTGGCCTTAATTACCCCGTGGAATTTCCCATTAATTACCAGTGCATGGAAAATTGCGCCTGCGTTGGCGGCAGGTTGTACCTTGGTATTTAAGCCTTCAGAATTGGTGCCATTGCCGGAAATTGAATTGATTAAATTGCTGAATCAGATTGATTTCCCGCAAGGTGTATTCAATTTGGTGTTGGGTGATGCGGTGGCTGCGGAGCATCTGGTTCGTCATCCTGAGGTACAGAAGGTTTCCTTCACTGGCAGTACGGAAATTGGCATTCAAGTCATGCAGGCTGCGGCAACGAGTGTCAAACGGGTGACTTTGGAATTGGGTGGCAAGTCGGCATTTTTAGTATTAGAGGATGCCGACCTTGATGATGCCGTGGAAAAAGCCGTGGGTGGCATGTTCTATAACGCGGGTCAAATGTGTTCTGCCATGTCACGCGTGTTGGTGCATGAATCCATTGCGGAAGCTTTTTATCAAAAATTGAAGCAGGCGACAGAGTCGATTGTGTTGGGTCAAGAAGCTGAAGGTCAGTTCAGCATGGGTCCCATGACCACACAAAAGCAATTCAAAAAAGTGCATGAATATTTAGCCATTGCCGCGCAAGAGCAGCTCACCGCTTTGATTGATGCGGAAAATATTCCATGTCCTGCACAGGGTTATTATATTCGCCCACAAATTTATATTGATGTTCCGACAGACAGTCGTCTGTGGAAAGAAGAAATTTTTGGTCCAGTGATGTGCTGCCGTAGCTTTAGTACTGAAGATGAAGCCATTGCAGTTGCCAATGATTCAGAGTTTGGACTGGCGGCCACCATTATGACGGGATCGGTCGATCACGGTAAAACCATCGCGAAACGACTACGTGCGGGGCATATCTGGATTAACTCTTTCCAAATGATTCACCCAAGTTCTTTATGGGGTGGTTTTAAAAAGAGTGGCACTGGGCGCGAGCTAGGTGAGTCGGGTATGCAAAGTTATTTAGAGGAAAACGTGATTACGATTTAGATGAAGTTTTAAAGGGTTATTGGAAAGGAAAGGGATGTCCTTTTTCAGTAAGTGTGCTGTTAGGTGGAACAACCATTGCACTAAATAAATGTGCGCAGAATGCTACAGGAGTAAAAAGCATGGAAAGCGATAATCATCAAAGGAGTCTCTCCCTATGGCAAGTGGTTGTCATAGGTGTGGCCTATATGGCGCCAGCCACAGTATTCGATACGTTTGGCATTATTTCCAGAGTGACCAATGGTCAGGTGCCATTAGCTTATTTACTGGCCTTGGTTGCTATGCTACTCACCGCATTGAGTTATGCGCGTTTTAGCCGTTTATCGCCTAAAGAAGGCTCGGCGTATACCTACACCACTGAAACCTGCGGAAAAACCATGGGCTTTTTTGTTGGGTGGTGTTCGTTACTCGATTATATGTTGCTGCCGCTGATTAATGCCTTACTCGCGGGCTTTTATTTAAACTCCATTTTCCCCGATGTATCGTATACCACTTGGGTTCTCATCATGGTGGGGCTGGTGACGTTAATTAATAGCTTCCGCATTAATATTCTGGCCAATTTTAGCTTTGTCTTTGTAGCAGCAACCTTGGTCATGATGTTGGTGTTTATCTATTTGGTCGTGACGGGCATTGGACAAGCGCAAGGCTATAACGCGGTGATGACGGTGAAACCGATGTTCAGTGGGGATCCTGAATTGACTACACTGGTTGCGGGTGTTTCTTTGGTGTGTTTCTCCTATTTAGGTTTTGATGCTGTTTCAACGCTGGCACATGAAACCAAAAACCCAACCAAAACCATTCCAAAAGCAATTATTTGGACAACTTTGGTGGGGGGAGCCATTTTCATTACGGTGTCTTGGTTCGTCACGCTGCAATTTCCGACCTTGGCTCAATTTAAAAATCCGGATGAAGCCTTGCCTGAAATTGCACTGATTGTGGGTGGTGCGGCATTTCAAACCCAGCTACTGACTGTCCAAATTATGAATGCCTTTGCCTCTGGTTTAGCAACACATGCCAGTGCTTCGCGCTTAATTCATATTATGGGTCGTGATGGTATCTTCAATAAGAAAGTCTTCGGTTCAGTCAGCAGACTCGGGACACCACTGTATTCAATCTTCTTTGTTGGTTTAATTTCCTTACTGGCGATTTATGTGGATCTGGCAACAGTGGTGAGCTTCGTCAGTTTTGGTGCCTTGATTGCTTTTACCATGGTGAATTTCTCCGTATTTATGAAATTCTTTGTGATTGGCAAACAACGCTCGGGCTTGAAGCATCTATTTATGAATTTATTTTTGCCCCTGGCGTCGGTACTTTCATTGCTGGGACTCTGGATTAATTTAGAAAAATCAGCGCTTGAATTTGGCGGCATCTGGTTATGCGTCGGCATTGTCTTGGTGGTGTACAAGAAAATCAAAAAACAGCCGATTTCTTTAGGATCACCGGCTGAAGAAGTCTCAAACAGTTAAATGCGTGTGAGTGAGTTGGCTTCAAGCACTCACTCAAGAATTGGTAAACATTGAAATTAAAAGAGAGTAAATATGGAACTCGTGGTAGAAAAGCAACAAGTCGTGACAACGCCAAAACAACAAGGCTATAGCAT
Source organism: Acinetobacter sp. GXMZU3951 (assembly GCF_054457875.1). NCBI lineage: Bacteria > Pseudomonadati > Pseudomonadota > Gammaproteobacteria > Moraxellales > Moraxellaceae > Acinetobacter > Acinetobacter sp. GXMZU3951. The sequence continues at coordinate 329,121 of NZ_JBTLFO010000001.1, read as the reverse complement.
GCCAGCTGAATGGTCAGCGCAAGAAGCCGTGTGGATGATCTGGCCGTTTCGTACCGATAACTGGCGTGATAATGCGCAACCCGCACAACAGGCCTTTGCTCAAGTGGCAGCAGCCATTGCTCAAAAGACACCTGTATTTATGGCTGTCCCAGTGACTGAAATGGAAAAAGCACGTCAAACTATGCCTGCAGAAGTGACGTTGTATGCGATGGAAAGTGATGATGCTTGGACACGTGATACAGGTCCATCCATTGTGAAAAATGCACAAGGTGAACGCCTTGGAATTGACTGGATTTTCAATGCATGGGGCGGTGAAAATGGGGGGCTATATTTCCCATGGGATCAAGACCAACTGATTGCCAAGCAAATTTCTGCCATGCATGAACTCGACACCTACTCGGCGCCTTTGGTATTGGAAGGCGGATCCATTCATGTCGATGGTGAAGGCACTTTACTCACCACAGCAGAATGCTTACTGAATCCAAATCGTAATCCAGATTTGACGCAGGCTGAAATTGAAGAAATTCTGCAAGAATGCTTAGGCGTGAGCAAATTTATCTGGTTGCCAGAAGGCGTGTTTAATGATGAAACAGATGGTCATGTCGACAATATGTGTTGTTTCGTGCGTCCGGGCGAAGTGGCATTACATTGGACTGATGATGAACAAGATCCACAATACCCACGTTCTGTTGCGGCACTTAAGGTATTGGAAAATACTGTAGATGCCCAAGGTCGCCGTTTGAAGGTGTGGAAACTGCCTGCACCGGGTCCATTGTATGCGCGTGACAACGAAACGCATGACGTGCAAAAAGGCAATGCCATTGAGCGTGTGGAGGGCAATCGTTTAGCGGGTTCTTATGTGAATTACCTGATCAGTAATCAACAGATTATTTTCCCATTGTTCGATGAAAGCACGGATGAGCAGGCACAAGCATTGTTCCAGCAAATGTATCCTGATTATTTGATCACCGGAGTTCCTGCGCGTGAAATTCTGTTGGGTGGAGGTAATATTCACTGTATTACCCAGCAAATTCCAGCTTAATCGTTGATGTAGGAAAACCGAACATTAAGCCATGCGACAGCATGGCTTTTTTATGTGTAACTGAGTGGTTTGATATATGGAGCTAAGAATTCCCAGATTTTTTCGATATTTAGGCGAAGTGATAAGCTTTTCCAAACTTTAAGCCGAGAGAAGATGACTGAAAAAAACAACAATTTGTATGAACTTGTATATACAAATAAGCTTAGGGTAATATAGACTAAATTTGATTATTTTGTAAGAGTTTAGCAAATGCCACGAGGGTCTACACAACACGACTTGGAGTTATCTTTAGAGGATGATAGTCCTGTTCCATTGTATTTACGTGTCAAACAAATGATTTCACAGAAAATCTATGAAGGAACATGGGCGGTTAATAAAAAGATTCCTTCAGAAAGTGAATTGGTGAATTTGCTCGGGTGTAGCCGAATGACGGTCAATCGTGCTTTACGTGAACTGACGACCGAAGGTTTATTGGTACGTATTCAAGGCGTGGGGTCTTTTGTTGCTGAAGGACAAGGGCGTACAGCTTTATTTCAAATCAATAACATTGCAGATGAAATTATTGCCCGAAACCATAAACACCATGCAGAAGTGTTGGTGCTCGAACAAATCCAAGCCAATCCTGAACAAAGTCTATTAATGCAGGTGCGTGAAGGGCAAAAATTATATCATTCAATTATTGTGCATTATGAAGATAATGTCCCTGTCCAGATTGAAGATCGACTGGTAGATCCGACGATCATTGCTGATTATTTAAGCCAAGATTTCACCAAGATTACCCCGAATGCGTATTTAATGTCGAAAGCCCCAGTCACGGAAGGCGAACACGTCGTGACCGCGATTCAAGCTTCCGCTCAAGAATGTAAGTGGCTAAAAATTAATAAAACTGAACCTTGCTTGCTGATTCGTCGACGTACATGGTCGAATAAACAGTTAATTTCCAGCGCCCGACTGATTTATCCCGGTAGTCGTTACTTCTTGGAAGGTAAATTTACCCCATGATGCAGTTACTCAGTTTCAGTGACTATAAAAAAATGCCATGGAAAAACGGAGCGGGCTATACCTTGGAGTTGGCGCGTAGTGCAGGGCAAGATTTAGCAGCCTTTGATTGGCGCATTTCTATGGCAGATGTCACCACTTCGGGGGCATTTTCTCCATTTTTCGGGATGCAACGGCTCCTGACTGTATTAGAAGGTGAGGGCATTGATTTACATATTGAAGATCAAACCTTGCGGCTCAATGCCATGCAAACGGCCCAATTTGGTGGCGAGCAGTCAGTCAGTTGTGATTTGGTTGCAGGGGCAATCCGCGATTTTAATTTAATTTATGATCCTGACAAATACGCTGCGCGTTATCAATGGATTCATACGGCTGAACCCTTGCAGTTTTTTTCCGCAGCGGATGTGATTTTTTTATTTAATCATGCCCAGTGCCAAATTGAACTCTGTGTAGATGGACAAGATTTGGTACTGGATGCTCAGCAGAGTTTGTTGATCCAAGCGCATCAAAAGCTACACGTTATAGAATTCAAAGCAGCCCAGTTTAGACAATGTTGTCTCATTGAATTGACAAAAAACTAAGTTTTTATGCTTCAAAAAAAACACATACAATTTGTAGTTGTATGTGTTTTTTTATTGCTATTAAAAAATAAAAGCAATAAATACATTTACTTATTGTTTTTTTATAAAAAATATTAAAAAGCATCTTTTCAATTATTTTGTTTTGTGTAGTATATGGATGTATATACAAGTCCATACATTATTGTACAGATAAGGCAGAGTATCTCTGCTGAAAAAATCAATGGAAGGAGTCCGATTGTGACAGCATCAACAACAAAATTTCGTGATGTAGAAATTCGCGCACCACGTGGCACAAAATTGAATGCGAAGAGCTGGTTAACAGAAGCCCCTTTACGTATGCTGATGAATAACCTTGATCCAGATGTTGCCGAAAATCCAAAGGAATTGGTGGTTTATGGCGGTATTGGTCGTGCTGCACGTAACTGGGAATGTTTCGATAAAATTGTAGAAACCCTGAAAAATTTAGAAATTGATGAAACATTGTTGGTGCAATCGGGCAAACCAGTCGGTGTGTTTAAAACCCATAAAGATGCTCCACGTGTCCTCATTGCAAACTCGAACTTGGTGCCACATTGGGGCAACTGGGAACATTTTAACGAGTTAGATGCCAAAGGATTAGCAATGTACGGTCAAATGACCGCAGGTTCTTGGATCTATATTGGTAGCCAAGGGATTGTTCAAGGTACTTACGAAACGTTTGTTGAAGCAGGTCGTCAACATTACAACGGTGACTTAACGGGTCGTTGGGTGTTAACCGCTGGTTTAGGCGGCATGGGTGGTGCACAACCATTGGCTGCAACACTTGCAGGTGCTTGTTCTTTAAACATTGAATGTCAACAAGCGAGCATCGATTTCCGTTTACGTACCCGTTATGTGGATGAACAAGCCACTGACTTAGATGATGCTTTAGCGCGTATTGAAAAATACACAAAAGAAGGCAAAGCAATTTCAATTGCGCTACATGGCAATGCCGCAGAAATTTTACCTGAATTGGTTCGTCGTGGCGTGCATCCAGATATGGTGACTGACCAAACCAGCGCACATGACCCATTGAATGGTTACTTGCCAATTGGTTGGACATGGGAAGAATATCGTCAACGTGCGAAAACTGAGCCAGAAGTGGTAGTGAAAGCTGCGAAACAATCGATGGCAAAGCATGTTCAGGCGATGCTTGATTTCCAAAAAATGGGTGTTCCAACTTTTGACTACGGCAACAACATTCGTCAAATGGCGCAAGAAGAAGGCGTAGAAAATGCCTTTGATTTCCCTGGCTTCGTTCCTGCTTATATCCGCCCATTATTCTGCCGTGGTGTAGGTCCATTCCGTTGGGCAGCACTTTCAGGTGATCCAGAAGACATCTATAAAACAGATGCTAAAGTTAAAGAATTGATTCCTGATGATGAACATTTACATCGTTGGTTAGACATGGCGCGTGAACGCATTAGCTTCCAAGGCTTGCCAGCACGTATTTGCTGGGTAGGTTTAGGCTTACGTGCTAAACTTGGTTTAGCGTTCAACGAAATGGTACGTTCAGGTGAATTATCTGCACCAATCGTAATTGGTCGTGACCACTTAGACTCAGGTTCAGTGGCAAGTCCAAACCGTGAAACTGAATCCATGAAAGATGGTTCAGATGCTGTATCTGACTGGCCATTATTGAATGCCTTGTTGAATACTGCAGGCGGCGCAACATGGGTATCTTTACATCATGGTGGCGGTGTTGGTATGGGCTTCTCGCAACACTCTGGTGTGGTGATTGTCTGTGATGGTACCGATGAAGCAGCAGCACGTATTGCGCGTGTATTGACCAATGACCCAGCAACTGGGGTAATGCGTCATGCTGATGCAGGTTATGAGATTGCGATCGACTGTGCAAAAGAGCAAGGTTTAAACTTGCCAATGATCACGCAATAATATTTTTATGGACATGGATTACGATGCTTGTTGCTTAAGTCAATAGCATCGTAATTACACAGTATCGTGCATTACAGGACGAAAAAATGGAACTCTTACTTCAATCAGATACAACTTCTTTAGCTGATCTCCGTCAAACATATTCAAATTCTAACGAAAAAATGGAACTGTTACTTCAACCAGGTACACTAACTTTAGCTCAACTCCGTCAAGCCTATTTAAATCCGATTCAGGTTAAACTTGATGAAAGTGCAGCGCCAGCCATTGAAGCCAGTGTTGCTTGTGTGGAAAAAATCGTCAATGAAGGCCGTACGGCATACGGCATTAACACAGGTTTTGGTTTATTGGCTTCGACCAAAATTGCGCCTGAAGATTTAGAGCAATTACAGCGTTCATTGGTACTTTCACACGCAGCTGGTGTAGGCGAAGCATTAGATGATGCGATGGTTCGCTTAATTATGCTGTTGAAAGCCAACAGTTTGGCACGCGGCTTCTCGGGTATTCGTCGTAAAGTCATTGAAGCTATTTTGGCCCTCATTAATGCTGAAGTGTATCCACATATTCCCCTTAAAGGTTCTGTAGGGGCATCTGGTGACTTAGCACCATTGGCTCATATGTCTTTGGTGTTACTTGGTGAAAGCAAAGCACGTTATAAAGGCGAATGGCTTCCAGCAGTTGAAGCTTTAAAAATTGCAGGTTTAGAGCCAATTTCATTGGCTGCAAAAGAAGGCTTGGCTTTGCTGAATGGTACGCAAGTCTCGACGGCCTATGCCTTACGCGGTTTATTTGAAGCGGAAGATTTGTTTGCTGCGGCAACTGTCTGTGGTGGTTTAAGCGTAGAAGCAATGCTCGGTTCACGTGCCCCATTCGATGCACGTGTCCATGAAGTTCGTGGTCAGCGTGGTCAAATTGATGTCGCTGCGGCTTATCGTGACTTATTGACTGAATCAAGTGAAATCGCGCATTCACATGAAGACTGTAGCAAAGTTCAAGACCCGTACTCATTACGTTGCCAGCCTCAGGTGATGGGCGCGTGCTTAACTCAAATTCGTCAAGCGGCTGAAGTACTTGAAATTGAATCGAATGCAGTTTCTGACAACCCATTGGTCTTTGCTGCTGAAGGTGACGTGATTTCAGGCGGTAACTTCCATGCAGAACCTGTGGCTATGGCGGCAGATAATTTAGCCCTAGCGATTGCTGAAATTGGTTCATTGTCTGAACGCCGTATTTCCATGATGATGGATCGCCATATGTCACAACTTCCACCATTCTTGGTGGCCAATGGCGGTGTCAATTCAGGCTTTATGATTGCTCAAGTAACCGCAGCGGCTTTGGCGAGTGATAACAAAGCATTGGCTCATCCTGCCAGCGTTGACAGCTTGCCGACTTCAGCAAACCAAGAAGACCACGTTTCTATGGCGCCAAATGCAGGTAAACGCTTGTGGTACATGGCAGATAACGTGCGTGGCATCTTGGCCGTGGAATGGTTAGGTGCGTGTCAGGGCTTAGATTTCCGTGAAGGTCTAAAAAGCTCTCCAAAACTGGAACGTGCGCGCAAAGTTTTACGTGATCAAGTGCCGTATTATAGTGAAGACCGTTTCTTTGCACCAGACATTGAGCAAGCAAGTGAATTACTGGCAAGTGGCTGTTTAAATGAATTGTTAATCCCTGATTTGCTGCCAAGTTTATAAAAAGTGATGAATCAAACGGCCACATGAAGTGGCCGTAACTTAATAAACTTCCTCAAGGATCGGAGATGATAATGTCACAACAGGCTTCACTGCAGCGGGGTCTTAATACTCGCCATATCCGTTTTTGGCCTTAGGTTCAGCCATTGAACGGGGCTTTTTTACGGTTCAGCATCGGCCATTAAATTAGCCCTACTTTGTATTGCCTATAACATATGGGGCAAACCAAAACAAAACACGCTCAAAGTGAAAGATCAAAATCTTTCTGGTCAGCTTGAAATGTAAAGCTCATTAGTAAATTGCCCAAGTTGCAGTGCATGCTTGGGCAATGTGAGGAATTGGAATGAAAAAACTTTGGCACAACTGCCACATTGCCACCATGCAAAATGGACAATACTCCAGCATTGAGCAGGGAGCCATTGTGACCTCTGGGCAGTTGATTGACTGGATTGGTGCTGAACAAGATTTACCTGTTGACGATTATGCCGAGCGTATTGATCTGAATGGGGCTTGGGTAACACCAGGCTTGATTGATTGCCATACCCACAGTGTCTTTGGTGGCAACCGAAGTGTGGAGTTTGAAAAACGCTTGCAAGGCGTGAGTTATGCGGAAATTGCAGCCAGCGGTGGGGGCATTGCCAGTACTGTACGTGCAACACGCGAGGCCAGCGAAGAACAGTTATTGGCATCTGCCTTAAAGCGTATCCGCTGTATGCTGCGCGATGGCGTGACTACCATTGAAATTAAATCGGGCTACGGTCTGGATTATGCCAATGAGCGCAAAATGTTACGCGTGATTCGTCAGGTGGCAGAGACATTGCCCATGACGGTCAAGAGTACCTGCTTGGCAGCACATGCTTTACCGCCAGAATATCAAGATCAAAGCGATGCTTATATTGAGCATATCTGTACCGAAATGCTACCGAAACTACATGCGGAAGGTTTGGTCGACGCAGTGGATGCCTTTTGTGAATATTTGGCATTTTCTCCTGCGCAAGTCGAACGCGTGTTCAAAGCGGCTCAAGCACTGAACTTACCCGTTAAACTGCATGCCGAACAATTGTCGGCTTTGGGCGGTTCAAGTCTTGCGGCACGTTATCATGCACTTTCGGCAGACCATTTGGAATACATGACCGAAGATGATGTCAAAGCCATGGCTGCAGCAGGCACCGTCGCGGTGTTGTTACCGGGGGCGTTCTATTTGTTAAAAGAAACCCAATTACCACCCATGCAAAGTTTGCTGCAACATGGGGTGCGTATAGCCTTATCTAGTGACTTAAACCCCGGTACTTCACCAGCATTATCGTTACGCCTCATGCTGAACATGGGCAGTACTTTATTCCGTTTAACCCCAGAACAGGCCTTGGCTGGTGTGACTATTCATGCGGCGCAGGCACTTGGTTTACACGACACACACGGCAGTTTAGCCCAAGGCAAGCTGGCTGATTTTGTGGCGTGGGATATTGAACACCCATCCGAAATTGTCTACTGGTTAGGTGGTGATTTACCTAAACGGATTATTCAGCATGGTGTAGAAATCCAGTTTTAACCATTGGCTCCTTATTGCATAGAGTGATTGAAAAAAATGAATCAAACCTTTACTTGGCAAGGTCGAAATGATGGCGATACAGAAGAACATCGCCGTATTCACCAAATCATCAATCAAGAGCAAACGGCTGAATATGCCCTGATCGGTTTTAGCTCAGATGAGGGAGTAAAGCGCAACAAAGGACGTATTGGTGCAGCCGAAGCACCAAATGTCATTCGTAGCCAATTGGCTAACTTGCCTGTCCATCAAAATATTCATTTGCAGGACTTAGGGAATGTCATTTGTGAGCAGGGGCAGTTAGAACAGGCACAAGCCGCATTGGCAAGCCGTGTGCAACATAGCCTTGAACAGGACATGAAACCGATTGTGCTGGGTGGAGGGCATGAGGTCGCTTTTGGTAGCTTTTCGGGTTTGTTCCAGTATGTGCAACAACATCAGTTTCAGCAGAAGATTGGCATTATCAATTTCGATGCTCATTTTGATTTGCGTGAAGCGGAGCACGTGACCTCAGGTACCCCATTTTTAAATGCAGCTCAGCTTTCCGCACAGCATCAACAAGCATTTCATTATTTGTGCATTGGTGTAGCCAAGCATGCCAATACCAAAGTGCTGTTTAATACTGCGGATCGCTTAAATTGTCGTTATATTTACGACCATGAATTGCAATTGGCTCAACTGCCGGTATTGATTGAAAAAGTTCAAGCATTTATGGATCAGGTAGATGTCTTGTATGTCACCATTGATTTAGATGTTTTTCATGCCAGTATTGCCCCAGGGGTGAGTGCACCAGCGGTCAAAGGTATTGATTTAAATATATTTGAACCATTGTTCCAAGCCATCAAGCAAACGGGAAAAATTCGGGTATTTGATGTGGCTGAGTGCAATCCAAATTACGATTTGGATAACAGAACCGCTAAGCTCGCAGCATATTTGATTTTTAATTATTTATTTGATTGAGACCAAGGTTTGCATGCATGGTTGGCTGAGTCGAACCCAACTGTACAAGAATGAATCACTTCATCTGAATCTTGTTTTAGCCGATGATGCTATACATTAGCATCATCGGCTTATTATATTGACTGTGTAAATAGGCCGATTTAGATCTATCACGCTCAACCAAAACACCTGTATCACTTGGGACTTTGCCCAAAAAACAATCTCATAAATACTGGGCAGAGCCAGACGTATGCTTAAGCCCATACAGTTCTGCTTTAAAAAAATTGAATAGCTCGCTTGAGCCTTTCCCATTTTCAAAGGGGATGGTTTATCCGCGATTTGGGCTCATTAAACCGATGTTATTCCGGTATGATTTTATTTGACCCATGCGGTCACGAAACATCCTCCACAATCTGCATAGCTTGTCTATACTTTGTTCACCATTTCTAAAACACATGGAGAACAAAAATGGTTACTGCTGGCGAAAAACCTGGAACAGGCTTCTATTTTTGTATGCAATGCGGCTACCGCGTTTACTTAGAAATTGGTACTGATCGTTTACCTCCGTGTACCAAATGCCTTGGCAATCAATTCAACAATAAGATTGCATAAGTCGCACCCTGCAAACAGTTATCCGCTGTTTCGAATCAAAGCCCTGTCGCACCTGATAGGGCTTTTTGTTGGATGGAACTTTAGTTCGACATCATGCCTCAGTCATTTGGTAGACAAAAATGCAAGTCAAGCGCAATCGATTAGACCGAAACCGTTACGGTTTTAGCTTTACATCATTTCTTACATTTATGACATCATTATTTTTTAAAATGATCAATAGACATTGGGATGAAGCGCGTTATACTAGGGAAACCATTTCTAAAAGAACATAAGGAGGACAAAAATGATTACTGCTGGCGAAAAACCTGGAACAGGCTTCTATTTTTGTGTTCAATGCGGACGTCGAGTCTACTTAGAAATTGGTACTGATCGTTTACCCCCGTGTACCAAATGCCATTGCACCGAATTTAAAAAATAAACGTGCTTGTGCAACATCACTAAAACAGTCAATCCTGTTTTAAAAGAAAAGCCCTATTACTGCATAGGGCTTTTTGTGGTCTACACTTTAATAAAATTTAGTCAGAGCTATTCATCATGCGCTTAATTTAGATCCTGTGCTAAAAGTTGACTTTCTGAGGTTAATTTTTCTGCCATTTCAGCGGTTTTCTTTAAACCCGGCATGCGATATTCGGTATGACCATAATCCTGAATGGACTTCCATCGTCCCCCCCAAGTTAAACCGACTGACTCCGCAACCTCGCCATATAGCTGATAGCCACGCCATGCCCATGGGTCGCGTTCAGAAATTACAACTTTGCCATCACGTTTGAAAGCCACATCCGCAGCCAAGCCAAATTGGTGATAGCTTTGAAAGGCTTTAGCCCGAGTGGTATTTTTATTGCCGGACAGCATATTTTGTCGAGCAGGACTACGGTAACCTTCTAACAAAACCAGTTCATAGTTATAACGCTCTTTCATAATTTTAAAGACCATCAATAAGCGTTGCTTGTAACGAGGATTCATACGATCCCATTTACGGTCGACCAATGCAGTCTCAAAATGCCCATGACTTTGCTCGAAGGTACTGTCACGTTCTAAAGAGAAGGCTGGTGCTGTGCTCGGATGACTCTGTGCCTGATATTGTTGTTCGAGTTGCATTGCTTCAACAATTGCTGCATCCACCAATTGTTCATCCACTTCAGGTGGTGGAGTTAACATTTCACCATTTAATAAGGCGTAAATTTGAGGGTCAACTTTTTCCAGATAATTGGCTTCAACTTTGGTGGGGTCAATAGGTCGCGTAAAAGCGAACAGCAACACACTACCTAATAAAAAAAATCCTGCAATTAAAATCCACCATTGCTGTAAATGCCAATGTGTCTGGGTTTGTTCAGCCGAGGCAGCATAACTCATCTCTTGGGCAAAATGTCGTGCATGCCCAAGTTTCTGTTTGCTACTGGGTAAAATCATGCGGACATAATTGAGAGTCCGTAGCCGCAGTTCGTAAGACATTAACAAGCTCAGTCCAATCACTAAGGCTAAAAAACTGCAACTAATAAAAATAATCATCTTAGTTTGAATGTGCAGGAGTAGATGGAGCGAGGATCGTCTGTGCTTGAGGTTGGACTAATTCAATTTCTTTATCCAATTGATCCAATAGTGCAGGTTTCACCACCCCTTGAGCTAATGGTTTGGGTTTCGTCGGTGTTGGCTGATTTTTTTTCTCATTTTTCTCTATAACAATGACATCCTTGGTCACGAATTGGGGTTCTGGGTTAAGCTGTGCAAAAGGGGAGGTGTGCTGAACATGACTGTTGAGATTTACAGTAGGATTTACAGGATGCTTGAACAGTGTTGACATTTCCTGTTCATTAATTTGATTGGAATAATCGAGATCATCCTCCTTCATTTCACTTTGCTCAGTTGCTTGAGGAATATGTGTATTTGTCTCGGATTCCGTTTGCTGATGGTCTGAAGGATGTAGATTACTTATTTCTGAATCTTGGGAATAGTAAAAAAAACCAAACAGTCCACAACTCAAAACAATTCCGCCCAAAAAACCACAAATAACATAAATAGATGATTTTTTTTGTGGTTTTGTTGGTGTGGATTTTAAAATACGTATTGTATTCTGTTTTTCTAGTGCCATGAGCCACTCACAATTTAAGGTAAATAAATCGTAATATTGGCCTGTTCGGCAGGCGTACTAATTACATTTTCATAGGGTGCAAGAGAGGTCTGGGTGTGTTGATTCAATGAGTACTTTAAGCCTGCGAAAGCAAGCAAACTGAATATGAATAAAAATAAGATAATCCAAATAAATGGTAGTTCTTTATGAATGATGTTCTTAATCTGGTCGGGTAATGCGGAGAATGGAGAAAATGCAGCTTTTTTACCTTTGAGAAAATCAATTTCATCACCAACGCGAGCCACTAAATGGTTCAGATTTTCAATCGACTCAATACGGTATTTTCCTTGAAACCCCAATAACATGCAGTAATGGAAGACCTCTAGTGATGCCAGCCGTTCTTTGCCTTTATGTCGTAACTGTTCCAAAATTTCAAAGAATTGATAGCCTGCTAATTGCGAACCAAACAAGCTCAATTGTAGGGGATTAATCAACCAGACATTCTGCAAGTTAAAAAATGCAGCATCTTGCTGGGTCACAATTGTTTCATCGAGTAGTGCGCAATAGGCATATTTCGCATCATGAATATCATTGGCTGAAAATTGTAATTTTCGTGCTTGTTGTTCAAAACGATGCAATAAATCCAGTACTTTCTCACGAAATTGAGCGGGATTGGTTGGTATATATTGGTTACGTAATAAGAATACAATGTAGAAGCCATCGTACAGCAGATCCGTTAAGGTTGAACTTTGCTGCGTAGTGATTGGCATACTTTGTGGAATGCTGCTACCAATCTGACCATCATCAAAGAGGGAAGGAGCTTTAGTTGTCGAATTCATTCTAATTACTCCTTAACCATTGATGACCGCAATTAATTCAATGCTGATGTCCTGAAAACCAGAAGGGACATAGATGCAAATAGTTTCTGAATCCAGCATATTTTGATAAAGCTCATGATGTGGCTCTACCTCAAAGTAACTCACGCCTGAGCGGACTGGTATCGCGGTCGGCACTTGCATCAGATGATGTAATGGAATGGCAGGAAGAGCGGCCACCACTCGCTGTTCAACATCCACTGTACTGCCCACTTTAAAGCGTAAAGGAACAATCTGAATCAGCTCATGGGTTGGCATCATGCTGCTAGATACTGCGACGTAAAGCCGAGTGTCACGAGTAATTTTGTCTGTTTCAAGACTACCGACCCAATAAGATGGTCGTGTTTCTTTCAGGCTAATGCTGATATAGCGATTCGAAATAATGGTGTCTAATAGATCACGTAGAATTTGGTCTAAATGATAAAAACTCTGTTGTAACTGATGGTGCTGATATTGAGGCAGTTGATCGATGTCATGTGCCGAAGAGAACGTCAGTAACGATCCCGTTAATCTTAATAATTCGCAAAACAAACGTTCAGGGTGAATTTGTGGATGCTGAAAAATATGATTTAAGCTGGAATAAGCGGTATTTAAGGCATTCACCAGCCAAAATGAAACAATATCACCCGATCTAAACTCAATTAGTTTCTGTTCGTTTTCACGATTATTGGTTTGAATGGTTTTAATTTTGGCACGAATCACATTCAGCGTGCGTTTAAGTTGATTAAATAATGCTTCGCTAGATTCTATATGTAACAAAGGCGGAATAAACTTATGATCAAGCTCAAACTGACCAGAACTTTGACGTTTAATCTTGCCAACAGGTAAATAGAGAAAACCATCCATTTCATGTGATGGTATGACATGAGGCTCTAATAATTTAAATTCAGCTCTGCGTTTTAACAGCGAAATCTCTGCTGGGGAAGCATCGGTAAATAGATCATGGGTTTCATTTAAATAACAGTGATAGCGACTTGGTTGCGTGGTTTGTTCATAAGAGACATTTTTTTTATTGGCTTGTACGATGGGCATTGCAAGGTAAATTTGCATTTCTCCACGCACGTTTAAATGATCCAGTAAAATCGGTTCTGGTAAAAGATCACGTGCGGGAGCCGTATAAATTTCGCCATCTTGCCAAATCATTTCAATTGATGACAAAGTCAGTACGTTGATATTTAATTGGCTTTCATCGAAATTAATTTTTTGCACACCATAAGCAAAAGGAATAGTAGATCGAATGGTGTGATTTAAATGTTGTTCATGATAACGGTCTTGTAATTGAAAGTGTTGCGGACGTAAAAAAAGCCCCTCACCCCAAAGAATCTTTTCTGCTTTAAACATATAAATTACCAGTTACTTGTTTCATTGCTAGTTGCAGGAACACCCAATAATTCTTGTACAGATTCCAGTGGGTTTTCATTTTTAATGACCTGAGCCAGCCATTCATGTAAAGGCATTTGGCTCCATTTCACAGTTTTTTGTAGCATGTAGCTCACTGGGCTATGAGGTTCATGTGTTTTAAAATACTCGGCAATATCTTGTAAAAGTTTGATTGCCTGTTCACGATTCTGTAGGTGGCTTTGTGCTGAAGCTTGAAAATTTTGCGGTTGCTGCTGAGGTATAGTTGTCATGGTATTGGAGATATCGGGCAGGGGTGTTCCGAGATTACTGTCAGGCATTGCGGTCAGTGCAGTTGTATTTAGCTTGGTCTGTAACAGATCGGGTTTATAAATTTTTTTTAAGGATTTATGGATATCTTCAAGTTGAGAATCGATCTGAGCAAAACTTGGGGCTTCTAGCTGCATCAATTGATCAAGCACTTGCTTCAAACTTTCCCAGTGCGCCAAAATTAATTCAAAATTTTGGTAATTTTGTAGTTGTATATTTTGAGCACTTGTCGCTAGCGCTGACTCAAATTGTTCAAGCTGTTGAGCATTAACCCCATGATCCTCATCTTCAGATTGCTTGCGGAGTTGATTATGTTGATAAAGAAAGTTTTCATAATCAAACAATGAGTAAGCAGGGGAAGTTTCCATCAGTGGGGTTTTTTTGATAAGCACTGGCAGCTGATTAACTAAACCTTTGAGTAGACCGAGGCGTTGGTCTAAATCATCCTCTTCAATTTCAGGATGTAGCTTTAACCAGTATTGCTCTAGTAAGCGATAGGATAATTCTAATCCTGAGGCAATACCTTGGAAGCCATATAAATGTGCCCAAGCTTCAGATAACCAAGTCAGTAAGCGAATATCTTTACTTTTATTGGCAAGCAGCATGCTACTTTGCTCAGCAACAAATTGCCAATCTGCCTGTTTAGGTTCCGTAACCCAATCACCCAAGGCGAGTAAAGGGTCATCCTGAGTCTTGGCTTTTTTTATGGCATGGAATTCATTGGAGAAAGACAAATCCTCTCCACAAGCGCGAGAACCCGCTATGGGTTCAAGCAAGGATTCAAGTGAAAAATTCATAAGTACTGAATAATCCGAGTCTGTTTTTACAAGGTTTCTAATTTAGGTTTTTTAGCAATCTTCTTCTTGGCCGACTTAATGTGAGGATCCAGTACATAGATGAACTCATCATCTTTCACATCAATCCAAATCTGTTGAGGAAGCTTTTGTTCACTAAGGGCAAGTAAAATTTCTGTTGCTAGCGCGGGTAAAATCGTTGCATTTAAAATGTGGTCAATATTGCGTGCACCACTATCAACTTCGGTACAACGGCTTAGTAACAGTTCTGGGACTTCAGCACTGTACTGCACTTGTGTTTGGTATTGCTGTTCTAGTCGTTGAATGACTTTCGCTAATTTATGCTCAATAATCTGAATTAACAGATCATCATGTAATGGGAAATAGGGAACGATGCGCATTCTACCTAAAAAGGCTGGCTTAAATTGCTGATATAAACTTGGTTTAAGTTGATCTAGCAATTGTTCCGCGGTTGGCCATTGCTCAATGGGTTGATTTAAGCAGGCTTGCATAATGGCACTGGAGCCAGTGTTGGAGGTTAGCAAGATCGTGGTATTTTTAAAGTCAATTACGCGACCTTCACCATCTTCTAGTGTTCCTTTGTCGAAGACTTGATAAAACAGTTCTTGAACATCACTATGGGCTTTTTCAATTTCATCCAACAGCACCACACTATAGGGATTGCGACGCACAGCTTCAGTTAATACACCACCTTGACCGTAGCCAACATAACCTGGAGGTGCACCTTTTAATGAAGAAACGGTATGAGCTTCTTGATACTCAGACATATTGATGGTGATGAGATGGGATTCACCACCATATAGCTCATGTGCTAATGCCAAAGCGGTTTCTGTTTTACCGACCCCACTTGGTCCGACTAGCATAAACACACCTTGAGGTTTATTGGGATCTTCCAATTTTGCTTTAGATGTTTTAATTCCTTGCACCAGTTGCTTTAAGGCATAAGGTTGCCCCATGACACGTTGAGAAAGTTGCTCTTCTAAACTTAAAATTTGTTTAATTTCATCACTGACCATATTGCCGATAGGAATACCAGTCCAGTCAGAGATAATTTCATGAATAATCGTTGCATTTACGCGTTCAAACACTAGCGGATGCTGACCTTGTAGAGTACGCAATTGTTTTCGGAGCTCAGCGATTGTTTCAGTTGGCTGTTGTGTACTACTCTGTTGCAGCGCTTGAATTTGTTGCACCAGTGCTAATTCTTGTTGCCACTTGTGTTCTAAAGTCTGGATATTTTGTTCTAATTGTTGAATGGACTGTTTAATCTGGTGGATACGTTCATTATGAATCGCATGAAGCTGATTTTCTTTTTCAAGGATATTTAGTTCTAATAGCAAATTATGCAATTGCGCCTTATCTTGATCTAAGGCGACTGGTTGCGCATTCTGGGTCAATGCAACCCGTGCGGCAGCCGTATCTAATACACTAATTGCCTTATCTGGAAGTTGTCTTCCTGTAATGTATCGATGTGAGGCATGCACTGAGGTAATAATGGCTTCATCATCAATTGCGAGTTGAAAATGGGCGGACATGACTGGAATCATGGCGCGCAACATATCAATCGCAACAGCTTCACTTGGTTCTTCAACTTTAATTACTTGAAAGCGACGACTCAAAGCGGCATCTTTTTCAAAGTATTGTTTGTATTCAGCCCATGTCGTTGCAGCAATTGTTCTCAGTTCACCACGGGCAAGGGCAGGTTTTAGTAAATTCGCAGCATCGTTTTGCCCAGCTTGACCTCCAGCTCCAATTAGGCTGTGGGCTTCATCAATAAATAAAATAATAGCTTGGCTTGAGCTTTGGACTTCTTGAATAATTTGTTTGAGTCGGTTTTCAAACTCACCTTTGACACTGGCACCTGCTTGTAACAGCCCCATGTCCAAGGTCCGTAATTGCACATTTTGAAGTGCTACAGGCACATTATTTTGTGCAATTTTTAATGCGAGACCTTCAACAACAGCCGTTTTTCCAACACCGGGTTCACCCGTTAAAATTGGATTATTTTGACGGCGGCGCATCAGAATATCGAGCATTAAACGAATTTCATGCTCACGACCAATGACTGGATCAATTTCACCTCGTTGTGCTTTTTCCGTTAAATTGATGGTGTATTGATCTAGTGCAGGTGTTTTGGCAGATTTTTGTTGTGTAGTATCGGAGCTCACATCAGATTTGGGATGCTTTGCTGTAGTTGGCTCAGATTCAATACTTTGTTGACATAATTCCCCAAATTGATGCTTCATGCTGTCAATTGGAAAGTTTTCTAACAGTGAAGACGCTCGGCTGGCAATTTGAAAGAGATCTGAAGCCGTAAGTAAGGCGACCAGAAGATGGCTACTGCGAATAACGGGCTTTTGTTCAGCAGAGGCGACCAACCAAGCTTGTTCAAATAATCGGACAATCGATCGTGCAAAAATAGGGGTGCGAGTATTGCCTTTGGGTAATTGAGCAATACTCTGTGATAAATCATGAATTAAATCAGGTTCAGAAATTTTATATTTTTTTAGTAATATTTTTAAATCGTTATCAGCAGGCTGTTTAACAATTTCAGAGAATAAATGTTCAATTTCTATTTCAAAATTTTGTTGAGAAACACAAAAATTCGCTGCCTTTTCAAGTGCATCACGCACAGGTATAGACAATTTTGTAATTAAAACTTTTAAATTATTCATCATGGATCTCAGCTTTTGAGACTAAGAATAAATGCTTACTTTAAAATAAAAATATACAGTGAATAAGCTATTAATAATAAAGTAATAATCAAGTTTTCTTAGTCAAAAAATCATAACTTTTAATATGAAAAATTATGTTTTTAATTAATTGGTATAAAGTCGTGCGCATCTTATACCATAAAATTTAAGAAAAAAAGTGTTATTTACACTTGCTAATTGTCATAAGTTGACGAAATTTGTCTTGACGAGTGCGGTTATTTTTTAGTTAAATCTGCCTACTTTAAAAATACATAAAGTAAAAACCAGTGAATGTGGTTAAAACTTTAGATAAATACTTTATAAACAGAGGTTGTTTTGAAAACTAATATTTTGATATCTGCATGTTTATCATTGTGCTGTGTATCTATGAGTACACTCGCGAGTAATGCAGAAGTGGATATTTCAAGAAGCTGTATTAAGAAAAATCCGCTGATTGCTGGTGAAACAGATTCTGTTTTATTAAAAACCTATGCTCAAATCTGTGATAAAAAAAATGCAGATAATAAAAATGGATATTTAGTTCAAGCTGCACAACGCTTTCAGTTGATTGGGAAAAATGAAAAAGCATTAGCCATTGTTCAGCAACTTGAAGCAGAAAAAGTGCAAGGTAATACACTGACCGATGTTAAATTTTTAGCAGCAACTGGTATTGCTAATGATGCATTAAAACAGATGCGTCAGAAAGAAATGCGTTATTTAAGTTCAGATATTACTTACCCCGCAGCGCAGGATTTTACGCGGGCAATCAATTCAGCTAAACCCGCTTCAGTGTTGTTAGAAACAGCACTTAATACTGCTGAAAAGAATCCAAGTTCTTCTAAATCGTCGAAAGCAAAAACCACTAAAGTATCTGCTTCGAAAAGTAAAACTAAATCAAAAGCCAACCCTCCAGCAAACAAAACGAAACCCAATACAAGCATAGCGAAAACAAATACAACTACGAGCAATACCAGTAGCAATCCTTTTGCAGGTCTATAACAATTTAATTTAAGGTTAAAAAATCATGGCTAAACGAGAAAGCGTGCAAAAAAAATTGCAACGTATTCGTCCTCCACGTGTTCAATTAACGTATGACGTTGAAGTCGGTGAAGGTAAAGAAATCAAAGAATTACCCTTTGTTGTTGGGGTGTTAGGTGATTTTTCAGCGGCATCTGAGCATGAAAAAACGAAATTAAAAGATAAGAAATTTATCAATGTTGATTTAGAGAATATTGATGAAGTTATGGAATCACTGGCACCTCGAGCAGCGTTTCAGGTAGAAAATACCCTGACAGAAAAGGGTGGGCGCTTTGGGGTTGATTTGACCTTTAAATCTATGGATGATTTTCGTCCAGAAAATATTGCGCAACAGATTGAACCACTGCGTAAATTGGTAGAAGCACGTGAACGTCTGACCGATTTACGCAATAAAATTTCAAATAGTGAGCGTCTAGAAGATTTACTTGATGAGGTTTTGAAAAATACCGAGCAAGTTCGACAATTGAGTCAAGAAGCAGGAGCAGACAATGAGTAATATGCAATCTGCTCTTGCTGTTCAAGACAATAATACTGAGCTGACTTTATTAGATTCAATCGTAGAGCAAAGCCGTATTGCCAGAACTGATGATGAACATGATCGAGCAAAAAGTCTGATTGCAGAACTTGCAAAAGAAGTCATGTCTGGAACTATCACCGTCTCTGACAATATGTCTATGTCGATTGATAAGCGTATTGCTGAAATTGATCACTTAATTTCGCAGCAACTCAGCAAAATTATGCATCATGCCGAGTTTCAGAAAATCGAATCAACTTGGCGTGGGCTATATTATTTCTGCCAAGAGTCACCTTCGAATCCTTTAATTAAGATTCGCATGCTTAATACCACCAAAAAAGAATTGATTAAAGATTTTCAAAGTGCGACTGACTTTGATCAAAGCACGTTGTTTAAGAAAATCTATGAAGAAGAATATGGGTCATTTGGTGGTGCGCCTTATGCAACCTTAATTGGTGATTTCGAGTTTGATCGTACACCAGCAGATATGTATTTGCTGGAGCAGATCTCTCATGTGGCTGCAGCATCGCATGCACCATTTATTTCTGCCACAAGCTGCAATATGTTGGGACTTGAATCATTTACCGATATTGACCGACCACGTGATGTTTCTAAAATTTTTGAGACAGCTGAATATGTACAATGGCGCTCTTTCCGAGAAAGTGATGATGCGCGCTATGTTGCATTAACTATGCCACGTGTTTTGGGGCGTTTACCTTATGATCCGAAACAAGGAACCCAAACCGAAGGTTTCAATTTTGTTGAAGAGGTTTCCGGCCAAAATCATGATGAATATTTGTGGATGAATGCTGCTTATGCCTTTGGTACGCGTTTAACCAATGCTTTTGATATGCATGGTTGGTGTGCCGCGATTCGCGGGGTGGAAGGTGGTGGTTTAGTCGAAGGGCTGCCTGTACATACCTTTAAAACCAGCGATGGTGAAGTTGCATTTAAATGCCCAACCGAAATTGCAATTACAGACCGTCGCGAAAAAGAGCTGAGTGATTTGGGCTTTATTCCTTTGGTGCATTGTAAAAATACTGATTATGCAGCATTTTTCGGTGCGCAATCTGCACAAAAGCCTAAAAAATACGATAGCGATACCGCAAATGCCAATTCAGCTTTATCCAGTCAAATCCAATACATCATGGCAGTATCTCGCATAGCACATTACTTAAAAGCAATGATGCGAGATAAAGTCGGGAGTTTTGCTTCGGCAGGAAATGTTGAAGCCTTTTTAAATGAATGGCTTGCTAAATATGTATTACTGGATGATGGGGCTTCTCAAGAAGCGAAAGCACAATTTCCTTTAAGAGAAGCATCCGTGAAAGTTGTAGAAAATCCAGCACAGCCTGGTCACTACAAGTCTGTGGTTTTTTTAAGACCACATTTCCAGCTGGACGAGTTGTCCGTCTCTTTGCGACTTGTCACTGAGTTGCCTCAGTCTTCTAATTAAATTAAGAACAGCTAAATAATTAAGAACTTTATAATAGGATAATTCCATGAAAGATATATACGTCGAGTTTCGAGGTAAATACAAAGTTGATGGTGAGTCACGCGACTCAGAGCATAAGGGCTGGTTAGAGGTAAACTCTTGGGCACACAATATCCGTCAGCCAAAATCTGCAACTTCTTCAAGCGTCGGTGGTCATACGGCTGAACGTGTGGAACATGCAGATATGCATTTTGTCAAAGACCTGGATGCAACGAGTCCTAAACTTTGGGAAGCATGTTCAGCGGGTTATACCTTTGATGAAGTACAAATCGATTTTTACCGTGCCAATGGTGATAAGCGTATCAAATATCTTCAAATCAAACTTAAGCATGTCTTAGTTTCGAGTGTAGCGCCAAGCGTGAATGAAGAAGGTGTACCAACTGAAACCTTTGGTTTGAAATATGCTGCGGTTGAGTGGACGTATAATCAACAGGATATTAATGGTACTGCGAAAGGTGCTGTGACTAAGAAATGGTCATTGTCTAATAACACGGCATCTTATGCTGCTTAATTAAACAACGACCTGAAAATAGGGGACAGCATGGCTTGTCCTCTATTTTTTGAATAAATCACTGTTGAATTTAGATCATCAAAATGAGCTTAGATCAGTTGTACCCTTACGGTTTCCGTTCGACACTTTTTGACCGTTTACTGCCAGAAAATGAGACTATAAACGGTTTGTCATTACAAGAATTAAGACAGTCTGTTGCGAATGATCTTGAAGATTTACTGAATAGTCGTGTGGCAAAGTTAGATGCTGCTTTAGACCAATATCCCTTGGTTAAACAGTCAATTATCCAATTTGGCATTATAGATTTTGTTGGTTTATCAACCGCAAATCCATTAGATCGAGATAAGATTTGCCAATCGATTGAACAATCTATTTCTGCGCATGAACCTCGTTTAAGACAAGTCAAAGTCGAAATGCTATTAGATGGTCACAATATGGGGGCACTCTGTTTAACCATTCAGGCCTTTTTAAATATTCATCCTTTGTATGAACCTGTGGTTTTCGATGCTTTATTAAAACCTACAACACAACAATATGTTGTGTCAGCCCAGTCTTAAGCTTTCAGGATAATATTGTGATAGAAGAACTTTTACCGTATTACGAAAAGCAACTCCAAGAATTTGGGCAACAGTCGCGTGATTTTGCTAAAAAGTATCCCAAAATTGCGCAACGTTTATCATTGAATCAAGAACAAATTGATGATCCGCACATTGAACGGCTTATTCAAGCCTTTTCCTTGATTGCTGCTAGAATTGATAAGAAGTTAGTTGATAGTTACGACCTCTTCACCCATTCTTTGTTTGAGGTGATGTTTCCGCAATATTTACGTCATTTCCCTGCCTGCACAGTCATCAGTTTTGAAGACATTGAAAAGCAAAAAAAATTAACTGAAGTCCATGTGATTCCTGCCAAAACCGCACTCAAATCCAGAAGTGTTAAGGGGGTTCAGTGTGAATTTAAAACCAGTTTGGATGTGCATTTATTACCCATACAGCTGAAAGGGTTAGAGTTCACTTCTAACCAAAGTTCACATATTCATTTAAATCAAAATGCATCATTAGCATTTTCTTTCGAAGTGTATAATGGAGCGGAAGATTGGCTAGAACATCAATCACTTCCGATTTATTTGGATGCAATATCAAATTTTCCCTTACAGTTTTTGGATGCGGTGTTTAGATCAGAAACTCGGTTCTGTATAAAATCGGGTCAACATGTCGTATATATTGATAATCCCTTTACTGTTATGGGGTATGGCGAAAATGAAAGTGTATTACCGCGCGATCAACATACTCATCATGCTTATCGCCTGTTGATGGAGTATTTTTGTTTTCCAGAAAAATTTAATTATTTAAACTTGAATCTAAACTTTCTTAAGCAATTAAAACTACACGGTCATCATTTTGAATTGCAGGTACACTTGAAATTAAATTTAAGTGATCCCGTCCTAGTTCATAATTATTCTGCATTAAGTATTGCGAATTTTAAACTCTTTACCAGCCCAGCCATTAATCTTTTTGAAAAACAAGCCGAGCCACAGAAGATTGATCATAAAAAAATAGAATATCTAATTTTAACCGATGCCCATCATCCTGAGTTTTATCGGGTGTATTCTATTTTAAAGATGCAAATGATAAGAGAAAAACATGATCAAGAAGAAGTGAATTATCCAATTTCTCCTTTTTTTGCAATGAGTCATGCACACAAAGATAATCTTCAGTATTTTTATACTTTAAATACAAAACAAAATCAGAAAAACTGTGAAATATTTTACTCGATTCTTTCTAAAAATCTTAATCCGCAAGAAATAAAATCTGACTTTATTAGCTCAACTTTGCTGTGCTCGAATGGTAACTTGCCTTATGAAGCCATGAGTATGAGTCATCAGGTTTTAAATTCCACCAGCACAGGATTAATTCGCAGAGCATTGGTATTAAAAAGACCTTCAGCGTGTTATGCATTTTCGGGACATAAATCTGAACAATGGCGTCTGGTTTCTCACCTGTCACTCAATTTAATGTCTTTAATGCAAGATGATTCGGTTCAGCCCATTCAGGAATTACTGACTTTATATAATTTACCGAATTCACAAGAAAATCATTTGCTGATTAATTCAATTCAGCAGGTCAAGTTTGAGCTCAGTCATAAAATGATGGATACCAAGCCATTTCCAGCATTTGTGCGAGGTTTAAAGGTCAGTCTAGTGATGAAATCGGAAGTCTTTCGAGGGCATAGTCTGTATCTATTTAGTCAATTATTAAGTCATGTTTTTAATTTAAAAGTTCAGATGAACAGTTTTATCGATCTGAATATCATTGATGATCAATCAGGACAGGAGTTATACCAATGCGTGCAGAACGTTGGTGGCAAGAAGCTTCTGTAATTGATAACTTATTTCAAGTTCCTACCGCTTATGAGTTTATACAAACGACACGTTTGTTACGTCATCAGCCTGCATTAAAACAGGGGTTGGATTGGTCGAGTCAATTCAGTTTTGAAAGTTCAATTAATCTGAATTTCCCTGCGGCAGAAATCGAGTCATTAACCGTTAATGATGAAAAAGTTGAGATTAAGAACCTGATTGTTGGGTTGATGGGGATACAAGGAGCTTTACCCTATACGTATACGCAGAAAGTAAAGCTAGCAGCTAGAAAGCAACGACTTGAAATTCAAAAATTTATCGGGCTATTTAATCATAAGTTAACCAGTCAGTATGTCGATTCTAGCCTAACTTATCATTTACCTATTCGTTATGAAATTGAGCAAGAAAACCACTATTTAAATATTTTACATGCTTTGAGTGGATGTCAGAAAAATCATACGGAAGATACGGATTTAGTACATTTCTTTGCTGAGTTTTCTGGTCTGTTGCAAGGTCAAAATAATAATGTGCATGCGATGCAGACCATGTTGCATTGTGTATTAAAACAGCAGGTGCATATTCAAGAATTTATCACTGAAACATTTTATTTGAGTGATCAGCAAAAAACCTGTTTGGGCGGAAATCATCAAAGTTCATTGGGTATAAATACCTTTTGTGGTGAAAAAATCCGCCAAGTGGATGGAAAGATTGAAATCCAAATTGGTCCATTAAGCCATCAAGATTATTTGGATTATTTACCGCAAAAAAGTTTAAGTCTAAAACTCAAAAAAATAGTCCAAAGTTGGTGTAGCCCAACATTACAAGTTGATGTTCGTCTTATTCTCAAAATGGATGAAATGCATTCTATCGTTCTCAGTTCTCAGGGAAATATGGGATTAGGGCAGAGCAGCTTCTTGCTGTCTGATGATCACCAAGAACACCAACAGTTTTGTTATCCGCTGATTCGGGAAATTTCATATGCTTAAGCTAATAGTAAGTACAGTCTTAAGTGTATTTCTCTTAAGTTCTGCTGTCGTGATTGTCTATTGGCAAGATTCAAAGTTCGAGCCTACGGCTGAAGATTTATTCCTGTATTTGTTTTTGTTACCCAGTGTCATCAGTCTAATACTGTTAAGTCCATATTTAATCTGGACTGGGTATAAAGCCGCATCGCAGAAAAAACAGCTGAATGAGCAGATGCAGGCAGAAAACAGCGTGACTGACTCAGTCGCAAATAAAACAGCGGAAGTGGAGCATATCCGATTGCATGTCTATGCAACCTCATTGCAGAGTGCAATCGGAAGGAACCAAGAGGCGTTTCATCAAACTTTGGATATGCTTGCTCCAACATTAGATGCAGTCCTTATGAATCATATTGGTAATCCAATTTTATCGTACCGTATGGAGGAGCAATTGACTGCTGCTGAAGATGAGGAGTTTGAAGATTCATTCATTGCAAACATTCAGAAGCGGATTCAGCACTTTATTCAGAACGAGTTATATGAAAACGAAGAGGTGTTACTCAATGTGGTTGAGCATTTAAAACAATCGGCTATGTTTTATGATCAGCAGCTTGCCTATGAATATCGTATTCATCCTGCTTGGATCAAGGCAGATGCTCAAGAGGATGAAGAGATCCCTGCGCTTAAGGATATTCCACGTTTAAATCATCTCAATGTACATCTGGTGCTATCCGAGACTTTATTGCATGTTTGGAATGAAACTGAGAGTGAGCATCTTATACAGGATTTTCTACATAACTTAGGATTACTGCCGCAGCAGCTCAAGATTCAATATCACTATTGGGATATCCACAATTGTTATTCAAAATGGATGAATTTATTAAAAAAAATCCAAAATCAGACTGCTGAAGTGTCATTTCTTTTGGTGGCAGATTCGGCATTAGACCAAGAATTGATTGATGATCATAGTTGGCGGACCGATCAATATATCCCTGCTGAGTTTGTCGGTAGTTGTTGTATTGCCAGTCAAACAGTACAGATTTTAGGACAGCTTCATATAAAAGTTCTGGATCTTGTTCTGAATGAAGTAAATGCAGCAGATGCTTTAAAACGATTGAATATTGAAAACCTTGAACAATATGAATTAGAACAGCCATTTATTGTGTTGCCTGACAATATTGCCCAGCCTCGGGTTATTCAACAGATTTCAAAATATTTTGACTCTTCGTCGATACAACCGCATCACCATCTATATAGCCATTACAGTTTAGGCCATACCCAAAATCTGGCCAAAATCTATGCCTTTATTTTGGGGCTACAGGTACCTGAATCTGTTCATGGTTTTGTTTATAGCTTGGATGCTGCACAGGCTTTAATGCATGTTTATGCCGAAGATGACTTAACTGAATTTAACCAAACATAATATTAAAATTGATGAGAAAACAATGTATATAATTTTAGGCTACTTATGGCAGTACATTACCAACCCCAAAGCCATTATTGCCCTTTCATTATTTGTGGCACTGCTATCCTCATATAATGTGATTCCTCGACATATTTTTATTTTGTTATGCGTGGCCTATGTTGTGGGCCTGATCGGTTATGGCATTTATTGGTTAATACAACGCAGAAAACATGAGCGCCAAGGCGAAGAACTCGCAGAGGCGATTGGTAAAGAAACTGATGCAGAATATGGCCAGACAAAAAATAATGAAGAATTAAAGCTGATTCAACAGCAGATGAAAGAATCCATCCAATTGATTCGGAAATCCAGATTGGGGGATAAAAAAGGCAATGCAGCACTTTATGAATTGCCTTGGTATATGGTGATTGGTAATCCTGCTGCTGGAAAAAGTTCAGCAATTTATAATTCTGGTCTCAAGTTTCCATTCGAAGAATCGCATCAAAAAGTGGTTTCTGCAGGGCTGAGTGGAACGAGAAACTGTGACTGGTTTTTTTCTACAGATGGTGTATTACTCGATACCGCAGGTCGTTATTCGGTTTATGCTGAAGATCATGGAGAGTGGTTGGGATTTTTAAAATTATTGAAAAAAAACCGTCCCAAAGCTCCCGTGAATGGCCTGATTGTGGTGGTCAGTATTGCGGAACTGATTAGCCAAAGCCCAGAAAAGTCTCTTAAATTGGCGAAAAACTTAAGAGCACGTATTCAAGACTTGACCGAGCGATTAGAGGTTTTTGCACCTGTCTATGTTGTCTTTACCAAAATGGATTTGATTGCAGGTTTTACGGAGTTTTTTGATTGCTATGATGGTCAAGAATTTGATCAGGTTTGGGGGGCAACACTCCCATATCATCCTGAATCTGCTCCGAATGCGTCTGAATTATTTGAACAGCACTATAATATTTTATTTGATGGATTGAAGAGTGTTAGTACCACACATTTAAGTCGTCGGCACGCGCAGAATATTTCGCCAGGAGTAATGACTTTTCCATTGGAATTTAAAACGCTTAAACCTGCGGTAAAAACATTTATTGCTGCACTATTTGAAGATAATCCCTATCAATTTAAGCCTGTTTTCCGTGGCTTTTATTTTACCAGTGCCCTGCAAGAGGGCATGATTGAAAGTCCAATGACTGAGCAAATTGCACAAGAGTTTGATCTAACATTATTAGAGCAACCTGAGCACTCTCTTGCAGTGACCACTCAAAATCATGGATATTTTTTAAAAGGATTATTTTCAAATGTCATCTTAAAAGACAAGAATTTAGTCAAACAACATATTAACCCTATGCGTAAACGACAACGCTATTTCGGTTTTATGATTGCTCTTTTGGCCGTGTCGTTGTGTCTAGGTGCATGGGTTTGGTCGTATCGAAATAATCAGCAGTTAATTGTAGATGTGCAGGCCGACCTCAATAAAGTAATGCAAATGGAAAAAAGTACAGGCAGCGAATTGGCTACACAGTTTGATGCCTTATTAATTTTGCAAAATCGCCTACAGCAATTGGATAGTTTTGAACAGGATCGACCATTTAAATTTTCATTTGGCTTATATCAAGGTCAAGCATTAAGAGAAAAGCTCGAAGTTGAGTATCTGAAGGGGATTCGTCAACTGGTTCTAGAGCCCTCCCAACAAAATATCGAGCAATATTTACAACGAGTTAAGGCAAATGAAGCCGTATTGAAAGCAAATCATGCCAATGTTCAAATTCAGCAAGCATCTGCACAGCAAAGTCCTCAGTATTTTGAACCTTCAGATAATAATCCCCAAGATGCTTATAACGCTTTAAAAGCTTATTTGATGATGAGCAATCCCGAATATATGGATGCCAGTCATTTAAGTGATCAGGTCACTAAATTTTGGCGTTCTTGGTTATTGGCGAATCGAGGAGCAATGCCTCAAGCTGAGCTGACCCAAAAAGCAGAGCAAGTGCTGAGTTATGCAATGACATTGGCCAATCAGAAAAATTTTCCTGTCTTGGATGCGGATACGCAACTGGTTGAGCAGACACGACAAGTGATGGTATCTGTGGTGCGTGGGATGCCTGCACGGGATCGTGTTTATAATGAAATTAAAATGCGTGCAGCGGTTCGCTACCCAGCTTTAACCGTTGCCCAAATCGTCGGTGAAAACAATAAAACTATCGTAATGGGGGGATATGCATTACCTGGCGTATTTACTTACCATGCATGGGATGATTATGTTGCAAAAGCAATTGATGCAGCCGCCAATAAACCAACAGATACAAAAGACTGGGTGCTTAACACGACTCAGTCAGATGATTTAACGTTTAGTGGTAGTCCGGATCAAATCAGAAAACAACTGACACAGCTATATAAGCAAGAATATATTGCAGAATGGAAAAAGTTTCTTAATGCTGTGCATTATGCCAAAGGGACGGATTTTAAGGCTGATGCTCGTATTGTTGATATTTTGGGAGAGTCCCAAAATTCGCCAATACGTCTCTTTTTAAATCGCGTGGCGCAGGAAACCAGTTGGGATAATCCAGTTGTTCAAGCGGAGCTTGCTGCCCCTCAAACAGGTTTTGTGGCATGGTTTAAACGTAAAATTCTAAGACAAAATAATGAAGATGCTGTAAAAAAAGCATTGCAGCAAGCCCAAGGACCGATATCTCAAGAATTTGTTGTGTTTTATCAATTGGTTCGTAAGCGTGATGATCAGCAAAATCAATCATTATTGGATGAGTATTTACACAGTTTGTCGCAGGTACGAAGTAAGTTTAATGATCTGAAAAATGCAGGGGACATTGGTCCAAATGCATTAACTGTGGTGAAACAGACAATTAATGATCAGGCATCTGTATTTAATAATACTCAAAAAATTGTAGATGAAAAGCTCACAGTTGGTTTAAATGCGACAGATCAGCAAATGTTACAGCGTTTATTGGTTAGCCCATTAACGCAAGCATTTAATGCATTGTTATTACCTGCCCAAGATGAAATCAATAAATTATGGCAGATGCAGGCCTATCAACCTTTCAGTCAAAATTTGGCAAAGAATTATCCGTTTAATCCAGCGGCAACTATTCAAGCCACCAGTGGTGAAATTGGTCAAGTTTTTGGTGAAACTGGCAGTATTGCCCGATTTGTGAAAGAAAGTTTAGATCCGTTGGTGATACGACGCGGCTATATGCTGTCATCGAAAACATGGAAAGATTTAGGAATTGGTCTAAATCCACAATTTGTGATGAATTTCCAAAGTTATGTTGCACCTGCAAATGGGGTTGCGACTGGAGAACTCAATCAAACTGCGGCAACTGCCGCGGCAAATCAGTCCAATTTTCAGTTTTATCCTTTGCCAAATCCAAAGTTGCAGTCGTATAGCATTGATATTGATGGGCAACGCATGCTGTATGAAAACGGTATTCAGCAATGGGTGAACTTTATTTGGCCAAATCCAGGTGCAATTCCTGGAGTACGAATTACTGCGGTCGATTTAGAGGGACAAACCCATACCATTTTTGATGCACCAGGTGAATATGGCATTAATCGCTTAATCGATTCGGCTCAACGTAAACCGCAGAATGGAAGTTTTGAAATGACATGGGCTGATCCTAAAAATCCAGCCTTGTCGGTTAAGCTCAATTTCCGTCTGATTAGCGGTAATAGTGGCAGTAATGTCGGTTCTGGACGCGGTTATGCCGGTTTGCAATTGGTCGATAAAGTGGTAATGGACAAAGCAGTTCGCGTTGTTGCTGCCCAAGTTGCACCTGAGCCCATCAAATCTGCTCAGTCGGGGAATGCTGCTGTATCCAATCCGCAATCATCATTGTCAGGAGTGAATAACTAATGCAGCAATGTTGGCATCGAGATGCGGGAGGTTCAAATGCAGATCATTAAATCCACATCTTTGTATTTTGGTAAAAGTCCTGCTCGTGGTGATTTTTTAAAAAGCAAAGGGCAATCTGCAATCATCAATATGATTGATCGTTGGATGACAGAGGCATTGGAGTTGGCAAAGAAAAATGCCAACTTCGATGAAGCTTATCAAAGTCTGCCCAGTCTAGATTTTTTTATAGCAAATCCTGTTGAACAGATGTTTTTACTAGCGAACTTAGCGTCTAGTGAAGATTCATCGGGGCGAAAATTTCCAATGGTTTTAAGTCATTTAATTGAAGTTTCGCATCCTGCACTGAATTTGTCTTATGCCCCTTTGCTTTATAAACCGACCTTAGTCCATTTATTTCAGCAGAATAAAAGATTAAAAACAGTCCGAGATCCTGATGAGTTAGTCGAATTATTAGCGGATTTTAGTCGCGACTTGTCGCAAACACATGCCAATACACACTTAGATTTTTTTGATAATCATACGATGCATTCATTTGCAGGATTAATGAAACTGAATAGTTATCAATTGGCGCAAAGCATGATAGGTCTTGGTTTATTACTCCAGCCAATCCTTAATTTTGGTGTGGCCAAGCTGAATAAGGTGCTGATTTTACCGATTCATAATGCACGTTATAGTTATGAAATAGCAGCATTTTGGGTCAATTTAATCAACATGTTTCTTGGTCATCAAAATACCGAAGTTTTGATTGGCTTATTCCATCAGCATGAGCCTGTTTTGTTATTTGGTTTCCAAGGTGCAGATATTTTTGCCTTAAGTGATATTTTTTCACAAAACTTCAATTCGGAGCGCTGGGTTTCATTGATTGATGCTGGGTGGATAGATACTTATTTGGAGCAAAATGCTGGATTAGCCGTATTAGAACAAGCGCTTTGTGAGCGTCAGCTTAGCTTAAATCAAGGCATCAAACTTTTTAAACAAACGTTTATACATGGTTAATAAGAAAATGAATGCAATCAATAAAAAATTATTTAGCGCACTAATCTTTAGTGTTGGACTATATTGCAGCTGTTTGGCTTATGCACAGCCAATTATTGTTGAAGGTGTCGTTCCGAATGAAGCCAGTAAACAGGCGATTTTACAAAAATTATATGCGGTATATGGTGCAGAGCAGGTGGTAGATAAAGTCCAAATTCGTGCGGTTGCTGTACCAAACGGATGGAATGATTTAGTTACGCGTGTCATTACGCCAGATTTAAAAAAAGTCAGTGCTGGAAAGTTGGCGGTAAAAGGCACGCAGGTCGAATTAACTGGAAAATTGAATAATCCGAGTGAAATACAACCAATTACTTCGATGTATCAGTCTTTGGTGCAACCGCCGTATCGAATCAATGCATTACTTTCTGCGAATCAATCAGAACAGAAAGTTGTCGATGATGCCTTAAAAGATCGGATTGTTGAATTTGAATCAGGAAGTGCCATTTTGACTGCATCGGGCACAAAAATCCTTGATGAGATGGCGGTTGCTTTAGTTCAGGTACAAAATAAAAATGTCAAAATTATTGGTCATACCGATAGTTCTGGTGATGCAAAGAAAAATGCACAGTTAAGTTTAGCGAGAGCTGAAGCCGTTAAAGCCTATTTGATTGAAAAGAAAATCGTTGCAGAACGTTTGAGTACGGCTGGTTTAGGATCAGAAAAGCCTGTCGCAGATAATGCAACTGTAGAAGGGCGAAAGAAAAATAGAAGAATTGAATTTGAAGTCTTATAGTTTATTTTGAGGAATTAGATTATGGCTACACCTTATATTACAGTAGGTTGTCCTACAACGGGGGGCGGGAAGGTGATTTCGGGTCAATCCAGCTATTTAATTGAAGGTATTGCTGTAGCCTGTGTTGGAGATAAAGCAACATGCCCATTACATAAAGTCGTTGCTACGATTGTTGTTGGTGATCCCCATATGCTGGTGATGGGGAAAGCGGTTGCTCGTGTAAATGATGCTTTATCCTGCGGATGTAAGTTATTGCCCAAACAAAATTTAGTGCAGGGTGCGAACTGATCTAAAACGGGCTACCGACTTGTCGAGGTGTTACAGTTTTTACGATCAGATATTCCCGAAACTTAGGGGGATACGCATAGAGCTTCAAAGCCATGACAAAAAATTTCTGCTGTGACGAAGTCTAATGCAAACTTGATTTTGTTTGCTGTTCTATCAGATTGAGCTAACAGCAGTTTGGCTTTTCAAGCATCATTCTGCTTTCAATTGTGCTGCAAAACCTTGCTGGATAAATTTACGAGTACTCTTTAAAACTTTGAGGAGCTAGTTTTCTGGGAGCATCATGCTGATCCATGTAAAAATTCTTGATCTAAACTCATTTAGGGCCAGTGTATTCGACATTATTGTTTTGATAGGGGGCAGTAAAAATGGCTGGGTTTGAGAAAGCTTAGCTTGCAAATGATCTTCTGGAATTAAAATTTTAATACTTAAGGGCAGCATTTGGCTGTAGTCCCGACAGTCGATGAGTATTTCTACTTAACCCTGTTAGGGGCATTATTTTCTCTTCTTTTGCGCTGATTAAAAGCCGATTTTTTGTTCTTTGTTGCCGAATTTTTATGCAAAACCATTCAGTAACCATTCTTTTGCATGGTTGTTCCATACTTTAAGGCTGTTAATCTTCAGAAGCGGCTCCAAGACTCAATGATTGAGGTGGAGGCGCAAGTTATATTTTTAAGAGCCCCATAATTCAGGATGAAGAAGGTGTTTTTGAAAATATCAGCTTGTTAAAAAATATCGATGGGAAATCGAATACATATAGCTCGTCAATATTGAATTCGAGAATAGCTGAGATATTGAGTACTTGCAGGATTGCAAGAGATTGCTGCTAAAAGGATTTAAACCATGATGGTGAATCATACAGACAGAATTGCGGTAGAAAATATTTCAATTTCACCACAATTGAAACTGGTACATACGAATGAATTGTATCAATTCCATTCTATGGTTAAGCCGAGTGGTGCGCAGTGCAATATCGATTGTGAATACTGTTTTTACTTATATAAGCAAGATTTCCTTAATCAACCGAAATATCCGCGTATGGAAGCTTCGGTATTAGAGTTGCATATCCGTCAATATATTGAAGCGCAAACTGGACCAGAAGTGGTGTTTAGTTGGCAAGGTGGCGAACCGACCTTAATGGGGCTAGGTTTCTTTAAACAGATTGTTGCTATGCAACAAAAATATAAGAAGCCCAATCAAGCGATTTTTAATGACTTACAAACCAATGGTTTATTGCTAGATGATGAATGGTGTGCATTCTTGCAGCAACATAGCTTTTTGGTTGGACTTTCGATTGATGGTCCAGAACGCTTACATGATATTTATCGTCGTACTAAAAATGATAAGCCGACTCACTCTTTGGTGCTCAAGGCCATTGAATTACTCCGTCAGTACCAGATTGAGTTTAATGCTTTATGTGTCGTAAATAATGTGAATGCTCAGCATCCACTTGAAGTCTATCAATATTTAAGAGATGAAGTTCGCCCCAAAATGATTCAGTTCAGTGCTGGCATTGACCCCGTTGAACCTGACTGGATGCTGCAACCCAAATCGGCATTGAAAAAAGAGGATGCTGCGGTCAGCAGTTGGACGGTGAACAGTCAGGATTGGGGCAATTTTCTTGCAACAATCTGGCAAGAATGGCTCGCCAAGGAT
This sequence comes from Acinetobacter sp. GXMZU3951, assembly GCF_054457875.1. Taxonomy (NCBI): domain Bacteria; kingdom Pseudomonadati; phylum Pseudomonadota; class Gammaproteobacteria; order Moraxellales; family Moraxellaceae; genus Acinetobacter; species Acinetobacter sp. GXMZU3951. The sequence continues at coordinate 295,820 of NZ_JBTLFO010000001.1, read as the reverse complement.
TATGGCGACGTTTTTGTCGATCAGTTTGAGAATGTAATTTCACAATTATTTGGTTTTGGACCACAAAAATGCACCACAGGGCAGATTTGTGGCAAAGCAGTCGCGGTTGAGTTTAACGGTGATGTTTATTCTTGCGACCACTTTGTTTATCCGGAATTCAAACTCGGGAATATCCGAGACATCCATCAGGGGGACTTGGTGTTCTCGAAAAAGCAGGAAAAGTTTGCATATGACAAATATCTGACTTTACCCAAATATTGTAAGCGTTGCGATTTCTTAGCCCTGTGCTGGGGAGAATGTCCAAAAAATAGATTTACACACACGCCAGAGGGAGAGGCAGGATTAAATTATCTGTGTGCAGGATTAAAAATATTTTATCGACAAGTAGTAAAAGACCAAGATGTCTTGATGCAGTACCTCAACAACGGTGTTGCATGAAATAAGCCAATTAAATGGAAGCGCATAAAAAAATTCTGACGTAAGTCGGAAGGGATAATTACACCTTAAAAAACGGTCAAGGAGGGTACCATGGGTATCAAGAAGTCAAAGCTGTGTTTGTCTATCGGGACGGCTTTATTATCATGTGCTGCAATGACGACAGTACAAGCGGCATCATCAACAACCTATCAAAAAGGAAAGACCATCAGCGATGATCCTTTTTTGAAGGCGGTGATCACTTCTGAAAACATGGAACCCGCGATTATTCACCCCGCGCAAAATGCTGCTGCACAGCAAAAAATTGAGGCCTATAAAAAGAAAACAGGACGTACCCCGAACATTCTGATTTTTATTGTGGATGATATGGGCTGGGGTGATATTGGTGCTAATGGTGGCGGTGAAGCAGTCGGTGCGCCAACCCCAAATATTGATAAATTGGCCTATGGCGGAATGCGTTTTATTTCTTTCTATGCACAGCCTTTAAGTACGCCATCCCGTGCGGCAATGATGACTGGCCGTTTACCGATACGGACGGGTTTAACTCGTCCAATCCTAACGGGTGAAAAACTCAAAGCCAATCCATGGGAGGGTGAAGTGACTGCTGCGGGTCTGTTGCAAAAGGCAGGTTACCGTACCGGCATGATTGGTAAATGGCATTTGGGCGAAATTGATGGTGCCTATCCACAGCAAAATGGCTATGACGAATATTTTGGCTTCTTACAGGTTATTTCAAATATCACAGAAATGACGGATGAGCGTTTATATCCAAATTTGGTTCATGATCCAGAGCGCATTGAAGCGATGCGTTCAATTCAGCCACCACAAATTACCAGTGGTATGAAAAATGGCCCGATTAAAGTAGAACAAAACATTAAAACGATTGATGACATCAGCCGTCTGGATCAAAAGTTTGCGGATTATTCCGATGGTTTCATTCGTCGTTCTGCGAAAAAGAATGAACCCTTCTACCTCGTGCATTCATTCTCGCGTTTGCATAACGACAACTATCCAGCACCAGGTTATGCCGGCAAAAGCCCCGCCAAATTCCCGTATAAAGATGGTGTAGTCGAAGTCGATGATATTGTGGGTCGTTTAATGAAAACCCTGAAAGATACAGGGCAGTTGGAAAACACCATCGTATTCTTCACCTCAGATAATGGTGCCAATGAAGATGTATGGCCAGATTCAGGTTTCCATCCATGGAAAGGGGGTAAAGGAACCACGTGGGAAGGCGGTATCCGTGTGCCAGGTATTGCTTACTGGCCGGGTATGATTAAAGCGGGTCGCGTTAGCGATGGCCTCTTTGACATTTTGGACTTATTCAATACCTCGGTGGCTCTAGGTGGTCAAAGCAACCAGATTCCAAAAGATCGCTATTTTGATGGTATCGACCAAACGAGCTTCTTGTTGGCAGACGATGGTGAATCCAATCGTGAAACCTCCTATTTCTATGCAAATAACCAGTTTGCAGCGTTACGTTGGAACGAGTTTAAAGTGCATTTTAAAGTGATGGATACCACTTCACCGCGTAAGAATATTGATGCCACAGTACTGTCAGTCGCCAGTCCTGCACCATGGGCTTACAACCTATACTTAGATCCGAAAGAGCAAATTCCAAGCCATCACGGTTTTGAATGGGGGTATCCACGTACCTTGAATTTGGTACGTTACCATGCGAGCACATTCAAGAAGTTCCCAGTTAAAGACATCGGCTTAAACGTACCGTAATGGTGCTTTCGTAAAACCCATCAGATTAGATATCAGCTATTTAATCTTGAATTTGTGGGTGTTTTTCATAGGACCGAAAAATACTCACTGATTTAAACTTACACTAAAGGATTAGCGTTGAGATGAAATTAATTAAGAAAAAATACCTTGCCGTAGCAATGTTGTCGGTATTTGCAGGTCAAACCTATGCCGCAGGTTTAGAGCGTTCACCACAGCAAATTGATGCTTTGTTTGAAAATGGCACTTATGCCGAAGTCAGCTATACGCATATTTCACCAGATGTTCAGGGTACTGATGTAAGTGGTAATCACATTTCAGATCTAGCTGAAGATACTCAAGCACTTGGTTACGCAGTTAAAACAGATTTAAATCCAAATTTGCATCTTGCTTTTATCTATGATGAACCTTATGGCGCGAAAGTAAAATTTCATGGCGAAAATAATTTCATCGCACAAAATCTACCTGCTGACGATGCCAGTACCCGTGTTGAGGTGAAGTCGAAAAATCTCACCACTTTATTGGGTTATAACCTCAATAAAAACTTCATGATTTATGGTGGTCCAGCGCTGCAAGAGCTTCAAGCTGATGTTCATTTACGTGGTGCAACGTACGCTTCATCGAGTGGCTATAACAACAACTTTGATGATATTGCTGTCGGTTGGGTGGCAGGGATGAGCTATGCCAAGCCAGAGCTGGGTATTCTTACTTCATTAACCTATCGTTCCGAGATTGATCATAAAACTTCAATTCATGAAGATATTCCAGGTTTAGGATCTTTTGATAAATCAGGCAGTATTACTACTCCTGAATCTGTGAATTTGCACTTACAAACAGGTTTAAATCCAACCACAGCATTATTCGCAAAAGTCCGTTGGGTGCCATGGGGTGATTTCACATACTATCCACCGACATTAAAAGCAGTCACTGCATCAATGGGGGCTGCTGGAGGGAAAGGCTTGCCTTTATTAAGTTACCATGATGACCAAACTGCGGTAGAGCTTGGTCTTGGTAAAAAAGTCATGCCAAACCTCGCAATATCGGTGTCTGGTTTGTGGGACTCAGGTGCAGGGGCTCCAGCACCAACTTTAGGTCCTGTTGAAGGTTATTGGGGTGCTGGTTTAGCTGCACGATATAACTTTAATGACAATGTTGCCTTAAGTTTAGGTGGTCGCTTCCTGTGGTTCGGTGACGTTAAAGGTGAAGTATCGGATGGTCGTATTGTAGGTGATTTCAAAGACAATACCGGTTACGTCGTGGGGATGAAGCTTTCTTATAAATCAAAATAATTTTTTCTAATTTTTACCAGTTTAGGTCCTTCCTTCTTCCTGAAACATGGAGGAAGGGAATTTTTTTATTGGATCTTAAACAATCAGCGGCAATATATGTTGGATTGAACCTAGGCAGCTACAGAGCTAGGGCAATTTGACTGACTAATTCAAGTTGCAATAATTTTAGTGCAGAGCGAGGGTGGGCGAGCAATAACAAGGCATATTGCGATCTAAAAAAAGGCTGTATTGAAGCTACTATAAAGTAAATTGAATTATTTATTTGATTTTAAATAAAAAATATAATTGGCATAGAATTCGCTTTCAGTATCTTAACTTGTATACAAGATAGGATGCATAAAGTGAGCAGACTTCAAGCTTTGGGCTGGACCATTCATGAATGGCAAGAGGCTTATATTAAACAACAGATTCAACTCGCAGATTTAATCACTTGGGTGCAGTCGTTTGATCCTCAAGATACGGCTTGGATTGCCATAGCACCAGCAGATGTATTGCAACAGCAAATTGAGGAATTGCAACAGCGAAGTCTTCATAGCCAGTCCTTATGGGAACAGTTCCCACTATACGGTATCCCTTTTGCGGTGAAAGACAATATTGATGTCAACGGTTTCGCCACGACTGCCGCCTGTAAAGCGTTAAACTCAATTGCCACTGAAGATGCTGAAACTGTGCGGTTACTTAAGCAAGCCGGCGCGATTGTGGTTGGGAAAACCAACTTGGATCAATTCGCAACGGGTTTGGTGGGCACACGGTCGCCATTTGGCGCTGTCAAAAATAGTTTTAATCCCGAATATGTCAGTGGCGGGTCAAGCTCAGGTTCTGCAAGTGTGGTGGCACGGGGTTTGGTGCCTTTTTCCTTGGGAACCGATACGGCAGGGTCGGGGCGAGTTCCTGCGGCATTCAATAATATTGTGGGGTTAAAACCAAGCAAAGGGCGCTTCTCGAATCATGGCCTATTACCCGCTTGTAAAAGTATTGACTGTATTTCGGTATTTGCCCTGACCGTAACCGATGCTGAAGCGGTGGCAGAGGTATTGGAACAATTTGATGTACGTGATAGCTATTCACGCCATAACCCGAAAACAGCGCCCGCCAAATTCTCGGCAGGACTGAATTTTGCCCTTCCAAAAACTTTGCAATTCTTTGGTGATGTACAGGCAGAGCAAGCTTTTCAGCAAGCAATTGCGCAGTTAAAACAGATGAATGTTCGGTTGACCGAAATAGATTTTTCGATTTTTGAACAATTGGCAGCCCAACTTTATCAAGGTTCATGGGTGGCTGAACGTACAGTGGCCGTCGAAGCCATATTAGAGCAAGCACCAGAAGCATTTGATCCAACTGTTTTAGAAATCATTCAACAAGGTAAGCACTATACGGCACTCGATGCCTATAAAGCCGAATATTTGAAGCATGATTTGGCGCGACAAATTCAAGAGTTGCTGTCTGAGTTCGATGCCTTGGTTGTGCCAACATCGCCGACCATTCATACCCTAGCAGAAATGCAGCAGCAGCCAATTCAGTACAATTCACATTTTGGCACTTATACCAACTTTACCAATCTCGCAGATCTAAGTGCTTTGGCATTACCTGCGGGATTCCGTGGTGATGGTTTGCCGTTTGGCATCAGCTTGATTGCACCTGCATGGCATGACCGTGCTTTGGCAGATTTTGGACGCCAATGGCAGCAACATCTGCAACTCCCTTTAGGGGCGACAGGACGTCCTTACGCTGAAAAGGTAAAGTCAATCTCTGCACCATCAGCACAGCATATTCGTTTGGCAGTAGTGGGAGCGCATTTGACAGGAATGCCATTGAGTTTTCAGTTGACGACCCGACAAGCCGTACATGTGGAAACCACGAAAACTTCAGCCCATTATGCCCTATATGCTTTGAATGGTACGATTCCGCCAAAACCTGGTTTAGCACGTCAAGCACAGGGACAGGAAATTATTGTCGAACTTTGGGATGTGCCAACAGCAAGGTTTGGTGAGTTTGTCGCTGAAATTCCAACGCCTTTGGGCATGGGGAATGTTGAACTCAGTGATGGGCGCTGGGTCAAGGGATTTATTTGCGAGCCTTATGGTTTAGCCGATGCTGAAAATATCAGTCATTTTGGTGGCTGGCGCGCCTATATTCAGCATCGTAATGCACAACAACTACAAATAACACATTAAAAAAATAGGAACGCTCATGTTTAAAACTGTATTAATTGCCAACCGTGGTGAAATTGCTGTACGTGCAATACGTACCTTAAAAAAATTAGGAATCACCAGTGTTGCTGTGTATTCGGACAGTGACCGTTATGCGCAGCATGTTCAAGATGCCGATCTTGCAGTGGACTTACAGGGAACCAAACCTGCTGAGACATATTTATCAATTGAAAAATTAATTGCTGCTGCAAAACAAACAGGTGCTGAAGCAATTTTCCCAGGTTATGGTTTTTTGTCTGAAAGTACTGAATTTGCACAAGCCTGTGAAGCCAACCATATTGCTTTTATGGGACCAACTGCCGAACAGATTTTGGAATTTGGTCTGAAACATCGTGCACGTGAATTGGCTGCTGCTGCGCATGTTCCAATGACACCGGGTACAGGTTTGCTCAATAGTTTAGAAGAAGCATTGGTTGCTGCGGCAGAAATTGGTTATCCAATTATGCTGAAAAGCACCGCAGGAGGAGGCGGTATTGGTTTAACCCGCTGTGATACGCCTGAAGCACTGCAAGATGCCTATGCCAGTGTCAAACGTTTAGGTGAACAATTTTTTAAAGATGCAGGCGTGTTTTTAGAACGTTTTATCGATAAAGCACGTCATGTTGAAGTTCAAATTTTTGGCGATGGTTTGGGTCAAGTAGTGGCTTTAGGTGAGCGTGACTGTTCCTTACAACGCCGTAACCAGAAAGTGGTGGAGGAAACCCCCGCTGCATTATTGCCTGAAGCGACACGTCAGAAGTTACATCAAGCGGCAGTAGAACTGGGTGCTTCGGTTAACTATCGTAGTGCGGGCACCGTCGAGTTTATTTATGATGCTGCGCGTGATGAATTTTATTTCTTGGAAGTAAATACTCGTCTACAAGTCGAGCATCCTGTGACAGAAATGGTAACAGGACTGGATTTAATTGAATGTATGCTCAAAGTGGCTGCGGGTGATGGCTTAGATTGGGAAAAATTGCAGAATATTCAGCCGCAAGGCGCTGCGATTGAAGTGCGTATTTATGCAGAAGACCCTGTGAAAAACTTTCAACCGAGTCCGGGGGTATTAACTGAAGTTTATTTTCCTGAACACGCTCGTGTGGATACATGGGTGGCGACGGGCACAGAAATTTCACAATACTTTGACCCGATGATTGCCAAAATCATTGTGCATGCGGAAAACCGTGAACAAGCGATTGCAAAATTACAGCAAGTGTTGAGCGAAACACGTCTTAATGGTATCAGTACCAATTTGGATTATGCCCGTGCTGTTATTGCCGATCAGCGTTTTGCCGAGATGAACATTTGGACACGGATGTTAGATGATTTTACTTATGTGCCAAAAGTAATTGAAGTCTTACAGCCGGGAACTTTAAGCTCGATTCAAGATTATCCGGGACGGACAGGGTATTGGGATATTGGTGTTCCACCCTCAGGTCCAATGGATGATTATGCTTTCCAATTGGGGAATAAAATTGTAGGTAATCCACAAAATGCGGCAGGATTTGAGTTCACTTTATTGGGACCTACACTCAAGTTCCACGCGACCACTACGATTGCATTAACAGGTGCCCCATGTGTCACCACATTGGATGATCAACCTGTTGCGTTTTGGTCGGCGATTCAGGTGAAGGCGGGGCAGGTGCTTAAACTGGGTCAGGTGGATTCAGGATGTCGAACTTATTTGGCTGTACGTCATGGTTTAGATGTCCCGCTATATTTAGGCAGTCGTGCAACTTTTGCTTTAGGTAACTTTGGCGGACATGCAGGGCGTACATTACGTACTGGCGATATGATTAAACTGGTTGATCCTGATATGCCGCATGTTGGGTTAACTTTAGCCACAGCCGAACCCCAAGATCTCGCATGCGATTTGATTCCACGTTATGGGCATGAATGGAAAATTGGTGTGCTCTATGGTCCGCATGGCGCTCCTGATTTCTTTAAAGCGGAATATATTGAAGAGTTTTTCCAAACTGAATGGACAGTACATTTTAACTCCAACCGCTTAGGTGTCCGTTTATCAGGTCCAACTCCAAGTTGGGCGCGTGAAAATGGTGGTGAAGCAGGCTTACATCCCTCCAATGTACATGACTGTGAATATGCAATTGGGGCAATTAACTTCACGGGGGATTTTCCTGTGATCTTGGCAAAAGATGGTCCAAGTCTGGGTGGTTTCGTTTGTCCAGTAACGATTGCCAAAGCAGAGCTGTGGAAAGTAGGGCAATTAAAAGCTGATGATAAAATTAGTTTTTACCCGATGACAGTCGAGCAAGCCAATGCTTTAGAACGTCAGCAAATTGAGCAGATTGAGCATTTTGCTACGGCTCAAATGGTTGCAGAAAGACCAGCAGAAATCGAGCTAGGTAGCACCATACTGGCTTTACGTGAGGAAACAGCAACAACACCAAAAACAATTTACCGTCAGGCAGGAGACAGTTATATTCTGCTGGAATATGGTGAAAATGTATTAGATTTGGCGCTGCGTTTACGCGTACACCAATTGATGCAAATGATTCGTAGCGCGAACCAAAACGGCATTTTAGAACTGTCGCCTGGGGTACGCTCTCTGCAAATTAAATATGATGGTCTGGTGATTTCACAGCCACAATTGATTGCACATTTACTTGAGTTGGAATCTTCAATGGGAGATTTAAGCCAGTTAAAAATTCCATCTCGGATTGTGCATTTGCCAATGGCATTTGAGGACAGTGCGACTTTGGGCGCTGTGAAGCGTTATCAGGAAAGTGTCTGCGCCAAAGCACCGTGGTTGCCCAACAATGTCGACTTTATTCAACGCATTAATGGTTTAGACAGCCGTGAACAAGTCCGCGACATTATTTTTGATGCCAATTATTTGGTGCTTGGCTTAGGCGATGTCTATCTGACTGCACCTTGTGCGGTGCCAATTGATCCGCGTCATCGTTTACTCAGTTCGAAATATAACCCTGCACGTACCTTTACTGCGGAAGGTACAGTGGGTATTGGCGGTATGTACATGTGTATTTACGGCATGGACTCCCCTGGGGGGTATCAGTTGGTGGGGCGTACCTTACCTATTTGGAATAAGTTTAAACAAAACAAACAATTTGGTGATAAACAATGGTTCTTGCAGTTCTTCGACCAAATTAAATTCTTCCCTGTTACTGAAGCAGAGTTGAATCAATGGCGTACCGATTTTGCACATGGTGTAGCGCAGATTCAAATTGAAGAAACTGAGTTTGATTTTGCCAGTTATACCCAATTTTTACAGGACGAAGCCGAAAGCATTGCAGCATTCAAGCAACAGCAACAACACGCTTTCAGTGCAGAAGTCGGGCGTTGGAAAGAGGAACATAGCGCACAACCCGAAGAAATCATTCAGCAACAGTTCGAAGACTTTGATGATTTCTTAGCTGTGAATGCTTCTATGACAGGTAATATCTGGAAAATTTTTGTTGAGTCAGGACAGGAGATTAAAAAAGGTGAAACAGTTGCTATTATTGAAGCCATGAAAATGGAGTTGCCTGTGTATGCGACTGAAGATGGCATCGTTAAAGCAGTCATTTGTCGTGCGGGGCAGACCGTACACAGCGGAGAACCTTTGGTGTATATGGAATAGAGTTGAGTATAGGAAATGAAAAGCGCGACAAGTAAAAGTGCAGACAGTTTGTCCGCGCAGGTCTATCAACGTATTAAAAACGATATCTTTGATTTTAAATACATGCCAGGTGAGCGTTTTACTGAGTCTGAACTTGCTCAAGTTTATGCGGTGAGCCGAACTCCGATTCGGCAAGCTTTGTATCGCTTACAGCAAGAAGGCTATGTCGAGGTCAGTTTCCGCAGTGGTTGGCAAGTCCGACCACTGAACTTCCGCTATTATGAAGAACTATATGATGTACGGATTGTGCTGGAAAAAGAGGCCATTTATAAATTGTCACAGCAGAATTGTGAGCCATCCAGTGAGTTGACAAGACTGAAAGCAATTTGGATGGTGGAACCACAAGATTATCTGAATGACATAAAGCAACTCGCACAACTGGATGAAGATTTTCACTGTGCTTTGCTTCGTGCAGCAGGTAATCATGAGATGGCGCGAATTCATCGTGACTTAAGTGAAAAAATACGGATTATCCGCCGCCTAGATTTTTCGAAACAGTACCGGATTGAAGCGACTTATCAAGAACATCAACATATTTTAAAACTGATTTTTGAGAAAAAAACTGAAGATGCTATTGCGGCAATAGCCACCCATATTCAGCAAAGTCGAGATGAGGTGAAAAAGATTACCTTACATATGCTCGACTCGAGCCAGTTTGTTTAAGTTGATATGCAAGATCCGTTTAAAAATATATTCGACGGCATATGAGTTGCTAAGATGGACACACAGCGAAAGTAAAGATTTTGTTATACTATTACATCAATCTTCACTTTTCGTTTGGCTTGAGAGCATCTCATTTTGAAACTGTTAACCCCACAAAAATCCGTACCGACCCATATTATTTCTGGGTTTCTTGGTGCGGGAAAAACGACCTTATTGAACAGTGTATTGGCACAAAAGCCTGAAGATGAAGTCTGGGCGGTGTTGATGAATGAGTTTGGGCAGATTGGGGTCGATCAAAACCTGCTTCCACAAGACGAAGGTTATGCGGTCAAAGAACTGTTAGGCGGTTGTTTGTGTTGCAGCAGTCAATTACCAATGCAAATTGCGTTATCGCGTTTGTTGTCTGAAGCGAAACCCGACCGTTTATTCATAGAACCGACAGGTTTGGGACATCCCGCCCAATTGTTAGAACAACTGACGGAACCGCATTGGCAAAGTCAAATTCAGATGCGCGCTTTAGTTACGGTGGTGGATGGTTCACGCTTGCATGAGCAAGAATGGGTCAAGCAAAACCTGTATGCCGATCAGCTCAAAGCCGCGCAGATTGTGGTGATTTCTCACGTAGAACAGATGCAGGCTGCGGATGAACAAGCTTTACAGCAATTACAGCAAGAATATGCAGCGTATGCCCAGACATGGTTAAAACCCGATTTAGGGCAACTCCAATTGGCCGAAATTGATGTGCCATTTCAAGGCGTACAACGTAAAATTCAACCCTTAATTCAATTACAAAAGCAGTATAGCAATACAGATGCTTTACCTGAAATTAAGCAATTGCCTTACCATTATGTCGAAACAGCGCAAGGCTATAGTGTGGCAGGTTGGAAATTTTCCAAACGTTGGCAATTCGATTTTTATGATTTGCTAGACTTGTTATGCGAACAACAGGATTGGCTTCGAATTAAAGGCATTTTCAATACCAATCAGGGCTGGAAAAGTTTTAATTTCAATCCGAATCAATTCAATTATCAGTCTGCCGCAGAGAATGTCGACAATCGGATCGAAATAATTGTGCTTCAAGCACGGGATTGGACATTGTTTGAAGCACAATTATTGGATTGCCGTGTTTAAGCATCTTGCCTAGTTTCAGTAATCGGTTGGGGTTGATTCAGTACATATTGTGCTTTGGCATGGTCAATATCCTGTTCCCAGTGGGCAATCACAACAGTTGCGACACAATTACCAATTAGATTGGTGCAGGCACGCATCATTCCAATAAACCAGTCGACCGAAAGTAACAGCACTAAACCAATGGCTGGTAGTGCAGGAATGACCGATAATGTTGCTGCAAGAATAACCAAGGCAGAGCCAGGAATACCGTGTGCACCTTTGGAAGTCACCAAAGAAACCAATAAAATGCTCAGTAAATCGGTCATCGATAGCTCGATATTGCAGGCCTGAGCAATAAAAATGACTGCCAATGTTAAATAGATGGAAAAACCATCGAGATTAAATGAATACCCAGTCGGAATTACGAGTCCCACAGTCGAATCTTTAATGCCTAATTTTTTCAGTTTTTGCATAACCCGTGGCAGGACTGAATCGGAGGATGCTGTGCCTAAAACAATCGAAAGTTCCGCTTTAAAGTAATTCAAAAATTTAAAAATATTTAAACCTGTCATTTTTAAAATACTACCCAGCAGCAGGATCACAAAAGCGATACAGGTCACATAAAACACCAGTACCAAATAGCCGAGTTGAGCAAAGGAACTGAGCCCAAACTTTGCCGTTGTGTAAGCCACAGAACCCAATACCCCGAGTGGTGCTAAACGAATAATCAGCCCCATCATTTTAAAGAATACTTCAGAGAAGGCTTCTAATGCTTGGCGGACAATTTCTGCAAACTTTTTGGGAATCAGCAGCATACTGATACCAAAAATTATGGCAATCAATAGAACCTGCAAAATATCACCGTTATTAAATGCGGAAAAAATGGTTTTAGGAATAATATTTAAAATAAAATCACTGCTTGAACTTAAATGTTCAGCGCGTTCGGCATAGATGCTTAAATCTTTGGCATCCAGTGCATGCAGATCAATATTCATGCCTGCGCCCGGTTTAAACATATAGGCGACGGCAAACCCGAAAATTAACGCCATACTTGTGACGATTTCAAAATACAGAATAGTTTTTGCACCCACTTTGCCCATTTTTTTGATGTCTTGTGCGCCATAAATGCCGAGTACCACCACACAGAAGACAATCGGGGCAATCAGCATTTTTATCAGAGAAATAAATCCATCACCTAAAGGTTTTAAATTTAGGGAAAAATCATGGAAACTGAGACCGAGTGCAATGCCGATAATCAGGGCAAAGACCACTTGCAGGAACAGGTTGTGTTTGAGATTCTGCCACATGAGTTACATCTTTCATTCTATTGTCCGATCATCAAAAGCAAAAACTCTGCCAAGCTGTCCTAAGCCAATCAAAATCGAGTATGCTAGGCGCCAAATTTGAGGAACTTTTCATGGCGCTGAAAGCAACAATTTACAAAGCAGATTTGAACATTGCCAATATGGATGTTCACCAATATGGTGATTATCAACTCACCATGGCATTGCACCCTTCAGAAACCCTTGAACGTTTAATGGTACGGATTTTGGCATTTGCCCGTTATGCGTCGGAACAGCTTGAATTCACCAAAGACCTCTTTGAAACTGATGAGCCCGCGCTATGGGAAAAAGACCTCACGGGGCAATTGGTTCAATGGATTGAAGTGGGTTGTCCAGATGAAGATAAGGTTAAAAAAGCCAGTGCCCGTTGTAAGTCGGTGGCGGTGATCGCCTATGGTACATCTGTAGAAGAATGGTACAAACGCAACAGCAAACTCAAAACATTGCGCAATGTTGAAGTCTGGCAATTAACGCCAGCAACCACAGAAGCCATTCAGCAATTGTGTGAGCGCACCATGCAGTTACAATTGAATGTGATGGATGGCGAGTGGACATTAATTGGTGATCATGCCCAAGCACAAATTGAGTGGATTCAGTTACAGTAAACGGTATTTAAGGAGTTTTTGAAATGACTAAAGAATTAGAGATTATTGATTTAATCGTGGGTGAAGGTAAAGAGGCGGTAAAAGGCGCTTTAATTACCACGCATTATACTGGTTGGTTGGAAGATGGCACCAAGTTTGATTCCTCGCTTGACCGAGGTAATTATTTTGAGTGCGTGATTGGTACAGGTCGAGTCATTAAGGGCTGGGATCAAGGCATTATGGGCATGAAAGTCGGCGGTAAACGTAAGTTGATCGTCCCAGCACATTTGGCTTATGGTGAGCGTAAAATGGGGAATATTATTCCTGCAAATTCAAATTTAATCTTTGAAATTGAATTATATGATGTAAAAACACGTGACTAATAATATTTGAAAAATAAACCATAGCATGTGGATGAAAAAGCATGTTATGGTTAAATCAAGCTCGGCTCAGTTATTGCTATTGAGCCGAACCAAAACTGCATTAAAAATTAAATTCGCGATCAAGGAATAAGCGCGACTGGTATAATAAATTCCCCCAGCGATATGGGATCATTCAATTTATCTTATATGCGCTTAGTAGTGTGTTGTTGCTGCTACAGCAATCCAGTTGGGCACTCTACGAGCCAGTCCCCAAGTCTTACTACGTCCAGCAGAAAAATATCAATCCTGTCGACTTTACTGAAAACAGCACCAGTTATTTGGCAGGGCAATGGCAATTTTATCCGCAGCAATTCATACAAACAGCAACGCCTGCTGCACCCACGCAAACCGTTATATTGCCTATTTCCTTTAAAGAATTGGGTTACCCAAAAAATACCTATGGCACCTTTGTCGGGCATTTTAAAATTCCCTCAGAATTTATTGGTCGCCGTATAGCGATTTGGATTCCAAATCAATACGGGGCTTATCGGATGTACCTGAATGGGGACTTACTGCTCCGGCTCGGGGAGGTGGGCAAAACTGTAGCAACACATCAGACGGAAAATGCTCCACGCTTTGCTTATTTTATTGCCGAGAATGAATATTTTACTGTCACCATGCAGGTGTCGAGTTTTCAAAGTTTACACGGTGGTTTGGAAAATCCTATGCGCATAGGAGTCAGTAAAACCATTAACCGTCAGTTTCAACAATTGATGATGAGTATTGCTGGAGTCTGTGGTGCCGTGATCGGTGTTGGTGTTTTTACCATCCTGTTTGGTTTTTTCCGAGGTGTCAAACATCACCAAAGTCGGGGCTTCTTGGTTTTCGGCGTTTTTATTATCTTTTTAGCCCTGCATAATTTATTTTCTGCCCCCTATGTCTATACCGTATTTACCAATATTGATTGGTTATGGGGCACACGGCTGGAATATATTTTCACCTATCTTTCCGCGTTATTTTTTATTAACTACATGTTTTTACTGAATCGACGCTATTTACATCCCAACATCTTTGCCATCGCAGTTTTTATTCTCAGTCTGAATATTGTGATGACCTGTTTAACACTCCCTGATGTGTTTGAACGGTTAGCATTTTATAGTTTTCTATTTGGTATTGTGGTGGTATTGAATTTTGCCTATGGTTTTTTAATTACCATTAAGCGGCATGAGCCTTATTCGAGCATTAATCTATGGGCAGTGGTGTTGCTGTGCGTTACCTTCTTACATGATTTTTTATTAAGCCTGAACTGGATTGATTCCATAAATTTATCGTTTGCTTCGACCAGTTTTTATGCATTTTTAATTATGTTGCAACAGTCCAAGAGCTTTGCCTACCATTCAGACCGCATTGAAAAATTGAATAATAATTTATTAGAGCTTAACTCTTCTTTAGATCAGAAGGTGAGGGAGCGAACACTGCAATTAAGCGAGCTGAATGCAAAGCTAGAATTACAGGCAAAAATAGATCCTCTAACGGGTGCATTTAATCGGGGCGCATTGAATTCTGAAATCCAGCGTCAATTTGCTGAAACCTCGCAACATCATAATGCTGTATTGGCATTTGCCATGTTAGATGTCGATTATTTTAAAAACTATAATGACTATTATGGTCATCTCAAAGGTGATGAAATCCTGCAACAACTGGTTCAGGTGATTCAAGCTCATCTGCCTGAACATGCCTATTTGGCGCGTTATGGGGGAGAAGAGTTTGCTGTACTGATACGTGATATGCCAGTTGTGGTGATTGAAAAAAGCTTAAATCAGTTGCTACAAGCCATTCGTCATCAGCATTTTGAACACCTCAACCGTGCTGATGCAAAGCAATATGTCACCATGAGTATTGGAGCGGCCTATATGGATCGAAACCATCCATTTCAGGATATACACAAACTGATGAAAGCCGCAGACCAAAATCTGTATCTCGCCAAGAATGCTGGGCGAGATCAGCTTAAAATATGATCGCGACTAATTAATGTGCTATGAGATATTTAATCATCGGAATGGTCTGTTGTTCTGGTAGTGCATAAGTACGAACTTGAAAGCCCTGTTTTTGGTAAAAACTGAGAGCTGTCTGGGTACTTTCAAGCGTGATTTGTTCCAGATTTCTTAGTTTTAAATGGGCAGTTGCACTGTTGAGTAATGCGGTTCCAATGCCCTGATTTTGCATCTCGGGTAAGGTGTAATTCAGTAAGATTTTCCCAATGTCACTGACCATAATAAAGCCGACAATGTGCTGATTGATACTATAAATCCAGCTGTCGTTATAATGCATCCATAACAGTAAATTGGCATGCGTGATTTTTTCCAACCATGCCTGAATTTTACTTTCATCGGATTGATGGTCTGGTACACAGGCACGAATCGCTTCCTGTAAAACATAAAGAATCTCAGGGATATCCTGAATTTTTGCTGCCCTAATCATTGTTTGTTCTTATTTCCTGAAAACAGGCTTATTTCATGTGAATACGCTCAATTACAAAAGTGGCGAT
The DNA here is from genome assembly GCF_054457875.1 of Acinetobacter sp. GXMZU3951. Taxonomy (NCBI): domain Bacteria; kingdom Pseudomonadati; phylum Pseudomonadota; class Gammaproteobacteria; order Moraxellales; family Moraxellaceae; genus Acinetobacter; species Acinetobacter sp. GXMZU3951. Next base: position 279,929 of record NZ_JBTLFO010000001.1, on the reverse strand, counting down.
TTGTTGCTTTTTATGTATGTTTTGCTATTCGCTTAAACTTTACCCAGCACAATTTATTTGATCTGGGTCACAGATTAGTGAGAACTTAGCCTTCATTAATCTGATTTTTCAAAGAATTATGTTAAAGCAAGCAAGAATTCCGAGTATGATGAAAAAGACTGTAATGCTGAATGTACTCCTAATCGGGAGGGGATATGTTTAAAATTATCGTTTTGTTTGTATTGGGGATGGTGCTGACAGCGGCTTGGCAGATTTTTAAAAAAATGAGAAAGACGCAAAAGTATCGCACTCAATATTTAGCCAAAACACAAACACAGAACCTCATGGTTGATGATCCAGCATTGGATCAGGTAGAGGGGCTGGTCATTGAAATTGAATACTATGAGCAAGTCCTGTTTGATGATGCGGCACAACTGTTTTTTGAGCAAAATATTCATATTCGAGATCTTCAGCGTGCTGAAGAAATTCAACATAATTTACTGAAAAAATTACCAGCAAAAACCTTAACTCAAATTCGTCAACTCGATCTAAATGAATGGTCAATTTATTGGCATTTTTATGATCAGTCTTTGGAGTATTATGTGGGTAAATATGGGGTGTTCTGTAGTCATGTAGATCGTCATGGTGAAGAACATAAGTGCGAAACTACATTAAATCCGCAGGATCGCTAGCCAACCGCGGCACAACATAACAAAGGGCAAGGCTATTCATTCCCTGCGATGTGCTGATTTACTTTGCCTTTTAACAAAAAATTCCCATAATGTGCCATCTCTTTGGGAATGTGACTGATGTCTGGACTGGAAATTTTTGCTGTCATCATTAGCCTCATTGGCGTGGCATTAACGGTTAAGCGCAATATGTGGTGTTGGTGGTTTAATTTTCTCGCCTTCGTTCTGTATGCCTATTTGTTTTATACTTTTAAACTTTATGGCGAAACAATTTTACAGTTTTTCTTTATCGGGCTAAATTTTTACGGCTTCTATCATTGGTTAAAGGGTAAACAGCAAGATCACGAGATTCGGATTGAACCGATTGCCGGTAAAACCGTGTTATGGCAAATGGCATTGGCGGCTTTGGGCGGTTTGCTGTTTGGTTTGAGTCTTCATTTCTGGACCGATGCTGCGGTTCCTTTGCTTGATGCGCAACTCGCTGCATTTAGTTTACTTGCCACCTATTGGACAAGCCGCAAGCATATTGCGACATGGATACTCTGGGTATTTGTCGATATTATTTATGTTGGAATGTTTATTTATAAAGATCTGTTCTTAACTGCGGGGCTGTATGCTGCTTTCGTGGGATTGGCTGCATTCGGCTGGTGGCAATGGATTCAAGTACAAAAGCAACAGCAACACAAACTCACCGAGTCTGCATAGTTTTATAGGGCAATCTTATGCTGATCGATTTTAAGCAAGCCAAATTGCAGCAATTTGATGTTTTGGCGCGAAAAATTGCGCATTCCCCTCAGGATTATCTACAATTTGATTCAGTCGCTGATTTTTATCAGGCGGAGTGGTTATTACAATTTCCGCCAGGCACCACGTGGACTGCGACGGGCTTGGATGACGGGGCAACCGAGTTTTATGCCTTAATTGAATATCAGCATCATTATTTAAAAATCAGCTGTTTAGCAGAAAGCACAGCCATCTTTGGCATTTCTAATCAGCATAATTCAAAATAGGTCAATGACAGTGCCGGCGCAATTGATTTAAATCAGGCACTCAAGTGATGCTGCGCAATCGAGACGATTCAGAGTATGAGCGTGGCATTTCAGTCCAAGCAAAACAAAAATAGAAGGAACCCTCATGGCACACCAGTTTACTGTGAATGCAATTATTCGTGGCGTCTCACTGGCAGACTTTAAACGCCTAGCAGCAGATACCCGCTTACATGAAGAAGTCTGTCGCCGGATTCCTGGCGAAAATTTAGAAATTTTGGAGTCTAAAAAACAAGGGGATCAATACACGTTAAAACGTGCCTACAATTTAGATGTCAATATTCCCGAAATTGCGAAAAAACTATTAAAAGATGCCTTCCGTTTACATCGCACCGATGTGAGTGACCTTGAAGCCATGACCTCAACGGTTGATTTGGGTGCGAACTTACCTTTACATGCCAGTTGTAAGCGTTCTGTGAAAGGTTCAGACCAGCAAATTGAATTCCAGTTAGATTGGACCGTAAATGTGAAGGTGCCTTTAATTGGTGGCATGTTAGAAAAACATGCGGAAGGTGAAATTCGTAAATTCAGTGAAATTGAGTTGACGATTGTTGAAGACGAGTTGAAAAAGAGCTTAAGTATTTAAGTTCCTGCCGAATAAAACACAGGAGATCATCTAGAGATGATCTCCTGCGTTAGATCGGTAGATTAAAATCTATTCAGCTTTGATTTAGCGTTTGAACATCGAAAATGCTTTTTTCAGCGGTAATTTATCTGTTGCAAAACCATAAATGGCAGCAAAAGGCAGTGCAGTTCTGGCCAAATATGCCACACGCCATAAGCCACCATGATTCGCACCATGCATCATAAGCTCCAATGGATGTTCCATCACCGTTTCAGGATTGGCAACAGACTCTGGATTCCGTAAGTCATGAATCCATAACGCTGCCATAATGGCATTGGTGGTTTCAGGATTAAATGCTTCGACATCGAACAAGCTTGCCCCATTAAAAGCCGCTTTTAGCAGTGGATTCTTGGTGACGGAATGTGTCGTGGTTGAAGGGGCAATATTGATACTGACGCGTTGACCTTCATGACGGGCTAATATTGCACGCCACTGTTGAATGCGTTTGGCGAGCGCATAGTTAGGACCTTGTTCTATTACTAAGCAGTCGGCAATGCCATATTCTTGCCCATTGTCTGAAGCAATCAGTTCATGCAGGTTTTGCTGGAAAAAGTGTTTTAACGAAGCTGTTGCGACCCCTTTGGTCAGCACTTTTTGAAGCTGCGAACGGTAGCGGAATTTATCGGCTGATGAGGCAACAACCTCTTTAGGTACAGCATACACATCGGTTGGGGTACACATAAACATTAAGCTGGTATCGGCTTTTTGTTCACTGACCACTTTCATAATGCTGTCCATGGCCATGGCTACACGGACGTGTTTTTCACCATCTAAATAAGCAATCGCAGCTAAATCAAGCTGATGATGGCTTTGTAGTAACCATTGAGCGATTTCAGGGGTTTGCGTGAGTAAGTTCGCCCCCAGTTTGCTACTTAATTCACGGGTTGGGGTATTTTCAGGTACTGGCGTTGCGCTTGGTGCATAGAGGGTCGCATTACCATTTTGTACGGTATTAAGAATTTTTTGCCAAACGCGCTCATTCGGTAAATCGACCGCTACAATATTGGCTTTCCATTGTGATAACCAGGTCAGAGGACCAGCTTCTGAGCCAGCACCAAATAACACCATGGTACGGTCGGATAAATCAAACCACTCTGGATGTGCATTGGCTAGGCGTAAGGCATCGGCATGTGAAGGTTCAATAATGCCGTCATCTTCCCATTTTTGTACTTGAGCCAATAAGCTTTCACCTTTTAGGTTTTGGCCATGGTAAGGAATATACCATTCAGGTTCTGCTTGTCCTTCACCTTGCAATTGCACCGTATGCAACTGTTCCTGTGGAACCTGCATCATGTCTTTTAGTAAATAACGCTGTCCCTTACGGTAAAATTCAAAGCTGTGCTGAGCTTTATGTAGCCCCTGCTTGGCAATGGTAATCGGGTTGTTACAACTACGAATGCCATGTTCGACCAAGGCTTTAAAATATTTTGGATAATTTTTACGCCATTTTTTTTCTTTTAAAGCTTGCTGAGCAGATTGATGGTCTACAATCGATAATGCTTCAGCAATAATTTCCTTGCCTGTACGAGTTGTACTTGGTTTTTGGGTGTCGGGTTGAACAGGGAACTGTAGACCCTCTAAAGAGCTGGACATGCAAAAAATCTCGTCTGATTACAGTATTAATATACAGATGTATTCATTATCTATGCCAAATTGAAGATTGGGGTGGCATTAAATACCAATTTATGTCCGCAGCGTCTAAATTTTAAAAAAGCGAAGTGCGAAACTGGAATATGGGGTAGGGCTTTGAAAATTTTGAGATCGGCATTTAAAGATAAAGGGATAATACTGTCAGTCAGGGCAATCGACTGACAGTCATTAAAAATGGATTGAAATAATAAGATGACTAGCAACGGCCTTTTTTTGCTTGACCTGGTGGGCAGAAATCTCCTCCGCCATGTTCATAGTGCCCCAAGTTACCATTCGGATCGACCACAATACTGCCTTCAGGAGTATGAACAGCACATGCAGTCAGTGCGCTCAAACTGAAACAGGTTGCAACAATCATAAGAAATTTATGCATATATACATTCTCCATCTTGTTCTGATTTGGGTTTATGTCTAGAGAAAACACTTTATTGTTACGATTTATTCTATGTGAAAGAAGCAATGAAATAAAACATTATTTGAACAAGTAGGTTAGGAATGGCGGGTTATTTTGCATAATTCACCATTCCAAAACATTGATCAAAGCGGGTTGAGGCAGTTCTTAAAAGGGAAGTTGAGCGAGCTTATTTAGGAAGTGTGGAATTAAGCGCGGTTCAAGCAAAATAGTGACCACTACGCCATATGCTGCCCCCCAAAGATGCGCACTATGGTTAATATGCGAATTGCCACGTTTACCTGACCAAATGCTATAGGCCACATACAGCACGGCAAAAATAATGGCTGGGACAGGAATAAAGAACACAAAAATGAGTTTCCATGGTTCAAATAGAATATAGGCAAACAAAACTGCCGATACGGCACCTGAAGCCCCGAGGCTTGCCCATTGGAAATCATTTTTATGCTTTAAATAACTTGGCAAGATGGCAACTATAAGTCCACCTAAATAAAACAGGGCAAAACCAAGATCGTAAAAATATTGACGATAAAAACTTTCAATAATGCTGCCAAAGAAAAATAGGGTAATCATATTGAACAGCAGGTGTGCGCCATCCGCATGCACAAAACCATGGGTAATAAAACGGTCATACTGACCTTTTTGCATGGCAGGAGGCCAGAAAATTAAGCGGCTCATGAGCTTTTGATTGGAGAACGCCAAAAGTGAAACCACTACAGTAATGATAATCAGCGCTACAGTATGGTTGAAAGGCAGATTGAGCATAGAGAAAGGTTCAAATTTTCATATTTAAAGCTTAATAATGCCATTAATTGTCTAATTGCACAGAACTTTTAGAATAAATCCGACAATTTTGGTTGATTTTTTTTATTTAAGCCGCATCTTCAGTTAAAATAGCGACTTCAGCTTGAGGAAATATTGTTATGTCGACTGAGAACACCAGCACTGCAGTTGCAGAAGAGATTCCAAACCTATTAATCACACCAAATGCACAAGAGTATTTACGTGATTTATTGGCGAAACAAAATACCCCAGGTATTGGTGTACGTGTTTTTGTAGAGAATCCTGGTACACCTCGTGCTGAATGTTGTATGGCATATAGTGCGCCTGAAGAAGTTATTCCAACAGATTATAAGCAAGACTATCCAGACTTCCCGGCTTATGTAGATGCGCCATCAATTCCATACCTATTAGATGCGGTGATTGATTACAATAAAGACCGTTTTGGTGGTCAGCTGACTTTCCGTGCGCCAAACTCGAAAGTGCCACGTGTTGGACCAGATGCATCTGTGGAAGAGCGTATTACTTATGTCTTGCAATCGGAAATTAATCCTGGTTTGGCTGGGCATGGCGGAAACTGTGCGCTGGTAGAAGTGGTTGAAGATGAAGAGCATGGCTTAACTGCGGTGCTTAAGTTTGGTGGTGGTTGTCAAGGTTGTTCAGCAATCGATGTCACCTTAAAGCAAGGTGTAGAAACCACGCTTAAACAACACGTACCTGAATTACAACGCGTGATTGACCAAACTGACCATAGCCAAGCAGAAGGTGCTTACTTCAAGTAATCTGCACCCTCAAATTAAAAAACCTCCACCTTTGGAGGTTTTTTTATGTCTGTTATAAGCCTATATTCGGATCATGCAATATTATTACCATATGTTAATGATAATTGTTATTAATATTAATTGCATTTATGGTGATGTTTGTTACACTCTGAAACCGAAATCTCATGTTGTTTTCTATCTTCCAACAGTTTTTTGGGGTCATTGAATGAACAGACGTATTGTCCAATCCGCATTAGCACTTTCTATTTTGTCGGTTATGAGTGTGCTCAGTCATGCTGAGAATCTACAAACAGAACAGCACACCACCACAACAGAACAAATGACGACACAAGCTACAGATACGACCCAGCTTGAAAAAATTGTCCTGACGGCTGAAGAACAGGTCAAACAATCTCTAGGAGCCTCAGTAATTACCGCAGAAGATTTGGAAAACCTGCCTGTAGTCAATGACATTTCTGAGTATGTCCGCCGTATGCCTGGGGTGAATTTAACGGGGAATAGTGCAACAGGGCAGCGCGGTAATAACCGTCAAATTGATATTCGTGGCATGGGACCTGAGAACACCTTGATTTTGATTGATGGCAAACCTGTAACTTCAAGAAACTCAGTGCGTTATGGCTGGCGAGGTGAGCGTGATACGCGAGGTGATTCGAACTGGGTACCAGCTGATGCAATTGAATCGATTGAGGTGCTACGTGGTCCAGCTGCAGCCCGCTATGGTTCTGGAGCAATGGGCGGTGTGGTCAATATTAAAACCAAGAAAGTGACCAATGAAGTACATGGTTCGGTTGAACTATTTAGCAATCAGCCTGAAGATTCTAAAGAAGGTGAGTCTGGGCGTGTCAGTGTAAATCTAAGCGGCCCAATTATTAAAGATGTTTTATCCTATCGTTTATATGGGAACTTTAATAAGACTCAACCAGATGCCGTAGATATCAATAAGTTCATTAATAGTACTGCGGCAGGAAGAGAAGGGGTTAAAAATGAGGATGTATCTGCACGTTTGGCTTGGCAAATCACAGACAGTCAAACCCTTACATTGGATGCTGCTTCCAGCCGTCAGGGGAATCTCTACTCAGGTGATTCTCAACTGAATGCGGATGCCGAAGCGAATGCTATTTTGTCAGCCTTATATGGCAGTGAAACCAATACAATGTACCGCGAAAGCTATTCATTAATGCATGATGGTGAATGGGATTGGGGTAATAATAAATTAATCTTTCAATACGATAAAACGAAGAACAAGCGTTTATTGGAAGGCTTAGGTGGCAGCACCGAAGGGCGGATTAATACGGAAACCGATAAGTCGACTTCAACCTTAGATACTTTCCGTATAAATGGTGAAGTGAATATTCCGTTTGAGGTTTACATTCCTCAGAATTTAACCATAGGTGCTGAATGGATTGAAGATGATTTTACCGACGAAGCCAATACCAGCGTGGGTTCAACAGGAAGTTCAGCAGGTTTAGATGCGATTGCACCCAAAAATCGTAGTGATATGAGTTCACGAATTGCATCCGTATATGCAGAAGACAATTTAAAAATTACCGATTCGACAGACCTAGTACTTGGTTTACGCTTTGATGATCATGATAAATCAGGATCAAATTGGAGCCCAAGTCTAAACATAACGCAAAAATTAGGGGATTATTTCACGGTTAAAGGTGGAATTGCGAAAGCTTATAAAGCCCCCAATATGTATCAAAATGCAGAAGGGTATTTGTTATCGACTAATGGTAATGGTTGTCCAGCGACTATTCAAAACCGTTGTTTGCTTCAAGGTAATGCAGATTTAAATCCTGAAACATCAATCAACAAAGAATTGGGGATCCAATTCGCCAAAGATAATGTTAATGCGAGTTTCGCATGGTTCCGTAATGATTATAAAGACAAGATTGCGGCAGGAACTGAAATTATTACCACAGCTACAACGACTTCAGGAACGACTTGGAATGTCTTGCGTTGGGAGAATATTCCTGAAGCTTTGGTTCAGGGCTTTGAAGGCAGTATCGGTCTAGAGTGGGATAATATCAGTTGGACCAATAACTTTACTTATATGATGGATTCAGAAGATAAATCCACAGGTAACCCACTTTCTCTTGTACCTAACTATACGATTAACTCAATTTTTGGCTACGACATTACCGATCAATTGGATGTGAATTTTGTTTATACCCAGTACGGTCGTCAAAAGTCTCGTCAATATGCTCAAAATCGCATTGAAGCAGGTGTGGGTTCGGGGGGGACAGATGATGCATTGCAACCTAGTGTCGTGAAAAGTTATGGCATTGCAGGTATTAATCTAGGCTATAAATTTACTGACAATTTGAGTACGCGTATAGGGGTGAGTAATTTATTTGATGAACAGAAATTAAGAGATAGTGAGTCGACCAGTCAGACTTATAACGAACCGGGTCGTGCCTATTATGCATCCTTAAAATATTCGTTCTAAGCTGAGCAGTTATGCAGAAAGATGCGCTTAGGCATCTTTCTGCTGTAAAATTTCTAAGGTATTACTTGAGTAATAAAACGTTTCTAAATAATGACGTGCCCGCTGCTGTAAATAATCCGATTGCAGCATGTGCTGAATCACAGGTTCGAGTAACTGCTGTAATTGGTTTTGAATCAGCGCTTCATCAATATTTAAATCACGTAATAACACATCAAAACTTCGATCTTGATTACGTGCGTACCATGCTGAAATTCCGTCTTTGACTTGCTGTTCTAAGTAGGTGGTCTGGCGCAAATGATCCCAAATTTCATGCCCTAAACCGACCGTTTGCGGCAGATCATCAACTTCAATATAATTTTTTAAAACATTTAAAGGTAAGTCTTTAATTTTGTGCCATAAGTTGGCTTGGAAATGGTACAGCTTCTCGTCATTAAAATGATGATTTAACACTTGTTCACTCATTTGACTGAGCTTTTGTATATTTTTCTGTAAATAGTGCTGAATGGCCTGATCAAGATTGGAGTCGGTGACACTTTCCAACACAGACTTGCCCATTTTCATAAAGCGTGACACCCCAGGTACATGTTTCACCATGACGGAGTTGTCTAGGTAGTCCTGAATGGCATGTTGAATCAATTGGGTAATCATGGCAGAAAAAGCAGGATTATTGACCACGGTATGAATCAGGCGCTGACGATGTCCACTTTTACTGGCCACATATTGAGCAATTTTATCGACGGTGAGTACAGGGATGGCATCTGCAATTTTGGTGTGGTCATTGGCTGGATGCACCAGTGTAAAACGAATATGTTCTGCAATCTGTTCAATTAAAAAATCGCTGGCACGGGTGTTTAAGACCTGTTGTTGAATCAGTTGATGAATCTGTTCAACTGTCCAAAGTTGTTTTAAATTTTGCTTTCTAAACCAATGATAAAATTCGACAAACTCATTTTGAATTGTTTTTGACTGAGAGAATTCATCATTTAAAAATTGAATATGAGCCTCAATCAGTTGCTCAATCATGGGGTGTTTTTGCATACAAGCTCAAATTCAGTGGAGAGGAATCAGTTGATCAGCCAGTGGATTTTTCAGATTTTGGGTTTTCGCAAGAAACGGTAAGTAATAATTCGCAACTTGCTTATCTGCTTCCAATAACGGCATATGACCAACATTGTTAAGGATGACAGGAGCCTCGGCTCGTTTCAATAATGATTTTAATTCATCTGCCACTTCAACATTAAAAATTTTGTCCTGTTTGCCCCATAAAATGAGAGTGGGGGCTTCAACATTTCGAGTAATTCGGGCAAATGTTTCAGGTGTATAAATTCGGTTTAAGGTAGAAATTTGTTCAATCACCAGATTATTTTTGCCTGATTGAGCAATCAGTAGCTGTTCTTTTGCCCGTTGCAGTTCTGGGGAAAGCTTGGGTGGATTTTGCATGATTTCATGGCGCATATCATCATAATCCCCCGGTTTAGCCACAATAATATGCTTTAAAAAATTGGGATCTTTGCTGTAAGGGGTATTGGCTTTCTTATAAATGCCCGCACTGTTTAAAAGAAACAGACTTTGCGTATCAAAAGGGTATTGCGCTGCATATAAAGTCGCAATCGAGCCGCCTAAGGAATGTCCTGCAATATTAAGTTTTTTTTCTATATCGATGGCTTCAGCAAATTGTCTGAGACTTGAGGTAACATTGGGAACCGCGATGTCAAAATTCGCAGGGATTTTGGTCTCACCATAAACAGGTAAGTCAGGCACTACCACATGATAATTGGGGGTTAAATAAGCCGCTACGCGATTCCAGTTGTCCCGATTACTGGCAAGACCATGCAGCAAGAGCACCGTGGGCTTTTGCGGAGAACCGCCTTCATTATAACTCCAAACAACATCCCCGACTTTGAGGGTTTTACTTTTTAAGCCGCTGCTTTCACGTTCGTGTTGCAAGTAGTTTTGTAGAGTAATTTGTTCAGGGGTGGGTGGTTGAGTTTTGGCTGAGGCGAGATTGGGCAAGGACACGGTAATTAGGATTCCCATTGCTGTAACAAAATGAGAAAAATATTTACTAGTTTGTGTCATTGACTTAAATCCTTCTGATCAAAATAAACTGCTTTAAAATCCGTTTTAGAAGCAGTTAAATGGGCTGAAATGGTATCAAATTTTATCTTCAGCTTGATGGTGAACTATTTTAAATACAATAGTTAGAATGTCACGCATAAGTTTATTGAAGTAGTTTTTATTCAGACTGAATAGTGTGATGCTGTTCAATCTAGTGATGGTGATCATATGAACTTTTTTGCCAATTTATAAATTCCAAAACACTATCCTTTTTTGCAAGTGACTTTCATTTTAGCTGGGATTAGAATAGTGAAAATTCAAATCATGGTGGAAAAAAGCATGCTAACGGCTCAAGAAGCATTAGACCGTCTTAAAAAAGGAAACCAACGTTTTGTCTCTGGGGAAACGACCCACCCTAAACAATTGACGCACCAAGAACGTGCTCAAATGGCAGAAGATCAAAACCCGTTTGCGATTGTACTCGGCTGTTCAGATTCACGTGTCCCTGCCGAAATGGTCTTTGATCAAGGTTTAGGTGATTTGTTTGTCATCCGTGTTGCAGGCAATGTGGTTGCACCTTCACAAGTCGGTAGTGTGGAATTTGCTGCTGAACGTTACGACTGTGCAGTGGTTGTGGTATTGGGACATAGTCACTGTGGCGCGATTAAAGCCACGATTGATACTTTGATGAATCCAGACAGTCCACCATCGAATAACTTAATGTCCATTGTGAACCGTGTGCGTCCATCCGTTGAAACCTTGATGCAAACTGAATTGAAAAATGATTTGGACAAGCTTTCAACGCATGCAGTACGTTCTAATGTTTTTGCTTCTGTGAATCAATTACGTCATGGCTCAGCCGTGTTAGAACAATTAATTGCTAAAGGTAAAATGATTGTAGTGGGTGCAGAATACTCACTTGAAACCGGTGAAGTGATTTTTTTTGACTTCTAAGTTTTACCGACTTAGAACATAACATCATGATTAAAGGCGCTTTATAAAGCGCCTTTAATGTATGGATAAGCCAGATTTAATAATTTCGGTTGCGCTTGGGCATTGGGGTGAATTAAATCTTTTTGCATCAGGTTTTTCTCTCCTGCAATCCCTTCTAAAAAGAACGGCAGCAATTTTACTTGATAGCGCTGACTGATCACCGTGTAATTTTGCTCAAATGCTTTGCTATAGGCTGTTCCATAATTGGGTGGAATTTTCATGCCAAACACTACAACTTTGGCTTGCGCCTTTTGGCTTTGCTCAACCAAACGTGCCAGATTCTGTTGAATCATTTGTGGGGGTTGTCCGCGTAAACCATCATTTCCACCCAGTTCGATCACCACAACATTTGGCTTATATGTTGCTAGCAATTTAGGCAAACGTGCCAGTGCACCACTGGTGGTTTCACCACTTACACTTGCATTGACCACTTGATGTTGTTTCGGATACTGTTGCTCCAATCGTTTTTGTAATAACGATACCCATCCTTGTTGGGGCTGTAAGCCATAACCTGCACTGATGCTATCTCCCAAGATCATAATGGTTTTGGCAGAAGCCATTATGGGGCTAACACAGCACAGCACAGCGGTAACCCATGAACAAATGAATACTTTAAAACGAAATTGATGCATATAAACTGACGAAAACCTGAGCAAAACAGAAGAAGGATTCATGATGCCACAAGCCGTTATCTCTGCCCAGAATTTGACACAAAAAATACAACTTGCCGACAAGAACCTTGTGATTTTCGAAAATTTGAATCTTGAGATTATGGAGGGGGAGCAAGTTGCCATTACTGGGCGTTCAGGTTCAGGAAAATCCACTTTATTGGGTATTTTAGCTACGCTGGATCAGGCCAGCAGTGGACAGTTAAAAGTTTGTGGCGCAGAAATTCCCCGTTTAGATGAAGAACAACGGGCACAGATTCGCTTGCAACATATTGGGTTTGTCTTTCAATCCTTTCAATTATTGCCGCATTTAAGTGCCTTGGAAAATGTGATGTTGCCGTTACGTTTGCATGCAGATTTCAACTATGCCGAGGCAGAACAACGAGCTTTACAGCTCCTGAAAAAAGTTGGATTGGAGCGGCAGGCCACGCAAACTCCCAAAGTTCTCTCTGGTGGAGAGCAGCAACGTGTGGCGATTGCCCGAGCTTTGATCAGTCAGCCCAAAATCATTTTTGCGGATGAACCCACAGGTAATTTGGACAGTCAAACGGCTAAAGAGATTGAGCAATTACTCTTCAGCTTAAATCGGGAGTTGGGCACGACGCTGGTGTTGGTGACCCATGATTTACAACTCGCCCAACAATGCCAGCGGCATGTCTATTTGTTAGATGGTCAATTACATGAGTCTGCACAGGATGGAGAGTAACTATGAGTACGTTATTCCGTCCATTATTGCAGCAGAGCCTGAAAAGCACAGGTATGTACTTGCTGATTATTGCACTGGTTTTGGCAATTAGTGTCACCACGGCACTAAAATTTAGTAATGAACAGATTCAAAATGCAGTCACCTTACAAGCGGCCGAACTGTTAGCGGCTGATCTGGTTTTGTCCGATCAGACTGCGCTTGAGCCGCATTGGAAAACACAAGCCAATGCACTGAATTTGAAGCAGTCTGAAGTGACCGTGTTTAACTCCATGGCACACACCCAAGATCAATTTGTCATGGTTAATGTCAAAGCGATTGATGCGCAATTTCCACTGCGGGGGCAGTTACAGTTGCTGCCTGAGTTGCGGCGCCCGATACAACGTGGTGAGGTTTGGTTGAGTCCGCGGGTCATGGATTTGTTAAAGGTAAAATTGGGCGACCAGATTCAAATTGCCGATGCCACATTTAAGGTGACAGCTCAAATTAAGCATGATTCCAATCAGGAGTTGGGTTTTTCAGGGTTTTCACCAACAGTGATGATTGCTCAGCAAGATATTGCCCGTACCCATGCCATTCAAGTTGGCAGCCGTATTGACTATCGCTTATTAATGGCAGGCGATCCTCCGCAGATTCGTCAGTTTCAGCGCTTATTTACGCAGCAACAATCGATAAAAAATGCTAAGCATGAAGTTGATGACAGTAGCGGGTTAAAACTGCGTACCGCGACTGAAGGAAATACACGCTTGATGCGTCCGATTGAAAATCTGGACACTTTTTTACAGCTCGCCAATATTTTGACCATTTTACTGTGTGGTATTGCCATAGCGCTGACCAGTCAACGTTATGTTCAGCAAAATCAAGACTATATTGCTTTACTGCGTTGTATGGGAGCATCTAAGGCACAAATTTTAAAGGTCTATGCATATTTACTGTTATTAATGTTGGGCATCGCGATTGCTATAGGATTGGTCACGGGGATTGCCATAGGTTATGGACTTTTACAGTTAATGCTGCAATTGATTCCAAACTTACAGGTGCAATTTTCGGCCTGGGCTATGCTCACAGGGCCTTTACCGATTGCAGTGCTGACCAGTGCCGTGGTTCTAGTAGGTTTTATTCTGCCTAATTTATGGCAGCTGATGTCTACACCGCCTATTCGGGTAATTCGTCAACAAACACAAACGCTGTCTACTTTATTCTGGACACTCATCACAGGTATGTTCAGTCTATTTATTTTTAGCGCCATTTTAACTGAAAATCTGCGGCTAAGCAGTTTGGTGATTGGGGGTATTATTGTCCTATCTGCTGTATTGTATGCCGTGGTTTGGTTCATTCTGAAAGGATTAAAACAATTAAAAATAGGCGTTTCAGCTTACGTTAAAGTACCTTATCAAACTGCTTTTCAGATTACCGCCTTAGCCTTGGGCTTGAGTCTAATTACTGTATTGGCGGTTTTAAGAAGTGATTTATTGGAACGCTGGCAACAACAGTTACCGCAGGGGACACCCAATCAGTTTGTATATGGTTTGCCACCATTCGATTTAGCGCAGTTTAAACAGCAACTACAACGACATGGTTGGCAAAGTACCCCGTTGTATCCGAATATCCGTGGTAGATTGGTGGCGAAAAATGAACAGCCATTTTCGGAACAACTGGTGCAGCAAAATAATTCGCTGCGTCGCGAATTAAATTTGACCCAAAGCAATGTTTTACCAGCGGATAATCAGATTTTACAAGGGCAAGCTCAGTTTGCTCAGGCTGGTGAAGTATCCGTTGAGGCCAAAACGGCTGCCGAGTTGGGAATTCTGGTTGGAGACCGTTTAACCTTTAGTTTGCCTGAAGGCTTACTGCAAGCCAAAGTGGTGAACTTGAGAACCGTGGAATGGGAGAGTTTTAGCCCCAATTTCTTCTTTATTTTTTCACCCGAAACCTTAGATGAAAATGCAGGCAGTTATCTGGGGAGTTTTTACGTGCCCGAACAGGATAAGCCACAACTGATCCAGTTAATTCAGCAGTTCAGTAATACTGTTTTCATTGATGTGGGGCTTATTCTGGATGAGATTAAGCGCTTAATGAATGTATTGATTCGGGTGGTGACCATTTTAGCGTTATTGGTTAGCGTCGCAGGAATATTGGTGTTAATTGCCTGTTTAAACTTACTGTTAGATGAGCGTAAGCGAGAAGTGGCTTTGTTGCGTTCATTTGGTAGTTCTAAGCAAAAACTGAAACGAATGCTGATGTTGGAGATTGGCTTTATGGGGCTGGTAGCAGGTCTCGTTGCATGTGTTTTTGCCGAATTTATCAGCGCTATTGCCAGTGCAAAAATGAACTTGATGATTCAGCTGCACTGGGAAATCTGGTTGATCCTGCCTATGAGCATGATGCTGTTATGTGCCTTGATTGGACGCTATCGATTAAGTTATCTCTGCGATATTCCGCCTTTACAAAGTCTTAGAGAGATGAATCAGTCTTAGGATTCATCTCTAGCGGATTTAAAAGTGATAATGCTGCCGCATGGCTTGCAACAATTCTGTCCAAAGTGGATCAATCAATTGGAGTTGTTGCAGGCAGTATTGATAGAGCAACCAGCAGCTGGCCACCGCAATCACACTTCCGAAGAGGGTACTCAAGAAAGGCTTGTGCCATTTTTGGCATAGATACCAAATGCCTGCCAGTACTGCGCCCATCAGCATACCCCCCACATGCGCGGCATTATTAATTCCTGATATGGTGAAGCCAATGATCAAGTTAATGCCCATGACCATGATTAAGGTCTTTTTATCTAAGATAAAACGCTGTTGCGGTAAAATAGGAAACAATGAGAGTAAGGTTAAAGCACCGCCTAAACCCATGACAGCACCTGAAGCACCAGCGCTAACATGAGGCAATAAGTCAGGATCAATGGCATGGTTTGAGAGCATGCTGATGGTCTCATGTATGGACAAATAACCACTGAATAAGCTCCCCATCAGTCCCGCTGCCACATACAACATCAGAAAATAAAACCGACCAAATAATTGTTCAGCAACGCTGCCAAAAATGTACAAAGCCCACATGTTCAACATTAAGTGCACCATGCCAAAATGAAAAAACATGCTACTGAACAGTCGGATGGGTTCCTCTAAAAAGGTTAAAGGTGCATAATCAGCTCCCCAGCGTATTGCATCTGGTAGGCTTGGATGGCTCGCATCTACGCCAGAAAAAATTTGCCAGAGAAATAAACCCACATTGATTGCAATGAACAGTGCAGTGAGCCACCAATCCTGCATATTCAGTTTGTTTGGAACCCAAGGTGGTGTTGAATGAGACATGTTATGGTTTGACTTTCACTCTATGTTTGCATAAAGCTTAGCATGAAAGAATGAGAATATTTGGAGCAACATACTGACATGAAAGCCTTTTTTGTTCGAACTTTGTTAGTCATTGTCAGTTTTTTTCTACTTGTACAGTTATGGATATTCAGTAGTTTGGTTTGGTGGCGTACCCATCCGGTCGAAACTACCATGTTTATGCGCTTAGATTACTGGGCTGAACCCTCTCAAGCTATTCAGCACAAATGGCGTGATTATGATGAGATTAGTGACTACGTGAAACGTGCTGTCGTCGCATCGGAAGATGGTAAATTCATGCATCACCATGGTTTTGACTGGGAAGGTATGCAATATGCTTTAGAGCGCAATCAAGATAAAGGCAAAGTCGTGGCAGGTGGTTCTACCATTTCACAGCAATTGGCAAAAAACTTATTTTTATACAACAAGCGTTCTTTTATTCGTAAAGGACAAGAAGCCATTGCAACGTGGATGATGGAACGTATGTGGTCGAAACAGCGTATTCTTGAAGTCTATTTAAACTCAGTCGAATTCGGGGACAATATCTATGGCGTGGAAGCGGCAACGCAGCATTATTTTGGAAAAAGTGCGCGCAGTTTAAGCCGTGATCAGGCTGCATTTTTAGCCGCGATATTACCAAATCCTAAATATTATCAAGACCATCAAAATGATCGCCGTATTCAAATTCGTAAAAAAATGATTCGTAAATATATGCGATATAGTCAAATTCCCTAAACGCTCAACTCAACGTGTAAAAGCTCAAATTATTTTGGGCTTTTTTTATGAAAATGTCACAAAATTGAAGCATACTTATGGCTATACACATTTCGTCTTAAAATCATGGGTTGATTATGAATACGGCGGCGCAGACTCCATTAGAGCCAGTAGAATATACTTATAATGATCGATTTATTAATCGTGAACTTTCCATTTTAGATTTCCATTTACGCGTGCTTGAACAAGCTGTAGATCCTCTGCATCCATTATTAGAACGCATGAATTTCTTGCTGATTTTTTCGCGCAATTTAGATGAGTTTTTTGAAATTCGCGTTGCGGGAATGATGGAGCAGCTAGATTTAGGCAATGAAAGTCACACCCCTGATGGTCTCACGCCAAAACAAGTTTTAGATCAAATTTCACAAACTGCCCATGCTGCAATTGAACGCCAATACCGTATTTTAAATGAAGAAATTTTGACGAAATTACGTGAGGAAGATATCTGTTTCTTACGTCGTGGGGAATTAACACCGGCACAATCATCTTGGGTCAAAAAATACTTCCAAGAACAGGTTGCCCCTGTACTCACCCCGATCAGCTTAGACCCAGCCCATCCATTCCCGCGTTTAGTCAATAAAAGTTTGAACTTTATTGTGACCTTGGAAGGTAAGGATGCTTTTGGACGTCAAATTGATCTGGCGGTTGTGCCTGCACCGCGTTCATTGCCGCGGGTGGTTCGGTTACCCGATGAATTGACGGGTGGCAAAGAACATCATGTCATGCTCTCGGCTATTATCCATGAGCATGTTTCTGATTTGTTCCCAGGTATGACGGCTACTGGCTGCTATCAATTCCGTGTCACGCGTAATGCCGATTTGGCCTTGAATGAAGATGTGGAAGACTTGGCCAAAGCCTTGAAAGGGGAGTTAAATTCGCGACGCTTTGGACGTGCTGTACGTTTAGAGGTTACGGAAAACTGTCCAAAACATATTTATGATTACTTGCTGAATGAATTTGATTTGGATGAAGAGCAGCTCTATAAGGTTGATGGCCCTGTTAATCTAGCGCGCTTACTGTCTAATTTTAAACGTCCGCATTTGCGTTATGACACGCATACGCCTGTCATTCCCAAAGTCTTGAAAAAATCTGAAAATATTTTTTCTGCGATGCAAAAACAGGACATCTTATTACATCATCCGTATGAATCTTTTGCGCCAGTCATTAACTTGCTCAGAGAAGCAGCACGTGATCCGCAAGTCTTGGCCATTAAGCAAACCTTATATCGTAGCGGTGCAGACTCTGAAATTGTGCAGGTACTGGCAGAAGCCGCACGAAATGGTAAAGAAGTCACTGCGGTGATTGAGCTTCGTGCGCGTTTTGACGAAGAATCCAATATCGCCGTGGCGAACGTACTGCAAGAAGCGGGTGCTGTGGTGGTGTATGGTATTGTTGGTTACAAGACCCATGCCAAAATGATTTTGGTAGTGCGCCGTGAAAATAACAAACTGGTGCGTTATGTCCATTTAGGCACAGGAAATTACCATGCAGGTAATGCGCGTATTTATACCGACTATGGTTTGCTGACGACTGACAAAGAACTTTGTGAAGATGTGCATCGCATATTCCAAGAGCTGACGGGTATGGGCAAAATGGCAAAATTGAAAAAATTATTGCATGCGCCTTTTACCTTACATGCACAATTAATCAATTTCATCGACGATGAAATTGCCAATGCCAAGGCAGGTAAGCCTGCTCAGATTATTGTCAAAGTAAACGCCTTAACTGAATTGCAGTTAATCAATAAACTGTATGAAGCCTCGCAGGCTGGGGTACAAATTGACTTAATCATCCGTTCGATTTGCTGTTTACGTCCAGGTTTACCGGGCTTGTCGGAAAATATTCGAGTGCGTTCGGTTGTCGGGCGTTTCCTTGAACATACGCGTGTTTATTACTTTAGTAATAATGGTAATCCACATGTGTACTGTTCAAGTGCGGACTGGATGGATCGTAATTTATTCAATCGGGTAGAAGCCTGCTTCCCGATAGAAGATCCTGCTTTGAAAAAACGTATTTATCAGCAGGGCTTATTGAATTATTTAAAAGACAATCAACAGGCGTGGTTACTGCAAGGTGATGGTTCTTGGCTGCGTGCACAGGTTGCTGAAGGGCAGGAGCCGCATAATGCACAACGAACCTTGTTGGAATGGATTAAATAACTGACAGGAAAAAGAGCCTTAATCGGCTCTTTTTTTTTATGCTTTAATTATGGTTCAAATGACGATAAATCGATTTAATTCGCCCTTCAATACTGTACAGCGGCATGCTGAGCTGATGGGCAATTTCACGGGTATTTTTTTGTTCGGCAAGTAAGGTCAGGATTTCAAATTCCAAATCTGAAAATTGCACGGGAGCATCTCTAAACTGAATGAAATGGCGCGTGAAACCTTGGGTTTGGGCATTTAAAATATATTGTGCCAGTTCTGCATCCAAGCTTGCTCCCCCCCTCAAGATGGTACGAATTTGCTGTAATGCTTCGCGATCCGTTTGTTCAATAAAAAAATAGCCTTGAGCACCAGACTGGATACCACGGAAAAGCTGTTCGGTCTGTCCTTTTGAGGCCAAAAGAATAATGACCACGTACGGGTGAAAAGATTTCAGCGAACGGATTAAATCATGTAATGGCGCTTGGCTAAAATTTAGGTCAATCAACACAATATTGGGTAAATGTAGGCGATAAATTTCTAGTGCATCATCTAAATAGGGGGTAGAGTGAATCAGTTGCGCAGGATAACCCAACTCCATCAATAATATTTTAATGTGAAGGTCTAAGCTTATTTCTTCTGAAAGAATTAAGACAGGTGCTGGGAGTAAAAGCTCATTCACAATGTTGTTGTCCTAGACGTGAGCATCCAATTTATCTTTTGACTGTGTTCCAAATGCTGAAAATGTTCTATACCTGTAAACTGGGATTTTAAACAATTAGAAGTTAGTGTAAGTGTTTGTTGAATAAAAATTAAATGAAAACGGTTTTAATTTTGTTGTTAATTTTAGGCAATTTGTAGAGATTATTTTTTTGTGCAGAAGCTTTCTCCAAAAGTTTGAGCGGTAACTATTACAGTAAATCTTTACGGAGTTCACGGGCACTGGGTATAGAGGTATAACGAAACACGGTATATCCCGCTTCTGTCAGCATGGCATCACGTTGACGATCTTCATCTTCTTTACCAATATGGCTTGGGTCATCAAGTTCCACAATTGCAATCACTTTCATTTCACGATTCAGCACGACGAAATCAGTGACTTTTCGATTAAATTGTTGACGAATTTTGAAATGGTGACTGGTAATTAAGGCACTAAAAGCCACTTGTGCCAAGATATGATGATCAGGTAATGCTTCATTCAAACGGATAAACATTTTCTGTTCAAACGCGGTAATAATCGGCTTTTGATAAAATTGCTGACGCTTCCAAAACCAATGCTGAAACAGCATCAGCAGCAACACAAAACTTGCTAGACAGCCAATAATAAAAAACAACGTTTGAATGGATGTAAACACAGATTGAATCCAATAAAAAACCCACTACATAGTGAGTGGGTTTTTAGAATCTTGGCTCTCCAACCTGGGCTCGAACCAGGGACCTGCGGATTAACAGTCCGTCGCTCTACCGACTGAGCTATTGGAGAATCTGGAACGCATTTTAGGGGGCTAAGCCAATGTGGTCAAGTAAAAAGTGAAAAAAACAGGGATTTTGTATTAAGTGCTTCAAAAACAAACAAAGCGTTTATTTAATCGACTGAATCGCTTCAATATAACGGGCTTGGCTTGCTAGGGGATTGGCCTGACGACATTGATTGATCAACTGCATCAGTTGTTGTTGAGTCATATTCGCATGTAGCTGAGTTTGTATTGATTTTAAAACTTCAGGATTTTTTCCCGATAAATCTCGGCTACATTGGTATAAACGTTCATACATTAGTGTGGATGCCGATTTATTATTCTCTGATTTTTGAGTGCATTGAAAAACTGCAAAGATCACCACCACAACGATGACCCAAAAGATTAAAGATTTTAACCAAGGCGTATTCATTATAAGCTGCCTAATTTTTATTCTTTCTTAAGATAATCAAAATAGTTGAACAATTCAATCTAGGCAAAAGAGGGGGAAAAGGCGGGAGCTTTGCTGAGTAAAAAGCAATAAAAAACCCACGTCATTATGCGTGGGTTTTTTAGAATCTTGGCTCTCCCACCTGGGCTCGAACCAGGGACCTGCGGATTAACAGTCCGTCGCTCTACCGACTGAGCTATGGGAGAATAGTAGATTGGCTCTCCAACCTGGGCTCGAACCAGGGACCTGCGGATTAACAGTCCGTCGCTCTACCGACTGAGCTATTGGAGAATCTGATGCGCATTTTAGGCATGAAAACCAAAGTCGTCAACACGTTCTTGCAGATAATTGTATTATTTGATTTATTATTATTCAGATAATCCATAAAAATAAAAAAATCACCCATAAAGGGTGATTTTTTATGCAGAAAAATAAAAATTATTTTTCAACACCAGCCGCTTGACCCGCATATTTCGCATTTGCATAGTCCCAGTTCACTAGGCTTTCTAAGAAAGTCGAGATATATTTTGGACGTGCATTGCGGAAATCGATGTAGTAAGCGTGTTCCCAAACGTCAATTGTTAATACTGCAACTTTACCGTGAGCAAGTGGAGTATCTGCATTTGAAGTTTTCATGATTGAAAGCGCGCCATTTACTTCGTCAGCCACTAACCAAGCCCAGCCAGAACCGAACTGAGTGGTAGCTGCAGCAGCGAATTCTTCAGCAAATTTTTCGTAAGAACCGAAAGTTTCATCAATTTTCGCTGCTAATGCGCCAGTCGCTTTACCGCCACCGTTTTTCGCCATACAGTTCCAGTAGAACGTGTGGTTCCAAACTTGTGCTGCGTTATTGAAAACACCCGCTTTAGATGCATCACCAGCAGAAGCTTTGATGATTTCTTCTAAAGTTTTACCTTCAAGGTCTGTACCCTTGATCAAGTTGTTTAAGTTAACAACATAAGTATTGTGATGTTTGTCGTGGTGGTATTCTAAAGTTTCTTTGCTGATATGAGGAGCAAGATCTTCATAACCATATGGAAGTGCTGGTAAAGTGATCGTTGTCATGATTTCAATTCCTTGCTTTTGCTGGGTTTTGACATTAAGTGGCACTATTGTAAAGGATTCGAGGTTGAATTTGCGCAATACTTTTAAATAACAATACAGAATAAAGCTCGAATTTATACGTATATAAAAAATACTGTAAACCCGATCACGTTGCTTTAAATCCATACTTTGAGTATGGAAAATCAACCCCATCCAAAATTAAATCGGATTGTTTAATTCGAAATAACTATACTCAAGATTAAACTGTTCTGAAATAGCTTTGCCTAAACGTTGTACACCATAACGTTCAGTCGCGTGATGTCCGCAGGCATAGTAATGTACATCCAGTTCTTTGGCTTCGTAATAAGTTCGTTCACTGACTTCACCTGAAATGTAGGCATCACAATTTTGTTCAGCGGCTTTGCTGATAAAGTCTTGAGCAGCACCCGTGCAGAATCCGACTTTTTGAATGGTTTTTTTATCTGCAGGTAAATGAATGGTTTGAAAACCTAAGCGTTCTGTAAGAAAATTTTTTAAATCTTCAGGAGTAAGTGCTTGTTTTAAATAGCCAATATTACCAATCGGATGACGTTCTGATGCATCTAAAGCTTCAAAAATTTCCAGTTCTAAAAGATCTGCAATAGCCGCATTGTTACCTAGCATCGGATGCGAATCTAACGGTAAGTGATAAGCCACTAAAGAAATATCATGTTGGATAAGGGTTTTAATACGTTTACCGCGCATCCCTGTAATCGGGTAGGCTTCTCCTTTCCAAAAATAGCCATGATGAACCAAGAGGAGATCCGCTTGTTGTGCAACGGCTGCATCAATCGCTTCTTGAGAGGCGGTGACAGCACAGACAATTTTTTTGACCTCAGATTTCCCTTCAATTTGCAAACCATTCGGTGCATAGTCTTTAAATTCGTGGGTTTTTAATGTGTCATTGCACCATTGAATAATTTCTTGTAGAGCGGCCATAAAAATCTCTTAAGTTGCGAATTAATATCATCAAAACATATTTTCAATTGTAACTAAAGCATCACAAAACTCTTGCATCAATTTTGTGTATCTAACTGTATTTGCCTTTACAATAAGCAGAAATTCTTCGTCATTAAGAAATTAAAATATTTTAAGAGGATAGCAACGTGCGCCGGACCTTTACATGGTTACCTTGGGTGTTACTCATTATTGTGATTATTGGTTTTATTGCATGGCAACAATACCAAAAACCGAAAGCACCTATTGCCTCGGATGGGGTGAAATTACCCGCAGAAAAAGTTGAGCCTTTAATTGATACGAGTCGGACAGGCGGCGTTGTTTCTTATAGTGCTGCAGTTAAAGTGGCTGCACCTGCGGTGGTGAATATTTTCACCACCCAAAAAGTGAAACAGCTCGATCATCCTTTATTAAATGACCCTGCTTTTCGAGAATTTTTTGGCAATCAAGTGCCAGATCAATTAGAGCAAGGTCAAAATGAAAATAGTCTGGGCTCGGGAGTAATTGTGCGCCCAGATGGCTATATCCTCACGAATAATCATGTGGTGTCTCAGGCCGATCAAATTATTGTTGCTTTGCAAGATGGACGTCGTGCAGTTGCAAAAATTATTGGGACTGACCCAGATACCGATTTGGCGGTAATCAAAATTGATTTGGATAAATTGCCTGTATTGCCATTCAAACTCAGTGGCAACGAAGTTGGTGATGTAGTCCTTGCAATTGGTAATCCATTTGGTGTGGGTCAAACCGTGACACAAGGGATTATTTCCGCGACAGGTCGTTCTGATTTAGGCATCAATACCTACGAAGACTTTATTCAAACTGATGCAGCAATTAACCCAGGTAATTCGGGTGGTGCATTAATTGATGTGGCGGGTAATTTAATTGGGGTGAATACTGCCATCTTTTCGCAGTCGGGTGGGTCATTAGGAATTGGATTTGCAATTCCTGCAAAAGTTTGTCAGCAAGTATTAAATTCTATTCTGAAAGATGGACGAGTGGTTCGCGGTTGGTTAGGCATCAGCCTAATGCCAGTTCAACAAGATGATGTCATGGCACCGAAACAGGCGGGTGTTGTGGTCGCAGATGTGTTAAAAAATGGTCCTGCGGCACAGGCTGGATTATTAAAAGGCGATAAGATTATTCAAGTGAATGATGAGAAAATTACTTCAGCTTCACATTTAATTAATTATGTTGCCTTACAAGCGCCAAATAGCACCATTAAGATTCAAGTCGATCGTGCTGGTCAACCTTTAACGCTAGATGTGGTTGTGGGTGAGCGCCAACTACAGAATGCGGGTTCACAGTACATTCCGTTACCAAAACGCTAAATCTGATTTGAAGAAAAAGCTCCTGAAAATAGGGGCTTTTTTTATACAAAATGTATGATTTATACGGCTAAATGTGTAGCAGGTTTGGTTTCATTCCAGTAAGGCTTTATGATGAAATACAGAATGATAAGCACAAGTACATATAGGGAAACATCATGTCAAATCCAATGATGCATCAGGTGGTAATTACCGAAGCGGGTGGACCAGAAACATTAGCGATTGTGCAAACGGATGTGCCTGAGCCAAAGGCAGATGAAGTCTTGGTTCAAGTCCATGCTTTTGGCTTAAACCGTCCAGATATTTTACAACGTCAGGGCTTATATCCAATGCCAAAAGGCGTCACGCCAGTGCCTGGATTGGAAGTTGCGGGTGAGGTGGTTGCCGTTGGTTCATCAGTCAGCAATTTTAAGGTTGGTGATCAGGTCTGCGGATTAACCAATGGTGGCGGTTATGCCGAATATTGTGTAGTTCCTGAGTCACAAACCTTAACTATTCCGAGTGGTCTTAGTTATGTGCAAGCGGCTGCGATTCCAGAGACATTTTTTACAGTTTGGGCAAATGTATTCCAAATGGGCAAAGCCCAAGCAGGTGAAACCATTCTAATTCATGGTGGAACCAGTGGTATTGGCACGACTGCACTGATGTTATGTCAGGCGATGGGGCTTAAAACTTTTGCAACGGTTGGTTCGGATGAAAAAGTTCAGGCAATTGCGCATTTAACCGATGCAATTAACTATAAAACACAAAATTTCGAAAGTTATATTTTGGAGAAAACGGAGCAGGCCGGGGTTGATATTATTCTAGATATCGTAGGTGCACCGTATTTAGATCAAAATCTGAATTTACTGCGTAAAGATGGACGTTTGGTGTATATCGCCTTTCTTGGTGGAACGAAAGCCAAAGAAGTAAAATTGGGTCAAATTATGATGAAACGCTTAACCATTACAGGTTCAACTATGCGTGCACGTAATACGGCTGAAAAAGCAGAAATTACCCAAGGTTTATTGCAGCATGTCTGGCCGTTGTTAGAGCAGGGGCAATGTGTACCAATGATTTATAAAACCTTTAAATTTGATCAGATTCAAGATGCACATCGCGCCATGGATACCGGGGATCATATTGGGAAAATTGTGGTCGAAGTGATTTAATTCGATTTAAAAAGAGCGCGATAAAGAAGATTCAATATTGCTTTCAAAGTGGGATTGAATCTTTTCTGCATGCTTACGTGTCCAAGGTCATCGTAAACACTGCTCTTTATGAAGGAAGTATGCGAGAATAGTACTTTCTAATGAATTTATACGAGCAGTGCATGACTGAACAATCTCCCGCGCAATTAAGTGATATCGAAATTTTAGACGTTTTAAAGTCTATGAAAAACGATAAGCTCAATATTGAAGCCAACCAAATTATTCGTGCTGGTGGAAAAGCGGGTCGTCAGGAGTCGCATAAGCAGGCTTTATTGGCATTGCATCAATCTTTTGAAGAAAAATTTGTTGAAGCAGTGACCTTGGCGTTAAATTTAAATTCGACCCAAGCGAAAAAAATCCGTTATAAAAAAGATCGTATTCGTATTTTGAAAGCACAAGGTATTGATTATTTAGCCATTGATGGTGCTGAAACAGCACAAGTGCTTTCCCAGATTGCGCAAGCCATTACCCGTGAAGATGCAATCGTTACGGAAGATCTTCATAACATCTTTCCATTTTGGAAACAGGGTTGGCCAATGGTGCAATTCGATAATGCTTATAAAATTTTAGAAGAAGATATTCTGATTCACTATCAAGCTGTTCTAGAAGCGCTGCTTGCGAAATACTGATATATTTGATTCATACTCAAAAAGAGCACCTAAAGGTGCTCTTTTTTTTATAACGTAGTTATCCGAGCGTAGAATAGAGTGGGAAAATACCAAAAATGACAGCAGTCACCAGCATCACCAAGCACGTTATAACGGCCCATTTAAAAGTGAACTCTTGATGTTCACCAAAATTGATACCCGCCAGCCCACACAATAAATAGGTAGATGGAACCAAAGGTGAAAGTAGATGTACAGGCTGTCCGACAATTGAGGCACGTGCCATTTCTACTGGGGTAATGCCATAATGCCCAGCAGCTTCTGATAACACAGGTAAGACACCGAAATAGAAAGCATCATTCGACATAAAGAAGGTCAATGGCATACTAATGAGGGCAGTGATAGGTGCTAAATACGGTCCCATACTTTCTGGGATAATTGCGACCAATTGCTTAGACATCGCATCGACCATACCTGTACCGGATAGAATACCCGTGAAAATCCCTGCGGCAAAAATAATCCCAACTACAGCCAAAGCACTTGCAGAATGATTGCCGATCAGCTGCTTTTGCATGTTTAAGTCGGGATAATTCACAATTAATGCAATAGATAATGCCACCATAAATAAAATTGGCGCAGGCAAAATTCCCATCACCAACGTAATCATCAGGCCGAGTGTCAGTAAGGCATTAAATGTACGTAAATGATGACGGTTTGCTTCTGGCACTTGCGAGATTTGAATATTGTCACCATGACTAATGTCTAGTTCTACAATACCAATGCGTTTACGCTCCATGCGACCATACATAAAGCCTAGGAAATATAGCCAGATAATCGCCACCAACATCGGAAACAGCATGGGTACAAAGACATCGTTTGGATCGACATGAAGTGCGGTTGCGGCACGTGCAGTAGGCCCGCCCCAAGGGGTTAAATTCATAATACCACTGGCAAGCATCATCAAACATGCCATGATTAATGGGCTCATCCCAATCCGTTTATACAATGGCAACATAGCTGCTACACAGATCATATAGGTTGTCGAGCCATCACCATCTAAGGATACAATCAAAGTTAGCGTAATCGTCCCTAAAGTCACTTTTAGAGGATCCCCTTTGACTTGTTTCAAAATCCATTTTACTGATGGATCAAACAAGCCAGTATCAATCATGATGGCAAAGTAAAGAATAGCAAATAACAGCATGACGCCAGTTGGGGCAAGTTTCTTGATCCCATCCATCATCATGTTACCTAATTCTGAAATATTAAATCCAGCTAGACTGTCTACAAAGAAACTTAGTGCATACGTAATTAATGCAAAAAGAATAGGAATAAGAGTTAAGGCGACAAGAGCACTTAGACGCTTGGACATGATTAAATACATAAAGCAAATAATCATGCCTAAGCCTAAAATAGTCAGCATGGATCAGTCCTTTGAGTGTGATAGTTTTATTTAATATTCAAGTGAAATTAATACTATTAAATTCATCTGGTTTTTTAAATATAATTTAACAAATGGTGTTATTTATTCTATTTTTCTAATAAATAATATGGATTTATAAACTATCTAAAAATGCAACTTTATTGCTATCACTAAATTTAAAGCAATAAAAAGCCTTGTACAGATGACAAGGCCTAAGAAAAAATCAAAATAATTAATCTTCAACGTTGTCGCTGTTGTTTAGCGACTGTTCCTCTAACAGGCGAGTGACGAGCAATTGGTCAATTTTAAAATGATCCACATCGACCACTTCAAATTTATAACCCGCATAAATAACGATGTCTGCTGGACGAGGAATTTTACGTAAGCGATACATCATAAAACCTGCAAGGGTTTCATAATTTTCTTCGTCAGGCATCTCGTCTATTTCGAGTGCATGCTTCATATCCTCAATTGGAGTGCTGCCTTCAATGAGCCATGAATTGTTGTCACGTTTAATAATTTGCTGCTCTTCTTCCATTGGGGTAACCCAATCACCCATTACGGTAATCATGATGTCAGAGAGAGTAATTACACCTACCACAAGGGCATACTCATTAATCACTACTGCAAATTTTTCTTTGCTGGAGCGGAAACGGTCTAACAGTTCAGACAAGGTTAAGGTGTCTGGAATGGTTAGGACATTCCGGATGGTGTTTTCGTTGAGCTGCAATAAAGATTGATTATTGAGAATACGAACCAGAATGTCTTTGGCATCGACATAGCCAATTACATCATCAATATTTTCACTACAAACTAAAAATTTAGAGTAGGGGTATTCAGCCAATTTTTGACGAATACTGGCTTCAGATTCATTTAAGGTAAAATACACCACGTTTTCGCGTGTCGTCATACTGGAAGGTACGTTACGTTCTTCAAGCTCAAACACATTTTCAATAAAGTGGTGTTCTTGCTTTTGTAGTACCCCAGCTTGCGCACCAGCATCCATTACTGCGGAAATATCATCAAAGGTAATATTGTCATCACGGATGGTATTCACTTTAAACAGGCGGAAGAGTAAATTTGCTAAAGCATTGATAATCCATGCTAAAGGCTTACAGACCTTAATAAAGACCTGAATCGGATTAATCACCGCAATTGAGATTTTTTCAGGGGCGATCATTGCCAAGCGTTTAGGCATTAAATCGGCAAAAAGAATAAATAACGAGGTGACCAAGGTAAAAGAGAGGACGAAACTGATGGTTTCTGACCAAGGGCCTGTGTAGAAGCGAGAGACAAAAGTAAGAAAATAAGGCCGGAAGGCGCCTTCGCCCAAAATACCGCCCAAAATGGCAACGGCATTGAGTCCAATTTGCGATGCAGCAAAGAAGTCAGCAGAGTTTTCCTGTAAATCTAGAACTTTTTGCGCACGTTCTTCACCCGCTTCAGCCAGAATTTTTAATTTGACTTTGCGCGCGCCTGCAAGCGCAATTTCTGTAAGCGACAGAAAACCCGCTCCTGCGATGAGCAGAAAAATGATTATAATATTCTGGAAGAGGCTCACGAATCCACCTGCGGATCATCATTATTATGAAATATTTTGAACAAAAAAAGCACAAGGGGAATAATTTAATTAGTCCCGAAGTGCTTACAGTATAATCTCAAAAATTAAGAATTTAAGAAAAAATCTAATTAATAATGTGAAAATTGTGAGTTATTGAGTAAGAATTCACGATTTTCTTCCTCAATCATCTGGCGTGCAACGTATAAAATTAATTGGCGCAACCAGCGGTGTGCAGGGTGATGATGTAACAATGGGCACCATGCCATTTTTAATTCAAATTCTGGAATATAGAACGGTGGGTCTTTAATCAATAAGTTCTGATTTTTCGCCTGTAAACGAGCAATACGGGTGGGTAAGGTCGCAATCAAATCAACATTCGAGGCTAATAATGCCGGCATTTGATAATGACGCGTAAATACAGAAATTTTACGCTTTTGACCAATACGTTCCAGTGCTTGATCAATCCAACCTAAACCGGCTTGTTTTTCTGGGTTTACACCAAAGCCAACCCCCATACCTGTTTTCGATACCCAAATATGTTGAGCATCTAGATAACTTTTTAAGTTCAGGTTGGTAGCGGCTGGGTGTTTGCCATTGAGTAGGCAAGAGAAACTGTCGCGCCAAACCAGAACCTGATGGAAACTTTGCGGTATTTCATTAAAACGGTTGATGGCTAGGTCAACTTTGCCTTGTTCCATATCACGATAAGACACGTCACTGGGCGTTAAAAAGTCGAGTACGACATTTGGTGCTTCAGAACGTAAGGCTTTAACTAGGCGAGGGACTAAAGTCGCTTCGGCATAGTCTGACGTCATAATGCGGAACACGCGATTAGAGGTATAAGGACGGAATTCGGTGCGTGGCTCTAAAATCATCGAAAGGTCAGATAAGGCATCACGAATGCGTGGTTGTAATTCCAATGCACGTTCGGTGGGTGTCATACCTTCAGATGAACGAATCAAGAGGGGATCATTAAACAGATTACGAAGACGACGTAAGATGTTACTCATTGCAGGTTGGGTGACACCCAATTGTTCTGCTGCACGTGTGACATTTTTTTCACGTAATAACACGTCAAGATAGATGAGTAAGTTAAGGTCGACCCGCTCCAGATTCATAAAATAAATACCAAGAATAAACTTATGAAATTATGTTGATTATGCCATAAGCTGTAAGGCTTGTGTAGAAAATATGATGAAAAAGCGCGTTTGGATTTTTATTATGAGCCTGCGCATAGTATAGGAAAATGACAACAGATAAAAGCCTGATCTAAACCAATATCGTCCCCCATGCGGAGGAAAGAAAATAAGCCATATAGTTGGAATGCCAAGCTGAAAATAAAAAAAGCGAAGTGAACTGAGCTGAAGGTTGTATTTATTTTATACGATTGTATTTTAATTATAATGGCAAAATTAAGTCCATTTAGTTGTGCTATTTCATCCCCAAAAATAGATTTTAAGGCATGCGAGACTTAAGTCTAATGCTGAATATTTAGTCATTATATGTAAATTGCAAGTAATTTTAATTTTCCTATATTATTGATTTTTAAAATAATTATTTATATTTATTTGCAATATAATACGACTTTGATCTATACATTTATTAAATAAATACCGAAAATTACTTGAGGATATTGGATTAATTTGACAACTCAATCTAATCTGTATTCATCGTAATGAAGTGTTGTAAATCTGAACAAAAATCATTATTCAGATTTTACTGCTTCAATTGATGAAATCCTAATATTATTACAGGAAAATATCATGACTACATACCAAACAGCGATTGATGCAATCCGCGAATTAAAAGCAAAATTCGGTAACACTTGGGCAGACATCAGTCCTGAAGATGCTGCGCGTATGCAATTGCAAAACCGTTTCAAAACTGGTTTAGATATTGCTAAATACACAGCTGCGATTATGCGTCGTGATATGGCTGCTTATGATGCCGATTCAAGCAAATACACTCAATCATTAGGTTGCTGGCACGGTTTCATCGCACAACAAAAAATGATTGCGAACAAAAAATACTTCGGTACTACTGAACGTCGTTATATCTACCTTTCTGGCTGGATGGTTGCTGCTCTTCGTTCAGAATTCGGTCCACTTCCGGACCAATCTATGCACGAAAAAACTTCAGTTCCTGCATTAATCGAAGAAATCTACACTTTCTTACGTCAAGCTGATGCTAAAGAATTAAACGATTTGTTCCGTGCGCTTAAAAAAGCTCAAGAAGCGGGTGATACTGCTAAAGCTGCTGAAATCACTGCACAAATCGACAACTTTGAAACTCACGTTGTGCCAATTATTGCGGACATCGACGCTGGTTTCGGTAACGAAGAAGCGACTTACTTACTTGCTAAGAAAATGATCGAAGCGGGTGCTTGTGCACTACAAATCGAAAACCAAGTATCTGACGCTAAACAATGTGGTCACCAAGCTGGTAAAGTAACTGTTCCACACGAAGACTTCATCGCTAAAATCCATGCATTACGTTATGCATTCTTAGAAATGGGTCTTGATGACGGTATTATCGTTGCGCGTACTGACTCTGAAGGCGCTGACTTGACTCAAAAAATCCCAGTGGTTAAAGAGCCAGGCGACATCGCTTCTCAATACATCAGCTACTTAGACACAGTTGAAATTGATATCTCTGAAGCTCAAGAAGACGAAATCTTGATCAAACGTAATGGCAAATTACACCGTCCTAAGCGTTTAGCTTCTGGTTTATACCAATTCCGTGAAGGCACACAAATTGACCGCGTTGTACTTGACTGTGTAACTAGCTTACAAAACGGTGCTGACCTTCTTTGGATCGAGACTGCAACTCCAAACGTTGACGAAATCGCTCACATGGTGAACCGTGTTAAAGAAACAGTTCCAAATGCGAAACTTGTTTACAACAACTCTCCATCGTTCAACTGGACTTTAAACTTCCGTCAACAAGCTTACGATCGTTGGGTTGCTGAAGGTAAAGATGTATCTGCATACGACCGTGCTAAATTAATGAGCGCTGAGTATGACAACTCTGAATTGGCTGCTGAAGCTGATGAGAAAGTACGTACATTCCAAGCTGATGCTTCTCGTGAAGCGGGTGTGTTCCATCACTTGATCACTCTTCCGACTTACCACACTGCAGCTCTTTCTACGCATGAGCTTGCACAAGGTTACTTCGGTACTGAAGGTATGTTGGCTTATGTTGCTGGCGTACAACGTAAAGAAATCCGTGGCGGTATCGCTTGTGTTAAACACCAAGCAATGGCGGGTTCTGACATCGGTGATGATCACAAAGAAATCTTCTCTGGTGACAACGCTCTTAAAGCACATGACGATGCTAAAAACACAATGAACCAATTCGCTGCTCACTAAGTCGCGAACTGATTCGAAAAACCCTGCGTAAGCAGGGTTTTTTTTTGCTGAGTCTGAGCGAATTGTGGAGCAACTGTTTGGGGCTGATGAGCCGATGGACGACAATCCTCTTAGGCCGTAAACCATAAGCCAATCTCCAGTATGCTTTCTCTTTTTCATAGACCACTGAGATGGCGTTTAAATAGTGATTAAATTTTAATGCTGATATTTTTTAAGTTATTGAAATATATCAAATATATTTTAAGTCTTGTTTCTGTGATTCAGTTTTATTTGGTTTTAAAAAGTTTTAAGCCCAAGATGAATCATGAATAAAGAGATATTTGCTTACAAAACAGTGGTTGGGATTTACGGTTATAAAATTTAGAGCACCCTAAGAATTTAATTCCAAATTCGCAGTTATAGCATGCATTTCTGATCAGAATAATTACCATATGAAAATCTGCTCAGGATTTAGCAATTAAATTAAAAAAATCAAAATTAACAACTTATACATTTATATATTAATAGCCTGTTTTTTGTACTTATGGCTCTTTTTTTATTCAAACAGATTGGTAGAATTCGCTGTCTTTTTTTGTTGATTTTGGTGTTGCTGTGTTTGAGAAGTTGGCTGAACAATCTTTAGCATTGATGGGTTGGAAGACAGATGATCAGTGGCCGGAAGATCTAGAACAATGTGTGATGATTGCTGCACCACATACCAGTAATTGGGATGCACTCTATGCGCGTTTAGCCTTGAAAGCACTTGGGGTAAATGTCCGAATTACCATTAAAGACAGTTATATGAAATTACCATTTGGTCCTTTTGTGCGTGCTATGGGCGGCATTGGTATTGACCGTCGCCCGAAGAAAGCAGGGGATGCTCGACCAAGTATGGTTGAACTGATGACTGATTTATTCAAAACCCACCCGAAGCTGGTGATGTTGGTAACGCCAGAAGGTACACGTTCGAAACAAGAACAATGGAAAACGGGCTTTTACCATGTAGCAGTAAATGCAGGCGTGCCAATTGCACTGGCTTATATGGATTATGTAAAAAAAGAAGCAGGCGTCGGCAAAATTGTTTATCCCACTGGAGATTATGAGCAGGATATGCAAGAAATCATGCAGTTTTATGCCAGTATTCAGCCGAAGTTTCCAGAAAAATTCAGTATCGATACACGATATCTCAATCAGCGAGATGCTTAAATTCCAGCACTATCAAGCAAGGGCAGTTTTTACTGCCCTTTGCTATATGTATAATCTCAACTGGATGGGATTATCGGCTTAAGCCGCCTAAAGACTGGCAGGCGGCTTTATAATGTTCATATTCTGCGGAAATAATGTCCGGCAAGGGTTCGGTAAATAGAATATCGCCATCTTTATAACTTTGTAGATAACCTTCCACTTTTTGACGGCTATTGCCTAAAGCGCGTTCATGGTAAGTAATAATTGGGCTATGCATCATCTGGCTCGTTTCAATATTGTGACATTGAAAATGTGCGAGCAGTATTTCGGCTTGTTTTATTTCTTGACTGGTACCGAGAGCACATCCTGATAAAGCCAGAATGCAAGTGATAAGAGGAAGGCGTAACATTGTATGCGGTGTAGTAATAAATTGAGCAGCATTGTAAGTGTCAATTTGTCTGGAATAAATCTTTTTAATGGGTTGCAGTATTTCTTTGCACGTAAACTAAGCAGTAATAAATAAAAAGAGCGACAGAGAGCGCCAAAAAAATCTATTTGAATAGTCAGTGTAATTCGAAAACAGTAATATAGATTTGACTCTATTGCAGGTCCAACTTTATGAAAATTGTGGCTGATGAAAATCTAGCGTTTACGGATTATTTTTTTGCAGAATTTGGTTCAATTCAACATGCGGCAGGGCGCAATTTGCAGCATGCAGATGTTGTGGATGCTGATGCGCTGTTGGTCCGTTCGGTGACCAAAGTAAATGCGGACTTGATTCAAAATACCGCTTTGAAATATGTTGGCAGTGCCACAATTGGTACAGATCATCTTGATATAGCCGCTTTAAATGCAGCAGGTATAACATGGTCGAATGCCGCAGGATGTAATGCGCAGGCCGTGGCCGAATATGTGATTACCGCTTTATTGCATTTGAGATCGGAATTGATTACTGCTCAGCAGACATTTTGTCTCGGTATTATTGGCTTAGGTAATGTGGGATCACGTTTAGCTGCAATGGCTCAGCTTTTGGGTTGGCAGGTGATTGCGTATGATCCATTTGTTCAATCTCAAGATGTCACACAAGTCGATTTTACTCAGTTATTGCAACAAGCCGATGCTATTTCGATTCATGTGCCCTTAACTCAAGCAGGGGCTTATCCAACTTATCATTTGTTTAATGCGCAGGCTTTTACAGAAATGAAGCCGAATGCCATTTTGATTAATTCCGCTCGTGGTCCTGTGGTTGAAGAAATTGCTTTAATGGCTGACATACAGCAAACAGGTCGCCAAGTGGTGCTGGATGTGTTTGAGCATGAACCAGAAATTTCGGCTGAACTGTTGAATATGCTGAGTTTGGCCACGCCACATATTGCAGGGTATAGCTTGGAAGGCAAAGCGCGTGGAACGCAAATGATTTATGATGCCTTCTGTCGAGTATTTGACTACAGCAATAACAAAAAGTTTGAAACCCAATTACCGAGTTGCGAACAATATTTCGCACATGCCGATTTCAAAACAGTAATCTCACAATACCTCAAACAGATTTATGATATTGCGCAAGATGATGCGCAGTTGAGAGCCTGTGTGCGGGATGGCAAAGTTGAGCAACATGCTTTTGATGCTTTAAGAAAAAACTATCCGCTGCGACGTGAATGGGCCGCTCATGGGGGGCCACAAGCATGAGTCAAATTCACTATCAACCGACCTGTGATCTGGCTGCAATACAAGCCCGTGCAAAAATGTATGCTCAAATCCGTCAGTTTTTTGCAGATCGCCAAGTCTTGGAAGTTGAAACGCCGATTTTATCTCAAGCTGGTGTAACCGATGTGCATTTGGCTTCTGTACAAGCACAGCGTCATGTGCAGGGCAAACTGGCAACGCATTATTTACAGACTTCGCCTGAGTTTGCGATGAAGCGCTTACTGGCAAGTGGCAGTGGTGCAATTTACCAGATATGCAAGGTGTTTCGCGATGATGAGCATGGTCGTAAACATAACAGCGAGTTCAGCATGCTGGAGTGGTATCGTCCGCACTTTAGCCTGCAAGATTTGATGTTTGAGGTCACGGATTTATTAAATGTGACTTTGGCACAACGTTTTGGTGAAATTCGTCCAACCATCTTAAGTTATAAACATGCCTTTATGGATCGCTTGGATTTAAATCCATTACAAGCCAGCCTTAAACAGCTCCAGGATTGTTGTCAGCGTATGGGGCTCAATCTGGATTTGGGTGAGGATCGACTCGGTTATATTGATCTTTTGTTCTCTCATTTTGTTGAACCAAGTTTAGGTTTTGACACAGCGGTTTTTTTAACAGATTTCCCCCCCGAGCTCGCTTCATTGGCGAAAACCAAGCAAGATGAAGATGGTGAGCTGGTTGCAGCTCGCTTCGAGTTATATATCGAAGGGTTGGAACTAGCGAATGCCTATGATGAACTGATTGATGCAGATGTGCTTCGTCAGCGTTTTGAGGCGGATAATCAAGAGCGTGCACAACTCGGATTACATGTGATGCCTGTAGATGAATATTTATTGGCAGCTTTGCCGCAGATGAGTGAATGTGCGGGGATTGCATTGGGGCTGGATCGTTTGTTGATGATTGCAACCCAAAAAATGCGTTTAGAGCAGGTCATCACTTTTCCTGCTCAGGTTTCATAAAAGTTAAATGATGCTAGATGAAAAGCCCTCACCAAACCAAGTGAGGGCTTTTTATTTTATTCAGCAGTAGGAGGGGTGGCGTGTTGTGCTTTATAGGTTTCTAAGGCTTGAATCCGACGTTGAATCAGCATTTCACCAATTTCAGAGCCTTGAATTTCAGGTGGCAAATCTTGTGCTTTAATGCCGCGTACAATTTCCATGGCATTCCGCACATAAGCCGCTTGAGGATATTCTCGATCTTCTAGCCCTAAACGACCTCGCGAATCACATTCACAGGCTTGAATAAAGGCTTCAACACGTTCAGGACGGCGCAATACATCTAAGCGCTGTAACAGGCGCCACAATGTTCCCGGTTTGAGTGCCAAAGCCTGATGGCATTTAAGATGTTCCTTACAGACTGCCAAAGCCAGTTGTTTGGTTTGAGTCGGTACTTTTAAGCGGTCACAAACTTCGGTTACAGGTTTGATGCCACGTTCTTCGTGCATAATATGGCGCGGTAATTCATGTGCGGGAGTCAGTGCTTTACCTAAATCATGAACCAGTACGGCAAAACGAACATCCAGTGAGTAATTGGCTTTGCAGGCTTGATGTAATGACATGAGGGTATGTACGCCACAGTCAATTTCGGGATGATACTCAGGGCGCTGTGGAATGCCAAATAAGGCATCAATTTCAGGAAATAAAACTTTTAAGGCACCACATGCGTGCAGAACTTCAAAATAGATGTCTGCATGCGGTTCCATGAGTGCACGAGAAGTTTCCTTCCAGACACGCTCTGGCGTTAAGGCATTCAGTTCGCCTGATTCCGCCAATTCCCGCATTAAGTCTAAGGTTTCAGCGGCTATGCTAAAACCTAAAGGTTTATAGCGTGCGGCAAAACGCGCAACACGTAATACACGAAGTGGATCTTCTACAAAGGCTTGGGATACATGACGCAGGATTTTATCATTTAAGTCCTGCTGACCATCATAAGGATCATAGACTTGACCTTGCTCATCCATGGCCATGGCATTGATGGTCAAATCACGACGAATGAGATCATCTTCTAAGCGAACGCTCACATCCGTATAAAATTCAAACCCATGATAACCCTGACCTGACTTACGTTCAGTACGGGCCAATGCATATTCTTCTTTTGTTTCTGGATGTAAAAAAACCGGAAAATCTTTGCCAACGGGTTGATAGCCGAGAGCAAGCATTTGTTCTGGTGTAGCACCAACAACAACATAATCTTTTTCGTGATAGGGGTGTCCGAGTAAGTGATCTCGTACTGCACCGCCTACTAAATAAACTTGCATGAAAAAACCTCTATTCTTCAAGCAATCATGCTACAGAATAGAGGTTTTCTCAAGTCAATAACTTGAGCTTTTCACTAAAGATTAAAGTGCTTCAGTTTCAGCTTGCTGAATTTCAGCCACAGTTAAAGCCGTCATATTCACAAGACGACGAGTTGTGGTCGTCGGAGTAAGGATATGAACTGGTTTTGCTGCACCTAATAAAATAGGACCGATAGTTACGTTGTTACCAGAAGTCGATTTTAATAGGTTGAATGAAATATTCGCAGCATCAAGGTTTGGCATAATTAACAAGTTAGCCGAGCCTTTGAAACGTGAGTTCGGGAAGGCAAATTGACGAATGGTTTCGTCCATTGCAGCATCACCGTGCATTTCACCTTCAACTTCAAGTTCTGGTGCAATTTCACTCAAGATTTCAAATACTTTACGCATTTTTTGCGCGCTTGGATCATTTTGATCTGAACCAAAACTTGAGTGTGAAAGTAGTGCTACACGCGGTGTGATACCAAAACGACGTACTTCTTCAGCGGCTAAAATGGTCATTTCAGCCAGCTGTTCAGCTGTTGGATTACGATTGATGTAAGTGTCAGCAATGAACAGATTGCGGTCTTCAAGCATTAACGCATTCAGTGTAAAGAATGAGTTGTGACCTTCTTTTAAACCAATGACATTTTTCACAAAGTCTAAGTGAATGTCATAGCTTGAATACGTACCACATAACATACCATCGGCAAGACCATGTTTAACCAACATACCTGCGATTAAGGTAGAACGACGACGTGCTTCACGGTGTGCGTATTCAGGTGTAACCCCTTTACGTTGCATGATGTCGTAGTAGTCTTCAGCAAATTTTTCGTAGTCAGGGTTTTTCTCTTGATCCACAATCGTAATGTTTACACCGTGTTCAAGACGTAAGCCTAACTTTTTAATGTTCGCTTCAATAACCGCAGTACGACCGACTAAAATTGGTTTTGCAAGATCTTCATCAACCGCAATTTGAACCGCACGAAGTACGCGTAGGTCTTCACCTTCAGCATAAGCAATACGTTTAGGGTCTGTTTTTGCTTGTGCGAAGATTGGCTTCATCATGAATGCAGAGTTATAAACAAACTCAGACAAGCGTTGACGATAAGCAGAGAAATCTTCGATTGGACGAGTCGCTACACCAGAATCCATTGCTGCTTGCGCAACCGCTGGTGCAATTTCAAGAATCAAGCGTTGATCAAGTGGGCGAGGAATCAGGTAGTCACGACCGAATGATGCAGATTTTTCACCATAGGTCGCAGCATCTGCTTCAATGTGTGCCATACGTGCGATTGCGTATACGCAGGCAATCTTCATTTCTTCATTAATGGTGGTTGCACCAACATCAAGTGCACCACGGAAGATGTATGGGAAGCAAAGCGCGTTGTTGACTTGGTTTGGATAGTCAGAACGACCTGTCGCCATAATCACATCTGGACGAACTTCGTGAGCGTGCTCTGGTAAAATCTCTGGATCTGGGTTTGCCAATGCAAAGATGATAGGATCATTTGCCATTTCCTTAACCATTTCTTTGGTTAAGATGCCCGCAGCAGAAAGACCAAGGAACATGTCAGCGCCAGCAATCACATCTGCCAGTTGAGTGCCTTCGATATCTTGTACGTAGCGTTTTTTCGAGTCGTCTAGACCTTCACGTTTTGTGGTTAACAAACCGCGTGAATCCGCAACGATGATGTTTTCTTTCTTCGCACCAATCGCGCAAAGTAAATCTAAACATGAAAGGGCAGCAGCACCCGCACCAGAAGCCACGATTTTGATTTCATCAATTTTTTTGCCATTTAACTGAAGTGCATTCAGTAAAGCAGAACCTACAATGATAGATGTACCGTGTTGGTCATCATGGAACACAGGAATGTTCATGCGTTCACGTAGTTTACGCTCAATGTAGAAACATTCTGGGGCTTTAATGTCTTCGAGGTTAATACCGCCAAATGTTGGTTCTAATGCCGCAACAATATCCACAATTTTGTCTGGATCATTTTCAGCGATTTCGATGTCGAATACGTCAACACCAGCAAATTTCTTAAACAGTACGCCTTTACCTTCCATTACAGGTTTTGACGCTAATGGACCGATGTTGCCTAGTCCAAGTACAGCAGTACCGTTACTGACAACGGCAACTAAGTTACCACGAGCAGTATATAGGGCTGCAGTTGAAGGGTCGCGTTCAATCTCTAAACAAGGAGCAGCAACACCTGGAGAGTAAGCAAGGGCTAAGTCATGTTGGTTGACCAGCTGCTTACTTGGTGTAACACTGATTTTACCTGGGGTTGGAAACTCGTGATAATACAAAGCTTGCTGTTTTAATGATTGATCGTCCATCTGAATCTCGTTTGTTACTGAGTGGTCCAGCGAGGCTGGTGGTTTTTGCTGAATTTGCTCGAATATACCATTACTTGCGTTTTAAGCACAGTCGAACACGGTTCTTTTTTACACAAACTTAGACCTAAAGCCTATTGACTCAGATTAATAAGCTATAAGTTTGTGCTGTTGAAGGTATTCGGTCGCATTATTTTCAGATAAAGGTTTGGAGAAGAGATAGCCTTGCGCTATATCGCATTGTAGTTTTTCGAGATAGCAAAGCTGCTGTTCAGTTTCAATTCCTTCAGCAACCACGGTCAGCCCCATGGCTTTGCCCATAGCTACCATGGCACTGATGATGGCATCTTGTTTGCCATCGCCGATATTTGCAATAAAGGCGCGGTCTATTTTTAAGATATCAATCGGGAAGTCGGCAAGGTAGGCTAAGGACGAATAGCCTGTACCAAAGTCATCGAGAGCGATATTGATCTTGCGTTGTTTGATTTGATCGAGCACCAGTTTTACAGTTTTGGAGTTTTCAATCAGCGATGACTCAGTAATTTCTAGCTCAAGACTCTCACCTGAAATTTGATAAGTTTGAATCGCATCATCTAAATCAGATAGTAATTGTCCGCGCTGTAATTGCTGGGCAACCACATTGACGGAAACACAAATATTTTTAAAGCCAATCGAATTCCAATAACTAATTTGTTTGGCTGTTTTATGAATAACAATACGTCCAATATCAGAAATTAAGCTGGTTTTTTCCGCCATTGGAATAAACAAAGCCGGAGG
This sequence comes from Acinetobacter sp. GXMZU3951, assembly GCF_054457875.1. Lineage (NCBI taxonomy): Bacteria > Pseudomonadati > Pseudomonadota > Gammaproteobacteria > Moraxellales > Moraxellaceae > Acinetobacter > Acinetobacter sp. GXMZU3951. Next base: position 239,165 of record NZ_JBTLFO010000001.1, on the reverse strand, counting down.
AATAATGCCCTTGGTTGGGTGATTCCAGCGAACCAAGGCTTCAAATCCATAAACGTGCTGATCTTTAAAATTAATTTTAGGTTGATAATAAACAATGAGCTCATCATTACGGATTGCACGGCGTAAATCACGTTCTAAATAAATGCCTTGTTCAAGCAGGGCGGTATTATCACTCGAATAATATTTAACAGTATGTCCACCGAGGCGTTTGGCTTCAGTTAATGCCTGTTCAGCACAGTTGTTCAGATAATCGAGTTGGCGACCATGTTCTGGATAGAAAGAAATCCCCATAGAAATGGTAATAAAGTGATCTTGCCCAAAAATGTCAAAGGGTTCACTAAAGGCATCTTGAATACGTTGGCAATGCTGCTGAATGGACGGACGGATATGCGAAATTTCGTACACAATCGCGAAATCATCACCATTTAAGTGTGCCAAGAATAAAGCTTCTGTATTGGTCAGTCGTAAGCGTTGAGCGACTTGTCTTAAAAGCTCATCACCACCATTGTTGCTTAAAAACTCATTTAATGGGCGGAAACGGTCAATATTGAGCCGAATGACAGCCAATTGTTGAATGGAATCTTGATGCGAAACCAGATATTGATGTAATTGATAGTTATAATAAAAACGGTTCGGCAGGTCAGTTAAGGTATCGTAATTTTCCAGATAAGACAGACGCTGTTCTTGGAGTTTGCGTTCAGTCAAGTCCGACACAATGCCAATATAATTAATGACACGATCGTATTCATCGTGAATGGCATTGATGTGTAGCCAGAGGGTGAGTTCTTTGCCAGAGTCAAACTTTTCGGTTAACTCGCCATCATATTCACCTGTACGTTCTAATTGTTCGAGAATAAGCAGATGATTTTTTTGCTGCTGTATTTTGCTCTTTGAGCTAATGTCAAAAAGATGTAGTCCTAGACAATGCTCCTGATTAAAGCCAGTAATTTTTTCATAGAAAGGATTCACATTCACATAACGTAAATGTTTATCTAAAATAAAAATGCCTTCAGCTGCTTGCTCTAAGACACTCGCAGCAAGTTTTAGTCGTTCCTGATCGGTTTTCTCACGATGAATGTCACGTTGAATACCCACCATACGCAATGGTTTTTTACTTTGAGGGTCACGTTCAATTACACGACCAATATCATGGACCCACGTCCATTCACCGGTACTCTGTAGCACACGGTAAGTGGCTTCATAACGGTCTGTTTCTGCGCGTAAGTGGCGTTTTAAAGCGGTTTTAAAACAGCGTAGATCATCGGGATGAATGATATTTTTTAATTGAATACGATGATCTTTGGAGTGTTTACGCTTCTGCTGCTGTTGGTAATCACTGACAGAGATATGCCGCTCACGAATATTCCAGTCCCAAGGCTTTAAGCCTGCAATTTCATGCGCAAGATCCAAATTTTGCTGTTGATTTTCGAGATTGCAGTTCATTTGTTCAATATCAAACGTTCGTTCTTTAATTTTTTGTTCTAAAAGCTGATTGTTAAGCTGAAGCTGTAATTCAATTTCTTTGGATTTGTTCATTTCGTTTTGGAGTTGCATGCACAAGTCTTCAGTCCAAGTCACTTGTTGTTCTGTATTTTTGATTAATTGAGCATTACGTAAATACAGAGCGGATAAACGTTTATGAATTCTAGAAGTTGAATTTGCGCAAAGTAGAATAACAATCAGAACAAAATTGACCGTGAGATGAAAGAGTTGATTAATCTGGTCGGTTAGAATGAATTGAGAAATAAAATAGGGAATAATCGAGGGGATAAAAACTAAACAAAAATAATCTAGGCGTTGGGTTAGAAATGTTAGTGCCAAGGTTTGCGTGACGATCAGCATTAACGCGGATAAGGTTAATGCATGGACATGTTCAAAATTTGGGTTGACCTGAGGTAAGTAATAATAAATCAGGGCAATTCCAATCGCGATCAAACTGCCGACACTCAGGCAAAGAAACTGCACCCAGTGATGTGCTTTAGTGATTTGATATTGCTCGGGCTTGAACCAAATGGCGGTTAGTAACCAAAAAAAACTGACTAAAATTTCAGTGCCAATAAACCAGATATTAAAAAAGGTGGAAAATTGAGAAAAATTAAATTGGTAAACGCAATATACATAAAGAAAAATAATCAGAATGCTGGCTAAAAACAGTTGGATATGCCGTATGGAATTATGAATTTGCGCAGCTCTTAACTGCGGTTTAAGATTCGCATCTAAAAAATCTGGCATATCTTTCATAACCTTATTTTTGTTTTGTTCTAGATACAGTATAGGTTATACGTTCCATTCATCAGCTTAGGCGTTTAATAAAATTACAGTAATTTGAATCACTTTTAGATTAATCAGGTTGTTCATAAATTTCAATCGAATCCATCTGTATTTGCATAAATATTCAAAAACTATGGTCTAACATTGTAATTCAAGATGGACAATGCAACCACAGGGGCAGTTTCGGTACGTAATACACGTTCACCAATGCACCAACTCGTAAACCCAGCCTGATTGGCGGCCAGTATTTCCGCTTCACTTAAACCACCTTCAGGTCCAATCAGCAGAGTAATATCTTGACTCGCATCGTTCAAAGGATCGGTTTCATCTTTATTCGGTGCAAGCACGAGTTTAGTGTTTGGCAATGCAGATGCAAGCCATTTCTCTAAACTGATCGGTGCATGGATTTTTGGCACAATATTCATGCCGCACTGTTCACATGCTGCAATTGCAATACCTTGCCAATGGTCTAATTTTTTCTGGTCACGGTCATACTTCAAACGCATTTCACAGCGCTCAGAGGTCAACAGTTGAATTTCAGCAACACCCAGTTCAACCGCTTTTTGAATCGCATAATCCATGCGATCACCTTTACTCATTACTTGACCGAGTAGGGTGTGAATGGCAGGAGTCCGATTGCTAGGATTAAACGTCAATACCTGAACAGTCGCAGTCTTTTTCGAAACTTCGGTGAGTTCTGCGAGGTATTCACCCCCTTGTCCATTAAACAAGATGGCTTGATCGCCAACTTGGGCGCGAAGTACTTTACACCAATGATGAAAAACAGTTTCCGTCAGTTCAATCTGGGTTTCAACCGCTAATTCAGCTTCAATATAAAAACGTGGCATAAAGTACAACTCGTCTAAGTCAGGATTAAACTAAACCAAGGTCAGTCACAAGCTGACGGGTTGGATCAGTGGTGTTCATGGTGTAGAAATGCAAGCTCGGTGCACCGCCAGCCAGTAGACGCTCGCAGAGTTTGACCACAACTTCGTGACCAAAAGCTTTAATACTTGCAGTATCATCACCATAGGTTGCCAATTGCTTACGAATCCAGCGTGGAATTTCAGCGCCTGTGCCATCAGCAAAACGAATCAGGTTGCTGGCATTGGTAATCGGCATAATGCCGGGTGCGATTGGGATATTCACGCCTTCTTTTTGAATGCGCTCTACAAAGTAGAAATAGGCATCTGGATTAAAGAAGAACTGGGTTAAACCAGCATTCGCTCCTGCATGGGCTTTGTCGCAGAAACGCTGGATATCTAAATCAAAACTTTCTGCTTGTGGGTGCATTTCTGGATAGGCCGCCACTTCAATATGGAAGTGATCCCCCGAATGCTCACGGATAAAGCGCACCAAATCTGTTGCATAAGGCAGTTCACCTAAACCGACTTGTCCAGACGGTAAGTCGCCACGTAAAGCCACAATACGGTCAATACCTTGGTCTTTATAGATATCAAGTAATTCAGCAATACGGGCTTTGTCATCACCAATACACGATAAGTGCGGCGCAACCGGTGTGCCTTTACCATTGAATTCAGCAATCGCTGCAAGCGTACGTTCACGAGTTGAACCGCCAGCACCATAAGTAATAGAGAAGAACTCTGGGTTTAATAACTGTAGTTCTTGGTGTACGACTTTAAGTTTTTCTGCACCCGCATCAGTTTTGGTTGGGAAAAACTCAAAAGAAATTGGAACTTTTTTGCTCATCATCAAATCCTTTTTTATAAATGCTTTTTATTTAGGCCTCTCCCTATCCCTCTCCTAAAAGGAGAGGGAACTTTCCATATAAGTTGAATTAATCATGAAAAGTCCCTTCCCCCACCGGGAGAAGGCTAGGATGAGGGGGAATATAAAACTTAGTATTTATAAGCGTCAGATTTGAATGGACCTTCAACAGCTACACCTAGGTAGTCTGCTTGTTCTTGCGTCAATTGAGTCAAGACACCGCCAAAACCAGCAACCATTGCTGCTGCAACTTCTTCATCTAATTTCTTAGGAAGAAGTTCTACACGAATTGCTGCTTGTTTTTGATCTTCTGGAAGATCCGCAAATTTTTCAGCGAATAAGTGCATTTGACCAAGTACTTGGTTGGCAAAAGAACCATCCATAATACGTGATGGGTGACCTGTTGCGTTACCAAGATTCACTAAACGACCTTCAGAAAGAAGGATCAAGTAGTTATTTTCATCTTCTGAACGGTAAACTTGGTGAACTTGTGGCTTCACTTCAACCCACTTGTAACCACGGAGGTAAGCCGTGTCGATTTCAGTGTCAAAGTGACCAATGTTACACACCACTGCACCTGCTTTTAATGAATCAAGCATTGCAGCGTCACATACGTGGTAGTTACCAGTAGTCGTTACGATTAGGTCAGTGTTTTGAAGAAGGTCAAGGTTGATGTCTTCTTTCTTACCAGTCTGTACGCCATTTTTGTATGGAGAAACAACTTCGTAACCGTCCATGCATGCTTGCATTGCACAGATTGGGTCAACTTCAGTTACACGTACAATCATGCCTTCTTGACGAAGTGATTGAGCAGAACCTTTACCTACGTCACCGTAACCGATCACAAGGGCGCGACGACCAGATAAAAGCATATCTGTACCACGTTTGATTGCATCATTGAGTGAGTGACGGCAACCGTATTTGTTGTCGTTTTTAGACTTTGTTACAGAGTCATTTACGTTGATTGCAGGAACTTTTAAAGTACCGTCACGAAGCATTTCATACAGACGTTGAACACCTGTCGTTGTTTCTTCAGTTACACCATGAATTTTTGCAATCACTTCAGGATATTTTTCATGAACAAGGAGTGTTAAATCACCACCATCATCCAAAATCATGTTGGCATCCCAAGGTGTGCCATTTACATTGATTTGTTGTTCAAGACACCACATGTATTCTTCTTCAGTTTCGCCTTTCCAAGCAAAGACAGGAACACCAGAAGCTGCAATTGCAGCAGCAGCGTGGTCTTGAGTTGAGAAGATGTTGCATGAAGTCCAACGAACTTCTGCACCCAATTCAACCAATGTTTCAATTAAAACAGCAGTTTGAATGGTCATGTGGATACAGCCAAGGATTTTCGCACCTGCAAGTGGTTTTGCAGCAGCATAGCGCTTACGAAGACCCATTAATGCTGGCATTTCAGCTTCAGCAAGTTTGATTTCTTTACGGCCGTAGTCAGCTAGAGTGATGTCAGCAACTTTATAATCTGTAAATGAAGCATTAACCGCGTTCATTACGATCTCCTTATAAATACAAAAATTGATCATTATGTTCGCGGATGCCGTTGTTGATTAGAGCGAGTGTCTAACCGAATCGTCGAGCCTAGCGATTTCACATTTGTGTACCTGTGAAAAAGTCGCAGCATCCCTCGACTGCGAGATATTGTACTTGGAAATTGATTTTGTTCCAATCTGTAATTGGTTAATATCTGGCTGATAAGAAAAATTTGAGATGATTCAATGAGTAATAGTTTTAAATATCAAATTAAAGAATGGTGCGATATTAAAGATGATTATCAAAATGGCAGCCTGATCATTGGTAACGGTGCAAGTATGGCACTGCACTCCAAATTTGGATTTAGTTCATTAAAAGAAGAAGCTGAAAAATTAGAGTTGTTTAATCATGATATTTCCAAACTGTTTAATGAGTTTGAAACATCTGATTTTGAACTAATCCTTCGATTAGTTTGGCATGCAAAATTGATTAATGAAAAACTGCAAATAGAAGATAAAAAAACAAATCAGGCTTATGAAAATATAAAAAATGCACTCATTCAAGTTGTACGTGAAGTACATTGTTCTAGAGATCAAATTGTAGATCAGTTACCACAGCTTTACGAGTTTACAAAGTGTTTTAGCACGATTGTTTCTCTAAATTATGATCTGTTGTTGTATTGGATTCGAATGTATGGCAATGATTTGAAAATCAATAATGATGGACATATTTTTAAAGATTGTTTTATTGGTGGTGGTGTATTCGATCATGATTGGGAAAAATTTCAGAAGCCCTATAGAAGCGAAAAAGCAATTACCTTGACATTTTATCAACATGGCAGTTTAGCTATTTTTAGAGATATTTTTAATACTGAAAAAAAGCTAAAAGCTTTAGAGGATTCAAAATTATTAGATACGATAACTCAACATTGGACAGATGATAAAATTCCTTTATTCGTTGCTGAAGGCACGGGAGAAAAGAAAAAGGAATCTATTAAAACGAGTCCATATTTAAGTACGGTTTTTTACGAGGTTTTACCGTCACTAATTAAAGATAAAACGAATTTAGTCATTTATGGATGGGGAATGGGGCAACAAGAGTCTCACTTGGTTGATCAAATTTTTAAGCATAAATTAAGTGGTAAAATTGCAATTTCTACTTACTCTAAAGATCAATCAGAGTGTCATCGTATTTATACTGAAATAAATAAGTTAGCTCCACAAGTTGAGGTGGAATTTTTTGATAGTCAAAGCTCAGGTTGCTGGAATAATCCTTGAGTTTAAATCTGTAAGCTTTATCATCCGCCCATTATATCTTGAGATCAAACCTATGGCTTTAGAGATTCCTGATTCCTTGCTGAATCTAGAAGCAAACTGCGGGGTCTTTGCAGTTTGGATGTTGTTGCAACATCATGGTGTGCATATCGACATCGAAGAGCTAATCAAGTTATGCCGACATGATCGTCAAGATGGAACTTTTACCATTGCTTTGGCGGTTGCTTTAAAAAAGATCGGCTTTAAGGTGTCATTTCATAGCGATCTAGATCCCAATATTGACCGAACTGAGCGTCAAAGTTATACCGAAGCCAAAGCGTTGCGGATTCCGATTGAACCTGCATTGAGCTATGCCCAAATCCAAAAAGAAATTGCGCAGGGAAACATGGTGATTGTGTACTACGACACTTTAGATGAAGTGGGTAATCAATCCTTGGTGTATTCGATTGATGATCAAGCCATTTATTTCTTTGATAATTTTGAGTCAATGCCTGCCTTGGTTTTTGAACAGCAGCGTAAAGCGGAAGGCATTTGCCGACAAGCGATTGTGATTAATGATCGTGGTGTTCAGCTTCAATCGACTGTACGCAATTAGCAGATTTTGAAGATTCCAAGTTTGATGTATTTTTATGTGTAGCCATCAAGCTTGGAATGCAAAAATAACCGTTTGGCAATTTAATTGAGATAGGATTGCTCACTAACTAAAATTCGGGTCTGCGGAATTTTAAGCATTAATTTTCTTCTTTATTCCATTCTTCGAATAATGCATTCACCCAAGGGGTCTGACCGTTGTTGATACGATAACTTTCTAATTCTTTGAATCGACCATTCTCCATCAGATAATAAACCAGCTCGCATTGTTCATGATCGCCTTTGCGACTGCCTGTACCTATTAGCAAGCGACTATCAGCTTTGAATTTGATCTCTCTCGATGAAAAACCATATTGTTCGGAGTAACAGTCTCGGAATGAGTCGGGTAAATAGGCGGTTGCACCCGTTTTCGCATCATACAGTAAACCTGCGACACATCCGCCACCACAGCCATAAGTTTCAACGCCATAATGACCGGCAAAATTAACAGGCTGTTTTGAAAGTTCAGTCATTAAGGTTTTATACAGTCTAGTTTCTTTATTCAAAACCACAGCATGGTTTTTGCCTGTATACGCCTGCGCTGGATAATCTTGAAAGGTGGGATGCGCAAAGAGTGTACTAGAAATCAGCAGTGCAGATATGGCGAAAAGCGATTGTTTAGCTGGCATTTGAGTCCCCGAAATGGCGTGATTTTAAATAAATTCAATATAGTATTAAACGATAGATCAGCAAAATTTGAATAAGATAAAAGGATAGAGAATGTATAAATGGCAGTGGTGCAGTATATGGGTAAGTGCCTTGATAGTGGTGAATGCCTATGCCAATGATAGTACAGGTTTTGTGGAGACTGGAGGCGTTGAATATTTGCATAATCCCAAGATTGCGATGCAGAGTGAAGACTTGTTTATTAGTAAAAAGCAGATTCGGGTGGCCTATCAGTTTAAAAATTTGACTGACCAAGACATCGAAGAAACAGTTCTGTTTCCATTGCCCCGAGTCGGTAGTGCTAGGGAGAGCGATTTTGCCGATACGGAAGGGCTGATTCAAAGCTTTCAGATTAGGCAGCAGGATAAGCCAGTACAACCCAAAACGCATGTGCGGGCTTTTTTGCCAGATATGCGTCAGTCCAAGCATGACTCGGCAGACTATCCGCTGATTGATGTCACGCCTCAACTCAAAGCGTGTGGTTTATCTGAGATGGATTTGATGTATCCGTGGATGCAAAATCAGGATGTTAAAAAAATCAGCCAGAAGATGCTGCAATGTACAAATCCAAAAATACAACAATTACTCCAGTCCTATCAGCAAGAGGATGAAGTCTATTGGGAAGCACAGGTGGTTTATAGTTGGCAGCAACGCTTTAAAGCCCATGCGATCACGCATATTCAGCACCAGTATCAGCCCTTGGTCGGTGGTTCGGTTGCGCTCTATCCAGAGCAAGATGAACAAACTTATTGTATGGATTCATCCTTCAAAGCGGGTTTAAACAAGGCGAAAGCGCAGCAGGCACCGTATCAGGCGCTGGGCTATATTTTAACTACGGGTGCTAACTGGGCGAAACCGATTGCAGATTTTAAGCTTACGATTGAGCGTGATGTGGGGGAATTGGTCTCGTTTTGTTGGGAAGGCAAGGTACAAAAGATCAGTTCAACTCGCTTTGAAATTCGGAAAAAGAATTTTGTGCCAAAACAGGACTTGAATATTATTTTTGTGAATACCAAATTTCGCTTTGAATAATAAAAGATTGCCCATCATCGAGATGGGCATGTCTAAACTTAACTGAATTGTTGTGCCTTAATGGACCATTCATCCGCTTTGGCTTCATCAACTTCCACGCCCAAACCATGTGCATAGATACAGGCTAAATCACGCATTGCTTGTGCTTCACCGAGTTCTGCGGCTTGTTGTACCAAAGCCACTGACTTGGCGATATCTTTTTCCACCACATTGCCACGACGATAGAAACCTGCAAGTTCTAAAATTGCAGCAGGGTGATTCAAAGCGCTGGCTTGTTTTAGCCAGTGATACGCATGTTCAAAATAAGTGTTCGCTTCTTTAGGGTCTTCTTCTAACAGCTCTTTGGCATAAACCACATAGCCTTCACCCAACCAGTACATGGCTTCGACATGACCATTGCCCGCAGCCTTTAAGGCCCACTCTTCGGCAAGTTCTATATCTTGCTCAGCTTCACTTTGCATATATAAATTGGCTAATTCAAATTGAGCTTCAGCATTACCTGCTGTCGCACGATTTATGAGTTCCGCTGAAATAGAAGGAAGTTGGGACATAACAACACCAGTACACGAGCAATAAAAAAGCCAATCGGAAGATTGGCGCTAACAGTATAACTGAAAATCGCACTTTTGTACGCTATGGAAAATATAGTTGTTTGTGTATGGCAAATTAAATCAGGAGGCATGCGACACACATCGAGCTTTAATCCCACTTGAGATTTATCAAGAACTTCCTTCACAATGTCTGAGTATGCGCATCATCTTGATAAGGATTAACCTGTGCTGAAATTAATTTATTATGTGCCAGAAAGTCATTTAGAAGTCACCAAACAGGCCATCTTTGCTGCAGGTGCTGGGGGAATTGGCGATTATGAACATTGTGCATGGCAAGTGCTTGGTATGGGGCAGTTCAAGCCTGTGAACGGTGCTAATCCATTTATTGGGCAGTTGAATACACTGGAGCAAGTCCCTGAATGGCGCGTAGAAACGATAGTGCCTGAAGTGCAGGCGCAAGCAGTAGCACAAGCACTGAAAGCCAGCCATCCTTATGAAGAGCCTGCGTTTGAGTTTATTCAAATCTTGGATATTTAGCCCAAATCGCTTTTCCAAACTAAAATGAGATACACGGAAATGTCATCTGCAATTACTTAAGGCAGGATGAATTATGAAAAAAGTTTCTGTAATACACTGACATATCGAGGGTATTTGACCAGTTTTGTAGATCTTGCACTGCTATAGTTACACCTCAGCTTTTGCCTACTTTTCCCGAAAGAAAAGTAGGTCGAACCAAAGGCTAGTCCAGTCATTAAAATCTTATTGAACAGATTCCATCGGCAAAGCCCTTAAAGTTTTTGAATAAATAGTTCGCGGTCAAAGCGATATTGTGGGAAAAACACACCATCTTTCGCACGTTCACCTGCGGCTATTACCATGACTGGGTATTGTTGCTCATTTAATTGTAAGATTTTTCGCACCATGGGTTCATCAAAACCCTCCATCATACAACTGTCAAAACCATAGGCTCTTAATGCCAAAACCAGATTTTCACAGGCCAGCGCAGTGGTTTTGCTTGCCCATAATTTGGCATCTGCGGGGGTAAAAGCAGTGACAGGAAGTTGTTTGTTAAAACTCCGCGCTACTTTAAAGGCAATTTTTTTTACATTCCCTAAGGTATTGAAATAGCCCGTTTTATAATTGTACGGAATCACGCGATAATATTTCTGAACTGCTGGTGGGGTTTCGGGAAATGGAAATTCGCTAATATTACGTTTTGCCATATCATCTAAACGGTCAGTACGGGCAATGCAGACTATCAGTTCAGCCGCTGTTTTGGCCGCCAATTGATTTAAACAGGCTTTGACCAATTGCTTTTTCTTGGCAGGGGTCTGCACCAGATAAAAGGTCCACGGCTGTAAATTGGAGGAGTTCGGTGCAAGCAAAGCTAAATCTAAGCAGGCATCTAAAACGTCACTTGGAATTGCCCGATCCGTAAATTTTCTGACCGAACGACGGCTTTCAATGACTTTTCTGAAGTTGTTAATATCAATATCTTGTGGAGCAGGCTCGTAATAGCGTTTTTTGCCTGATTCATCTGTAATGTAATGGGTTTGATCTGAATGAGTCATAGGTTTAATTCAGCGATGAAAGACTGTTTTTAGAATATCGTGTGCTAAGTCGGAGCGATGTTGTTTTTACGTGAGTTGCGTTGTAAATAAGGGGCATGCAGCCCCTTATTAAGTCTTAGTTAAATTGAGAAAAATCAGGTTTACGCTTTTGCATAAATGCTGCAATGGCTTCGGCCATTTCAGGAGAAGACACGCGCTTCATAAAAATTTCAGCTTCATGGTCAATACAGTCCACGATGCTCTCTAAGTTATGCTTCATCAGGGCTTTGGTTTGGCGTAAAGATGCCAATGGTAAGGCCGCTAAGGTTTGTGCCTGTTTAAAGGCTGCTGCATAGACATCTTCTTCAATGCTATTGACTAGACCCGCCGCAACCGCTTTTTCGCTGTTGAATTTCTGCGCCGTGAATAACAGTTCTGCCGCTTTATGATAGCCTGCTTGTTGAATTAACAATTGGCTGGCAGCACCTTCAGGTGAAAGCCCCAAGCTCACAAATGGAATTTGGAATAATGCCGTTTGGTCACTATAAACCAAATCTGCATGTAATAAGATGGTGACCCCAATGCCAATGGCAACACCACGCACTGCGGCAATTAAAGGTTTAGAAAAACGAGCCGCGGCTTTTAATACCACAAATGGTGGTGCATCGCCTGACTTGCCTTGTAAGGGTGACTGAATAAATTGCATAAAGTCCTGCATGTCATTCCCAGCAGTGAAGTCGGCATCTTCACCACGTAAAATTACCACACGCACATCTTGAGACTGATCCGCTTCATTGAGTGCTTGGGCAATCCATAAATACAAATCACCATACAGGGCATTTTTAGCTTTAGGACGGTTGATGGCTAAAGTTAAAATCCCGTTATCTAAATTTGCATTTAAATGTTCATGTGGTTGTTGAATACAACTGAGCGTCATCGTACTATCCTTGCTTTAAAATTTAATTAAATTTTATGTGCCATTATGTCGTATCTTGATGAAGAAGGGTGCAACTGATGAGTTCATAAAAAAGTTCAGATTCTATGAAGCATACATTTGATTATCTGGTTTTTATTGGGCGTTTCCAGCCATTTCATATCGCGCATATGCGAACCATCCAAATTGCATTAGAGCTGAGTGATTATGTCATTTTGGCTTTGGGTTCGGCACAAATGGAACGCAACATAAAAAATCCATTTACCGCACAAGAACGTGAACAGATGATCTTGTCGAATTTTTCTGAACAAGATGCGGCACGGATTCGTTTTGTGCATGTGATTGATGTCTATAACGATAAAAAATGGGTGAATTTGGTCAAGACCTTAGTCAATGGTATTGTCCAAACCGAAGATAAAGTCGGCTTGATTGGGCACTTTAAAGATGAGTCATCCTATTATTTAGAGTTATTTCCAGAGTGGGACATGGTGGAAATTGACAGTCTAGAAGGGGCGATGTCGGCAACTCCAATGCGCGAAGCTTTTTATCGTGGTGAGATCTGGGAAGAGGCGTTCCCTCAAGGCACCATTGAGTTTTTACAAAAGTTCAAACAAAGCGTGATTTATCAACAATTGCAACACAAATACCACACCGAAGATAAATCTAATCTTGAGTAAACTATAAGCTCAGTACCTCAATTGAGGGAATGGGCATGCGAACTCACTCTGCATATGATGATCATTCAGGCATACATCGGATTAAGCTGTGTATGCTTTCCTGCGCACTATTGTGCTTCGCAAATGTGGGGCATGCCTCGACTTGGCAATTAACCTCGAATTCTGAGGTCGGCTTTCATATTGATTCATTTGGCATGAATTTGGTGAAGGGCCGCTTTAACACAGTGCAATCGGCATTGGAGTTTGATCTACAGCAACCTGAACGTGCCACTGCACAGGTGGTGTTGGATATTAATAGTGTAGAACTGAATAAACCCAGTTATAAAAGTATGGTGCTGGGACCTGATTTGTTCTATGCCGAAAAATATAAAACCGCGACCTTTAAAAGTACCCAGTTTAAAGGACTCGGGGGGCATGACTACCAAATTCACGGCAACCTGACGTTACGTGGTATTACCCGTCCAATTACTTTCAAGGCCAAAATGAGTCCGCGGCAGGGCAATCCAGATTTAATGGATCTGGAAGCCTTTACCATCATTCGCCGGAGTGATTTCGGTATGAAAAAAGCTTTGGGCGGTATTGGAGAAAAAGTCAATATTCAAGTGGTCGGGCAGTGGAGAAATCTGGATTAATCCCTTAGTCATGCATCTTTTAGGGCTAAAATGAGGTGTTCAGTTGTTGGTTCATATAGCTGGGAGCTTGTTGCAAAAGGGTTTGCGTGAGTTTAGCCAGTGCGAGCGATTGTTGTTTCCAGTGGTGCCAATAGACCGGTAGATCGATGCTTAATGCTGAAGAAACCTCGACTAATTCACCTGACTTTAAATAGTGTTGCGCCTGAAAATCAGGAAGCCAGCTATAGCCTAATCCCATCACCGCCGCATCCAAAAATGCACTGGAAGATGGCAATAAAAAATGCGGATATTGGTTGGGATTGAGCCCAAATTTTTGCTGAATATAATCAATATGCATATGATCTTTTTCATTAAAAATTAAAGCCGGTGCAAGGCGTAGTGCATCGCGGGTCACCCCTTGACTAAACCAACACTGAGTAAATTCTGGTGTCGCCACAAAGCGGTAATGCATGCTGCCTAAATATTCTGCAATACAGCCTTTCATGGCTTTGGACTCAGTGGTTAAACAGGCATTGACCAAGCCAGCCTCGAGTAGATGATGAGTCTGGGATTGGTCATCCACCTGAAAATGTAGCACGATGTTGTGTTCAACAAGATAGTTTTTGAGTAAGGGTAATAGCCACGTCGCCAGAGAGTCAGCATTGGTGGCAATATTGATTTGATAAAATGCAGACTCGGCAGATTGTCCCGTCAGGTTTTGCATTAAATTATGTTCGAGCAAACGGCTATGTTGTAAGTAATGTAATAACGATTGACCTGCTTGAGTCACGCGGCATGGGCGTTCGCGTACAATCAATAAATGACCTAGCGTCTTTTCCAGACTTTGCACTCTGAGGGTGACGGCTGAAGCGGTAATATATAAGCGTTCAGCGGCCAAATCGAAACTTCCTGTTTCTGCCACCGCTAAAAAGGCATCACATTGCTTGCTGTTTAACATTTTAGATCTGTGTGGTTTAAATTTCCTTTTAGCATAAACTAAAAAATATTTAGTTATATTGATATTTTCTTAATTATATTTAGTTTTGTGCGAAAAAATTGATAATACGAGGAAGTTAAATCAATTGGGAATCATCATGCTACTACAAACGTATTTTCAAGGAATCGCGATCGGTTTGAGTCTAATCGTTGCGATTGGGGCACAGAATGCTTTTGTTTTAAAGCAAGGTTTAAAACAGCAGTCGGTGTTTTGGGTTTGCACCGTATGTGCTTTGTCTGATTCAATTTTGATTGTGTTGGGGGTAACGGGTTTTGCCGTTGTCATGCAGCAACATCCTGAAATTTTGTCGATTGCAAAATGGGCAGGGGCTTTGTTTCTGTTTTGGTATGGGATGCAACATTTAATCAGAGCATTCAAAGCCAATGAAGGTCTGCAAGCCAGTGAGCGTGAAGAAACCCAATTGAGTAAAGTTATTCTGGTGTGTTTGGCCTTAACTTGGCTGAATCCGCATGTGTATTTAGATACAGTCGTGTTGTTGGGTTCAATCTCTACTCAATTTGAGCACGCTAAACTTTATTTTGCCTTGGGGGCGATTACGGCTTCTTGGTTGTTCTTTTTTAGCCTAGGTTATGGTGCACGTCTGTTAACGCCTATTTTTGAAAATCCGAAATCATGGAAGATTCTTGATGCTTTGATTGCGCTGGTGATGTGGGGAATTGCCGTGTCTTTAGTGCTGGGTTAATAGCAAAAGAAAATGCCGCTGCATGCAGATGACCCTATCTGATCATGAGCGGCATTTTTGCATTAAGCTTGCAAGGCTTTTAAATCTTCAAGCACTTGTTCAGCATGACCTGCAGCTTTGACTTTGCGATATTCTTTCACCAGCTTGCCTTGATGGAAAATGAATGTTGAGCGTTCAATCCCCATCACTTGTTTGCCATACATATTTTTTTCTTTAATCACGTCAAAGTGCTTGCACAGCACTTCCTCTTTATCACTGATTAAGTCAATCGTGAGAGATTGTTTTGTTGTGAAGTTTTGATGAGCTTTAACCGAGTCCCGTGAAACACCGAAAATAGTGGTATTTAGTGCATCAAACTGGTCTTTTAAATAAGAAAATCCAACCGCTTGTGTCGTACATCCAGGCGTGGAGTCTTTTGGGTAGAAATATACAATCAACCATTCAGTCGGTACTTCAGTTAAGTTGACTTCACCTGTTGTGGTGGGAAAGCTTTGATTGGGAAGTAGAATTGTATCCGTCATGGTTTATCCTTCAATCGGGTGTTGTTTTAGTTCAAGCGGTAAAAAGGCATAATTTTCGTGATAAAGAATAGCACTTTTTACAATATTCAGGGCATGTTTGAAAATGGGGCCATTAATCACGGTGGTATGGAATTCACCAGCCTCTCCACATGGATCTATGCCACGCGCTACCAGTTCTTGCACATAGTCGAGTGTGAGTACTCGGCCTAAATCTTCGACTTGCATACCCAGGTTTAGATTGACTGTCACAATGATGCTTTGAAATCCAAGTGCAATAAATTCATGCACAATGTCCAAACGCGGGCGTTGCCAAAGCGGCATGCATAAACTGAGCGAGCTTTTATCGCATACCGATTGATTCCATTCGGCATGTGCCATTAAGTCGATATCCCCAGTGACCAAGGTTTCCGCACCGAATGCCTTCGCTTGTTGTAGCAGTTGGATAAACTGACTTTCATACTCCTGCCATGTTGCCGAAGCGACAAAGATCGGGAGTCCGATTGCATCGGCCTGTGCATGAATGATATCTAAGGACATTCCATGAGAGCGTGACTTTAAGCCCTGTTCTTCCAGCATTACAATCAGCGCAACCGGTTGACCCATTTGCATGGCTTGGTAGAGAGCAAGGCTGCTGTCTTTGCCACCACTATAAGAAGCCACAAATTTTTGACCCTGCGCGTTAGTATTCCATTCAACCTGCATAATTAAGTTCTATCTTTTTTGCCATAGAAAAAGCCTGCATAAAGCAGGCTTGATTCACGCAGTGCGAATTATTTCTTCGCTTGAGCGTTTTTCATCGCTTCTTCAGTTAATGACTTTAATTTAGTGGTTAACTGAGGACCAAAACATGCTTGTAAGTCTTTATTTTGCTTTTGCACAAAAGCTAATGTGCTCGGGCTTTTCTTTTGGTTAATCGCGCTTTGGATTTCCCATTTTTGTGCATTGGTTAATTTACCATCTGCATCGACCGCACAAGTACAGTACTTGCTTACTTCAGCACTTGATAATTTATTACCTTTGGCTGTTTCTTCTTTACAAACATTAATTAACGCAGCTTTTACATTGGTGCTTTTATACGCTTCTTGTAGTTTGTTGGATTCTGCAGCATGTGAAGCTGTTGCGAATAATGCCGCAGCAGACACTAATGTAGAAAGAATAATGTTTGATTTTAAATTTTTCATAAACTGTACCCTGTAATTACGGTATGTAACGTGTTGGGTCTGCTACACCTGCGTCTTCAAAGCCTTGTTTGCGTAAGCGGCAGCTGTCGCATTTACCACAAGCACGTCCTTGGTCATCTGCTTGGTAGCAAGACACTGTTTGACTATAGTCTACGCCATGTTCAATACCCAAGCGAATGATATTTGCTTTGGATAAATGTAACAGAGGTGTTTCAAATTTAAGAGGTTTTCCTTCGACACCAACTTTAGTTGCCAAGCGTGCCATGTTGGCAAACGCTTCGATATATTCTGGACGGCAATCAGGATAACCAGAATAATCAACAGCATTGATACCAATCACAATCGCTTCAGCCCCAAAAACTTCTGCTGCAGCCAAAGCATAGGACAAGAAAATGGTGTTACGTGCTGGAACATAAGTTACAGGAATGCCATCTTGCAGCTGTTCTGGTACATCAATGCTATGGTCGGTTAAGGCGGAACCACCTAAGTTACTTAAATCAATATTAATAATACGATGTTCAACACCAGCACGTTGTGTTAACGCTTTTGCAGCATCAAGTTCTGTGGTAGAGCGTTGACCATACATAAAGCTAATTGCCATGCATTCGTAACGTGCTTGTGCCCAAGCTAAACAAGTAGTTGAGTCTAAGCCGCCAGATAACAAGACTATGGCACGAGTGCGCATCTGCAAATCTCCTAAATCTCTAAAAGCAATTAACGACCAGTTTCATCGTTCCACAACAGTTTATGCAGCTGAAGTTGGAAACGAACAGGGAGATGGTCTTCTAAAATCCATTGCGCTAAGTCACGCGCGAGTTGCGGTAAGCGTACAGCACCTTTTTCAACAGCAAAAGCAGGGGAGAACCAAACGGTACTGACTTTATCCTGTAGTTGGTACTGTGCAACTTGTAGTTTTGACCATTCGTAGTCTTCACGGTTACAAATCACGAATTTGATCTGATCGTGAGGCGTAAGATGCGCCAAATTGCTGATCAAATTACGGTGTTCTTCACCCGAAGTTGGGGTTTTTAAGTCTAATACTTTTGAAACACGGGGATCGACCTTAGCAACATCTAAAGCACCACTGGTTTCTAAAGAGACTTCACAACCTAAATCGGCCAGACGCGTCATTAAAGGTAATGCATTGGGTTGTGCCAATGGCTCGCCACCTGTCACGCAGACATAAGGCGTTTGAAAGTCTAGCGTAGTTTCAATAATCTGTTCGAGCGACTGGCGCTCGCCACCTTCAAAGGAGTAGGTGGTATCACAATAGGTACAACGTAGCGGACAACCAGTTAAACGGATAAATACCGTCGGCAGTCCTGCTGTATTTGCTTCACCTTGTAATGAATAGAAAATCTCCGTGATGCGTAAGCCCGCAGCCGGATCAGAAACAGGAATAGCCGAAGATCGGAGAGTATTCATAGCACAAGATAACCACATGATAGAAAAATAAAAATCTCTACGATCATGCCTGACCGTAGAGACCGAAAAGCATTTTGAAGAATTAGTCTTCGCGTAATAATTCGTTCAAGCTGGTTTTAGCACGAGTTTTCGCATCAACTTTTTTCACGATAATTGCAGCATATAAGCTGTAAGTACCGCATTTAGATGGAAGGCTACCAGAAACAACCACAGAACCTGCTGGTACACGGCCGTAGTGGATTTCGCCAGTTTCGCGGTCATAAATCTTGGTTGATTGACCAATGAACACGCCCATTGAAATCACAGAACCTTCTTCAACAATCACGCCTTCAACGATTTCAGAACGTGCACCGATGAAGCAGTTGTCTTCAATAATCGTTGGGTTCGCTTGTAATGGCTCTAATACACCACCGATACCTACGCCACCAGACAAGTGAACGTTTTTACCGATTTGTGCACATGAACCTACAGTTGCCCATGTATCAACCATTGTGCCTTCATCTACATAAGCACCAATGTTGACATAAGATGGCATTAACACCACGTTTTTCGCTTGGAAGCTGCCTTTACGCGCAACTGCTGGCGGTACAACACGTACGCCTGCAGCTTTGAATTGCTCTTCAGTCCAACCAGAGAATTTAGTGTCTACTTTGTCATAGAAACGAAGATCACAAGACTCAATTGGTTTGTTATCGTTTAATTTGAACGATAACAAGACTGCTTTTTTAAGCCATTGATGTACAACCCATTCGCCATCGATTTTTTCAGCAACGCGTAATGAACCGTTGTCTAAACCAGCGATAGCTTGTTCAACAGCATTGCGAATTTCAGCAGGACAGTCCGCTGCTGTGAAATTGGCACGGTCTTCAAAGGCTTGTTCGATAATTGTCGAAAGCTGAGACATGATCTTCCTTCCAAAAAAATTTTGAAGATTTTACACTATATTTGCTCAAAAATAGATGAAAAATCGTCTTAGCATCGGAATTTATAATTAAGACAGTTAAGTAAAAACCTATGTTAAATTGTATAAGTTGTTAAACAAATTAGTGTTTGCAAACGATATTTCATGAAATATGTATCAAAAGTTAACACAAACCTAGCAAATTGTTCATAAAAAGTACCGATGTTCTGGTCTAGCATGAGTTCATCAAAACAACTTCACGATTAAAAGTTTAATCTTCTGAGGAGACCAGTAATGAAAAAACTAAGTTTAATTGCGATTGCAACTACAATGACCGCTTTTGCAGGTACTGCAATGGCAGAAGAACCAGTCATTAATGATGGTCGCGTTTCTAACCAATTAATGCCAACTTCTGTTCGTGCTGAGGCTGGGACAACAGGTTATGGTGGTGCAGTCACTTGGACCGCAAACCCTTATGTGGGTGTAACCCTTGGTTATAATGGTGGTGATGTTTCTTGGTCAGATGACCTGTCTGTAGATGGCGTGAAATATGACATGGACATGAAAAATAATCTGACTTATTTAAACGCTGAAGTACGTCCTTGGGGTACAAGTTCGAACATGTGGGCAAATTCTCTTTACATGGCAGCGGGTGTTGGCTATGTCGATAGTGAATACACGCTCAAATCTAAAGCGGGTAGTGGCAGTATTGAAATTGATGGCAAGCAAACCGACTTTAAATCTGTAACGGGTAAAGTTAACTATAACAATGACATTGCACCATACTTGGGTCTAGGTTTTGCACCTAAAATTACTGACCGTGTAGGTGTGTTTGGTGAGGTTGGTGCTTATTATACGGGTAATCCGCAAGCCAAATTGACTGGTGTGGGTGGTACAGCCGCAGATCAAGAACTACTTGCTGAACATGAGCGTAATGTTGCTAATGATGATAAATATGAATGGATGCCAGTAGCGAAACTGGGTGTAAGCTATCACTTCTAAGAGCTAGCTTAGAAATAAAAAAACGGGCTGCATGCCCGTTTTTTTATGCTGATAGACAACGTCAACTAAAAGTGATGTCCAATTAAAAGTGATGTCCAATTTTTCCACCAAAGACCCATGCATCATTCTGATTGACCGAATATAAAGTCGCAATTTTTCCTTCCGCCTCACGATCCATAACGGTTTTGGCTTTGTTAAAGCGTAAATATTGGGTTCCGAAAGCCATGAAGGATTGGGGTTGCCAGTAGTAGAGTGCACCTAGACCAAGTCCGTAATAACCATCAACGGGGCTTAATGTAGACGCCGTATTGCCGCTGCCAGAATCCCAGCCTAGATCAAGGGTAGAAACCCAGCGTGGGCTGAATTGATGGGCAATGCCAATTTTTCCAGACCATTGATCCTCTTGATATTTAATCATTTTGAAGGAACGAATTTCAGGAGCATATTGCGCGGCACTTGCGATGATGGCAGCGAACTGAGTGGGCTGAATGATATAGTCACTCCAATCGACCCAGCGGAGAGAAGCATAAATCAGATTTTTCTGCGAAATTCCTGTTTGAAAATCCAGATTGACAGATGCTGGTGTTTGAATGGTAGTTTTATCCGCCGTAGTAAAGCTAATGGGCTGGTTTTGAATAGATTCGTTCACATGAACTTGGTGTTTTATGGCAGAACGATAGCTCAGATTGCTACGTAATGCGTACTCGGGGATTTGATAACTTAGACCAGCAAGCCAACCTACTGCATGATCTTTTTTAAACTCGGCACGATAACCATTTAAAAAAGAAAAACTTTGTCCGAATACTTGTAGTTCGCCTTCAAAGCTTTGTAGAGCCAGTCCGGAGTAGATTTGCCATGAGGGATTCGGTTGATAGCCAAAAATGGTGGTGATATTTTGACTGTCAAAATTGATTTCTGTGGATTCAATCTCGATGGGGCCGATCACGGTCTCAGGACGATAATGATATTGAATGTCGACGCCAAAAGGCTGATCGAAAATCAGCCCGACTGCAATCTTGGGATGTGGTTGAAACTTGAGTGCTGCTTGTAGAAAATTTCGGTCTTCGACAAAATTACCAGTAGAAAAATCGGTGACGCCTATCTCGGCTAAAACATCCTGATTTTGCACTTGTCCGGAAATATCGGCATTTAAATGTGCAACCGTTAATTCAGCATAATTGTCTTTTTCAAAAAAGGAGCCAAGGGATTGTCCAGATAATTCCATCCCTCCCGCCTGAACTGAGGAGGGAAGAAAGATGATGGCTGAGGTCAAAGAGCTGATTTTCCACATGAAAACATACCTAAAATTATGATGAATTTACTGATTGTTCTAATGTTGGTGCGACTCATTGTGTGGAATTATGCAGAATGAAGCAAGATGATTATGTTGTTCTGACTAATTGTATAACTTGTGAATTTGGTTGAAATTAAAAATTAGCAATAAAAGGAGATAATCCTTAGATTATCTCCATCCCATATTGTTGCTTAGTCTTCAGGATAAGCGATTTTCTTTAATGCTTTAATATCGGTTTCAGGCGAGCAAAGGGAAATAAACTCGTAACCATAGCCACGGAGTAAATGGCCTTTACGTACTGCAAGCCATGTGGTGTTGACGCCAAAAATATCGGTTTGGATTTGCTTTAAGCGGTAGTCACGTTCAGCATCATAAGCCACGTTATTGACAATCCCGACCCCCATACCGAGCTCTACATAGGTCTTGATGACGTCGGCATCAAGCGCAGACATCACAATATCAACATTTACATGTGCTTCTTCAAAGGCTTTGTCGATTTTAGAACGCCCCGTAAAACCGCCATGATAGGTAATTAACGGATATTGTGCCAAATCGGTCAGTTCAATTTTTTCTTTTTGTGCCAATTCATGTTGTTTAGGCGTAATAATGCAGTGCTGCCAGTTATAAAACGGCACGCTGGCTAAATTTTCTTCTGTAGTGAGTGATTCGGTAGCAATACCAATATCGGCTTCACCTTGTAACAACATTTCAGTAATTTCAACAGGGCTGGCTTGTTGCAAAATTAAATGCACTTTCGGGAATTCTTTTTTAAATAAATTCACGATCGGTGGCAGGACATAACGCGCTTGGGTATGTGTGGTGGCAATGGTTAAAGTGCCTTCATCGACTTTATTAAAGTCATCTGCTAAGCGTTTAATGTTGTCCGCATCTACCAGCATGCGTTCTACAATTCCGAGCAGGGCTTGTCCTGGCTCGGTCAACCCCAGGAGACGCTTGCCTTTACGGATAAAAAGCTGTACCCCTAATTCATCTTCTAAATCTTTAATATGTTTACTGACCCCAGATTGAGAGGTGTATAAAGCCGCAGATGCTTCGGTTAAATTGAAGTTCTGTCGCACTGTTTCTCGAATAATTCTGAGTTGTTGGAAATTCATTTCTCTATACCTTAAAGCGGGTGAGGTGGCGATGCCTCACCTAAATGTCTCTATGCGACTTGATTTTCGAATAAGTGTAATGCAGTTGCGCTTAACCAAACAGTTTGATTTGGTCTAAATTGATGTAATTTTGACTCTTCTGGGCTAAGCGTAATTTCAATCAGGTTGCCTTGGCGGTCTTGTAACTCGGCCAAAACTTTGCCTGCAATCCAGATTTCACGTAAAAACGTGGCTTGAATGGCATTGTCTTTGGGCTGAGTATGAATGCGTAATTCATTCGGGCGGGCAAAGGCTACAACATTGCCATGCGGTGCATGTTTTGCTGTATCTAAGAGAATACGATCTTCACCCAGTTGAATAAGCCCTTGATGGTGGTGACCTTCAAAACGGTTGGCTTGACCCAAGAAGTCGAACACAAAGGGGGTTGCGGGTTGTTCATAGACCTCACGTGGAGAGCCGATTTGTTCAACATTACCTTTGTTCATCACCACGATTTGATCGGCCACTTCTAGCGCTTCCTCCTGATCATGGGTCACAAAAATCGAGGTGATATGTAGTTCATCGTGTAGGGTACGCAACCAGCGACGGAGCTCTTTACGGACTTTGGCATCCAGTGCGCCAAACGGCTCATCAAGAAGTAATACTCGGGGCTCAACCGCTAAGGCACGCGCCAAGGCAATCCGTTGACGTTGTCCGCCCGAAAGCTGTGCGGGGTAACGATCTGCTAAAAAGCCAAGCTGAACCAAATCTAATAATCGAGTGACCCGCTTCTTAATCTCTGCTTCGGAGGGACGCGTTGCACGAGGGCGTACCCGTAAACCAAAGGCAATATTGTCATACACGGTCATGTGACGGAATAGCGCATAATGCTGAAACACAAAGCCGACTTGGCGCTCACGAACGTGAATATCCGTTGAATCTTGGCCTTCCAAAATAACTTGTCCAGCATCAGCAGATTCTAGACCTGCAATAATGCGCAGTAGTGTCGTTTTACCGCATCCTGAAGGGCCTAACAAGGCAACCAGTTGGCCTTCTGGAAAGTCTAAAGAGATATTTTTAAGTGCATGGAATGCACCAAAGTGTTTTTCAATATTTTTAACTTGAATACTCATATGCTTATGCCTACTTAATTTGTTGAATGGCTATTAATTTGGTTTTGCTTTTCCTGACGGAACTCGACCCATGTTTTTAAAATCAGCGTCACAATGGCCAGTAAAGCCAATAAGGAAGACACAGCGAAAGCCGCACTAAAGGTGTATTCGTTATATAAAATTTCGACATGTAGGGGCAAAGTATTGGTTTCTCCACGAATATGTCCAGAGACCACGGAGACCGCACCAAACTCACCCATAGCGCGGGCATTACACAGGATGACCCCATAAATCAGACCCCATTTGATGTTGGGGAGCGTTACTTTCCAAAAGGTTTGCCAACCTGAAGCACCAAGAACTATCGCAGCTTCTTCTTCCTCTGTCCCTTGAGCTTCCATCAGCGGAATCAACTCGCGGGCAACAAAAGGAACGGTAATGAACACGGTTGCTAGCACAATCGCTGGAACGGCATACAAAATCTTGATGTCATGATCGAGTAACCAGTTGCCCATCCAGCCTTGTGTCCCAAAAATCAGGACTAACATTAATCCGGCAATGACAGGGGAAACCGAAAATGGCAGGTCAATTAGGGTGGTCAAAATCGACTTTCCACGAAAATTAAATTTAGCAACGGACCATGCTGCAGCCACACCAAACACAACATTGAGGGGTACTGCAATTGCTGCTGTTAATAAGGTCAGTTTTACCGCAGATAATGTGTCTGGATCGATTAAAGCCTGAAAATAAACCGCAACGCCTTGCTTGAAGGCTTCAACAAAAACCAGAATCAAAGGCAGGATTAAGCAGCTTAAAAAGAAGATTAAGGCAATACTGAGTAAGGTGTAGCGTACCCAGACCGGTTCACGGGTCGCGTCACGAGACTGTAACTGTTGTGCTAGGGCATGACTGTTAGTGGCTAAGCTCATATTGCAGTTCTCCCTGTACGACGACTTGCCCATGCTTGTAATAAGTTAATTAAAAACAGCAGGGCAAAAGAAATTAACAGCATCACGACGGCAATGGTTGTTGCACCGGCATAATCGTATTCTTCTAAACGCGAAATAATCAGCAACGGTGCAATTTCAGTTTTAAATGGCTGATTACCCGCAATAAAAATCACAGAACCATATTCACCAACGCCGCGGGCAAAAGCCAACGCAAAGCCTGTGAGCAAGGCAGGGAACAAAATGGGTAAAATCACTTTGCTCACAATTTGCAAACGGTTGGCGCCTAAAGCGGCTGCCGCTTCTTCTAGCTCGGTTTCTAAGTCACTTAAAACCGGTTGAACGGTACGGACCACAAAGGGTATACCAATAAAAATCAGGGCAAGGGTGATCCCGATGGGGGTATAGGCCACTTGTATTCCTAAAGGATCCAGATATTGTCCAACCCAGCCTGTAGGTGCATAAAGTGATGTTAAGGCAATACCTGCAACTGCTGTTGGTAAGGCAAAGGGTAAATCGACCAAGGCATCGACTATGCGCTTTCCAGGAAAATGGTAACGAACCAGACACCAAGCGAGCAGTAGTCCAAAAATCACATTGATGACAGCTGCAATGAGGGCTGCACTAAAGCTAAGTTGTAGCGACTTTAAAATTCGCTCTGAACTTAAAATTTCCCATAAACCTGCCCAACCAATATCAAGCGATTTGATAAAAACTGCTGAAAGTGGAATCAGCACGATTAAAGATAAATAAGCGAGGGTAAAACCTAGCGAAAGTCCAAACCCAGGCAGCACTCGGGATCGCTGCGACATGACAATTCCTCAAAATTCGAGCAAACTGATTAAGAAAAATCAGTAAAAAATCAGTGAATTAAATTATGCAATTGCTATATCGCATAGTTAAGAAAATGGGGGTAATCATCCGACCAACGCATTCGTGACCGAGATGGTTCAGGAATCAGATAGTCATAAATTTCAGGAAAAGGCCCAAAGCCCGAAGCCACATTAATATGACCCACTTGCCCTAAATTGATCGGTTTCAATTTCCAGTGTTGGGCCAGTTGCTGAGCATCTTCAAAGCTTAACCACGGATCATTTTCACTAATCAACAAGCTGGTCGGCACATGGATTTTGAAGTTTTGAAAAAGGGCCTGATAATTCTGTTTGCTATCTCGGGCAAAACCCGCTTCGCCAAAACGTGCGGGATTGGCAGGTGCAACCAGAATCAATTTTTTCACCTGTTTGTTCAGTTCAGGATGGAGTGCCAAAGCCGCAACCGTAGTTAAACAGCCGAAACTATGCGCGACGATTTGCACTTCACCTTGAATGGGTTGCAGCGTTTGTACAAATTGCTCAACCCAGTGTGGCAAGATGGGTTGGTTCCAGTTCGTCTGATGTACACGGGAGCTAGACATGAGGTTGCGTTGTAACCACGATTGCCAGTGCTGTGCTTCACTGCCACCTACACCCGGTACGATTAGGGTATGAATCATGACGATGCTCCTGTGTAATTGAATAATCGCTTATTTCGTGTTGTTGGCTTTGACGATCTGATCGAACACACCACCATTTTCAAAATGTTGTTTCTGAACTTTGGCCCAGCCGCCAAACTCTTGATCAATCGTGACCAGTTTTAACGGTTTAAAGATATGTTGGTACTTCGCCAACGTGGCGGCATTACGTGGACGATAAAAATGTTTGGCGGCCAGTTGTTGCCCAAGCGGTGAATACAAGAAGTTTAAGTAGCCCTGTGCCAAATATTGTGTGCCATGCTTGTTGACATTTTTTTCAATAATCGCGACTGGGGGTTCAGCCAAAATAGATAATGATGGCGTCACGATTTCAAATTTTCCCGGTTGCTCACGCACTGCAAGGTAGGCTTCATTTTCCCAAGCGAGCAAGACATCCCCAATCCCACGTTCTGCAAAAGTGGTGGTTGCACCACGTGCGCCTGAATCCAGTACTTTGGTGTTTTTATAGATTTGACCTACAAATGCTTGCGCCTTGGCATCATTTCCATTGGGTTGATGTTTGGCCCAAGCCCAAGCCGCTAAATAATTCCAGCGAGCGCCCCCTGACGTTTTCGGGTTCGGGGTAATAATGCCGACATTCGGTTTGACTAAATCGCCCCAGTCTTTAATGCCTTTGGGATTGCCTTTACGCACTAAAAACACAATGGTGGAGGTGTAGGGTGTTGAGTTTTGTGGTAACTTTTTCTGCCAGTCTGTTGGGAGGAGCTTGGCTTTTTCCGCAATCACATCAATATCGGCAGCCAGTGCCAGAGTGACTACATCGGCTTCAAGTCCATCGATGACTGCGCGGGCCTGTTTGCCAGAACCGCCATGCGATTGTTTAAAATTGATGTCTTGACCTGTACGGCTTTTCCAGTATTTACCAAATTGAGTGTTGACATCACTATACAGTTCACGTGTTGGATCATAGGACACGTTCAGAAAGTCACGTGCTGATGCATTGACGGATGTAATTGAAATCAGTGCAGCGATGACCCCGAGTTTTAAAGTAGAAAAACGCATTTGTTGCCTCAATAATTTGTGTGTTTATGTCATGAGGCAAGAATAGCCTTGAGTTTTTTGCAAAAAAAATAATAAAAAACGAATTTGATATGAATAAAAAAGCAATAAAATTTAAACTAGACTCCCTACACTACGGCAGGGTCAAGAGGACAGATCAATATGCTTTGTTTTAAGAATGCGCAAGAAGTGAAGGAAATTGCACTATTAGACCGTGCATTTCACTATGGCGATGGCTGTTTTACTACGGCACGTATTGTCGATAATAAAATTGAGCTAGAAGCCTTGCATTTCGCGCGTTTACAACAGGCGTGCGAACGTCTGTTTCTGCAAGCAGATTTGACCCAAATTGAAAAAAACTTGCTGCAGATGCAGCAGCAATTTTTGCATCTGAACGGGACGTTAAAGGTCGTAATTAGCCGTGGTGAAGGGCAACGGGGTTATAGTTTGCCGCAGCATCCAGCAGATGTTTGGGTATTTTTTTATCCTAAAGCGGTTGAAACTTTCCACTATGAGCAGATCCAAGCAGGAATATTGCAGACAGCAATGGGCTTAAGCATGCCGAACTTGGTTGGGATTAAAAGCCTGAATCGGTTAGAGCAGGTCATGCTGAAGCAAGAGGCAGATCAACAGGGCTGGTTAGAAGCGTTGGTGTTGGATGTTCAAGGTTTGGTTGTAGAAGGTGTAAGCAGTAATTGCTTCTTTCGCATAAATGACACATGGATTACGCCTGAACTTCGTTATAATGGCGTGCATGGTGTGATGCGTAGCGAGATTTTACGACGCATGCAACAATTTGGCATTGCTTGTGAGCAGCGCTTGGTGGATTCGGAAGAAATATCGAATTTTCAAAGCTTGTTTTTTTGCAATGCGTTGCAGCCTATGAAAATTGCCACAATGCTTGATCAGCAAGCATTAGCGGTTGACCCCTGTATTGAGCTTTTTAATACTTTACAATTGAATCAGATCATCTAGCCTTATTATGAGCAGTAAACCTAAACCGAAAAAAAAACCTGCAAAGAAAAGCACACCAGTCACGACAGCGTTATATAAAAAACGCAGCGTTTGGTTTGTTTTAGCTGTTATTGTTGTTATCGGCATGCTGTGGTCGAGCTTGTTTAAGGCTTATCCAGTCGAAGGGAAAAAACAGCTTTTGGCCATTGGGCAGGGCGACTCTTATTCGGGTTTGATTGATCGTTTATCTAAAGAAAATAAGATCCATTTTCCATTTATTTTAAAGCTCTATCAAAAAATAATGATTCATGACACCTTAAAAGCTGGTGTCTATGAAATTCATCAAGGGATGAGTGTACGTCAGGTTTTGGAACTGATATCCAATGCCGAAAATGCGCAGATGAACCGTATTTTGGTGATTGAAGGCACCACGTTTAAGCAACTTGTTGAGCAATTACAACAGAATCCCATGGTGAAAAAAGAAGTTTCGACTTTATCTCAAGCGGAGATGTTGCAGGTCTTAAATATCCCCTTTACTCATCCTGAAGGTTTGTTTGCACCTGACACCTATTTTTTCAATAAAGGCGAATCAGATAAGAAGATTCTGACCGATTTGTATCGCCGTCAAATGAAAAATTTAGATCAGGCATGGGAAAATCGGGCACCAAATTTACCGTATAAAGATAAATATGAAGCGCTGATTATGGCGTCGATTATTGAAAAAGAAACCAGTGTCGACAGCGAGCTAGAGCAAGTTTCAGGTGTATTTGTACGTCGCTTGCAAAAAGGCATGCGTTTGCAAACTGACCCAACTGTGATTTACGGGATGGGAGATCGTTACAAAGGCAATATTACCCGCCAAGATTTAAGAACACCGACGGCTTATAACACCTATACCATGAGTGGTCTGCCGCCTACACCGATTGCTTTACCGAGCAAGAAAGCCATTGAAGCGGCCATGCATCCAGACAATGCCGACAATATTTATTTTGTGGCAACAGGTAATGGTGGGCATAAATTTAGCGCGACACTGGAAGAACACAATCGCGCGGTACAAGAATATTTAAGCGTTTTAAAATCGAAACAGGAGTGAGGCATGTTTATTAGTTTTGAAGGCACGGAAGGTGTCGGGAAAACCACCCTGATTCGTAAAATACATGAGCATTTTCAGCAGCAAGGTACCGAAGTGGTGCTGACGCGTGAACCGGGCGGCACCCCTATGGCCGAGCAGATTCGCAGTTTGCTGTTGACCGTCAATCATGATGAACTCATGTCCAATGACACTGAGCTGCTACTAATTTATGCGGCTCGAGCGCAGCATTTGCAACAGGTGATTGTGCCTGCATTGGAAGCGGGCAAGACGGTATTGTGTGATCGTTTTACCGATGCCAGTTTTGCCTATCAATGTTCAGGCCGTGGTTTAAACCAGAGCAAATTAAATTTATTAAATGATCATTTTGTTTCGCATATGCCGAACATTACCTTTTGGTTGGATGCCCCAATTGAAACGGGCATGGCGCGTGCACGTGAACGTGGTGCACTCGATCGTTTTGAGCAAGAGAAAGTCAGTTTCTTTGAGAAAGTCCGTGCAGGTTATCAAAGCCTATGGGAGCAACAGCCTGAGCGGATCAAGCGCCTCGATGCGACACAAATGCCAGATCAGGTCTTTGCCCAAGCTTTGTCGTATTTAGCCTAATCCCTGATCGAATTTCCTAGTGCCGATCATCCTATTATCTTTTATAGTGATGATCGAATAGGGAAATTAGAAGTGATCAATTAATGAATGTGCAAGCGAAGCAAGCTGAAATTGTTCAGTTTTTAATGCAGCATTTTCCGCAAAGTTTAGAAAAATGTGAAATCGAATCGATCACCGAGCGTGGAGCAACGGTCATTTATCATATTGATGATCGGGATTTACGTCCGGGTGGGACGGTGTCTGGTCCCACCATGATGACTGTGGCAGATTATGCCTTGTATATCGCGATATTGGGGGAGATTGGTCTTGTTGGGCTGACGGTGACCACCAATCTAAATATTAATTTTTTGCGTAAACCAGCGGCTTCACAGGATTTACGCGGCGTGTGCAAACTTATGAAAGT
Source organism: Acinetobacter sp. GXMZU3951 (assembly GCF_054457875.1). Classification (NCBI taxonomy): domain Bacteria; kingdom Pseudomonadati; phylum Pseudomonadota; class Gammaproteobacteria; order Moraxellales; family Moraxellaceae; genus Acinetobacter; species Acinetobacter sp. GXMZU3951. The sequence goes on along the minus strand of NZ_JBTLFO010000001.1, from coordinate 208,990 downwards.
GGGCAAAGCCTTGATTGTGGGTGAGGTCTGGATTTATTCAGTCCATGAGGATGAGCCAGTGGCACATGTCACGGGGACTTATTCTGTACCTCCGCAGCGTGTAGCTGCGATAGGCTAAGCGAGTCATCTCTGGCACAGTTTTAGCGACTGTGCCAGAAGTGTTAATGACTTATACCGCTTCTTGCGCATTGACCAAGGGAGTTTCTACTTGGAAATTAGGTGGCGTGAGTACGGTTTTACGTAATTCAGGCGCCAGCTCAGGATAATCCAAGGTAAAATGTAAGCCTCGCGATTCTTTACGTTCCATCGCACAGCGTACAATCATTTCCGAAACCAGAACCAAATTACGCAGTTCAATCAGATTTTTGCTGACTTGATAATCTTCGTAATATTCGGTGATTTCACGTTTCAACATTTCAATACGATGCAAGGCACGCTGTAAGCGTTTCGTGGTGCGAACAATCCCGACATAGTTCCACATGGTTTGGCGTAACTCATCCCAGTTTTGTAAAATCACCACATCTTCATCAGGATTCATGACTTGGGAATCATCCCATTCAGGTACTTGTGGAGATTGATAATTTTCGACAAATGCTGCTGCAATATGCTCTGCCGCACTCATGCCATAAACGAAACATTCTAGGAGTGAGTTACTGGCCATACGGTTAGCGCCATGTAGGCCAGTATACGAGGTTTCCCCAATCGCATACAAGCCTTGCAAATCGGTCTGGCTATGTTCATCAACCACAACCCCACCACAAGTGTAGTGCGCAGCAGGAACAACAGGAATCATTTCCTTGGTAATGTCGATGCCCAGTTCAAGTAAACGTGCATACAAGGTTGGGAAGTGTTCTTTTACAAAGGCTTCAGGTTTGTGAGTAATATCCAGCCACACATGACGGATACCCAAACGCTTAATTTCATAGTCAATCGCACGGGCCACAATATCACGCGGTGCCAGTTCGGCACGTTCATCAAAGCGCAACATGAAGCGTTCACCATCTGGCAGGCGTAAGTAAGCGCCTTCACCACGCATTGCTTCAGTAATCAGGAACGAGCGTGCTTGTGGATGGTATAAACAGGTGGGATGAAATTGGTTAAATTCCATATTGGCAACCCGACAGCCAGCTCGATAGGCCATGGCAATGCCATCACCAGTCGCAATGTCTGGGTTAGAGGTGTAGAGATAGGCCTTCATTGCTCCGCCACATGCTAAAGCGGTAAAGGGTGCTAAGAAGGTATGGACCTGTTCGGTTTTTTCATCTAAGGCATAAAGCCCCAAAGCGCGATTGTTCGGTTCATCTAAACCGAGTTTTTGTGAGGTAATTAAATCAATCGCGATATAGTTTTCAAAAATCGTAATATTGTCTTTTTCTTGCGCCCGTTGCACCAGAGTCGTGGAAATAGCACGACCGGTTGCATCTGCTGCGTGAATGATACGACGTTGCGAGTGACCGCCTTCACGGGTTAAATGCAGTTGAGCCTGTTCATCTAAAGTAAACTGCACGCCATGATTTAACAGAAAGTCGACCGAAGGTCGTCCACCTTCAACCGTATGTTTAACTGCGTCAAGTTCACATAATTGTGCCCCCGCAATCATGGTGTCATCAATATGCTGTTGAATAGAATCCGTTTCATCCAAAACAGCAGCAACCCCGCCTTGCGCATAATAGGTACTGGCATCAGTGAGGGTTGATTTTGCTAAAACTGCAATATTGAAATGATGAGGTAATGACAGTGCTAAACTTAAACCTGCGCCACCACTGCCCACAATAATCACATCAAATTGATGCGTTGAGCTTAAATTAGACATTTCCATCAGCTAATTTTAAAAAAAGTTTGATAATGACACCGCTTTTTCACATAAAAGGCAAGTGTAAATTGGTCGAGTCTTATCAGAAAAAGCAATCAAGTTCCTATAACTTTATCTAAAAATAAGTGCTTGTTTTGCTAAAACATAATTGAACATATTATTACGCAAGAGTAACAAGTTTTATGATAAAAATTTTTTGTCTAATACGTAACAATAATTGAGTGAATGAGCTTTATGAAAAGTGGCTATCTACAAAAAGGAATGTATGCTGCTGTGTTTACAATAGCAGCAGTACAAACTCAAGCCGCATCAGCAGTAGATTTTTCAAACTTGGTTGAGCAAGTCAGTCCTGCGGTTGTGAGTGTGAATGTGGTCAAAAAAATGACCCAAGAAGAAATCTTACAACAACAAGTTCCAGAAATTTTAAAACGATTTTTCGGTAATCAAGTGATTATTCCACAGCAACAAGTCCCGCAAGAAAAGACCGCTTATGGCAGTGCGTTCTTTATCAGTCGAGATGGTTATTTGCTGACCAATCACCATGTGGTGGAAAATGCCTCTAAAGTTACGATTATGTTGAATGATCGCCGTGAGCTTGATGCAACAGTGGTTGGAAGTGATGAGCGTACCGATGTGGCATTGTTAAAAGTGAATGGCGGTCAATTTCCTGCATTGAAAGCGGGGAATGTTGATCAACTCAAAGTTGGTGAGCCAGTTTTAGCGATTGGTTCTCCTTTTGGTTTTGATTATTCAGCTTCAGCGGGAATCGTCAGTGCCAAAATGCGAAATATGATGGGAGAAACCTCCGTTCCATTTATTCAAACCGATGTGGCACTCAATCCAGGCAACTCGGGGGGGCCTTTATTTAACCAACGGGGTGAAGTCGTTGGTGTGAATTCAAGGATTTTCAGTGGTACGGGCGGCTATATGGGCTTATCTTTTTCTATTCCAATTGATGTGGCCATGGATATTGCCGATCAGTTGAAAAAGAATGGCAAGGTCACCCGTTCATATTTGGGGGTGATGATGCAGGATATTGATCGTAACCTTGCAGAATCGTATAACTTACCTAAGCCAGAAGGGGCTTTAATTGCCGAAGTCAAACCGAATTCTCCTGCTGCGAAAGCAGGCTTGAGAGCTGGGGATATCATCCTAAAATACAATGGGATTTCAATTTCTCGAACCTCAGAATTATTGAATTATTTGAACCGTTCTGTGCCGAATCAAACCATTCAGCTCGAAGTGTTGCGTGATGATAAACATCGTAATATCACTGCAACGCTCACATCTGCACCTGATGATACACCTGCAAAAGCACAGCAAGTTTCTGAAACTTCAGGCCCAAAAATTGGGGTTGCGATTCGGGATTTGTCCGTTGCTGAATTGTCACAACTCAATATTCAAGGTGGCATACTCATTCAAGATGTCATGCGTGGCGGTGTAGCTGCGCAGGCACGAATTTTACCGGGGGATGTCATTACGCAATTGAATAATAGTCCCATTAATAATGCCAACGACTTTATTAAGACGGTTTCTGGCTTGAAAAAAAATACGGTAGTGCGTGTTTCTCTTATCCGAGATGGGCAACGCGCTATTGTCGGGATGCGAATTTAATCAACCCGATGGGATAAAACTCTTTCAAACTGGTCAATGCCAGCCTATTCAGTTTAGACTGGCATTTTTATTTGTCTGATGATCAGACCCTCTAGCAAGCGACAATATTTAACAGCGTATAGACGTGGTTTGCAGACTTAAAGTAAAACCATGACAAGGACGAAGTAGTTCATGAGTGCAATTTTTGATTTGAATTTAACGGTACAGCCAAAACATATTGATGCTTTGGGGCATGTGAATAATGTGGTGTATGTGCAATGGATGCAGGATATCGCTTCTGCACATATCAATCATTTAGGCTTGGGAATTCAGCAATATTTAGAATTAAAGCATGCCATGGTGGCGGTGGAACATCATGTGCAATATCGCAAAGCTGCATTATTGGATGATCAGCTGGTTTTACGAACTTGGTTAAGTGACATTAACAGTATGTATCTGTTTCGTCAGTATGCGTTTTATCGACCTGCGGATCAGGCGGTATTATTTATGGGACAAACGAAATGGGCCTGTGTGGAAATAGCGACGGGACGACCAAAAAGAATTTCTCCAACTTTTTCACAAGCGTATCAGCCTTTAGATGCGCAGATTAATCCATTAGATTTTAGCCTCAGCTATACATTTGCAACATGAAGGAGCTGCTGTTTGTAAAATAACCAGTCGTAAAAACCCGTGCGTTTCAACGAATTTATCACTTTTTCATTTTTGCAATCTGTTATAATCGGCAGCAATTTGTTTAACCGCTTACGCTTAGTACCTCTGCTTAGTACTTGGCACTATTTTTTTCTTAAGGTAACTCATGGCGCAAGCTAAAAAATCCGTTGATATCAATAACATCCGAAATTTTTCGATTATTGCTCACATTGACCATGGCAAGTCAACATTGGCTGACCGTTTTATTCAAATGTGTGGTGGTTTACAAGATCGTGAAATGCAAGCCCAAGTTTTGGACTCGATGGAGTTAGAACGCGAACGTGGGATTACCATTAAAGCTGCATCTGTAACCCTGTACTATACCCATCCAAATGGACAAGAGTATCAATTAAACTTTATTGATACGCCAGGACACGTCGACTTTTCTTATGAAGTTTCTCGTTCTTTGGCTGCCTGTGAAGGTGCGTTACTGGTGGTTGATGCTGCACAAGGTGTTGAAGCGCAATCGGTAGCGAACTGTTATACCGCAATTGAGCAGGGACTCGAAGTTCTGCCAATTTTAAACAAAATTGATTTACCGCAAGCTGAACCAGAGCGTGTAATTCATGAAATTGAAGAAATTATTGGCATTGAAGCAACGGATGCACCGACCTGTTCTGCAAAAACAGGTTTGGGTGTAGAAGGTGTTTTGGCGCGTTTAGTTGATGTGATTCCGGCACCACAAGGTGATCGTGAAGCTCCACTTCAAGCCTTAATTATTGACTCATGGTTCGATAACTACTTAGGTGTCGTATCTTTAGTTCGTATTAAGCAAGGTCGTATCCGTAAGGGCGACAAAATGTTGGTGAAATCAACAGGGCAAACCCATCCTGTCACGTCAGTCGGTGTATTTAATCCGAAGCATACCGAAACCGATATGCTTGAAGCGGGCGAAGTTGGTTTTGTGATTGCGGGGATTAAAGATATTTTTGGTGCGCCAGTGGGTGATACCATTACCCTTGCTGCAACGCCTGAAGTCGCTACTTTACCGGGTTTCAAAAAGGTTAAACCACAGGTTTATGCTGGTCTTTTCCCGATTGATTCAAGCGATTTTGAACCGTTCCGTGAAGCGCTGCAAAAATTGCAAATCAATGACTCAGCCTTATTCTTTGAACCTGAAAGTTCGGATGCCCTAGGTTTTGGTTTCCGTTGTGGCTTCTTGGGCATGTTACATATGGAAATCGTTCAAGAACGTCTTGAGCGTGAATATGACCTTGATCTGATTAGCTCTGCACCAACAGTGGTCTATGAGGCATTGACCAAGAAAGGTGAAATCATCTATATCGACAGCCCATCGAAAATGCCAGACGGTTCAACAGTTGAAGATTTACGTGAACCGATTGCAGAGTGTCATATTTTAGTACCGCAAGAATATTTGGGTAACGTGATGACCTTGTGTATTGAGCGTCGTGGCGTGCAAAAAGACATGAAGTTCTTGGGTAATCAGGTTTCGATCACGTTTGAAATTCCAATGGCTGAAGTGGTCATGGATTTCTTTGATAAGTTGAAATCGTGTTCTCGTGGTTTTGCATCTTTGGACTATAACTTTGTCCGTTTTGAAAGCTCTTCTTTGGTGAAAGTAGATGTCTTGATTAACAGTGAAAAGGTTGATGCCTTAGCCATGATTTGTCACCGTCAAGATGCACGTCATCGTGGCATTGCCTTGGTGGAAAAAATGAAAGACCTCATTCCACGTCAAATGTTTGATGTCGCGATTCAGGCGGCCATTGGTGCTCAAATTATTGCGCGTTCAACGGTAAAAGCCATGCGTAAAAACGTATTGGCGAAATGTTATGGTGGTGACGTTTCACGTAAGAAAAAACTTTTATCGAAGCAAAAAGAAGGTAAAAAACGCATGAAGCAAGTGGGTAGTGTAGAAATCCCACAAGAAGCGTTCCTTGCTGTGTTGAAAGTAGAAAGATAAGAATTAGAGGTCGTATAGCTCATGGATTTTGATTTTAATTTAATACTCGTGCCTGCCACACTGATTTTTTTTCTGGTGTGGTTATTAGATAAGTTTGTTTTTAAACAAAGACAAACCAAAGGCAGGGGAAATGAAAACTTCATCATCACATGGGCCTACGATTTCTGGCCAGTACTTGCAGTCGTATTGGTGTTGCGATCATTTCTTTATGAGCCATTTAATATTCCGTCAGACTCTATGGTGCCAACCTTAGAAACCGGAGATTTTATTTTGGTGAATAAGTTTGATTATGGTGTGCGTTTACCGATCGTGAATAAAAAAATCATTGATGTGGGTGAGCCTGAGCGTGGTGATGTGATTGTTTTTCGTTACCCACCACAACCGACCATTAGCTACATTAAGCGTGTAGTCGGTTTGCCGGGCGACCATATTATTTACGATCAAGGACAGTTGACGATTAACGGGCAAAAAGTGGCTAAAGTACCGGTGGAGTTTAGCCGTGAAAAAGATGCTTTAGATACCCCAACTTCAATTTATCATAAAGAAACGTTGGGTCAGCATACCTTTACCATGCGTGAGCTGGAAGGGGTGAACGTAGCACGCCAAGCACCATTTATTAATTATATTGAAAATGGTAAATACTCAACTGAAAATGGTTTATATTGGGAAGTAAAAGTTCCTGAAGGGCACTATTTTGCGATGGGGGATAACCGCGATCAAAGTGCGGACAGTCGCTTTTGGGGATTTGTGCCTGAAGAGAACTTAACTGGGCGAGCATTCTATGTGTGGATGCATAAAGAGCCTGGCTTTAAGCTGCCGTCATTTAGCCGTAACGGTAAAATTGATTAATTGACCAAAATGGAAAATAAAAAATGCGTCGAAATCAAAAAGGTGCGTCATATATTGGATTTTTAATTGCAATTATTGGTTTTGCTTTTTTGGCAAAAGTTGCAATTGCAGTGTGGGCTCCCTATTGGGATGATCGAGTGATTGATACTCAGATTACTGAGTTAATGCAAAGTAGTCCGAAGGATATTAGTCCGTCGAAATTTTCAAGCCAAATGGGGCAGCGTTTGGATATGAACAATGTACGCGATATTAAATTCGAGGACATTGCTCAAGTTACAAATGTTGATGGTTTGCAAGTGAACAAGAGCTATGAGGTAAGAAAGCCTTTCTTACTGAATATTGATTTAGTGTTAAAGTTTGAGAAAAGTTTTGATCAAAGGTCAGTCCAAACTAAGTGATATTCGCTTGGCAAGTCGTATCGGTTATCAGTTTAAGCAAGCAGAATTACTCCAGCTTGCTTTAACACATCGATCGGTGAGCCATAAATATAATTACGAGCGCCTTGAATTTTTAGGTGATTCGTTATTAGGAATGATCATCGCCAACTATTTATATCATGCATATCCGCATGAAAATGAAGGCCGCTTAACTCGAATGCGAGCGACCTTGGTTCGACAAGAAGCATTGGGGAAAATTGCCAATGACTTGAAGCTTAGCACAAGTCTTATTTTAAGTACGGGTGAGTTGAAGTCTGGTGGTCACCATCGAGAATCAATATTAGCCGATACTGTAGAGGCGATTATTGGGGCAATTTATGTGGATTGTTCTGATTTAACGGTACTGCAGCGGATCGTGTTAAAATGGTATGAACCTTATTTGGATCATATCGAGCCAACAGATCAATTAAAAGATCCAAAATCGAGATTGCAGGAATATCTGCAAGCTCGTAAAAAACCACTTCCGCTCTATGAGGTAGTGGATATTCAAGGGGATGCCCCGAACCAGCATTTCAAAGTGAATTGTACGGTTGAAGGCTTACCTTTATTTATGGGCGAAGGCTCAAGTCGTCGTTTCGCTGAACAAGCAGCAGCGGCGGAGATTTTAAAACTATTGGAGCAGTGAACTGCATGACCATGAATTCCGATCACAATGATGCTGATCACGAGTCGTCTACCGACAATAATGATTTAATTGGCCAGTTTTTTAGCGAACAAGGCACTACTATTCCTGCTGACTTCAGAAGTGGCTTTGTGGCGATTGTAGGCCGTCCAAACGTAGGTAAGTCGACTCTGATGAACCACTTGCTTGGGCAGAAACTTTCGATCACCTCGCGTAAGCCACAAACGACACGACATAAGATTGTCGGGATTGATTCTCGTGAAAAATCTCAAGCGGTATTTGTAGATACGCCTGGGATGCATAAAAAAGAAGTCCGTGCCATCAATAAGATGATGAACCGTGCTGCGCATTCTGCCTTACGTGATGTCAACTTGGTTTTATTTGTGGTTGATGCGCAGAAGTGGACGCAAAACGATGAACTGGTTTTGGAAAAGCTTAAAAATGCTGAAATGCCAGTGATTCTAGTGATCAATAAACTCGATACCTTGGAAAATAAAAATCAGGCATTACCGCTTATTCAAGAGCGCGCAAAACTGATGAATTTTGCTGAAATTGTCCCAGTCTCTGCACTGCGCGGCGCAAATCTCGAGCATTTGCGCAATACAATTGAGCAGTATTTACCGTTCCAGCCGCCATTGTATTCACTGGATCAAATTACCGATCGTTCTGAGCGTTTCTTGGCTTCGGAAATTATCCGTGAAAAGATTATGCGTCAATTGGGTGAAGAGCTTCCATATGATTTAACTGTTCAAATTGAATCATTCCGTACGGAAGATGCTGTCCTGCATGAAAAAACGGGTAGATTAAAGCCGGCTTGTACTTATATTGATGCCACCATTTTCGTTGATCGTCCGGGGCAAAAGGCCATTGTGATTGGTGAGAAAGGTTCAAAGTTAAAGAAAATTGGTATGGATGCCCGTGCCGATATGGAAAAAATGTTTGAACAAAAAATCATGCTGACCCTTTGGGTGAAAGTCAAAGGTGGCTGGTCGGATGATGAGCGTGCACTGAAAAGTCTTGGTTATAGTGATATCTAACTTGTAAGCAAATACGGGAATTGTAATGGTAAAACTATGCTTAATTGTAGCTTGTGTTGTTATGCTGCAAGGTTGTATACATAAGATTGTTACAGTTCCTGCGAAAATTGCTTATAAGACCACCAAGGGTGTGGTGAAAGGCACTGTTGCTGTGGTGGAGTTGGCGATTCCAGATGGTGATCATAAGGCTGAGGAAACACAGCAAAATCAACAGGATTGATGTTGATTTATGCGTAATGAAGTTTTACATGGCTATTTAATTCATCATCGAAAGTACCGTGAACGCAGTCATATTGTGCACTTGTATACTCAAGAATATGGCCGTGTTGATGGCATTCTTCGTCAGACACCACCACCGCAATATCAGCCATTGCGTTTACAGGCAACTGGTAAATCTGAACTTAAAAACTTCAGTAAATTAGAAATTATGCATCATCCAATTTTCTTTTTTGGTGATGCATTTTTTTCAGGTTTTTATCTGAATGAAATCTTGTTACGTTTATGCCCTTTAGAAGTGGAGATGCCTGAGACATTTCGCCAATATGCATTGACGATTCAGCATTTACAGACGCTCAATACGCAAGATCATCCAACACTCTTTTTAAGGCAAATCCTGAGACAATTTGAGCATGCTTTGCTTGAGGAGTTGGGTTACCCACTTGATTATACAGTAGATGCCAATCAGGCCCTAATTTGCCCTGAGCAGCATTATACTTTTCAGCTCAATGATGGCTTTATTCCTACCTTAAAAGCTTCTGCATCTACTTTATCGGGCGAATTGATCCTCAGTATGCAGTACTATGAAAGGGGTAGGGATTTTAATGCCGAGCAATTACAATTATTATCAAAGTTGTATAGGCAAATGATTACCTCTTTGTTGGGCGATCGACCATTAAAAAGTCGCCAACTGTGGATTCAGAATACTCAATCTAAAACATGATTAGGAAAAAATTATGGCTGCTTTGCTTGGTGTAAATATTGACCATGTTGCAACATTGCGACAAGCACGTGGAACCAGTTATCCAGATCCAGTCAATGCTGCTTTAATTTGTGAGCAAGCTGGTGCGGAGGGTATTACGCTGCATCTACGTGAAGATCGTCGTCATATTCAGGATGATGATGTGCGTCGTATGCGTCCAGTATTAAAAACGCGTATGAATTTGGAACTTGCAGTTACCCCAGAAATGATTGCGTTTGCCAAAGAAATTCAACCACAGCATGTCTGTTTTGTACCTGAAAAACGTCAGGAAGTTACGACTGAAGGTGGATTAGATGTTGTAGGGCATTTTGAGGAAGTCAAAGCGGCAACTCAAGAACTCACGGCTATCGGTTGTGATGTGTCATTATTCATTGATGCTGATTTTGCGCAGATTGATGCTGCTGTAGCGTGTGGTGCACCAACCATCGAAATTCACACAGGTGCATATGCCGATGCTGAAACAGCAGAAGCGCAGCAACATGAACTCGATCGAATCGTAAAAGCGGCACGTTATGCTGCGGAAAAAGGTTTGGTGGTGAATGCAGGACATGGCTTAAACCTTGAAAATGTTACACCGATTGCACAAATCCCAGAAATTCATGAATTAAATATTGGTCATTCTTTGATTGCGGATGCTGTTTTTGTCGGCTTGTCGCAAGCTGTGCAGCAAATGAAAGCTGTGATCAAAGCTGCACGTTAATACTCTGGGTTTAGCTTAAATTATGTCAACAATTGATTATGATGACTTGATGAAGCCCGTATTGGGCTTCTTAGGGTGTACGACGCCGCAAGCATGGTTAGATGCAGCATTAAACAATCTAGAAATTTTGATGCAAGATCATGCCAATTGTGAGAAAAAAGCTGCAGGTACAGCAATGAACCTGATGTTTCGTTATAGTTTTTTTACCGATTTACAAGTCAAATTGGCCCAATTGGTGCGTGAAGAAATGCTGCACTATGAGCAGGTACTTGAGTTTATGCAAAAGCGTGGACAAGAGTGGAAAGGCTTAAGTGCGGGGCGTTATGCAGGTGGCTTGCGGAAAGAAATCCGAACCTATGAGCCAGAAGCTTTAATTGATGTGTTGGTGATAGGTGCATTTGTGGAAGCACGTTCATGTGAACGGTTCTATGCGCTTGCTCCAATTGTGGATGAAGAATTAGGGCGTTATTACCGTTATTTGTTAAAGTCAGAATCGCGTCATTATGAAGACTATTTGGCTTTGGCTTTAGATGTGGCGAAAACCGCGAAATTGAAAGATCCAGAAGAGGATATTCAGCAGCGTATTGAGCATATCCGAGAAGTTGAAAAGGATCTTATTCTATCTCCTGATGATACCTTCCGCTTTCATAGTGGTGTGCCCATGCAGGCAGCTTAAATTGATTGAGGTGCTTAAGCAATTAAGCGCCTTTTTTAATGGCAGAAGAAAATCTGGGCGGATGATGCAAAAATTACCGACGAGGGGCGATAGAGGAGAGTGATTTGGTGTCTACAGGCGGCATGAGTACTGAATTTTAGGCATAAAAAAAGCCCGCTTGATGCAGCGGGCTTTCTTGAATTTGGCTCTCCAACCTGGGCTCGAACCAGGGACCTGCGGATTAACAGTCCGTCGCTCTACCGACTGAGCTATTGGAGAATCTGAGTGCGATTATAAGCAGATTTTACCGCTGGTCAAGCCTTAAGATCATAAAAAAATGGTTTTTGGATTTGTCTGTCGTATATTTAAGCAAACAAATCGATTTAAAGAAAAAACTAAAGTTTTGGCTTGTGCTCCATAAAAACGCTTGTTAGATTAATTAAAGAAAGTTGTTGAAGCAAAACTTCAACAGTGTGGATTTAAACCAACTTGCCAGCACTAAAATGGCTAAATCGGAGTAAGCGAATGAATACGCTCAGCATCCCTGAAATTTTTTCTCAATTTTCATATTATCAAGAAAACTATCTGACCTTGCTTCAGCAACCAGAGCATTATTATACGCCTGTGGAAGGCGCGCAGGTTTCGGTACGCCCATTTGCGACCGTACCATTATATCTTGGTGATTTGCTACAGTTGTGGTTTTCTGAAAAATGGCTGGTTGAGTCTGCGCGTCAAAGCTGGATTGAGTCATATTTTGCTACCGAAACGAACATACAAGAGCGTGTTTATGTATTTGCCTTAGAAGGACAGCTTTGGTCCAAACCTTTACAAGCCAAAGCTTGGTCTCAGGCCCAAAATGCAGTCTGTGAAATTCAGCTGGAACGTACCTTAAAATATTATTGCTATTACAAAGCGTTATCTACACCGCAGTTTAAAGTTGATCCTGCTCAGAAGTGCCTGCAAAAAGTCTAATTTTTTAAAAGGGCACAACACGTCAGTGAATTGTGCCCCGATTTTAAGGACGAATGATCATGCAAGTTGCCGTCGCATGTGCATATAGTTTGCCATCGGCATCAATGATTTTACCTTCTGAAATCCCTAACTTTTTACTCATATTGATTACAGTGCCAATCGCGATTAATTCTTTATTTTGTGGAATAGGACGGCACATTTTAATATTTAGCTCGATGGTGCCATAACCCACTCCAGTATCGAGCATGCTGTGAATTGCACAGCCTGTTACCGAATCTAATACTGTTGCGGCAAAGCCCCCATGTACACCGCCCAATGGATTCAAATGGCGTGCATCAGCTTTGGCCTTAAAGTGGATACTGCCCAAAGCAACCTGATAGGGTGACATAGGAATTGTTTCACTAATACTTGCCGCAGGGATTTGTCCTGCACACATCGCTTCGAGTAATTGTAATCCCGTCATTTCTTGAGTTTTCATTGATTTTCCCTTAATTAATAAGTTCTAAAAAGGAACTTGTTGGTTAAGATAATCTTTGCGGGAAAATGATGTCAAGAAAAGTTTGGAGATAATGCTTTAAGCATCTAACTCATAAATTTTGTCTAGGCTGTCCGCACTGGTTAAAATATTTAAGCAGATGCGTTCTCCGGTTGCCCATGTGGCTTGATCGGCGTGTAAATCTACATCAATGATATCTAAATCACGACAGAGAGTAAGTGCGCTTTCAATGACGATAAATCGTGGGGAGCGGGCTTTTAAGCATTTAGCAATGTAACGTTTAATATTCTGTTGTCGGTATACATCGATAATCTTATAGCGCATGATGAACTCATAGGCATTTAGCTAGGTGTGAGCGTATCTTAGAAGATCAAGCCACAACTGACTATTTAAAAAATGTTGCGAAATGTTTGATTCTTAAAAATAAACAAGTATTATATTTATTTATGCAGTGTAAATTGTGTTCTTACTGTAAGTATCTTTCAATGGCATGAATTGAAAATAATCATACCCATCAAGCAAAAAGAGGGAAATAAAGCCATCAGGTTTTAATCATGATGATCACGATGGAGCAAAATAAATGGTTATTGATTCCAGTAAATCAGTTAGAGATGTCTTAGACGCGGCAAACAGTCTGGGAAATGCGGTTTCGGGGGTGTAACAGTCCAGCGATGGTAGTTAAAACGTCTTGCTATAGATGAGTTCTGGCGATATGAACAACACGAATAATTTGAGAGTGAGAGGTCTATTGATGATAAGCCCGATCTGAATGGGCTAAGCAAGCAGCCAAATGCGGAAAGATGCTGAGATCCATGTAATGTTGATGCTTACAAAAGAAAAGATAGAAAAATAGCTCACAAAAAAAAGAGCTCAATGCTATTGAGCTCTTTTTTCAATAATCGACTAGATTATTGTGCCGCTTTTTCAGCTTCGATAGAAGCAATCGCAGCATCAACACCTTCGATTGAGTCAGCCGCTTTTTTAATACGCGCTAAAGCATCGACAAGGACTTCATCCGCAGTTGCATAAGAAATACGCATGAAACCGCCAAGACCGAATGCATCACCAGGAACAACTGCAACACCAGTTTCTTCTAATAACCACTCAGAGAATTCTGTGCAAGATTTTAAACCTTTAGCACGAATCAATGGACGAATATTTGCATATGCATAGAATGCGCCATCCGCAGGTAGGCATGAAATACCGTTGATTTCATTTAAGCCATTCACAACCAAGTCATGACGACGCTTAAATGCTTCGATCATTGGCTCAAGTACATCTTGTGGACCGTTCAATGCAGCTTCAGCAGCAACTTGCGAAATTGAAGTTGGGTTAGACGTAGATTGAGATTGGATTTTTTTCATTGCACCAATGATTTTTGCAGGACCTGCTGCATAACCAATACGCCAGCCAGTCATTGCATAAGCTTTAGACACGCCATTAAGTACGATTACGCGGTCATATAAGTCTGGCGCAACAGTGGCGATGTTGTAGAACTCATCATCCCAACGGATTGGTTCATACATGTCATCAGAGGCAACAAATACTTGTGGGTGACGACGTAATACTTCAGCCAAAGCTTCTAATTCAGCTTTGGTGTAGATCATACCTGTTGGGTTCGATGGGCTGTTGAGTACTACTAAGCGAGTATTTTCAGTGATTGCCGCTTCTAATTGTTCAGGAGTGATTTTGAAACGTTGTTCTTCACCACATTTCACAATCACAGGTGTACCTTCTGCGATGATTACCATATCTGGATAGCTGACCCAGAAAGGTGCAGGAATAATGACTTCATCACCTTTGTTTAGCAAAGCTAAAGCTAAGTTAAAGAATGATTGCTTGCCACCACAAGAAACTAGAATTTGGTTTGCTTGGTAATCAAGATTATTGTCACGTTTAAGTTTTGCAATAATTGCTTTTTTAAGGCCTGGCGTACCATCTACAGCGGTATATTTTGTGAAACCGTTGTTAATCGCAGCAATTGCTGCATCTTTGATGTGTTGCGGGGTGTCAAAATCTGGTTCACCAGCTCCCAAACCAATGACATTTTTACCAGCCGCTTTAAGTTCAGCAGCTTTGTTTGTCACAGCTAATGTTGGGGACGGTTTGATGGCATTTACACGATCAGATAGACGTACGTCCACGGCAGAATTCCTTCTTATGGGGGGATAAAAAATAAAAAGCATATTATCTTAGCTCAAAAATAGTGACTGCGTCGTTTAAAATACAAGCAAATTCATAAAAAAGCATAAAATAAATATTTTTTGTCTCCAAAGCATACAAAAACAAGAGAGTCGTATGAAGTCACTCGCAACTGAGCGCAAAAAACCTTAAACTACTGTCAGATTTTATTTGAGTCATGGTCATGAGTAAGCAACAGCCTACGAATAAGCCATTGGTGAAACTCCCATTCCCAATGCCAGCTACTGATGAGCAATCGTCAGACTCAGCTGCCCATAATCAGGTGCGTCCTAAACCTGAGCAATATGCAGATCGAACTTGGATGCCTCCACGTGGTACACGTCGCTCCATGGGTAAACGTTAAAAAAGAAGTGCATATGCACTTCTTTTTTTGTCTAATAACTAGTGCGTTCGACGATCATTTTGCGCATAAAATTGTTGTTTCTGTTGATACATCATGTGATCCGCGCGTTTCAGCATGTCTTCAATCCGTTCATGGGCTTTTACAGTTGCATATCCGATGGAAAGGCTAATCGGTTGACTGGCATGGAATTGGTTATCGACATGAATTAATTCTTGCAGACTGTGCAGGCAGTTATGTAACGCGGCTTCATCCGCACCTGGCAGTAACACCACCAGCTCATCCCCTCCAATTCGGGAAGCAGAGTAGAGCGTATTTTGGATCAGCTGGTTTAAAATCCCTCCGATACGACGTAATAAACCATCACCAGCATCATGTCCTAAACTGTCATTTACTTCTTTTAAGCCATTCATATCAAGAAAAATGCAAGACGCAGGTCGTAAAGGGCTACGTTCTAGCCGGTTCATTTCTTCTGTATAAAAGGAGCGGTTATACAGTTTGGTTAACACGTCGTGCTTGCCCAGATACTCCAGATAGTTTTCTGCTTTTTTACGTGCAGTAATATCAGTAAGCGCAACCTGCACCATGCTCCAATCATGTTGGTAATCGGGGAAAACGGTAAATTGCAATAACACGTGTCGAATACTGCCATCTAGCGCATAATTGACCGCTTCACGTTGATGATGGATATTGCCATTCCATAATTCAAGCAATTGTTCACGGAAGGTTTGCACCATTTCTTTGGCAAATATTTTATGGACATTCTTTAATAAAGTGTCTTTATCGGCTGCGCCAAATAAATCTAAGGTCGCCTGATTCACATCAATAATCACAATATCCTGAATACATTGCAGAATAAAATCATGGTGTACATCTAAAAAGGTTTGGAAATCCCGAATTCCCATGTGTTTTAGCTGATCAAGGCGGTATTTAATGCGACTGAAATCTTCCACCCATAATGACGTTGGGGAATATTTAAAGCGAGATTCAGCCAGCAAGCGGTTTTTTTCTTCCAGTCGGCAGGCGGTTTTGTAAGGGGTAATATCTTCAGTGGTAATTAAAAGCAGGGAAAGATCATGTTCATGTCCTGGTATCACCGTACCGCGTAATTGAATATCTAAGCGTTGTCCTGAAATGGTGTAATTGACAGTACTACTGGAAAATTCAGTATGACCTGCCCATAAACTCAACAGTTCTTGAATATGAGTTTTCGCCATATCCTGTTTAAAGATCAGCTCAAGGTTTTGCTGTAAATGCTCAAGATCTTGTGCTTGAAAGAGTTGCAGGGTTTTTGCATTGACTTTCAAAATTCTGATTTTACGAGCGCATTCTAATACGCGAGATTCATCTTCCTGCAAGAACTGTTCAAGGTCTTGAATACCTTGCGCTCGCCATAGATCAAATTGTTTTTTGACTTCGCTGAAATCTTCTAACCACATGGCGATGGGGGATAATTCAAAAATTGAGGAATCTAATAACTCCATGAATAGCTCGTATTTATTTTTAAGTGTGACTTAGTATAGGAGCTATTGTTTTAATTTTAAATCATGTGATAAATAAAAGTTTTAAAAGTAATTTTGTGCTTAATTTGGCATTAAATTTGCCTGAAAATGAGGTTGTCTACCAGTCGTGGTCGACAACCTCCAGTGCAGTGAGCTTGATTTAGCGTGCCAGTTTGCGTGCTTTATTCTCTGCTTTAGGAGCTGCAATCTCACGTTGATGATTCCAGACCTCTAAGAAATCCTGTTCATTGATGTTATACAGCTCAAGTAAAGCCAGTATCACACCACCAATCACCATTCGGCTTTCTAGAGGCGAATCGATCCGGAAACCCTTTTCATCCAGACGATGCAGAATATCCTCAATCTCAAAAATGCGATCACGTCCATTACTGTCGGTAGGATACATCGGGGTATTTAAAATGATTTGCGCCAAGCTTTTTTCATTTGCTGCCAGATGCAGTTGTTCAATCACTTGATTCAGCGGCTCGGTCGGGAAAATCACAGGGTCTTGCAAGACTGCTTTTAAAAAAGCCTGACGCAGTTTGGGTAAGGGTTGTTCCACAAATGGGCGGAAAGAAATCGGGAAAATCACATTGTGTGAAATGCCTTTAAACATCGGGGCAATTTCTTCAACTTTATAACCTGCTACCCCACAGCCAACTGAGGTAATGAAATATTTGGTTTTGGGATGATGCTGGGTATAGATTTTGAAGTCATCAATATAGTGTTGAATTTGTGAAAGTGGCATTTGTTGTAAATGCTCGTTCATGGTGGGAATGGCATAACTTTGACCAGCCCAACCCCGTCCGGCACCTTTCATGGCACCAAAATGTAATAAAGCGATTTTGGCCGCACCACCCGCATGCGTACCCGCCATATTACTGCCAAAAACAAAAATGGTATCTTCTGGTAAGCTTTTGACGATGCTTTCGTCATGGTAATGGTAGCGCATAAGTTTGTTATCTAATCATCATTATTGCTTCATGTTGCAACTGAATAGCGTAGGGGTCAAGGGGCAAGCAATGCTTTTTTAGTAGAGGAGATCTGAGGGGGGAATTTCTACCTGCTGTGAATTGGTTTTCATGCGCATAATTCTCACAATGGACTTGTTGCATGTTGTAAAACTGCCCCCATACTATAGGGGTCATATTGTGTCGAAGATGGAAACCATGCAAGAGCATCAAAAACCTGTGCAAGACAATCATCAGCCTTTTGAGTTGGTGACTCAGTTTCAACCTGCGGGGGATCAACCTCAGGCGATTGAGAAACTGGTGCAGGGCATCGAGCAAGGTTATCGCAATCAATTGCTTTTAGGCGTCACGGGGTCGGGTAAGACGTATACCATGGCCAATGTGATTGCGCAGACACAACGACCTACCATTATCATGGCGCATAACAAAACTCTTGCTGCCCAGCTTTATGGTGAGTTCAAGGCCTTTTTCCCCAATAATGCGGTTGAGTATTTCGTGAGTTATTACGATTACTATCAACCTGAAGCCTATGTGCCATCTTCAGATACGTTTATTGAAAAAGACGCGGCGATTAATGATCACATTGACCAAATGCGTTTATCCGCCACGCGTGCCTTACTGGAACGTCGCGATGCGATTATTGTGGCCTCGGTCTCGGCCATTTATGGTTTGGGTGATCCGAATGCCTATATGAGTATGCTGTTGCATATTGTTGTAGGGGATCGCATTAGCCGTGATGAAATTATTCGTCGTCTGGTGGAAATGCAATATAGCCGTAATGAATTGGAGTTTTTACGTGCGACCTATCGTATTCGTGGCGAAATTATTGATATTTTCCCTGCCGAATCGGATCAACATGCCATCCGGATTGAACTGTTTGATGATGAGGTGGATTCCATTCGCTGGTTTGACCCATTAACAGGCAAAATGGTGCGTAAAGTCCCGCGGGTCACGATTTATCCCAAAAGCCATTACGTTACTCCAAAAGATAATTTGGAACGTGCGATTGGCACGATTCGGGAGGAACTAAAAGAGCGGTTGGTGTTTTTCCGTGAGCATGACAAATTATTGGAAGCACAGCGGATTGAACAGCGTACCCGCTACGATTTGGAAATGATGCAGCAGTTGGGTTACACCAACGGTATTGAAAACTATTCACGGCATTTATCTGGACGTCCAGCAGGCGAAGCACCGCCGACCTTGTTTGATTATGTACCAGATGATGCTCTATTGATTATTGATGAATCGCATGTGACCGTTCCGCAGATTGGTGCCATGTATAAAGGCGACCGTTCGCGTAAAGAGAACTTGGTGAATTATGGTTTCCGTTTACCCAGTGCTTTAGATAACCGTCCCATGAAATTTGAAGAGTGGGAACGCATTGTTCCGAGCACGATTTATGTCAGTGCAACCCCAGCACGATATGAATTGGAAAAATCGGAACAAGTGGTCGAGCAGGTGGTCCGTCCAACAGGTTTGGTCGACCCTGAAATTGAAATCCGTCCGGTGCTGACCCAAGTCGATGATGTGCTGTCTGAAATTAATATTCGTAAGGATTTAAACGAGCGGGTATTGGTGACCACATTAACCAAACGTATGGCGGAAGATTTGACCTCTTATTTAAAAGAATATGGCGTGAAAGTCGCGTATTTGCATTCTGATATTGATACGGTAGAGCGAGTGAAGATTATTCATGAATTACGTTCAGGGATTCATGATGTCTTGGTGGGAATTAACTTGCTGCGTGAAGGTTTGGATATGCCTGAAGTGTCTTTGGTCGCCATTCTGGATGCCGACAAAGAAGGTTTTTTACGCTCCGAACGCTCACTCATTCAAACCATCGGTCGTGCCGCGCGTAACTTAAAAGGTAAAGCGATTCTCTATGCGGATCGGATTACGGATTCTATGCAAAAAGCCATGGATGAAACTGAGCGACGTCGTGCCAAACAAATCGAGTTTAACTTGCAACATGGCATTACCCCACGAAGTGCAGTGCGCCAAGTGGTGAGAGAAATTGATACAGGTGAAGTGCTGAGCGACGATCAGATTGATGCCAAGTTTGCAGAACAGACTCAGGCACTTTCAGCAGATGAGCAACATCTTCTTGCGAATCCTAAACTGTTTGCGAAGCATATTGCCAAACTGGAAAAAGAGATGCTTAAAGCCTCTAAAGAATTACAGTTTGAACAAGCTGCTCGTTTACGAGATGAGATCCTGCGTTTAAAAGCACAACTGTTACAATAGCTTGGGTAACTTTGCACTTCAAAATCATTACATAACGCTACAATACGCTGACCTAAAGCTCGTTATTTTTTAGAGACATGCTGTTTGATTGTGAATGAATCAAAACCTTTTAAGGAATGACATGATGAGTAAAAGTAATCTTCCTCAGGCAGGTTGGCGGATTGGAAAAATTGTATTGGGTGGGGCAATTCTAGTCGGTTTGGGAGCCGCTACACTGGCTTATGCGCAAACGAAACCAATGCCAGTGGTTGAAAAGGTCGAGTTAGACCGTTATTTGGGGGTTTGGTATGAAATAGCACGCAAACCGATGTACTTTCAAAATAAATGTGCGCGCGACGTTTCTGCGACCTATACCTTAAATGAAAATGGCAATGTGAATGTAGATAATCGTTGTTATTCCAAAGAGGGCATTTTACAGCAGGCCATCGGAGAGGCTTTTGTGCAAAATCCTCCGTTTAACTCCAAGTTACAAGTCAGCTTCTTGCCGGAAGCCGTCCGTTGGTTGCCAGTGGCGCGCGGTGATTATTGGATTTTAAAACTGGATGATGATTATCAAACCGTTCTGGTGGGTGAGCCGCGTCGTAAATATATGTGGGTTCTTTCTCGAACTCCAGAAGCCAAACCTGAAGTGTTGAATGAGTATTTAGATTATGCAAAAACGCTAGGCTATGATTTAAGCGACTTAATTCACACCCCACAGAGCAAGAAAGTTGAGAAGAAATAATACAGGCTGAATGTTATTGTATGAGGGGTAGCTGACCTTTCATCATCACCACTGAATAAAAATACCAGCCTGAGCGACTAAACTTGGTTGGGAGTTACAGTGAATATTTTTCGCTGTGACTGGGCAGCATTTGGTGAAACATTGTCTGTAGTTGATTGGGTTTGGCGAATGAATGTTAACTTCTCGTTTTTTACATGGCACATGACAATAGCTCTTACATACATGTAGTACTTTGAGTGTCTGGATTTGCGTGAAAGTTATCTTAAATATTAAGTATTTTATTTCGCTTATCGTTATACTAAACGCGAAAAAATAATCGAGTAACAAGATGTATAAAGGCGTAGCACTGTCGGTATTGGCATCTGTCACTTTTGGCGTGCTTTACGGCTATACAGAGTTTTTAAAACCGCTCGACAGTGAGCAAACATTTGCTTGGCGAATGCTGGCGACTTTACCTTTTTTAAGCATATTTATGTGGTGGTCGGGTGAGCTCACTCGAATTACTGAACTGTTTAAAAAAGTGCTCCAACAACCCACTTATTTGCTTTGGTTGCTGATCAGTTCAATACTTTGTACTTCGCAGTTATGGCTGTTCTTATGGGGACCAATTAACGGGCGAGGACTAGAAGTATCATTGGGGTATTTTTTGCTGCCGCTGGTGATGGTGCTGATCGGCTGTATTTTGCATAAGGAAAAACTGTCACGATGGCAGTTGCTGGCGGTGATTCTGGCAGCCCTCGGTGTCGCGCATGAGATTTGGCGGATTGGCAGTATTGCTTGGGAAACGCTATATGTCGCTTTAGCTTATCCTTTATATTTCTATTTACGTCGTTTGTTTCAATCTGATCACTTGGGTGGTTTTTGGTGGGATTTGTTTCTAATTCTGCCGATAGCATTGTATTTGCTCTCAATTTCAAATGGCTTGAGCGTTATTCCTCAATTTCCGCATCTGATTTGGGCAATTATTGGTTTAGGCTTTTTAAGTGCACTGGGCTTGGGAAGCTATATTTTGGCTAGCCGATATCTACCTTTCGTGCTGTTCGGTTTGCTCAGTTATTTGGAACCTGTGTTATTGGCAGCTGCTTCTGTGGCTTTGGGCGAACAGATCGCCCCCGATGAATGGCTCACCTATATCCCGATTTGGTGCGCAGTATTGGTTTTGATACTTGAAGGCAGTTTGCATTTGTATAAACAACACAAACAGAAGCAGAGCTTGGTAAGAAATATAGAAAAAGTTGATGCGCGTTTAAAAGATCAGAATTAAGCAAAATTTTGGGGATAAATATCTGTCTTTATCCCCAGGCACATCTATCGAGTTGGCGATTCAAACCAATTCAAAAATCCGTATTTTTCGTCCAAAAAGTAAAATCACATCAAAAATTACAACTATTTTGTAAATTTATAATGAATATGTAGGAAAATAGCAGCGTCTGAACCAGCTTTTGATTCAATCTTGCTGACAATTCCTTTACAATTGTCGGGTTTTGAAATTTATGCCTAGATATACAATTTAATTAGAGGACGTATCTGTGAGCAAAGAGACTATTATCGCCCTACACGCAGAGCACCAAGGTCGCTGGAAAAACCGTGAAGAAATCGCGGAACAAATGATTGCTTTAATCGGTAAACTTTACCGTGAGCAAAACATCGTAACTTCAGTTTATGGTCGTTCTTTAGTTAACCGTTCGGTTATCCAGATCCTAAAAGCACACCGTCGTACACGTATGATGGACGTTGAGCTTTCTGTTGTGAATACTTACCCAATTCTTCAAGCATTGGCGAAAATTCAGAATATCGGTACAGCTGAAATTGATCTAGGTAAACTTGCTGTTGAATACAAAGCACAAGGTGGCGATGTTGATGCCTTTGTTGCGAGTGCGGTTAAATCAATCGAAGGTCGTGCGACTTCAGTTGAAGGTCGTGACGTGGTTCTTTACGGTTTTGGCCGTATTGGTCGTATCCTTGCACGTTTGATGATCGGTCAATCTGGTCTTGGTCGTGGTTTAAACCTCAAAGCGATCGTTGTTCGTAAATCTTCTGATGGTGATTTGGAAAAACGTGCGTCTTTATTACGCCGTGACTCGATCCATGGTCCATTCTCTGGCACGATTTCTGTAGATGAAGAAAACGAAGCAATTATTGCGAACGGTCAATTCATCAAAGTGATTTATGCATCGAATCCATCTGAAGTTGATTACACAGCTTATGGTATTGAAAATGCATTGGTAATTGACAATACAGGTAAATGGCGCGATTCAGAAGGTCTTGCACAACACCTTAAATGCCCAGGCGCTGCACGCGTAATTTTGACTGCACCTGGTAAAGGTGACATGAAGAACGTGGTATTTGGTGTTAACCAAGCAGACATTCTTGATGAAGATCAAATCATTTCTGCTGCAAGCTGTACAACGAATGCAATTACCCCAACCTTAAAAGTATTGCATGACAAATACACTGTGTTAAATGGTCACGTTGAAACAGTTCACTCGTTCACAAACGACCAGAACTTAATCGACAACTATCATAAAGCAGATCGTCGTGGTCGTGCGGCGACGTTGAACATGGTGATTACTGAAACTGGTGCGGCTAAAGCAGTTGCTAAAGCGCTTCCAGCACTTCAAGGTAAATTGACTGGTAACTCAGTGCGTGTTCCTACTCCAAACGTTTCACTTGCGATTCTTAACTTAACGTTAGATAAAGAAGTTGATCGTGAAGAAGTAAACGAATATATCCGTCAGATTTCTATCCATTCTAACCTTCAAGGTCAGATTGGTTTTACCAACTCAACTGAAGTTGTATCTTCTGACTTTATCGGTTCGCGTACTGCGGGTGTGTTTGATGCGCAAGCTACAATCACTTCTGGTAACCGCTTAACTGCATACGTCTGGTATGACAATGAAGTCGGTTATAGCTGCCAAGTATTGCGTATTGCTGAACAAATGGGCGGCTTAAGCTATCCAAAAATTCCTGTAGAAACAAATGCATAATTTGTTTTTGTAAGTAAAAAAGAGCTTCAGTCATGAAGCTCTTTTTTTTACCTGAGGTTTAGAACTGCTTTTGAGTAAAAATAACAAGCATATTTATATTGAATTAAAAATATAACTGATGAATTTGGATCAATGTTTTAATTCCCACTAAGTGCGTAGTATTCAAATTAATGCATGATGCTCTGCAAAATAAAGTACCGAGAAGGTTGAGATTACGGGATATTGTTTGAAGTTAACTCCCCTAGATTGATATCGATCGGCAATTAAATTTACCATTAAGTGGAAAGTATTTGGCTGAATTAAAGTTTCAGGTTGAAACACCGATACAGGTCTTGATTGATTATCAGAGCCTAATTCATGTAAAACCACTGATGCCAGTAGAAATCACAACAGATTTGATTTATCAGCACCAATTGTTGCTTCGGTTTTCGCTTAAATTGAATCTTCCTATTAAGATGGAGGCGCCATTTCATTTAAAAACGTGATTACACTATTCCAGTGCAGATTTGCGACGATGCACCGGTATATTTCTAATTTTATTTGCACATTCATTAATATGTCTTACATCATTTAGCAGCACAACTAAATTTAAATGCCCCCATGAAAATACAGCGCAAAGCCAGCTTTAATACCACGATGTAAAACGCTGTACGTGAGACTTTCGTAAAACTGAGAGATAAATATGCATTTACCACTACGCAATATTCACCTTAAAGCATAAATAGATGTACGACGTTAAGCTGCTTATAGATAGAGTGAGATGTGAATGTTCGTTTTAGCTCGAGAAATCCTATTCTTGCTGGCTAAAGATTAATCTGTTAGCTTACCAAATGAAAGTACATAGAATAATAGTAAGCAGAGTTGGGGAATACATGAGTACATATGCAACCAGTAAAATATTAGGGCAAGTGTTATCTACGGAGTGCCCATCCCGCGAAATTTTAGAGCACCTTTCGAGTAAATGGTCATTATTGGTGTTGCATTGCCTAAGTGGGGGGGTGCATCGTTTTAGCGAACTTAAAGTTAAGATTGAGGGGATTAGTGAAAAAATGCTTTCACAAACTTTAAAAAGCTTAGAGCAAGATGGTTTTATCCTACGCACGGTTTATCCGATCGTACCACCCAAAGTGGAATATCAACTGACGATTTTAGGTGCGCAAGTCGCTGAAAAAGTAGGTGATTTAATTGCTTGGATTGAGCGTACCCTTCCTGAAATTTTGGAACAGAAACCAAAAATTGCGAATTGAGTGAAGTGAGTGGGAGGGGAGAATAATTGCAGACCCTGATCAATCTTTCTTTTTAAGCTTGAATCTCTCCTCGGGTAAGGCTGATTTAGAGCGGAAGACGTTAATAATCTTTATTTGCGTCCAAGCAAAAAATGAAAAATAAGAATGAAAATAGGCTGTTAAATCTCAATAATGAGCAAAATTAATATTTAGTTGAATAATTCTATTCGAGAAATGCTTTAAAATGTGGCAGAATAAGCGGTTTTAAAGATTTTAGAGGATTGGCAGTATGCGCTTTGTTGATGAAGCAGTCATTACCGTAGAGGCTGGCGACGGTGGCAATGGCGTAGCCAGTTTTCGCCGTGAAAAATTTGTACCCTTTGGTGGGCCAGATGGTGGTGACGGTGGTCGTGGTGGCAGCATTTATATTCAAGCCGATGACGACACGAGCACATTGGTAGATTATCGTTATACCCGTAAATTCCGTGCAGAACGTGGTAAAAACGGTTCAGGCGCAAACTGTGCTGGTCGTGGCGGTGAATCCGTTATTTTAAAAGTTCCTGTGGGCACCACAATTGTCGATACCGATTCTGGCGACATTATTGCAGATTTGGTCGAAGATGGTCAGCAAGTGATGGTTGCTAAAGGTGGTGATGGTGGTTTGGGTAACACGCACTTCAAATCTTCAACCAACCGTACGCCGCGTAAATGTACACATGGTTTTAAAGGTGAATTCCGTGAAATTCGTTTAGAACTTAAAGTGTTGGCAGATGTAGGTTTGTTGGGTATGCCGAATGCGGGTAAATCAACCTTTATTCGTGCCGTTTCAGCCGCAAAACCAAAAGTTGCAGACTATCCATTCACAACCATGGTTCCAAACTTGGGCGTAGTCGATGCTGACCGTCATCGTTCCTTCGTAATGGCTGATATTCCTGGTTTGATCGAAGGTGCATCAGAAGGTGCGGGTTTAGGTATTCGCTTCTTGAAGCACTTGGCACGTACCCGTATTTTATTGCACATTGTAGATGTACAGCCAATTGACGGTTCTGACCCTGCTTATAATGCCAAAGCCATTATGAAGGAGTTGAAGAAATTCTCTCCAACTTTGGCAAAACTGCCAGTGGTCTTGGTGTTGAACAAGTTAGATCAACTTGAAGATGAAACCAGTGAAGAATGGTGTAACCACATTCTTGAAGAATTGGATTGGAAAGGTCCAGTATTTAAAACTTCTGGTTTGTTATCAGAAGGGACTAAGCCTGTAGTGTATTACCTCATGGATCAAATTGAACAGCAACGTGAACGCGAAGTTGAAGATCCTGAATACGCTGCAGAGGTGAAAGCATTCCGTGAACAGTTAGAAGCTGAAACACGTGAACAAACCATTGCCGCGAAAGAAGCTTATCGTGAAATGCGTCGTCAACAGCGTCTTGCTGGTCTGTTGGGCGATGATGACGAAGACGAAGACGATGATGGCGACGATGGCGAAATGGAAGTGTATTACGTTCGCTAATTTCCAAGCGAACAACATGTAACTGAGGACAAGATGATAGAAGTGGTAGATGGGCAACGTCAGCTCAAGGCTTTAAAACGTATCGTTGTTAAAATCGGATCATCTTTACTCACAGCAAATGGGCAAGGTTTAGATTTAGAGGCAATTTCGCATTGGGCGAAACAAATCGCGGATCTACACCAAGCAGGGCATGAAATTATCCTTGTTTCGTCTGGTGCTGTGGCTGAAGGTATGGTTCGAATGAAGCTAGAGCATCGACCCACCGATCTACCCAGTCTTCAGGCATGTGCTGCCATTGGTCAAATGGGCTTAATCCATACTTGGTCTAGCGTATTAGAGCAACATAGCATTCAAACCGCTCAAGTGTTGTTAACGCATGATGATCTTGCAGATCGTCGTCGTTACCTAAACTCATGTGATGCATTGCAAAACCTCATCGACTGGCGTGTGATTCCTGTTATTAATGAGAATGACACGGTATCGACCGATGAAATTCGTTTTGGTGATAATGACACGCTTGCAGCGATGGTGGCAGGACAAGTCCATGCGGATTTGTTGATTATCCTAACCGACCAGCAGGGCATGTTTGATTCTGACCCACGTTCTAATCCGAATGCAAAACTGTTCCATACCGTACGTGCTTTAGATGAAAGCCTGTTTGATATGGCAGGTGGCGGTGGTAAGTTTGGTCGTGGTGGGATGCTGACCAAAGTTCGTGCAGCGCGTTTGGCGGCTAAATCAGGCTGCCCAACCTTAATTGCCAGTGGTGAAAGTGATCATGTACTTGCGCGCTTAATGGCGGGTGAAATGCTGGGCACTTTATTCATCACGGATAATGACCGTATTACAGCCCATCAGCAATGGTTGGCAGCGCACTTACAAACCGCAGGCCGTTTGATTTTAGATGATGGTGCAGTGAAAGCCATCAAAGAAAATCATCGTAGTTTGTTGCCTGTAGGTGTGAAAGCGGTAGAAGGTCATTTTGACCGTGGTGATGTGGTCGAGTGTGTTGATCCATCCGGCTACCGTGTAGCGGTTGGGCGTGTGAATTTTAGCTCTCGTTCTGCGGAACTGGTCAAGGGCTTGGCTTCTGACAAGGTTTATCAAGTTCTTGGTGAAGCCCGTTCACTGGAAATGATTCATCGTGATCATATGGCAATTTACTAACTGATTTTAAAAATCCCGCTCAAGAGCGGGATTTTTTATATCTATACAGATTTATTTAATATAGCCTCTTTGAATCAGGGGCTTAAATACATAGAAATGCAAAGTCAGTACCCATTGCATGATTTTCTCTTTATATTGGTTCCAGAGGGTTAAGCCAAAATAATTCAATACAAACGCCAGTATAAATGCACCAAGCATATCCAATGGGAAATGTACACCGAGATAGACGCGTGACCAAGCCACCAACCAAGCCATCGGCAAGAGGAATACACTCAATTTCCGTTGTGCCGAAAATAAGTATGAAAAAGCGATGCTGCTAAAAATCAGCATATGATCGCTCGGGAAGGAGCCATTCGGTGCGTGGTAGATCAGTGTACGTCCAACGTCCATCACAAAGGGGCGTGGGTGATAAAAAGCATGGGAAATACACTGACTAATCAAAAGGGCTATACTGGTGAAAATAAAGGCCTTTAAGATTTGTTTTTTAGTTTCATAATTCCCGCGTAACCAGAACAATGCGAAAAGTGCAATCATGCAATACAGGAGGTCATTGGCAATAAAAATAGCGAAATTGATGCTACTGTTGCTGGCATCAGGAGAGGCATTAATCAGAGAGAAAAAGGCAAGATTGAGTTCTGAAAGAGACATGAAGGTGTATTAGGTATACAAAGTGCATAGAGTGTAATAATTCTGTCATCTTGTTGAAATAAAAAAAGACCACAGAATTGTAGTCTTTTTTTAGGCATAGATTGTTATGTGCTTAAGTAAACTTCATTTTAGAAATCAAACGAGGTTTGTAGGTAGAAAGTACGTGGTTGTCCAACATATTTACCGCCTGTGGCATCTGATGAGCGAGTAAAATATTGCTTATCAAATACATTCTTCACACCACCACCAACTTTTAAGCCATGGAATTGCTGACCAAAGTCGTAAGCGGTACGCACAGCAAAAGTGGAGTAGCCTGGAATATCTCCGTATTTACCATCGGCCGATTCTACAGTTTGATAAATCCCCGATTCTTGGTTGCCTGGAGAATGCTGTTTCGACTGCGCGAACATATCGGCATTGACTGTCCATTGATCGACTTTATAGCCTAAACTCACATTGGCAGTATGGCGTGAATAGAATGGGAGGTCTTTGTCTTTAAAATTACCTGCTTCAGCAACGGCTTTGGTAAAAGTATAGTTGCTATAGACTTTAAATCCTTCTAGTGCATCGACTAAATGACCAAAGTCATAGGCCAGACCAAGTTCAAGCCCTTTATGGCTAGTTGCCCCTAAGTTAGTCCAATAGCCATTTTGTAATACATCGCGATCTAGAAGTAGTTCTTTATCAAAGTCTAAATAGAAGGCTGTCAATTCGGCATTAAGACCATTGCCTAAATATTTTGTCCCAATTTCATAGTTATTCGATTTCTCAGGTGAAAGACCATCTAAGGTAGAAATTGCCATACCAGTAGAGCTATTGGTGGTTGCCAATTGGTTGTATTGTTGCGGACCAAAAGAGACCCCCGCATTGGCAAAAATATTCCAATGATCTGTTGCTTTATAAAGGATAGATAAGTTAGGTAAGAACTCATCAGATTGAATTGATGGATTCACCGTATTGAGTAAAGAACCTGATTTATAGACACTAAAATTGTTATATGTATCGATAGATTCGAAACGAATACCTGGTGTAATCACCCAGCGACCTAAATCGAAGCGGTTATCAATATAGAAAGCGTGTGCTTCTGTACCACCGTTACTTGAAGTACGCGCGATGAATTTACCAGGAAGCGCATTAACCGCATATTCGGTACGATCTGCAAACTCTGAACTGTCTTCATTCATGTAGCGATAGCCGACCGTAACCTCACTTTGTGTATTGCCAATGGAATATGCACGAGAGAAACGCGGCTCAATGGCAAACACTTGATAATCGCGAGGAGCATTGTCTAAGCGTTTAATTGGTTGACCACTCTTAGTTTGATCCGTTTCTAAATTACTGGTGCGAAATGAGTCAATATAATAAGTGAGTAATTCAAAATTATTTAGCTCATCTTGATGGGTGTAGCGCAAAGACACATCCGAGCGACGACCCGCAAAATAATTGCGGGACTGATTAGATTGGTAAGGATTTTCTGCATATTGAGCCGCAGTTAAGCCTTCCGGCATTTCACCTCGACCTTCGTAATGATGCAGATTTAAAGCAATCGCATCGGCATCAGTCAATTGATAAGCCGTTTTTAACATTACATCGTCAATGTCGGTTTGGTTGTTGGCTTCGCGATAACCATTACCTTTGGTGCCTGAATACAGTAGGGCAAGACCTAAGCCATTATCCAAAGTTCCACCGACAAATAAACTTGGACTCAGTTTGGTTTGATCGGTACCCGATGCATATTCGCTAGTAAGACTCACATTACCTGCAAAATCTTGTGGAATAGCGCGTGTTGCAAAATTGATAATACCCCCTACGTTTTGTGGCCCAAAGCGTACAGAACCTGCACCACGGACTACGTCAACAGATTCGATATTGCCCAATGAAACTGGGGCAAGTGAAAGCTGCGGTTGACCATAAGGCGCAACGGATAGCGGTACACCATCAAGGAGTACCGTTGAACGTGGCGATAAGCGCGAAGTTAAACCACGCACGCCAATATTAAGTGATACGTCACTTCCACCAGTGCCGTTGTTTTCTTGAACTTGCACACCAGGAACTTGTTTGAGCGCATCTTTAATGGATGTTGCCGCAACTTCATCTAAGCGTTTACGATCAATAATGGTTCGTGCCCCAGCATGTTTTTGTACTTTTTCGGCATTGGCATTTTCTAGCCAGTTACCTTGTGCTTGAAGCTTAATGGTTTGTAAAGTACTGAGAGAAGCGTCCTCTGCATTTGCTGCAAAAGCAGTTTGAGTTACAACACAAGTCAGTACAAATTGAACCGCTAAAGTTAAAGGTGAGAGTTTATTTGGAGCAGACTGGATTAAGTGATTTGGCATACAGGGGATAGGATTTAAAATTTGACGGTATCTTATAGGGAGAATTAATTTATTTGAATAATAATGGTTATCATTAATTACCATGATTTTTTAATATTATTGTAATATTTCGATCTTAAATATGACGTAAATCAAAATAAAATAAAAAAAACCGTGTCAAGAACACGGTTTTGAGTCAGTTATTACAAATTATTTAAACTGTACAGTTCCGTTCGCATTCACAGTAATTTTAGATTCACCTGCGGCAACATCCTGCATAGGGGCTGCTTCGGCACTGGCAAATTTCGCCATACTATTTCGCATCATGATGGGTTGAGGGTAGCTGTTACTGGTATTCAAGTTCAGGTTAACTAGGTTATAGCCAGATTTATTCCATGACTGGCTGAGTAATTGTGCGCGTTGTTGGAAGTTTTTAGAGGCCTCAATCATCAGTTCATTTTCAACTTTTTTACGCTGTGCATCAGACACAGTAAAGTTGATGGATTCTGTTTGGAAGTTTTGCTGTAACTCACTGATGAGCTGACTGGCTGCTTTAAAGTCGGTACTTTCAATTTGAACTTCTGCGCGACCACGCCATTCTTTTAACTTGCGGCTGTCATTGTCATAAATTGGGTAGGTAGTTTGTGAGCCTGTTTCAACCTTGACATTCGGGTATTTACGTGAAGTCGCAATTGCCTGATTCATCAGTTGTGTGATTTGGCTCGCTAGTTCGGCAGGTTGTTTATTGCTCTTTTCGATATACAGCACAGCATGCATTTCATCATTGGAAACTTGGCGAGAAGCCTCCGCTTGAACATTTACTAAATTGTAGTTTAAAGCTTCAGTTGCTTGAGCAAAAACACTGGTGCAGGTTAGGCTACTTAAAATGAGAGAAGAAAGTACAAAATGGCGCATAATTGATGACCTTTATTTGAATATTCAGATTTATTTAATTCAGCTTATGGTAATTGTTGTTTATGGGGAATCCTCGTAGGAATTGTGGTGAGTTTGTAATTTTTTTTAGGAGAAATGAGACCTATATTTTGATATTAAAATGAATTAAATTATAGACTTAATTTTAAATTGATATGAACTTGAGTTTATAAAGGGCTTAAAACAATAAAAAGTTAAAAAAATCATATTTTCTTTCGCTTGTCACAATGTAAGATGATAATGAATGAACAGGTTAGCAGTAGATTTTTTTTCGATAAAATTAGGGCGGAAATTTGCTAAAAGTTGTTTATTTTCCTGAAAAATTCGGTATCATGCCGCACCTAGTTCTTAAATAGATACACACTGTCTAACTAGATTCTATAAAGCACCGAGTCAAAGGACCGCAAGTCACCAGACTTATTTCTTTCAACCCATATCAGAGATGGTAATTCGATATGAGCGTTTCTTCTGTAAACCCTGCCACCAATTCCACCAACGAATACTACTTGACTCGCCAAAGTCAGATGGAATCGAATGTTCGTAGCTACCCACGTAAATTACCGTTGGCGATAGCGAAAGCACAAGGTTGCTGGGTTACCGATGTTGAAGGTACAGAGTACCTTGATTGTTTAGCTGGGGCAGGTACATTGGCTTTAGGCCATAATCATCCTGCGGTCGTTCAAAGTATTCAAGATACACTGACAAGTGGCATCCCACTACATACTTTAGATTTAACAACACCTTTGAAAGATGCTTTCACAGAAGCGTTACTTTCATATCTTCCAGGTGGCAAAGAAGAGTACTGCTTACAGTTCTGTGGTCCATCTGGTGCAGATGCGACTGAAGCAGCAATTAAACTTGCGAAGACTTATACAGGCCGTAGCTCTGTAATCAGCTTCTCAGGTGGTTACCATGGTATGACTCACGGTTCTTTAGCAATGACAGGTAACTTGTCTGCTAAAAATGCTGTGAATAGTTTAATGCCAGGCGTACAGTTTATGCCGTATCCGCATGAATACCGTTGCCCACTTGGTTTAGGTGGTGAGGCTGGTGTTGATGCTTTAACTTATTTCTTTGAAAACTTCATTGAAGATGTTGAAAGTGGTGTAACTAAGCCTGCTGCGGTAATTCTTGAAGCCATTCAAGGTGAAGGCGGTGTTGTAACTGCGCCAACCAAATGGTTGAAGAAAATCCGCGAAGTGACTGAAAAGCACAACATCGTATTAATTCTTGACGAAGTTCAAGCGGGCTTTGCACGTTCAGGTAAAATGTTTGCCTTTGAACATGCGGGTATCGAGCCAGATGTTGTAGTAATGTCTAAAGCTGTAGGTGGTGGTTTACCACTTGCTGTACTTGGTATTAAACGTAAGTTTGATGCGTGGCAGCCAGCGGGTCACACGGGTACTTTCCGTGGTAACCAATTGGCAATGGGTACTGGCTTAGTGGTATTAAAAACCATTACTGAACAGAACTTGGCGCAAAATGCACAAGAACGCGGTGATTTCTTGCAAGCTGAATTGAAAAAATTAGCGCAAGAGTTCCCATGTATCGGTAACGTTCGTGGTCGTGGTTTAATGATCGGCGTTGAAATCGTTGACGAGCGTAAACCTGCGGATCATATGGGTTCTTTACCTGCTGATGGTCAATTGGCAGCAGCAATCCAAGCGGCATGTTTTGATAACAAATTATTGTTAGAAAAAGGTGGTCGTAACGGTACAGTGATTCGTTTACTTTGCCCATTAATCATCAAGCAAGAAGAATGTGTGGAAGTGATTGCTCGCTTTAAGAAAGCAGTTGCAGAAGCGCTTGTTGCTGTGCGAGGCGCTCAATAATGGTTGATTTTGCAGAACATCGTAAAGCGTTACTCTGCAATGATGCCCAATCCATTGCTGACTACGAGTCAGCAATGGAGCAAGCTACCAAGGCGGTAGCGGCATGGTTGCAAAATGACAAAATGTACACAGGCGGCAGCATTAAACAATTACGTGATGCGATTGCCTTTAACCCGACCAAAGAAGGTTTGGGTGTACAAAAGTCATTAGATCGTATGGTTGAGCTTTTCTTAAATAAAAGCTTGAAAGTACATCATCCTCATTCTTTAGCACATTTACATTGCCCAACCATGGTTGCAAGCCAAATTGCTGAAGTTTTGATTAATGCAACCAACCAATCTATGGACTCATGGGATCAAAGCCCAGCGGGTTCTTTGATGGAAGTTCAATTGATTGATTGGCTTCGTCAAAAAGTCGGTTATGGTGCAGGTCAAGCTGGTGTATTCACTTCAGGTGGGACACAGTCCAACTTGATGGGTGTGCTACTTGCGCGTGATGCTTGCATCTCGAAAAACTGGAAAGATGAAAACGGTAATCCGTGGTCTGTACAGCGCGATGGTATTCCTGCCGAAGCCATGAAGAACGTTAAAGTCATTTGTTCTGAAAATGCACACTTCTCTGTGCAAAAGAACATGGCGATGATGGGTATGGGCTTCCAGTCTGTGGTCACTGTTCCTGTAAACGAAAATGCTCAAATGGATGTAGATGCTTTGGAAAAAACCATGGCACATTTACAGTCAGAAGGCAAAATCGTTGCGTGTGTGGTTGCGACTGCAGGTACGACCGATGCGGGTGCAATTGATCCACTTAAGAAAATTCGTGAAATCACCAACAAGTTTGGCGCGTGGATGCATATCGATGCGGCTTGGGGTGGAGCACTGATTTTATCGAATGAATACCGTTCAATGTTAGATGGCATTGAATTGTCTGACTCGATTACGCTGGATTTCCATAAGCACTATTTCCAAACCATTTCTTGTGGTGCATTCTTGCTCAAAGACGAAGCGAACTATCGTTTCATGCACTACGAAGCTGAATATTTAAACTCAGCCTATGATGAAGAACATGGTGTTCCAAACCTAGTATCGAAATCTTTACAAACAACTCGTCGTTTTGATGCGTTGAAATTATGGATGACGGTTGAAGCATTAGGTGAAGAGCTTTATGGTTCAATGATCGATCACGGTGTTAAATTGACACGTGATGTTGCTGATTATATTAAAGCAACAGAAGGTCTAGAGCTTCTCGTAGAACCACAATTTGCATCAGTATTGTTCCGTGTTGTGCCACAAGACTACCCAGTAGAATTGTTGGATACATTGAACCAAAACGTTGCCGATGAGCTATTTGCTCGTGGTGAAGCAAATATTGGTGTAACCAAGGTTGGACAAGTGCAATCATTGAAAATGACGACACTCAGCCCAGTTGCAACATTAGAAAACGTGAAGAACTTGTTGTCACTAGTACTTGCTGAAGCAGACCGCATTAAAGGTCCAATTCAAGCAGGCACCTATACGCCAGCAATTGACTAATCGTTATGCTGTTCAAAAAAGCCCGGAAGTCTTCCGGGCTTTTTTATAGCTGAAATATTCCAATGCAGACAGCATTGATGCAACTCCCTGTACTTGCATAAAAGCTACAGGCGAGGTTGTTATACGGTTTTTCTAATGATGGCTTGTTCTAGCAAGCGTTAGTGCTAATGTAGGGGTGATCAGCTTACTGCAAAGCCGCTTAAGCAAAAGGCGGATGTCCTTTCCGCCTTGTTCATCGAGTCAAGTCAGTTAAGGCTTAACTGGCATGCGGGAAATTATAGTTTTTGTTTTTAATCATAAAATGATTCTGTTCCTTAATTTTTTTCAGAACAATGTAAGATTTAATATGACCAATAAAACTATAAGTAAGTAAACGTTCAGTGACAAAATGAGAAAGCTGCTCCAAATTCTCAGCAACGACTTTAAGAATAAAATCTGCATCGCCACTGATGGAAAAAGCATCTTGAATATTGTCTTCGGCCTCGATTAACTCTTGAAAAGCCTGTTGCGACTTGGCTTCGTGAGTTCTGAGATTGATATGGATCATGGCGGTGACCTCAAATCCGAGCGCCTGTTGCTGGATTCTTGCCGCATATCCCAATATCACACCTTTTTGTTCAAGCAATTGTCGTCTTCTTGAGCACTGTGATGCCGATAAGCCGATTTGATCTCCAATCTCCTGATTGGTGAGTCGACCATTTTTTTGTAGTGCCTGTATGATTTGCCAGTCAAACTTATCCATTGCATAAAATCCTTTTGTGATACACAAATCTTGTATTTTTATTCGAATCCGTTTCCATTATGCACGAAATTTAGCACGTAAATGAAATATTATTTTTCTAAGTAATAAAAATTTGTCTCAAAGGATAGAGCAATGTTTATAGAAATCGGTGAGTTTTTAAATTTACGTTTAAAGCAAATGGGAATCCAGCATCTTTTTGGTGTCCCTGGTGATTTTAACCTATCTTATCTCGAACAAGTCGAAGCGGATTCAGAACTCGAATTTATTGGAAACTGTAATGAACTGAATGCAGCCTATGCTGCAGATGGTTATGCACGCATCAATGGTTTTGCTGCATTGGCGACGACCTATGGTGTGGGTGATTTAAGTGCCATTAATGGTATTGCAGGCGCTTATGCCGAGAATGTGCCATTGGTTCATATTTCAGGGATTCCACCCTTGCATGCGGTACAAAAGGGAATTCTGGTACACCACACTCTAGTGGATGGCAACTATGACAACATTATGAACTGTATGAAAGAGTTCACGGTTGCACAAACCCGTTTAACACCAGCAAATGCAGCATTTGAAATTGATCGAGTGCTACGACAGTGTTTCCTAGACCGTCGTCCTGTGCACATCCAGTTAGCTTCAGATATTACGCATGTCAAAATTGAAGTGGATGAACAACCACTAGATTTAAGTTATCCATCCGTTGATCCTGATGTGCTGCAAAGTGCTGTGAGTCGCTTATGTGAAGTGCTTGCACGTGCTAAAAAACCAGCTTTATTAATTGATAATGAAGCTTCGGTATTTGGTGTAACTTCTTTGCTGAATGATTTATCGCAAAAATGTTCAATTCCATTTGCCAGTATGTCGACTGCCAAAAATATTATGGATGAAGGTTCAGCACGCTATGTGGGGACTTATGTGGGTGGGGCAAGCCAAGCGCATGTAAAAAATACGATTGAGCAATCAGATTGCTTAATCGGGGTTGGGGTGCGTTTTACCGATGTTGGTACAGCAGTATTTACCCATAAAATTGCCACTGAAAACTACATTGAAATTAAACCCTATGGCTTGAATATTTTTGGACAAGACTATCCGGGTATTGAAATTGGTCAACTACTGGTTGAATTAAATAAAAAAGTTGCTGCACGTAAAGCACCTAGTTCAGTTGTAGAAAAACCATTACACAGCAGTGTCAAGGACGTTCCAGAGCAACAAAAACTGAGCCAAGATGTACTTTGGCAGTCTATAGCGGGCTTTTTGAAAGAAGATGATGTGATTATTGGTGAAGTTGGCACATCAAATTCAGCATTATCGGGCTTAAAGCTGCCTGCAACGGCCAAATATATTTCCCAGCCACTTTGGGGTTCAATCGGTTATACCTTGCCTGCGTTATTGGGCAGTTCACTGGCTGCACCAGAGCGTCGCCAAATTTTATTCATTGGTGATGGTTCATTCCAATTGACCGTACAAGAATTGTCGACCATTATTCGCCATGGTTTAAAGCCCATCATTTTCTTGCTCAATAACGGTGGTTATACCATTGAACGCCTGATTATGGGAGAAAATGCAGCCTATAACGATATTCAAAATTGGAATTATACTGCGATTCCTAGTGTGTTTAATGGGGGACAAGACCATAGCACTTATGTGGTAGAAACAGTGGGTCAACTCAAAACAGTTTTAGACAATGTAGAGCAAAATCAGGGTTTAACCTTTGTAGAACTCAAACTCCCTGCAATGGATGCTCCAGCCAGTTTGAAAAAATTTGCTGAAGTGATTGCACGTTTTGATTATGGAGATCGAGCGTTTGATTTGTTAAAGGAGCGTACTCAACCAGTTGCTTGTCAGAATGTTAGCTCATTCTGAATAGAGGACAGGACGGTCTTCTCTAAAAATAGGAATAATATTTAGGTCAGCTTATGCCCGAGGTGCGATTATTGTACTTCGGGTAGGCTGCTGCAAAAAAGTGTACAGGACGTCACACAACATCGGAGATTAGATTATGGATGAAAATAATCAGCATGTACTGAAACAAGGACTATCCAACCGGCATATTCAACTTATTGCACTGGGCGGTGCTATCGGAACCGGTTTATTTTTAGGTCTTTCACAAACGATTAAACTGGCTGGACCATCAATTTTATTGGGGTATGCCATTGCCGGGATTATAGCCTTTTTAATCATGCGCCAATTGGGCGAAATGGTGGTTGAAGAGCCTGTGAGTGGCTCATTTAGTTATTTTGCCAATAAATACTGGGGTAAAATGGCTGGATTCATGTCGGGTTGGAATTACTGGGTGCTCTATGTACTGGTCAGTATGGCTGAATTGAGTGCCATTGGTACGTTTATTCAGTTTTGGTGGCCGGAAATTCCAACATGGCTAACGGCATTATTTTTCTTTATTTTAATTAATGCCATTAACTTAGTGAATGTGCGATTCTTTGGTGAAACTGAATTTGTCTTCTCCTGTATTAAGATTGTTGCCATCTTAAGTATGATCGGCTTTGGTGCTTATCTTTTATTTTCAGGTAATGCAGGTCCGCAAGCGGGTATTGCCAATTTATGGCAACATGGTGGCTTTTTCCCACATGGTATTCACGGATTTGTCATGGCGCTTGCGGTGATTATGTTCGCGTTTGGTGGCTTAGAGCTGATTGGTATTACTGCGGCAGAAACCAAAAATCCTGAAACGACCATCCCTAAAGCAGTGAATCAGATTGTTTACCGTATTTTGATTTTTTATATCGGGGCCATTGGTATTTTGCTGTGTCTATTTCCATGGAATATGGTGGCAGAAGGTGGTAGCCCATTCGTACTCATTTTCCAGTCATTGAATAGTAATGGTGTAGCAAATGTCTTGAACTTTGTGGTGCTGATTGCCGCGATCTCGGTATACAACAGTTGTATTTATTGTAATAGTCGTATGTTACACGGCTTAGCCGAACAAGGTAATGCCCCTGCATTTTTGAAAAAAGTAAATGCTCGTGGTATCCCAATGCCAGCAGCAATTGTTTCGGCATCTATTACAGCCATCTGTGTTTTGGTGAATTACTTGATTCCTGGGCAAGCTTTTCAGCTCTTCATGATGTTGGTTGTTGCAGCCTTGGTTATTAACTGGTTGATGATTTCAGTGACCCATCTGAAATTTAACAAAGCCATGAAATTACAAAAGCGTCTTACCAAATTCCAAAGTATTTGGACACCTTGGAGTAACTATCTCACCATTGGTTTTGTCTGCTTTATTTTAATTATCATGTTCTTAACTCCTGACATGCGACTGGCCGTGATTTTAGGTCCAATCTGGATGGCTGTTTTGGCATTGATGTATTTCTTCAAATATCGTAAGAAAATAGAGGTCTTGCCAGAAGTGCAATCAAACTGATAACAGATTGCGACTCATGCAGGGATTGCTCGACGAAAGTTGAGCAATCCTTTTTTATCTTTAACAAGCTCGCATTTGAGATGCTGGAGTTGTCATGTGCAGTCTAGCGTGATGGATTGAGATGTCATAAACATTTCACTAAGAAGAATGTGGAATGCTTCAAAATTCAATTGATGCAGCGCAAATAAGCATTAAAAAATGACATTCAGATGAATTGTTACACTTTACATATTGGAATGAAATAATAAAAGTAAGATTATAATTAATGTTACATACTGAATTTAAAAGAATTTTAAATAAATCATCACTCAAGCATCAAATATCATAAAAGCGTCATATTGCTGTAACTTATTTGTCATATTTTAAAATCAAAATGCACATATCGAAAAAAGTACAAAACTGAATAAAAAAAGTGGCGTACTCCAAATTGCATACATATTAAGAGAGATGAGCATGCGCTTAAACCACATCGCACTTGCATTGGCAGTAACAGGGGCAGTTGTAACCACAACTGCAAATGCAGCACGTGACACAATCCAAATTGCGGGTTCTTCTACAGTACTTCCATATGCAAGTATCGTAGCAGAAGAGTTTGGTAATACCTTCCCACAATACAAAACTCCAGTAGTGGGTTCTGGTGGTACTTCTGGCGGTTTAAAGCAATTCTGTGCGGGTGTGGGCGACAATACAATTGATGTTGCAAATGCCTCTCGTAAAATTAAAGATTCTGAATTAGCAGCGTGTAAAAAAGCGGGCGTAAACAAGATTCAAGAAATCAAAATTGGTTATGACGGTATTGTATTTGCATCGAATTCAAACAAAGCGGCTTATAAATTAAAGCCATACCATGTATTCGCTGCTTTGGCTGAAAAATTACCATCAAATGGTAAATTGGTGCCAAACCCATATACACGTTGGAATCAAATTGATAAATCACTTCCAAACGAAGCAATCACTTTAGTGATTCCAGCATCTAACCACGGTACACGTGAAGTGTTCCAAGAGAAAATGGTTGAAGCGGGTTGCGAAGCTTACGATTACTTCAAGAAGTTAGATAAAGATGCTCAGAAGAAAGCATGCTCAACTTTC
Source organism: Acinetobacter sp. GXMZU3951 (assembly GCF_054457875.1). NCBI lineage: Bacteria > Pseudomonadati > Pseudomonadota > Gammaproteobacteria > Moraxellales > Moraxellaceae > Acinetobacter > Acinetobacter sp. GXMZU3951. Next base: position 168,865 of record NZ_JBTLFO010000001.1, on the reverse strand, counting down.
CGTAAAGACGGTAAAGTTATTGAAATTGCGGGTGACTATACTGAAACATTGGCGCGTTTGAAAACTTCTCCAAATGCAGTCGGTGTATTCGGTTTAGGTTTCTATGATCAAAATCGTGACAAGTTACGCGTTGCAACAGTAAACAACGTTGCACCTTCTGAGAAAACAATTTTGAATGGTTCGTACCCAGTTTCACGTCCATTGTTCTTCTACGTGAAAGGTGAGCACCTTCAGTCAATCAAAGGCTTACAGCAATACACAGAATATTTCTTAAGCAAGAAAGTATCTGGTAAAGGCTCTAAATTGGAAAAAGCAGGCTTGATCTCTATGTCAGACAAAGAGCGTGCAAAAATCCTTGCTGATTTTAAAGCAGGCAAAGCGGTTAAGTAATTCGGTGAATTAGGCAAATGGTGGGATCTCCCACCATTGGCTTTTTGTACTTAGTGAGTTTTTTCAAAGAATGAAAATTGAAAAAACGGTGGAGAATACATGAATCTGCTACTTATAGGCGTGTTACTGGCGTTAATTGCGATAGCCTACCAAATTGGTCTCGCAAAAAGTCGTAACTTAGCAGGTAAGGGAAATAACTCAGCAATGTTGCATTCGCGCCCAGGTTATTATGGGGCATTGGTTGCGCTGTGGTGTGGTATCCCTGCTTTTTTAATTTTGATTGTTTGGAATATTGTTGAGCCAAATATTCTGCGTCACATTGTGATGAACAATGTTCCTGCAAATGTGTTGAGTGGTTTAGACGCTGCAGGTGTTGAAGTACTTCTAGATCGTGTACAAGCAATTGCATCAGGTTTTGGCGTGAGTGATCAAGCTGCTCCATATGAAATTGCGGCTGCACAACAATTGGCAAAAGTTGAAAGTATTGGTTCTTTTGCAAAATTAGCCGTGGTAATTTCTGCCGCTTTAGCCGGTTTGGTCTGGGCAAAAAGACATGTACAAGGGCAGTATCGTGCTCGTAACCAAGTAGAAAAAATCATTAATATCGGTTTGGCATTGTGTTCGGGTGTGGCAATTCTGACAACGGTTGGTATTGTCATGTCGATGTTTACTGAAGCCATGCATTTCTTCCGTTTTGTCAGTCCAATGGATTTCTTCTTTGGTACCGAATGGAACCCAGGGTTTAGTACTTCAGGCAATGCAGAAGGTAGTTATGGTTTGCTCCCATTAATTTGGGGAACCTTGATGGTCAGTGGTATTGCACTACTGGTTGCTGTACCTTTAGGTCTTATGATTGCCATTTACTTGGCTGAATATGCATCTTCAGGCTTCCGCTCTTGGGCTAAACCAGCCATTGAAGTACTCGCAGGTATTCCAACCATTGTTTATGGTGTATTTGCGATGATGATCATTGGTCCATTTTTTAGAATGCTTGGTGAACAAGTCGGCATCAATATCAATGCGACCAGTGCGCTGACGGCTGGATTCGTGATGGGTATCATGATTATTCCATTCGTATCCTCACTATCAGATGACATTATTACTCAAGTGCCTCGTGCATTACGCGACGGTTCATTAGGATTAGGTGCGACCAAGTCGGAAACGATTCGTCAGGTAGTTTTACCAGCAGCTTTACCTGGGATCACTGGAGCTTTTTTGCTAGCCGTGTCGCGTGCTGTGGGTGAAACCATGATTGTGGTACTTGCGGCAGGAAACAGCCCATTGCTTCATGCCAATCCACTCGAAGCCGTATCAACAGTGACAGTAACGATTGTGAAGCAATTAACAGGGGATACAGATTTCGCTAGCCCTCAAGCATTGGTTGCCTTTGCACTGGGTCTGACTTTATTTGTAATCACTTTGGGTTTGAACATTATTGCACTGTACATCGTGCGTAAATATCGCGAGCAATACGAATGAGCACATCGAATTCCTCTCCTATGGATCAATCATTTGATTCACAAGCTGCGGCTGAATTGCGTGAAAAACGTAAAAAGATTATTGAAAACTCATTGGCTAAGCGTCATCGCAAGGAAAAAACCTTCCGGATTTTCGGCTTGACAGCAGTAATCTCTGGCTTGTTCTTCGTGGTTTTATTGTTCGGCAGCATTTTGGCAAAAGGTTTACCGGCTTTTTGGCAAACCAGTATTTCTGTTCCAGTCTATTTTGATCCTAGCATCATTAATGCTGGGCCAAAACCTGTACAACGTGCAGGAGAGTCTCCAGCACAGTTTCAAGAGCGTTATGTCGCTTGGCAAACTGAAATGGGGATGGTGGATTGGGATGCACTCATCGTGAATGGCATGATCAAACAAGATCCGTCTCTGGCAGCTCAACGTGACGAACTGACCAGTATTTATACTGATTCAGAATCTTACCGTTTACGTGATATGGTGTTTGCTAATCCATCTTTGGTGGGTAAAACTGAAGAAATTAAAATTCTGACCGAAGCAAATGTGGATGTATGGCTAGCTGGGAATATTGATCGAGATCTTCCAGATGACCAACAGCAATTAAGTCCTGAAGTTCGTCAGTTGGCTGATTCTATGGAAGCCAAAGGAATTATTGAAAATACGTTCAATACCAATATTTTCACTAATCCAGATTCAAGAAGTGCGCCAGCTACCTCTGGTTTGGCTGGTGCGTTTATGGGCTCCTTGTTCATGATGTTAATCGTGATCTTCATTTCAATTCCAATTGGTGTGGCTTCTGCAATCTATCTTGAAGAGTTTGCACCAAAGAATGTGCTTACGGACATTATTGAAGTCAATATTAACAACCTGGCGGCAGTTCCTTCCATTGTGTTTGGTTTGTTAGGTGCAGCGATCTTTATTGGTTGGATGCAATTACCACTTTCTGCACCATTGGTGGGTGGTTTGGTACTCAGTTTAATGACTTTACCAACAGTAATCATTACCACGCGAGCTTCATTAAAAGCAGTGCCACCATCAATTCGTCAAGCTGCATTAGGTTTAGGTGCATCTCGTATTCAAACCGTATTCCATCATGTTTTACCTTTGGCTTTACCAGGGATTATGACGGGTTCAATTATTGGTGTAGCGCATGCATTAGGTGAAACTGCACCGTTATTGTTGATTGGTATGAGTGCCTTTGTTGCCAGTATTCCAAGTACACCATTAGATCAAGCCACGGCATTACCTGTACAAGTTTATTTATGGCAGGGTAATGAATTACGTAACTTCTTTGAAGGACGTACTGCGGCAGCCATTATCGTACTCCTTGCACTTATGATTGGTTTAAACAGTCTAGCAATTTGGTTACGTAAGAAATTTGAAGTCCGCTGGTAATTGAGGGCAATATATGAATACTGTAGTAAATAACTCTTTAGAGCAGGACACATCAGTGAATCCAGAACAGCAACAATTTACATCTTCTGAAGCTGATCAAAAGCGTCAAACATCATTTATTTCTCAGTTTGATACGCAAGCATCTGCAAAAAAAGAAAGTCAAACGGCTCAAGTTAAACTGAGTACTTCTGATGTCCATGTCTATTATGGTGAAGCTGAAGCGATTAAAGGGATCGATTTAGAAATCTACCAAAATGAAGTGATTGCATTCATTGGACCATCAGGTTGTGGTAAATCAACCTTCTTGCGTACTTTAAACCGCATGAATGACACGATCGATTCTTGTCGTGTCACGGGTAAAGTGATGCTTGATAATCAAGACATTTACGATCCAAATTTAGACGTGGTGTTGTTACGTGCCCAAGTTGGTATGGTATTCCAAAAACCAAACCCATTCCCTAAATCAATTTTTGATAATGTGGCGTATGGGCCAAAGTTACATGGTTTGGCGCGTGACAAATATGATTTAGAAGAAATTGTAGAAAATAGTTTGCGTAAAGCTGGTCTTTGGGATGAAGTTAAAGACCGATTGAACCAACCGGGTACAGGTTTGTCAGGTGGTCAGCAACAACGTTTGTGTATTGCGCGTACCATTGCGGTAAGCCCAGAAGTTATTCTGATGGATGAACCGTGTTCGGCACTCGATCCAATTGCGACTGCAAAAGTAGAAGAATTAATTTCAGAACTTTCGAATCAGTATACGATTGCGATTGTTACGCACTCCATGCAGCAAGCCGCACGTGTTTCTGATCGTACCGCTTACTTCCATTTAGGTGATCTCATTGAAGTGAACTCGACAGAAAAAGTCTTTACTCAACCTGATCATCAGCTGACAGAAGCTTATATTACCGGTCGCTTTGGTTAAGTGAAGAAAAACAGCAAAACCGCAAATTTAAATTTGCGGTTTTTTTATTCCAGCGTGAGGTGGATATATACAATCAATTGCACTGTATTTTTTGCCGATTGAATATTGCGATATTCTTGCAAAATCCATATTGAATTTTCGGAATAAAAGCCCCATCTTATAGTCAGTCTAAACAAAATTGAGAATTACTTACATATGTTATTTCAATTGCCTAAGTTGCCTGCGGAAATACGAGTTAGTCACTTAAATGCACGCGTAAATGAACAAAGAAAAAAAATCGCGCAAACCACAGCTTCTAAATTAGAATTATTGCAATTGAGCCAGCAGCTTGCTAAAGAAGCCCGCGTGCGCAAAAAAAATAATCAAAAAGTTTATGTATTGGACTTTAAAGGGGATACCGCAGCTTCTGCTGTCGATAATATTCGTGAAGAAATTACCCTGATTTTAGCAACGGCGAAAGCGGGGCGTGATCGTGTGGTGGTACGTCTAGAAAGCCCTGGTGGTATGGTGCATGGCTATGGCTTGGCGGCAGCCCAATTGGTTCGTCTACGTGATGCAGGCTTTCATTTAACCATCTGTGTAGATAAAGTCGCTGCCAGTGGGGGTTATATGATGGCTTGTATTGCCAGTGAAATTATTTCTGCACCATTCGCTGTGGTTGGCTCTATTGGCGTTGTGGCACAAGTGCCAAACTTTAATCGTTTATTGAAGGAACACCACGTCGATTTTGAATTGTACACCGCTGGGCAGTTCAAACGCACGGTGACCATGTTTGGTGAAAATACGCCTGAAGGTAAAGCCAAATTTGAAGAAGAATTGCAACAGACACATGAGCTGTTTAAGCATTTTGTCGAAAAATATCGTCCACAACTCAATATGGAGAAAGTGGCTACAGGCGAACACTGGTATGGTCGTGATGCCTTGGATTTGAATTTGGTGGATAAGCTACAAACCTCGGATGAGTATTTACTGGGCTTATTACCGCAACATGATGTCTATGTAATTCAAACCCGTCGCAAACCGACTTTGGGCGAGAAAATTGGCCTACAAGCTGCGCAAATTGTAGATTCGATTGTGCCTGTGGTGATGAATAAGGTGATGGAAAGCTTATCTAGTGCAAATAGTAACTTGGTGCAAATGCGTGATCCAAAGCTTTAAATAGATACTTTCCTTTAAAAAAAAGGTGCTGTTATAGGCACCTTTTTTAGTGCTCTCGACAGAGCAAATTATCTTGAGTGGTCTAATCAATTAGGTATCATCCGAATGGTCGGAGAGGAGTAGTTGTCCAATCCCATAGATAATCGCCCCGATTGTCGCCAGAAACATATCTTTATGTGCATCCCACATGTCACCTTGTTGCCCGTTGTAGTTTTCGGCATCTTCTGGGGAGAGTCCCATAGCAATCAGCCATTCAATCCATTCATAGATTAAACTACTTGCCATGACAAATTGGATCACTAAAAGAAAATATACATAAGGCTTCAGTGTTGGTAGCCAAACTTGAAGAAGGCGATAGAAAAAAGGGTAGAGGAATAAACCATAAAATAAATGCACGGCACGATCATACATATTGCGCGTCCATCCCATGGTTTGATTTAAATCAAACTGGAACTGCTGAATTAGCCACTCATTATACGGCACATAGGAGTAAAGATAGTGTGCAGCAAGAATATGAATCAGTAAAAAAGCCAAATACAAAACATAAGTAATAAAGGTTAAGCCGATTTTGTAGAGGGCCAGCAATAAAGTGATGAGCATTAATACTGTGCCAACTTGATGCAGTAAATAAGATTCAAATTCCAGTGGATCAATACTGGCAATGCCAATCGCCAATACAACAATGGCTAAGCAAATATAATGTTTAAGGTGAAGTTGATACTCTATCATGCTGTTATTTTCGTCAGTACATAAACATAGGGCATAAAAAAAGCGAAGCCGTAGCCTCGCTTTTCAAATTAACAGCTAATTAGATTTTAGCAATTAATTCTTTAATTTGTTTAGCTTGTTCAGCAGCATTACCCGTGTAGCTAGCAGGTGTCATTTCAGCCAAACGCGCACGGTCAGCAGCAGGCACAGCTTCAAGTTCTGTTCCATTGACAAAGTCCACCATCATGTCACGTGTCATTGCTTGACCACGAGTAAGGGCTTTCAATTTTTCGTATGGTTTTTCAACGTTATAGCGACGCATAACGGTTTGAATTGGTTCAGCTAATACTTCTTGAGCGTTGTCTAGGTCTTCAAGAATACGTGCAGCATTCAGTTCAAGTTTACCAATACCTTTTAAGCAAGCTTCAAAAGCGATTAAGCTTTGTGCAAAACCAACACCCATGTTACGAAGCACAGTTGAGTCAGTTAAGTCACGCTGCCAGCGAGAAATAGGAAGTTTTTCACCTAAGTGCGCCAATACTGCGTTGGCAATACCTAAGTTACCTTCAGAGTTTTCGAAGTCAATTGGGTTAACTTTATGTGGCATCGTTGAAGAACCCACTTCGCCTTCTTTCAATTTTTGTTTGAAGAAACCTAAAGAGATGTAACCCCATACGTCACGGTTAAAATCGATCAGAATCGTATTGAAACGACGTAAAGCATCAAAAAGTTCCGCCATGTAGTCATGTGGCTCAATTTGAGTGGTGTACGGGTTGAAGTCTAAACCTAAAGATTCAACAAATGCTTGTGAATGCGCAGGCCAGTTGATGTCCGGGTAAGCAGACAAGTGGGCGTTGTAGTTACCCACAGCACCATTGATTTTGCCAAGCAATTCAACGTTTTGGAACTGCTTGATTTGACGTGCTAAACGATACGCCACATTCGCCATTTCTTTACCCAAAGTGGTTGGGCTTGCAGTTTGACCATGGGTACGAGAAAGCATTGGTTGTTCAGCATGTTTTTCTGCCAAAACAACAATTGAGTCAATGATTTGTTGCATAGAAGCAATCAGTACATCACGACCATTTTTTAACATTAAGGCGTGAGACAAGTTGTTAATATCTTCTGAAGTACATGCAAAGTGAATGAATTCACCCGCATTTTTAAGTTCATCAATATTGGCAATTTTTTCTTTTAAGAAATACTCAACTGCTTTTACATCGTGGTTGGTGGTACGTTCAATGTCTTTAATGCGGTTTGCATCATCTTCAGAGAACTCAGCAACGATAGCATCTAAAGCTGCATTAGTTTCAGCAGTAAAAGCTGGAACTTCAACAATCTCTGGGTGGTTCGCAAGCGCTTGCAACCAACGCACTTCAACAGTCACACGAGCATGGATTAAACCAAACTCAGAGAGGAAAGGACGGAGTGCGTCACATTTGCTAGCGTAACGTCCATCTAATGGAGAAAGTGCAGTTAAAGCGTTCATGGTGATTCCTTAAACTTTGGAATAAAACGTAAAACGAAAATTTCGTACAGCATCCGGTTAGACCACCTGATACTGCAAACGAGCGAGATCTTGAATATCTTGGAGCAATTTACGCTTGCTAAAGATCATGCCCCAAGAGTTGCCGCCTAATTGACGCCACAAATGTGCCATTTGTAGACCCGTAAATAAGGCAGCACGAATTCGATTGGTGTGTCCAGCATCTTTAAATGCTTCTGCATTACCGCGAACCATAATGCGCGGATTGATTTGACCTGCGGTTTCAACATAGGTCTGCGCAAGATTGGCAATAATGCTGGGATGGCTGTAGTTATTGTCAAAAAATGAGAGTTGTTTCAGAATTTTTTGTTGTGATTTTTCAATGATTTCAACGAATTTAGGATTGCTATACACTTTCTTCTCGAGTTGTAGTAATGCCATGGCATAAGACATTGGAAGTTTCGTGTTGGACAGTTTGGGTAAACGAGATTTTGGTGCGGGATTGAAAGGCTGGGTAATGCTGCTTTCGAGTGTCTTTAGTCCTAATGAAATATCTGCAAGTTGATTGAAAAAATCTAGAGTTTGGCAAGACTGATTGGACGTGGGACGAATATTTAAGCTGGCTTTGATCAGCTGCTCTAAATAGAAGTTTCCGCTATCTCCGATGCTCTGTCGTCCAGAAATAGCGGTCATATGGGTGAGTTGCGTTGCCTGAAATACAGCCGCTAAAGCCAACGCTCTATTTTGGCGTTGACTAAGCGTTTGAGGCTGTTGAAACGGTAACTCAACCATACCGAACAATCCTTTTAAATAAAATCAGGTTTAGGGGCATTGGTATGGTGAATCACACCACCACCTAAACATACATCATCAAGATAGAACACAACACTTTGACCTGGCGTGACAGCACGCTGTGACTCATCAAATTCGACGCGAACGCCATTCGGCATCGTGTCATCTTTATATAATACGCAAGCTTGATCGGGTTGGCGATAACGCGTCTTTGCTGTACAGCGGAAACCTGTCGCAGGAATCTCTTGTTCACCTGCAACCCAGTCAATCGATTCGCTCCAAAGTACGGTGCTGTGCATCAATGGATGCTCATGACCTTGACCGACCACAAGACGATTATGCTCAATATCTTTGTGTAATACGAACCAAGCACCTTCTTCAGCACCTTTCATACCACCAATGCCAATACCGCCACGCTGACCGAGCGTATAGTACATTAAGCCGTGATGTTCACCAACCTCTTTGCCATTATCCAGAACAATTTTTCCAGGTTGTGCAGGTAAATATTGTTTCAAGAAGTCATTAAAACGACGTTCGCCAATAAAACAGATACCTGTTGAATCTTTTTTCTTGGCAGTCGCTAAACCGAGCTGTTCTGCAATGCGACGTACTTCGGGCTTTTCAATTTCACCGACAGGGAATAAGGTCTTGTTAATTTCACGGCCATGAACCGCATGTAAAAAGTAGGTTTGATCTTTATTCTTATCTAAACCACGGAGTAAAGGTGCATATTCCTCACCACGAGAGTTGGTCATGGTTTCACCACGACGGCAATAATGACCTGTGGCAATAAAGTCGGCACCTAAATTTACGGCATGGTCGAGGAAGGCGCGGAATTTAATTTCTTTATTACACAGGATATCTGGGTTAGGCGTACGACCCGCGGCATATTCAGCAAGGAAGTGTTCAAACACACGATCCCAATATTCCATAGCAAAATTGGCGGTATGTAACTTAATCCCGATTTTATCGCAAACGGCTTGTGCATCAGCCAGATCTTCCATGGCGGTGCAGTATTCAGTGCCATCATCTTCTTCCCAGTTTTTCATGAAAAGTCCTTCAACTTGATATCCTTGTTGAAGAAGAAGTGCGGCAGATACAGAAGAGTCTACACCACCAGACATACCGACGATGACACGTTGTTGCATAGGATTAAGCATCCAGATTAGAAATTAAAGGAGAGTTTTGGTGCTCATAGATGAGCGATAAAGGGTATTTTCGACCTGCCAGCGCATCTTTCACGGCTTTAATGACTAAAGGGCTTCGAGCGCGAGCTGTTTCTTGAAGTTCGTCTAAACTCATCCATTTGGGACCAATAATGCCTTGATCAAGTTCAGCTTCAGGAAAATATTCTAAGACATGTGCTAAAAAACAAAATCTAAAATAAGTGCGGTCTGGAAACATGGGCGGGGTATAGGTGTAAATGCCCAATAAAGCATCGACTTCAACCGCATGACCTGTTTCTTCCATGGTTTCACGCACAGCCGCCTGAATAATGCTTTCACCACATTCCACATGTCCAGCAGGCTGGTTAAACACGGTATGTGTGATCCCTTCACTGTGTTCTTCAACAAAGAGGAACTTTCCGTCTTTTTCAACGACAGTAGCGACGGTAACATGAGGCGCCCAAGCGGTCATAAAAAACTACCATGGAATAAAAGGAGTATTCTACAAAATTTAGGGGGGGATGGCTATGTTGATGGGGAGTTTTCTTCGAGCTAATCCATTCTCTGTTGTTTAAATTATGAAGCTTTATGCCCTAGATGCTCATAGATTGATGCATTGGTTTGAGTCAACAGGTATTCGATAAATAAATGCCATGCCAATCTGTAAAAATCATGAGTCGTATTTTTGAAAGATTTTAGGGAGTTAAATTTAATCCTCTTTTTTGGATGTATCATATTGATTTTATATACTAAATATGTTGAGTGGGAAGTTTTAGATTCTTGGAAAAGTGGCTAGCGTTATACTTGTGAAATTCACATCTGCTAGAAAAATTATTCGAATTTAACGCTATTGCTATTTCTAGATGCTTAGTCTATTTTATTGAGTATGAATTATTCTTCCTTACCGAAACGACCTCGTGGTAGACCAACCAAACATGGTGGGAACTATGCAGACACGAAAGATGTGTTAATCCGCAGAGGGATCGAGTTGCTGACAGAACGTGGTATGAATGCCATGAGCTTGGATGATCTGATGAAATCAGTTCAAGTTCCTAAAGGGTCTTTCTATCATTATTTTGCAAATAAAGAGGCTTTTATTTTAGAAGTCTTGTACGCTTATGAACTTTATTTTGTGAAGCGATTAAAGCAGTTTTTAAGCCAACCAGAACTTTCTCCATTGGAAAGGCTACAAAATTTTGTAAAAGATGCGGGTGAAAAACTGCAAAAATACGACTTTAAACGAGGTTGTATTTTAGGCAACTTAGGCCAAGAAGTTGCGTACTTGCCGCCTGAGATTATCGCCCGAATCGAAAGTATCTTTAAGGTATGGGAGAAATTGGTTTCTGATTGTTTGTATCAGTCAGATTCACAATATAGCGTTATTAAGTGTGATGAAGCGGCTTATCAGTTTTGGATTGGATGGGAAGGTGCGGTACTGAGAGCGCGCTTGGTCAAATCTGCCAGTCCTTTAGATGCATTTTATCGCTTGTTTGCTGTCAGTGTAGAACAGCTAAATCGGGTTAAAAATTAAGTAAAAAATGAATGCAGATGTATGCATTTATTTTTTACTTAATTCTAGACAAGTAGTCTAATTAAATGAAGAGGAAGTTCTATGTACAAGGGTATTGAAATCACTAAAGATGATGCGGGTTACAGCTCAAAAATTACAGAGATTGCTGCAAAACCTTTACAAGAAGGAGAGGTTAGAGTCGAGGTAAAGTATTCAACATTAAATTATAAAGATGCTTTAGCCATTACAGGGCGTGCTCCAGTGGTACGTAGTTTTCCGTTGACCCCAGGCATCGATTTCTCAGGCGTAGTGATTGAATCAAGACATCCAGCATGGACAGAGGGCGATGAGGTTGTGTTGAATGGCTGGGGCATGGGTGAAAAGTATTCTGGAGGACTGGCTGAACAAGTCACTGTTTCAGGTGATTGGCTTATCAGAAAACCTTCAGCCTTTTCTTTTAAGGATACGATGATCATTGGTACAGCAGGTTATACCGCGATGCTGTGTGTCATGGCTTTGCAAAAGCACGGTATTAAGCTGAATGATGGAAAAATTTTAGTGACGGGTGCAAATGGTGGCGTGGGTAGTATCGCAATTATGCTTTTGAAGCATCTAGGTTATGAGATAACCGCTTCAACAGGTCGACCTCAAGAATCAGAATATTTAACCTATTTGGGTGCGAGTGAAATTATTGATCGTGCTGAATTAGCTTCATCAGGTAAGCCATTAAGCAAAGAAGTTTGGGCAGGTGTAATTGATACTGTCGGTAGCCATACTTTGGCCAATGCATGTGCTGGAACCAAATATCGAGGAGCTGTTGCTGCGTGTGGTTTAGCTGGTGGCATGGATTTTCCTGCTACAGTTGCTCCATTTATTTTGAGAGGAATCACGTTATATGGCATTGATAGTGTGATGGCGCCGATCGAATTAAGAACAGAAGCTTGGCAGCGTTTGGCCGCCGAATTAGATCAAACAAAATTGGAAACAGTAACGACTGAAATTCAGTTAACGGATGCTATAAATATTTCAAATGATATTTTAGATGGGAAAATTAGAGGTCGAGTAGTTGTAAAATTATAATCTGAAAAATTCATTCATAAGGGCGTATTGATGAATAAGACTGACGGATGAATATGATTACGTTTTGTGCTAAAGGAGCATTAGTTGTATTAGTTTAGTCTTCTAGAGCCATCACTGTTAAACATAATGGTGCATCTTTAATAATTTAAAAAGCCCCAAACTATGGGGCTTTTTAATTAATCTTGCTCTCGGTAATTATTCGCCACTTTCACATAATGGCGCGCAGAATAAGTTAGAAACTCTTTTTCTTTATCCGTTAATGGACGTACCTGCTGTACTGGACTGCCAACATAGAGATAACCACTTTCTAGACGTTTACGCGGTGGAACAAGACTGCCAGCACCAATCATGACATCATCTTCGATAATCACATCGTCTAAAACGATACTCTTGATTCCGACCAAAACTCGATTGCCAATAGTACAGCCATGTAAAGTGACATGATGCCCAATGGTGACATCTTCACCAATAATAAGGGGAGAGCCATTCGGCTTAGCATCATTTTTATGGCTGACATGCAGCATGCAGTGGTCTTGTACGTTACTGTGTTTGCCAATTTTAATGCTGTTCACGTCTCCACGAATCACAGCAAAGGGCCAAACTGAAACATGATCAGCCAGTACCACATCTCCAATCACAATCGATGCATCATCAACATAGCAAGAGGCATCAATTTTGGGTTTGCTATCAAGATAAGGGCGGATATTTTTTTTCATATTCATACAGCATCATTCAGCAATTTACCCTAGAGTATAAAAGAAAAAAGCACTCGTATTTGCATACGAATGCTTTAACTTTAGTTTAAGCAATCAAGTCTTAAAATAAGTTAGCGAAGAATTGTTTAATATGGTCGAGTAAACGTGCGAAGAAACCAGCTTCTTCAACTGACTGTAACGCGACTAATGGCTTTTCAGAAATTACCTTGCCGTCTAAGCTTGCAACATATTTACCCACCACTTGACCTTTTTGTAGAGGTGCTGTGAGTTTAGGCTGCACAACTAATTGGGTTTTGATGGCATCAGCTTTGCCTTTAGGCATAGTTACATTGAAGTTTTCTGCAAGTCCAATTTGAACTTCATTTTCTTTACCAAAATAGACTTTTGCTTTGGCTAAAACTTGGTTGGCAGGTTGTACTTTTACAGTTTCAAAGTTTGCATAGCCCCAAGCCAATAAGCTACGTGTTTGTGATGCACGTTCCTGAATTGTTGGCGCACCAAAAATCACAGAAATTAAGCGCATTGGACCACGTTTAGATGAAGTGGTTAAGCAGTAACCTGCTTCTTCAGTGTGACCGGTTTTTAAACCATCTACGCTTGGATCAGTATAAAGCAGGGCATTACGGTTGCCTTGTTTAATTCCATTAAAGGTAAATTCTTTTTCAGAATAAATTGGATAGTATTTTGAACTGTCGTGAATAATATGTTGCGCGAGTGTCGCCATATCTTTTGCAGTTGAGTAGTGACCATCTGCAGGCATACCCGTTGAGTTGATGAAATGCGTATTGCTCATCCCCATACGTTTCGCTTCTTCATTCATCATGTAAGCGAAAGTGCCCTCATTACCTGCAATGTGTTCTGCCATTGCTTTAGATGCATCGTTACCCGATTGAATGATAATGCCACGTAACATTTCTAATGCTGTTGCTGTGCCATTAAGAGGAACATACATACATGATTCGGTACTACTGCCACGACACCATGCAGATTCGTTCATGCGGACTTTTTCATCTTCAGTCAGCTCGCCCTTCAACAGTTTTTGTTCAATGATGTAACTGGTCATCATTTTTGTCATTGAAGCAGGTGCTAACTTTTCATTTTCATTTTTTGCTGCGAGGATTTGCCCCGTCTCATAGTCCATCAAAACATAAGATTTATTATTGAGTTCTGGCGGCGTAGATAAGACAGTTGCTGCGAAAGAGAAACTTGGTAATAGTAATGTTGCAGCAAGGGCGCTTTTACGGATCATTTCTAGCGGGTTCCAATATCTTGATATAAGCAGAAAGAACCTAGCATTCTAGGGTAAAGCATAGCCGACTTCCACCAGTGAAATCGGCTTATTGCAAAAGTATTGTAACCAATTTGTTTCAATTGCTATAGCTGGTTAATTCTTGACAGATTTCTTGGTTTTTATCATTGCCTGCATTTTGGGCATCTAATTTTGCTTCAGCCAAAATCGGTTTAAATGTTTTTGCTTGGCTAAGTTTGGCAAGGGCATCCACGGCATTTTTTTCTTCAGGCATATGCTCTTGCACTAACTTGGCATAGCCTTGTTCAAAGCCGTCTTTATTTTCGACTAAGCTTGGGCAAATTTCTGAAAGTACATAAATGGCAGCAAGCTCTTGCTGTGTCACAGTTTGATTGAGGGTGACTTCAATATTTTCATCTTTGCTTTCTTCTGCGTGGCTGAATGAAAAAGTAAGTGTTGTTAACAAGGCCAATGAAGCCATTTTTAAAGCTTTTAATTGCATAACCAATAAACTCAAAAAGTAAATCTATTTGCGCTAAGGTTAAACCGATTGCAAAGAAATGGAAGGGGATAAATGTATATAAATGGTTGAAATGATGAATAAGTTATAAATGATACTTTTCTACCTCAATCTACGAATGCCTGCATGTAGAAGCCATTCGTAGATCATGTACTTAATTAAGCTTGATATTCAACAACATCCATACAGACTGCTTGTTGTTCTTCTTTGCTGGTTTCATGCGCGGCTTTACGCGTTTCTTGCAAAATTGATTGGTATTCAGCATCTGACTGTAGTTTGTCTAAGGTCATCGCTGCATCAGAATGTTCTTTTAAATACATTTGAGTGAGGGTATTTACGTTACTGTCGAGTTTGGCATTTTTACCAATAAGGGCAGGGCAAACTTCTGCCATCACTTGAGTTGATGCAATGTCTTCTTTCACCATGGTATTGGCTTCTTCCTGAGTTAAGCCTTCGGTAGCATTGACAGCTTGAGCAAAAATAATCGCGCAGCTTAACCCCATAAAACGACGAAGTGATACATTTTTAATCATTGTAAGACACTCATTTAATGATTGATATTGCGCGTTAATATATATAATTTCACATATAATTCAATGAAATGTTCTAGTCAGTCACTTTTTTAAAAGGCGTGTTTTTTTGTGAATATTCTGATTGCAAATGATGATGGTGTTTTTGCACCAGGGATTCAAGCTTTGGCGCGTGCGCTAAAACCTTTAGGTCATGTGGTTATCGTGGCACCTGAGAGTGAGCGCAGTGGGTTTTCCAGTGCCTTGACTTTGGATCGTCCCTTACGACCAATTTCGATTGCACCTGATGTCTGGGCCGTAAATGGCACGCCAGCGGATTGTGTCTATTTGTCGATGAATGGCTTGTTTGATTTTGAATTTGATCTGGTTGTGAGTGGCATTAATAGTGGTGCAAACTTAGGTGATGACGTCCTATATTCAGGTACGGTGGGGGCAGCATTTGAAGGGCGACTTATGAAACAACCAGCCATAGCCGTCTCGTTGGCTGGCAGTAATGTGCGCAGTTATGAGCAGCCTGAAGATTATGCGGTAGCGGCACAATGGGTGCACGATTTTATTCAGGCTGGGTTACCTGAATTACCACCACGGCATATTCTTAATATTAATATTCCTGACGTTACAGAATTGCAGGGACAGAAAATTACCTATCAAGGCCGTCGTCATCAATCCAAACCAATTACCAGTCATGTGGATCCGCGCGGGCATCAAGTCTATTGGATTGGATTATCGGGGGAAGCCGTTGCAGAGCCTAAACAAGGCTTGATGGGTATAGAATCTGACTTTTTCGCAGTGGCCAACGGTTTTGTCAGTATTACTCCCATCCAGATGGATGCGACCAATTATGAAATCTTACACAGTTTGCATGAACAGTACCGCTAAAAGCCTTGTAAATGTTGTAACTTTGTGAAAAAGTCCGTGAATGCGGATTTTTTCAAAATATTTTTGCTACTCTTACGCGCATGAAAATCAATAAAGATATATAGAGAGGAAGATAAATGCCTGCGATGTCGCAAAATCGGATCTTTGCTACGCCAACAGCATTGTTGAAAACCCTAGTCATCTCAACAGCTATTGTCAGCACTGTAATTTTAAGTGGATGTGCATCTAAACCTCAGATTAATAATCCGACCCGCTACGCTGCGGCACCTGACTATTATACTGTCCGTTCAGGGGATACCTTGAGCGGAATTGCAGCTCGTTATGGATTAAGTTACATCAGTATTGCAGACATGAACGATATTGCTCCGCCATATCGAATTTATGTAGGACAATCGATAAAATTAAAAGGCTCGGGTAACCGCCGTACCGCAACTACTCAAGCAGTTACACAAACGGCACCTATTCAGCGTCAGTCCATTACCTTGCCAACCAACCCGCCTGTTGCACCGCCTGTATCGAGCAGTGCTGCTACGCCGGTTGCACCAACGCAAGCAACATCATTACGTTGGGTTAAACCATCTAATGGCGCAGTGATTGAAAACTTTAACTTAAGCAATAATGTCAAAGGTCTTCGTTATGGCGGTAATGTAGGTGATCCAATCTATGCTGCTGCAAATGGTCAAGTGGTTTATGCTGCAGATGGCTTAAAAGAATATGGTAATTTGATTTTAATCAAGCATATTGATGGTTACATAACCGCCTATGCACACAATAGCAAGATGATTGTGAAAAGCGGTGATAATGTAACAGCCGGTCAAAAAATTGCAGAAATGGGCTCATCGGGTACAACCCGCACCATGCTTGAGTTTCAAGTACGCCTAAATGGCAAACCAATCAATCCGACTAATGTTTTACCAATAAATTGAATTAAGAACATTACAACTTTTAGATTTCACCGTATAATCCAATGAGTTGCTTTTATCGAAAGGTAGGAGCATCTCATAAGTTTAGAGGGAAATTTATGTTAGATCAACTTCGAGCAATGGGAGTGTTTGCTTGTGTTGTGGAAAAAAGTTCATTTAGCGGAGCCGCACGAGAGTTAGGAATTACTACTAGTGCTGTAAGCCAGCAGATTCGTTCTTTAGAACAAGAGATGGAAGTGATCCTTCTGCATCGTTCGACACGGAAATTGAGTTTGACTGAAGCTGGACAAGCTTTTTTTCATAGCTGCCAAGAGATGCTAGCTGCTGCAGAACGCGGGAAAATTCGTATTAACGAATTGCGCGATGACCTAGTCGGGGAGTTGCGTATTGCAACCACTCCGGAACTTGGTGCCAATCACGTTATTCCTGCATTATCACATTGGATGTCGGCCCATCGAGGTTTAGCTGTTCATTTGGAAGCGGATAATCATTATATTGATTTGATTCAAGGTCGAATTGATATTGCGTTACGCATGAGTCCGAAAATTGAAGACCAGAGTTTACATGCGGTTCCACTGGCCCGCGTTGAACAAGTGTTAGTTGCTTCACCAAGTTATTTAAATCAGACAGCACCAATTTCACGTCCTGATGATTTAAAGAATCATGATCTGATTCCCGTTAACTTAATGAAAAACTATGAAAGTTTTGCTTTTCAGCATGGTATTTCTGGAGAAACCGTGAGCATTGAAATGAGCTCGCGTTTAACCACCAATAATGTGTTGATTGCCAAATCTTTATGTCTGCAAGGACATGGAATTTCTCGAATTTTATATCTTGATGTTCAAAAAGATTTAGTCAATGGGGCATTGGTAGAGGTATTACCTGAATGGAAACTACCTAATTTCTATCTCTATGCAATTACGTCTAAGCGTGAACAACAGCCAATGAAAATTCACCGCTGTTTAGATGCATTGAAACAATATTTTAGCCAATTACCCGGTGGCAGAATATATCAAGAAGCTTCATAAAAAGCTGAAATAAAAAAGCCGCTATACGCGGCTTTTTTTGTGGGGCAAAATTATAAATCTCACCTTACTGTGTGCTTATGCAAGATAAGCGCGGATCATGGTGACTAAACGTTGAATCAACTGATCGGCCTGTTCTTGGGTGATATTCAGCGGTGGTAATAAACGCACAACTGAACCCGCAGTCACATTAATAATCAGTTGATGCTCATCACGTGCAATATGCACCAACTCTGCACAAGGTTTTGGTAAATCAATACCAATCATTAAACCAAAGCCACGCACTGCTACCTTTTGCTCAGAGAGCTGTTGAGCGAGTTGCTGCACAATATAACTGCCCATCTTCGCAGCATTTTCTACCAGATTTTCTTTCTGGATGACATCAATCACGGTATAGACCACACGTGAACCTAAAGCTGTACCGCTATAAGTTGAACCATGGTTCCCTGCAGTGAGTACACCGACAGCACGACCTTGAGTCATTACAGCACCAATCGGGAAGCCATTCCCTAAGCCTTTTGCTGTCGTTAAGACATCAGGCACAATATTGGTGTGTTGATAGGCAAAGAATTGGCCTGTACGACCGTTCCCTGTTTGGACTTCATCGAGCATCATCAACCAGTTATGTTGGTTACAGATACGACGGATATCTTCTAAATAGCTAAAGCCTTGAGGTGCTGTATTGACACCGCCTTCACCTTGAATTGGTTCAACTAAAATTGCCACGATATCGGGATGTTGGATTGCAGCTTCTTCAATTGCCTCAACATCACCAAATGGGACACGAATAAAGCCTTCAACCAAAGGTTCAAAGCCTTCTTGGACTTTTTTATTGCCTGTCGCTGAAAGGGTCGCGAGGGTACGACCATGGAAAGAATGATCAGCCACAATAATTTTAGGTGTGCTAATGCCTTGCAAATGCGCAAATTTACGCGCAATTTTAATCGCACCCTCATTCGACTCTGCACCGCTGTTAGAGAAGAATACTTCTTCCATACCTGCAACTTGTGCGAGTTTTTGTGCAGCAGCCGTTTGCCAAGGCACTTCAAACAAATTGCTGGTGTGAATTAGCGTGCCGGCCTGTTCCGCAATGGCTTGGGTAATTTCAGGGTGAGAGTGTCCCAAACCACACACAGCAATCCCGGTTAAGGCATCTAAATATTCGGTGCCATCTGCGGTGTACAAATACGTTCCTCGGCCTCGGACAAAGCTGATCGGCTGACGGCCAAATACAGGCATCAAATGTGATGGTTGATCAGTTTGTATAGGGGCTTGAGTAAAGGTATTCATAACTAACTCGTATTTGAAAATAAAAAATTGACTTCACTAGCATCGACTTACCGAATGTAAGGAGATGATAGTGGATTGATTTGACAATTCAGGAGGGAATTGAAAAACAAACCCTATATAAGCAAAATCTCATCTAGAATTAAAGCCTGAATGTAAATAAAACTGGAATTATTGCTTTAACCATACTGTTTTGTTGTGTTTTGGGTATAATGCAAAGCAGATTAGTTGAGGATTCATCAATGACTGAACAAACACGCGATACAGAAGCGTTAATTCGTGACCAAATTGCTAAACACGCAGTTCTTCTTTATATGAAAGGCACTCCACAATTTCCACAATGTGGTTTTTCTGCACGTGCGGTAGAAGCACTCAGTCAAATTGGTCGTCCATTTGCTTACGTTAATATTCTAGAAAATCCTGATATTCGTGCAACATTACCACGTATTGCAAACTGGCCAACATTCCCACAATTGTGGATCAATGGCGAGTTGATTGGCGGTAGTGATATTATGCTCGACATGTTCCAAAAAGGTGAGTTAAAGCCTTTAGTTGAACAGTACAGCCCAGCACCAGAAGCGTAATTGTTTTCTGCTGTATAAAAAAGCCAACATTGAGTTGGCTTTTTTTATTGGGCAATACAAGTGGCTTCAGCGATTATGCCATTTTTAATTGCGACTCAAGCGGGGGTAAGGTTTGGTCGCGTCCCACCATATAGGTGTATTGTGCAAGGCTAAACATTTCCAAATCTTCTTCACTATTGCCATAAGCATAAATACTGGAATATTCAGCAATATTGTAGTGCTCACTTATGCGGATTTTTTTTTGCAGACGGCTACAATCTGCGCTTTGATAGTATCCAGTTAAGCGTCCATCCCGAACTTCGGTTTCAGTGCAAATTAAATTGATGTCTAATAATTGACACAAGGGTTTTAAATATAAATCGACTGAGGCTGAAACCAAGACCACATCATGGCCTAAGCTTTTATGTTGACGTAGTTGAGTTATAAACTTTGCATCAAGCTCATGTATGAGTAGCTGCGCATACGCTTCAGCCATCTGCTGAATTTCAGCATAGTCCGTATCCTTAAACATGGCGTTAAACAACTTCGGTCGCATGGCATGCGCGGGGTAAATATTGAAGTAGTAGGCTTGAATCCAAGGGAGCAGTTTCAAGCCTTGTTTCACGATATGTCTTTTAGACAGTGCATAAAAGATGAAGCCAGTAAAGCTGTCTTTTTTGCAGAGCGTACCGTCAAAGTCGAAGAGTGCTAAATTTTTATACGTTTCGCCCGTTGCATACATGTTTCATAACGTCCGTTCACGCGGCTTGCAAACCAGTTGGTATTATAATCTCGGCTTAATTTAGGTCCTGAAATAACCACTTGTGGCATAGTGGCATAAAAGGCTTTTTTGCCTGTTTTTTCTTCATAGAGTTTGGTCACGGCTCGATAGGTTGCCGTGTCTTCAAAATCTTTCTCTTTTTCTTTCTTCAAATCGCTACGAATTTGACGTGGAGTAACCAGAATATTGTTTTTCGCAAAAACATTAATTAATTCACGCTCTGATTCACTTTTGCTCGAACGAATTGACCCATCTTTATTATACAGCAGTAAATCACCATCTAAGCTCAGTTCAGCTTCAGTTAAATCATTCAACATGCTTTGAAATGCGGCATTACGGCTCGAATACATACCAGAGTTATAATCTGCAAAACGATAAATGGCTTTATCATAATTGGTTGGATACATCATTAAACGATGGATACCATAATACAGTCCGCCGTATTGGCTGTATAAGTCTGTACGCAACTCGGCAATGCTCCCACCTTGACGCTTATGTGCCTTGGCATAGCCGATATGCACTTGCATTGAACCTAAGGTGGTAATCGGGTTCATTTTTTCCCCGACATCTTGTCCTACCAGTTTGGCAGCACCTGTTAAGGCACTGACATGATAGTGTTGAGACATATAGTCGAAGATTTCACGATAAAGCTCATCCAGTTGACGTTCGGTTTGAACGCGACGCATTTGACTTAAATAGTTGTCTTCTGGGCTGGGTTGAGTTTTCAGCACTTCCTCAAAATAGCCTGAAACTGTGCCGCCAAGCGTTTCACCAAGTTTATCTGTGAATTTTTCAGTGAGGCGATCTTGAACTTCCTTGACGGCTTTTTCACCTAAGCCTGGCACTTTCGGATCAGCGACAAAATTTGATTCCTGATCGACGACAGCCACAATACTGCAAACATTTTCTTTGGTTTGTGGAATACCGAGTTGTTCGGTAATGTCGAAAATATCCTTCGCCCAAGAACTACGATCATTTACGCGAGATGGTATTACGCGCTTGATTTGATCAGCGTCTAATGTTGGCTCATCATCTTTCCACCAAGAATGATCACCACAAGCAATTAGACTGAGTGAGAGTGCTAAGATGCTTAACGGTTTGAGAGATTGGGTAAGGGATGTCGAAAAAGCAGTTTTTCTCATAGTCTCGGGGGCAATAGGTAAGGGATGAGCAAATAGTGCAGATGCAGTATACTATGTCAGTGATTAAAAGTTATGAATATATATGTATATTGGTCCCTATCAACTGTCAAATAATTTAATTGTCGCTCCTATGGCTGGAGTGACCGATCGGCCATTCCGTACCCTATGTAAATACTTTGGTGCTGGGCATGCGGTCAGCGAAATGATGACAGCAGACAAAACCTTACGCATGAGTAAGAAAAGTTTGTACCGGGCAAATTTTGATGGGGAATTGGCACCTATTTCGGCACAAATCGCGGGCTCAGATCCCAAAGAGTTGGCAGAGGCGGCGCGTTATCAAGTGGCCAATGGTGCGCAGATTGTTGATATAAACATGGGGTGTCCTGCGAAAAAGGTCTGTAACAGATTGGCAGGGTCGGCACTATTACAAGATGAAGATTTGGTCGCCCGAATTTTAGATGAAGTGGTGGCCGCAGTAGATGTACCTGTTACACTCAAAACGCGCTTAGGTTTTCTCAATGGGCATGAAAATATTTTACGTGTGGCGCAAAGAGCTGAACAGGCGGGTATCGCGGCTTTGGCACTGCATGGTCGTACTCGTGAAGACATGTATTTAAATACAGCACGGTATGGCTTAATTAAAGAAGTTAAGCAGCTCCTGAAGATTCCTGTGATTGCGAATGGAGATATTGATAGTCCAGAAAAAGCCAAATATGTACTGGACTATACGGGTGCGGATTCGATTATGATTGGTCGTGCTGCACAGGGCCGCCCTTGGATTTTTAGGGAAATTGCACATTATTTACAAACGGGACAACATTTGGCTGCGCCACAAATTGCTGAAGTCAAAGAAGTGCTTTTGGGGCATTTAACTGAGCTCTATCAATTTTATGGAGAGTATTCAGGCTGTCGAATTGCCCGTAAACATATTGCTTGGTACACCAAAGGCTTACGTGCAAGTAATGAGTTCCGTCAGAACATGTACAAAGTGGAAAGTACACGAGAACAGGCCCAAGTGGTTGAAAATTATTTCAACTTACTGCTAGGTGAGGGTCACACGATGCATGATGTACAAGACGAACCGGTCAATTTACTCGATGTTTAAAGCCTGATGTCTTC
Organism: Acinetobacter sp. GXMZU3951; assembly: GCF_054457875.1. Classification (NCBI taxonomy): domain Bacteria; kingdom Pseudomonadati; phylum Pseudomonadota; class Gammaproteobacteria; order Moraxellales; family Moraxellaceae; genus Acinetobacter; species Acinetobacter sp. GXMZU3951. Next base: position 146,049 of record NZ_JBTLFO010000001.1, on the reverse strand, counting down.
CGCATTAAACGACACAAGCCCGGCAATTGCTGGGCTTATTGTTACTGAGCTGAGTATTATTGAGCCTGACTCATTTCGAGGACTAGTTGATTAATCAGATCCGCAGCTTCAAGTTCACGAATCTGCGCTACATTGGTTCCTGCCCAGAAAGCGCCGTAACCATGATCACCCTGTTGACAGGCTGCTGCATATAATTGTTTGGCTAAGTCATAAGTATAAGGATAAGCTGGGACTGCGGGGCGATTCGGTTGATCAATTTCTTTATGCCATGTATTGACCAAGCCACGTGCAGGGCGACCTGAAATGCTGTCGGTAATTTGCGTAATTGGCGCATCAAACAGGGCTTTACGATAGACAGCATTCGCACTAGAGCTTTTACACTGCACAAAAGCAGTCCCTAGTTGAACGGCTTTTGCCCCTAGCTGCATGAGCATATGCGCTTGCTGCCCAGTCATGATGCCACCCGCGGCAATAATTGGAATGTGGCAGTGTTGGCTTAATAAGCGCACTAAATCTGAGGTTTTAATTGCACTATCAATGCTTTGATTAAATATACCTCGATGTCCACCCGCTTCAATGCCTTGGGCAATAATCATATCAATTCCAGCCGCCTCAATTGCCAAGGCTTCAGGCAGATTGGTCGCAGATACCATCGTGAGAATGCCCGCATTTTTGAGTGCTTCAATTTGATGGGCATGCGGAATGCCGAAATGAAAACTTACAGCTTTGGGGCGTGTTTCAAGCACAAGATTTAGAAAGTCATCATTGTCTAGAAAACTTGGATAGATGCATTGTAATTGTTGCGGCACTGGGGTGTTAAAACGCGCAAATTGTGGGGCGAGATAGTTTAACCATTGCTGGGTAATGTTAGGATCCAAGGTCTTTGTTTGATGACAGAAAAAATTCACTTGGAAAGGGCGGTCGGTTAATGCTTGGGTGGCGTGAATTTGTGTGCGAGCGGCATCAATCTGACTTGCACCTAATCCCAGTGAGCCGAAACCACCTTGATTAGAGACTTCAGCTGCCAAAGACGGTGTCGATACCCCTGCCATAGGTGCTAAAAATATAGGATGTTTAATTTCTAGTAATTCTAATAAAGACATGACAAAGCTCCTTAAGTTTATTTCACTCTGCCGAAGCTCAATTAAATAAGCAAATAATATTCACTATTTATTCGCAAAATAGAATCCCAAAGGCAATGATCGCTTAAGTCCAAAGAAGTGCTTGGTACAACATTCGGTGCATAGTTTAATCCGCCATAAAAAAACACCCTTACAGGAAGGGTGTTTTTTGAGTAAAAATTATTGCTGTGCTTTTTCTTTCACATCACCTGCACCTTGTTCAACGGCACCCGCAACGTTAGCTGTTGCATCTTTAGCAGCATCTTTGACATCATTTGCTGCAGCTTCGGTTTTGGCAGCAGCTTCATCCGCAGCCGCATCAATTTGGTTAGCTGCATGATTTGCCGCGGCTTCAGTTTGCGCAGCAGCTTCGCTCGCTGCATTTTGCATATCATGCCCAGCTTGTTCAGCCGCATTTTCTAAATGTTCACCAGTGGTAGCCCCTGTTTCAGGCGCTTTTTCTTTACTACATCCAACTAAAGTCACAGCAGCAGCAAGACCTAAAGCAACAAGTAATTTATTCATAAGATATTTCCTTTTCGTTGTTATATCCGCTTAAGGGACTCATAAAATATAGAGTAAAAACGATAAAAAAATGAACAGAAAATGTTAAGTATTTGTAATTATTGGTAAAAGTAATTTGTGTTAATGCAACTCATTGAGTATGGCTGTGCAGATCGAGATTGGCTAATAGCGAGGTGCTTAATCAGAACAAAATCTTAAAGAATGATGGGATAGGGACTGGCGAGCTTTGTTTATGGAAGGGAAGGCATTAGCTATGATTTGAGCCTATAAAAGGTGTGATATTTATCACATAAAAAGCATAATTTTAATTTAAAGAGGTGAAATTTTAAGCTGAGCAAAAATGTCAATTTGCTTCAGTTGAAGTAATCGAAGTGTTATTTATAAATATAGTATATAAAATAATGACTTATAATAATTAGGAGTGGTGGGTAATAATGTTTGTATGTATAAATCCTTAAAAAATTAAGGAAATGTGTAACAAAATTTTTAATAAATATTCAAATAATGATTTTTTCTGCCTATAAAAATCACTATAATGTGAAACAAATCACATTTTTAATTCTTATTTACTCATTATGATCTTACAACAGTACAAAATCGTTTTTGGTGGAACGATGGGGGCAGGTAAATCGGCAGCGATTAAAGCGTTGTCCGATGTCGCTGTTGTGTCTACTGAAGCAATCAATACCGATATTCAAGCACACTCAAAACTGATGACTACTGTCGGTATCGATTACGGTGAAATTGTTCTTGAGGATGGTACTCAAATTGGGCTGTATGGCACACCAGGGCAAGACCGATTTGATTTTATGTGGTCGATTATCAGCAAAGGCGCTATCGGTATTGTGGTTTTGATCGATCATAGCCGTGCAGAACGATTGCAAGATTTGGAATTCTATTTAAATGCATTTGAGAGTCATGGCTCGAATCTTGTGGTTGGGATTACGCATTTAGATGAGGAAGATCAAGCTAAGCTCAAGCCCTATCGTGATTGGATGCAAATTCATCAGAAAAATTATCCCTTATTTGCTGTCGATGCGCGAAAAAAAGATGACGTCTTGCTCATGATTGAAATGTTGATCGCCATGCTTGAATGTCAGGCACCAGCATTGGTTTAAATTATCAAAAGATCAGTGTTTTTTTATTTTATTGGAAAAGTGGCTGGATTCAATTCAGATAGGCAAGCTGGATGAGTCACTGCAAGGATGTGAATTTAGATTTTGGCATTAGGGTTCATTTAAAATGAATAACATCTTAAATATTGCGGTGTTCGGGCTCAGTCTTAGTACCTTAGATCACATTAAAACTCAAATCCTACTTTCGCTTCCAAGCTCGGTACAGGTGAAATGGGTGAATTTAGCCGAACGGCAGATTGATGTGCTGTTGGTCAACGATGTATTTTTTAATGCACCGAGTGTCCAAAATATAGTATCCAGTCAGAAAGTTGCATATTTACGTTTAGTCAAGAAAGCTGAAAATGCAGGTCGAATTTTTGGCGATCAATTGTTTTATCCATTTTCAAATTTATCGCATTTGCATGATTGGTTGTATGAAAAACTCAAATTTGTAACGCCTGAATGGGTTACCTCAAACACTGATATTTCCTTAAGTCCAGCACCAGTGTCAGTGCCTACGGTACTGCAAGCAGAAATGACGACCGAACAGGTCTTTCATGAAATTTTCACGCCACGAAATGGTTTTATTCAATTATTGGATGCGCATGGCTTTGTAGCATTGGTGGATACGCGAACCGAACGAGTCTGGGTAGAGGCCGGAAAACAGATTCAGTTTAATTCAACCCTGAAGCAAACCTATGCGACGGCACAATTTGTGCAGGAAACTATGAAGAATAAAGAGGTTTTTGATTTAAGAGTTTGGCTTTGGAAAGTGGTCAATCAATCCACAGATTTGCAATTACCTCAAGTCGAATTGAATCAGAATTTCAAGTTAGACATTTGGCCGCAATTTGAGAAAGATTTAAAGCGCAAAGAGTATCTGAAAATGGCGGCTTGTTTCTCACATGGTGCAAATTTGAACGATGTCAAACAGTTTTTGAATTTAAGTCATGATCGGATATTGAATTTTGTATCTTGCGCTGCTTTACTGCAATTGGGGCGTTTTGTTCATCAAAATGAAGTGTAATTTCAGGAAGATACAAAACAAGTAGAATCAGGACAAGGGCATAGATTACGCAGCTTTATTGGAAAGTTACGTAAAAAACTCGGTCTTTAAAGTAACTTCGCCTTACATATAATTTTAACGGGTTATTCCCATATCAAGAGGAAACAAGAAATGGCACGTGTTAGTCTCGATCCATTAACAACTTTAGATGGTTTTGTTGCAGCTGCACTGGTTGACAGTGAAAGTGGTCTGGCTTTAGCAACTCAAGGGGGAGGTGTTGACCTAGAGCTTGCAGCAGCAGGCAATACAGAGGTTATTCGTTCAAAGCGTAAAGTGGCTAAAGCTTTACAACTAAATGATAACATTGAAGATATTTTAATTACTTTGGGTAAGCAATATCACTTGATCCGCCCATTAGATACCAATGAAACATTATTCTTGTACTTGGTGTTAGACCGTTCTAAATCAAACTTGGCAATGGCGCGTTATGAATTGAAAGGTTTTGAAAAAGGTCTTGATTTTTCTTAATCCAATCAAAATCATTCAAATGCCAATGTCTCTGACATTGGCATTTTTTTGTCTAAAATCTCAGTCTTTTGCGTAATAGATTTGATAAGCCGCTTGAAAGGTACTGACATGCAGCGGTACCAGCGCATTTAAGGCTTGGTAGCCCCCAGCCAAAACAAACATTAAGGGGATGTGATGACTGTGTGCGAGTCGGAATACCATGGCATCACGTTTTTGTATCAACTCGGTTGTAAACCATGAGGAGCCACAGGGATCATCTTGGTGACAGTCCATTCCGGCCTGATAAACCATTAAATCGGCCTGCCATTCTTGTGCTTTTGTAAATGCCTCATGTATGGCCAGAATATATTGACTAAAATTGCCATTATGCTTGTGTACATGACGGGTTTCGGAGCGTTCATACGTCGGGCAACCAAAAGCTAGACCATAAATACTAAAATTAAACAGGTTGTCATAGCGTTTGGTAAATTCAGCCGTACCATTACCACCGTGTTGGTCGCAGTCCAAAACAAAAATGCGTTTATTGGGGAATTTCTCTGCCAGTAAGGCTAAACCATTGAAGGTGCAATAGGAGCTGCCAAATTCATGCACTGCATGATGAAAACCTTGTGCAATATTGGCTGAGATTTGATGTTGCCAAGCCAACTCCGCTGCAAGGACTTGTCCAGAATTAATCTGGTACACCGCATCTCGCAATTGGCTATTCCATGGTTTAAACCCCTGAAAAGTTGCCATTTTTTCGGGAAACCCGCTGTGAAAGGCATCTACATATTCAGGCGCGTGTAATTGCTTAAACAGTTCGATAGGTTGCGTGTTGGGGACATGAAATTCCGCAATGCCCAAAGGCTTCAGTGCTTCCGCTACAGCCGTTAATTTTTCCATACTGTTGGTATGCGTGCGAGCATAATAATGCGGAGAGTAGCAGACCTGTAACATGAAGCTAACCTTGAATTTGCATAAGGGCAATATCGCGTAATTGTTGCAGTTGGGTCGTGCCTGGACTAAATAGCCCATTTTCAACTTGTTGTGCATAGTGTGTACTAAAGGCGCGGGCACGGTTTTGCGGCGATATGGCTAAAGTGGTGAGTCTTAAAAACCAAAAACCATTAATCGCGGAATAAGGCAGAACAAAACCCTTGAATTTTTGATTTGGTGTTTTATCAAGGATGCGGTCCCGATCATAAGCCACAGAAAATAATGAACCTGCGGGTAAGCACACACCATTCATTAAGACAGGTTTCAGACTAATACAAGAGTGATTATCTCCCATATTAAGTTTTTCCAGTAAAACCGGTTGCTGCTGTTCATCGACAAAAATATTAATTTCACCTTGTCTCAACATGCGACCATGGGCAATCTTTAGGAAGAAGTTTTCAGCCATTGGACAGGAGCCCACTTTAGGTTTCTCCGCTAATGCTTTTAATTCGACTAAACTGCTTTCGGTCGCTGTTTTGGGAAGAATAATATCTGCTATTAGTCCACACAGCAGCTGGCTTTCTTCGAGTTGCGCCTGAGCGGCAATCTTGCGTAATTGCGCTTGGAATTGCACATGATGCTGAACCTCTGTTTTAAATTCTTCGGGGGTAGCCTCGGGTAAGTGCTGTGCAGCCGCATTTTGGTCCAGATTGTGCCAATCGGAAATCTTAAAATGAGATTGTTCGATTAGGTTTTTCAGCACTTTGGTTTCATATTGGTCAAATAGCTTTAAATCGGTAAAGTCTTGTGCGAGTCGCCTGGTATTGATGTATTCCGCCAAGACACGTGTGGTCTGTGTGTAACCGCAACCTCTGCGTTCAGTTTGATGTGAAAAATGTTCATTTAACATTTCAGTCAGTTTGGAAGACAAAGGATGAACATGTTGTTTGAAGAGTTGAATAATTTCGTGGTCGGTCTCGCGCATCCGTGCCTCATTTTCTACGCTTTAATCTATTTTGATCTACTTGAATTGAAACTAGATGTTTACTTTATTCTCAAGTTTAAGTTGAATATTTAAAGGATATACAATAACAAAAATCTTTTTAAAAAAATAAGTTATATTCAAATTTTTCTTTGTTGCCGAATGTGGCTATGTTATGCCATAACAACAAAAAACCAGCTTTTATGGCTGGTTTTTTGTTGTTGCTTAGAAGTTTTACTAAGTACTTTGTTGATTAGAGGCTTCAAGGATTTCTGTAGACTCTTTCAATAACTCTTCCTTGATCTCATCTGCGACCTTGGCTTTTTTCTTGTCCTTTTTGACTTTTTTCTTCTTTTTCTTTTTCGGTTGCTCCTCGAGTTCGGCACCATCTTCAATGGCCTGCCAGTATTCGAGCTGTTCCATTACTGCAGCGTAAATAGACTGTTTGCTGTAGCGGCCTTTTTTATCCAGTGTTCCTACAGGACGTGCCATCAAGATCTCTAATGCTTGATCAATGGTGTCGATGGCATGAATATGGAATTGACCTTGTTCAACGGCTTCGCGTACATCTAAGCGAAGCATTAAGTGCTGCATATTTTGGCGAGGAATGATTACGCCTTGTTTGCCTGTTAAGCCTTGTAATTTACAAGCATCAAAGAAGCCTTCAATTTTTGCATTGACCCCGCCAATGGGTTGGACTTGCCCCAGTTGGTTCATGGAACCCGTAATTGCCCAAGACTGATCAATTGGTAATTGGCTAATCGCTGAAATCAGCGCCGAAAGTTCTGCCACTGTGGCACTGTCACCATCCACTTGACCATAGCTTTGTTCAAAAGCCAATGCCGCAGAGAAGTGTAGAATTTGTTCACGACCAAAATGTGCTTTTAAGAAACTCGACATGAGCAGGACGCCTTTGGCGTGCAATGAGCCACCGAGTTCTACACTGCGTTCAATATCCAAAATATCGCCACCACCTTGATAGACCGAAGCAGTGAGGCGTGAAGGTAAACCAAATTCCACATCGGCATAGTGAATAACCGAGAGGGCATTGATTTGTCCCAGTCGGTGCCCACGAGTTTCGATTAATTGCGTACCACGGGATAAATCTTGCCAATACAACTCACGTAAATAGCCTAAACGGTATTGGCGATGTTGTAGCGCAGTATTAATGTGCTTGTCGGCCACTATTTTGTCACCTGCCTGAGCAGCATGATGATGAGCTTCACGAATCAAATCTCCCAGCGTTAAGGCATGCAGGGAGAGTGAACTTTGGTCTTCGGCTTGACGACTTGAATCGGTCAATAAGGCTGCCAAGGCAGAGCGATCAAAAGGCAGCAACTTATCCGCTTGCACATAGTCAGCGATTAACTGCATATAGGCTTGTTCATTGTCATCATTACGTTGTAGCGTATCGGTAAAGTCTGCACGAATTTTGAACACGCTGCCGAGTTCTGGCTCTAGCTCCAAGATTTCATAATAAATCTCTGGTTCAGCCAATAAGATCACTTTGATATTGAGTGGAATAGATTCAGGTTCAATCGAAATACTGCCCGTCAAGGTCAGCATGTGCTCCAAAGAAGACAGTTTTAGTTTTCCAGATTTCAATGCACGTTTTAGCCCTTGCCAAGCATAAGGTTGCTCTAACAACTGTTCCGCTTCCAACATCAAGAAGCCGCCATTGGCTTTGTGCAAAGATCCGGGACGAATTAAGGTGAAATCCGTGGTAATAGTGCCATTTTGTGTTAGTTGTTCGACATGACCTAATAAATTGTAGTGGGTTGGGAAGTCTTCAAAAATCACAGGGGCGCCACTATTCGGTTTATAAGTCACAATCACATTGGCTTGATAGCGTGCCGGTACTCGGCTAAATAAGCCCGGTGTAAAATCATCTTCTTCTTGTTCAAGCACAATTTCGACATTATTGATAATGTCTTCAGCATAATATTTAAGATATTCCGCTAACCCTTCTACCTTGGGAAATTTATTTAACAGTAAGTCGATACGCGGCATGACCACTTGATTGGCAATTTCGCGGTTTAACTCTTGTACTTTGTCACGCGCATCATCTTCCAAGTCGCCTAGATGTAGTCCCAAACGCTCCAGTTTTTTATCCATATAGCGCATATTAGAGACGATTTCTGCACGTTGCTTGCTGCTGAGTGCATCAATATCCTGTTGGGACATTTCATGCAATTCGTCATCTTTGAAATGTACTGGAATAAAACAATGCTCATCATTGCGTGTTACTAGCTTTAAATCGAGTTCTTCACCTTCTTTGGTTAATTCAACCAAAGCTTGTTGTTGCTCATCACCAGTTTGTTGGCGAATCAACTCGATCCGGTTGTGATAGGTTTCTGCAGTAAAGCGTCGTTCGAGCTGTTTTAAAATGGTTTGCCATGTCTGATGCAACATGCTTTGAAATTTTGGAGCTTGTCCCGCAGGAAGTTGTAAGGCAATCGGTTGGCGAGGGGATTTAAAGTTATTGACATAAATCCAGTCATTTGGTGTAGGCATGGTTTTGGCATGCTGTTGCAGCAAACGTTTTACCATGGTGCGTTTGCCTAGGCCTGCAGTGCCGACAGCAAAAATGTTATAGCCTGAATAAGGCAAGGCAATGCCTGCTTCAACAGAGGCGCGCGCGCGGTCTTGCCCCAAAAAATTATTGAGTGGCTTAATCCGTTTGGTTGACGATGGGATATTTGTCAGGTTGGGAATGTGGCTCAGCTGTTCTGGTTTTAAACGTGTCTGGTTAAGCGTATTTTGAATTTCTGCTTGCTCGAAAGCGGTGATCAGGTGGCTGTGTGAATCTCGTGAATTATTATTTGTAAGGTTACTAGATAAAGAAGAATTCATCTGTTCAAGTTTTTGGGTCACTGTGAAATCCAAAACAAAATATTGCGGTAGAGATTTAAGGTATACAGGTTTAGTGGAAAAATTCAAGCAATGCCGCTGTTTTTCTCGTCAAAATACTGCAATGATTTCATAAATACTGTTGAAACCCGAATACTTAAACGGTTGAATAGCAGTCATGATTTTTTTGTAGAAAATAATAACCTAATGACAACGCAAGCAAATGGATGGAAAGCTGCTTTTCAGGCATTTCTCGACCGTCGGGCAGCGATTATGCTGTTTCTCGGTTTTTCCGCGGGTATTCCAATTTTACTTATATTTTCCAGTCTTTCACTGTGGCTTGGTGAGGCAGGAATTGATAAAAGTGCCGTGACTTTTTTTAGTTGGGCTGCACTGGGCTATTCCTTTAAATTTGTTTGGGCGCCTTTAATTGATGAGCTGCCAGTACCTTTTCTGACCAAGCGTTTGGGGCGGCGTCGGGCATGGTTACTCATAGCGCAATGTCTAATTATCTGTGCCATTTGTATCATGGCATTTTCAGATCCCGCTCTAGGGCAGAGCTATTTATATCAAATGGCAGCGGGGGCGGTGCTGTTGGGCTTTTCCGCGGCGACGCAAGACATTGTGATTGATGCTTACCGTATTGAGTTGGCGGAAACGGAAATGCAGACGGTGTTGGCATCGACCTATAACGCAGGCTATCGTATCGGGATGATTGTGGCAGGTGCGGGGGCTTTATTCCTTGCCGCGTCACTGGGGACTGCAAAAGGCAACTATATTTATAGCGCATGGAAAATGACCTATCTGGCGATGGCAGCAGTCATGTTGGTCGGAATAATGACCACACTGTTGATTCGAGAGCCAAAAGTCGATCGTATTTATAAAGAATATCGCCGTTCGGATTACTATCGCTTAGTGGCGGTATTCTTTGTGGCAGTCATCAGCTTCGTCGTGTCTTATATTTATTCAGGGGTATTGATTGATGCTTTAACGGCATCCTTGGCGATTAAGGACTCATTTTTGCTGTTTTGCATGGAAGCTTTGCGTTTTATTGCTTCAGGTGCAGCGGCATTAGCGATAGGCACGCTCTTGGTTAAACTGGGGGCAGTCAACAAGCAGATGGCATTTGAAACTTGGGTCAACCCGATTGCAGATTTCTTCAAGCGCTATGGGGTGAAACTGGCTCTAGTACTGTTGTTGTTGATTGGTTTTTACCGCATTTCGGACATCATTGCCGGGGTCATTTCCAATGTGTTCTATCAAGATCTGAACTTTACCAAAGAGCAAATTGCTGAAGCCGTGAAAATCTACGGGGTGATTTTCAGTTTATTGGGTGGCTTCCTGGGGGGATTACTGGCTCAGCGCATGAACATTATGAAATTGATGTTTGTCGGCGCGGTGCTCGCCAGTTCAACCAATCTTATTTTTATTGGCTTGGTGAAATCGGGTCAACCCTTAGAGCAAGTTGAAATTGCTGTTGGTTCACAGCATTATCAGGTTCAGGCAGATGAAGTGGGCTATTGGAAGTTGCATGTTCCTGCACAAGTTTTGGAGCAGTCTCATCAAATCCAAGCTTCTGTTGCATATGCCGACACCCCAGAAGAAAAGTCATCAGTTTTGATGCCTTATTTAACGGGTTTTACCTCTAAGTCGATGATCTTATTTCCTTTGACTGCAGATAATGCCTTGAGTCCGAAAGAAGCTCAGCAATCGGTTGTGGTTAAAGGTCAAGTTCAGGGTGTTGATGTTGCTCAATTACAGGCGGATCAACCTGTCAGTGTATGGTTAGATGGTCAATCCTATTCAGCCAAACTCGACGCACAGGGCATTTTTAGTGCTGCAATTGATGGTAAATTATTGCAAAATGCTCGACATAAACAGCTCACAGCTCAATTGAATGAACTGCATTCAGGTACCTTGCTCAAGGTGAGCCATGAGTATCAGGTGTCAAGCCAACAATCTACTTTAGAGCTCATGGTTGATCCAATAGCTACAACACCTGATGCTCAGCAGGACGTATTGATTACAGGTAAAGTCATTAAGCCTTATAGCTCATTGTGGTTATATTTTGCGATTATTGTCGATAATTTGGCATCTGGTTTGGCAGGCGCGGCATTTATTGCCTTTCTTTCCAGCTTAACCAGCGTGTCATTTACTGCGGTACAATATGCGATCTTTAGTTCATTGATGACTTTAACGCCTAAAATTCTAGGTGGATATTCAGGTACCATTGTCACCAATATTGGTTATCCAAACTTTTTCCTCATGACCACATTAATTGGAATTCCAATTCTGATTTTAGTGGTTTGGGTTGCGAAACTACTTCGTGAACATCAACATAGACAACTTCAACAGAAGGATGAATAACATGCGAATGCTCCATACCATGCTACGTGTAGGCAATTTAGAACAATCTTTGAAGTTCTATACTGAAGTGCTGGGTATGACTTTGCTTCGTAAACGTGATTATGAAGAAGGTCGTTTTACTCTGGCTTTTGTCGGCTATGGTGATGAAGACAGTACAACGGTACTTGAACTCACCCACAATTGGGATACCGATCATTATGATTTGGGTAATGCCTATGGTCATATTGCGATTGGGGTAGAAGATGCTTATAAGGCATGTGAAGAGATTAAAGCACGTGGCGGCAAAGTTGTGCGTGAAGCGGGACCAATGAAAGGCGGTGTGACGGTTATTGCGTTTGTTGAAGACCCAGATGGCTATAAAGTTGAATTGATTCAACAAGATTCAAATGCTCGCAATAACTAAGGCAATCGGTTATTGATTTACTAAATATTGAATATAGCACTCGAAACGCTAGCAATATTTGAATAGCCCAGTAAGATGAACTTGACCTACGGGTAAAATTTGTCTACTGGGTTTTATTTCATCTTCACTTTTTAAAATATATATAACAGGATGTTAAGCAATGAACATGCTCAAGCTTCTTGCCTTGGACCGCTTTACTTTATTCTTAGTTGCCATGGTTGTCTTGGCTTCTTTTCTCCCTGTTTCTGGTTCCGCTGCCCATTTCTTTAACGTTATTACTACGGTTGCGATTGCGATATTATTTTTCTTGCATGGTGCTAAGCTTTCTCGTGAAGCTATCGTGCAGGGAATTATGCACTGGAAATTTCATGTCGTCGTCTTTCTCTTTACCTTTGCCGTTTTTCCGATCTTAGGTTTGCTGGCTAAACCGTTGTTATTACCCTTATTGGGGCAAGAGCTCTATTGGGGCTTCTTGTTTATGTGTTTCTTACCTTCAACCGTACAGTCTTCGATTGCCTTTACCTCGGTAGCCAAGGGGAATGTTGCGAGTGCGGTATGTAGCGCATCTTTTTCCAATATTATTGGCATGTTTATTACGCCAGTATTGGTCAGTGTGTTTATTTTGGGCAAATCGCAACATGCGTTTGATCCAACATCGTCGATTATTCAAATTACCTTATTGCTGTTACTACCATTTGTATTGGGACAGCTATTACGCCCACTGGTTTATCCGCATATGCTGAAAGTACCTCGTTTAGTCAAAAGTTTTGACCAAGGCACCATTTTAATGGTGGTGTATGGGGCATTTAGTAGTGCGGTAGTGGCTGGATTGTGGCATGAGGTGAGTGCTAGTACTTTGCTGATTTTAGTTGTGGCGTGCTCAGTGTTCTTAACTTTGATTATGCTGCTTGCGTATTATGTACCCAAAATGCTGGGCTTTGAGCGCAAAGATCAAATTGCGATTTTTTTCTGTAGTTCTAAGAAGACCCTTGCAAGTGGTGTACCAATGGCACAAATTCTGTTTATTGGGCAGCCTTTGGGAATGATCGTATTGCCGATTATGATCTTCCATCAAATTCAATTGATGGTCTGCGGTATTATTGCGAACCGCTGGTCCAAACAAAACACGGATGAGTGATGAGAATTATTCGCTATCTCGGTATTTTTAACGTATAATGTAGCTCACTTGTTGTGCTTAGCTCTGACGGTATCCGTCTCGGTGGGCCAAGAGAATGGTCTGTTGTGGTGTTGATCTGCTTTTTAGCTTTCCTTGCGATTTGCAAGAGTGGTCAATTGCGATGACAGCATAAGCCTTTCTTACACTTAGGAGTAATCGACGATGCGCGCCGATATTCACCCAAAATATGAAAAATTAGTAGCAACTTGTTCTTGCGGTAACGTAATTGAAACTCGTTCAGCAGTTGGTAAAGAAACTCTTTACCTAGACGTATGTTCTGCATGCCACCCATTCTACACTGGTAAGCAAAAGAACGTTGACACTGGCGGTCGTATCGACAAGTTCAAACAACGTTTTGCTGGTATGTCACGTTCTATCAAACGCGACTAATACCTCAGTTGTAAAAAAACGAGCCATTGGCTCGTTTTTTTATGCTTAAAATTTACCTATTAACAGGTCGGCTAATCTTTCATGTTCAAGACCTATTGGTCTTGAACATCAATTAAGTGATCTAGTTTTTTCTGGAAGTAGTCACCCTGTAAATAACGGGCTTCTACATTCCAAGCATTGGCAAACATGGTCATATTATTCAGTTCACGTAAAAGCATCTGCGTTGGCTTGATTTCATGGAAGCGAATAATGCGCTCTTGTAGTTCTTCCGTCGATTTATCAGCGTCTAACATCTTCGTGAGTTGCGGATGTAGGGTGACCTGATGAATATTCATTTGATTTAAAATGGATTCGCTGTAAATAGAATGTCCGAAATCACGTAAGGAAATCTCCGCACCACTTTGTATTAATTGCACCGTGTATTTCTGTGCATCTGTAAGATTCTTCGCAATGTCTTCTTCAGAGAACTGTAAAACCAAAGGATGAGCTTGTTTACTGCCGACAATGGTAATTAATTTGCCGATGAATTCAGGGAAAGTACGGTCAGCAAACAGGACTTCTTTGTTTAAATTGACAATGATTTTGGCATCAGGATATTGGGTAATGAAATTATGTAATTGCTTACTGGCTTCAACTAAAATCCAGCGATCCAGTTTTACTGACAATTCAGGATCTTCCGCCAACTCTCGCATTCCCGCAATGTCATACCAGGCATTATTATAAATAAAGCCGCTAGTGACCTCATAGGTATACAAATTGGTGTCTTGTTTGTCATAAAGCTGTTGGTATTTAAGATGAATCTCACCTCGTTCTAAACATTTTTGTAGGGCTGTTAATACGCTAGGCTGTTCTTGCGTGTTTAGATCGAGGCTATGATCAATTAGCTCAATACTTGAAGTGGCCACAGAAGTTAGAGCCGCTTCATTTTCTGGCTGTCCTGAAGGTAATGGGGTGTTGTAAGCACGTTCCGTATATTGCTCAAACTGCTGTTCGTCGGCAATTTCGTTCTGGATTAAAGTGTAGCCGATTCTAAGATTCAAAGGATAGCTTTGCTGCTGAACACCCAGTAACTGCGGTTTGGTTAATGGGCTTAATCCAATTAATTTAGATTCAAGTACGCTTTCACTCGAGGCCTGAAATAGACCGGCATATAAAGCATGATTGATTTTAAATAAAGGCACATTGGTTTGTTCTTTTAAGAATTGATGCATATTGGCAAAATAGGCATTTGAAGTGGCCCAATCTTGCTGAAATACAGACTCTGGGCAGTTCGCCAATGAAAACAGGACCAAGGCATTATAATCAGATGGTTGTTTGGTCAGCGTACGGTTGATTTGCTGATACACATTTGGTTTTTGCGCAAAGCTTTCAGCGGGAATTGTACTTATTTGAGGCGCAACAGAACTCTGATCTGCTGTAAGTTCAATGGTAATTTGAAGGGCATCATCTTCCGCAGCAGCTAAGAATTCAATTTTTAAAGGATTGCACTTCACATGTTGATTCAGCGTTGTAAGCTCGAATCGACCTTGATCAAACTGTCCCTGCGAGATTTTTTTGAAGCGGAGTTTAAAATCATTGAGGTCTTTAGGTTGTAATACATCGAGCAAAGGTAAGCCAATAATGTCATCTTCGCTGTTCAGCCCAAACAGACTCAAGTATTCCTGATTGGCTTCAATATGAATGCCTTCTTGGATAATCGCAACAGCTTTATTGCTTTCTGCAACCAATGCTTGTGCTTGAGTTTGTACATTTTCCAGTTCTTGCATCAAGTGTTGCTGACCTTGATTAAGTCGGCTGAAAGAAAGGGCACGAAGTACACTCAAATAGAAGCGGTCTGGATCATCTAGATTTGCAACATCATATACACCTTTGCGAATGTAATTGACGTATTGAGAGGGTTCGTAATCTTCAGGCTTGAGTAGAATCAGGGGTAATTCAGGCTGTTTAGAAACGCGGATCAAGCTCAGTGCTTGTTCGTATTTTAAGTCGTAAGCACAGCCAAAAATGACAATATCCCAGTTTAAATGGAGTTGTTTTTCAAATGTTTGTAAGTCATCAAGTAAAAAAGCATGAACTTGGTGCTCACTTGCTGTTAATAATTCACAAATTTTGTTAAAACGAATTTGGTTATCATCGATAATGAGTAAACGAGTTTCCGTACGTTTTAACTTTTTGGACAATAGTGGATTTCTCACTTCAATGCTTCCCATAAATCGTGATTCTTAATTTTTATGCTTTGTTTCTGAATAAAATTCTCAATCAGATGCTCTTGCTGATCGTTTAGTAATTCAAAATCAAATCGCATAAAACTTTGTGTAATTAAATGTGCTTTTAATAAATAGACCTTAAGTTCGTCTTGACCTAAACGTAAATGAATCGTTTGTTTTTCTCTAAATAGATGTGAGCCAGGTAATATCAGTGTCGTTGAAACCTCATTCAGTTCGGAAGTTTGTACCAATAGGGCTGGATAATAGTTTCCAGTATTACGATCATTTTTAACATATACGGCACAAGGAAAAAGATCTTGAGCCAGCATTTCTAAACCAAGTTCAAGGCTTTTTTCCGTGGATTGTTTAATCCAACGAATCACACCGCCACGCCATTCACTTTGCGCATTTTCCTGAACCAGAATAAATTCCCCAGTTTTTAAATTTTTTGGGGTATTGCCTGACCATTTAATTCGGTAGCCATTGACACTAATATCCAGAACTTCAGCTGGATAAATCTGTTTAGCCTCACGGTCTAGCTTTTTAATATTATTGGTATTCAAAAGACTTTGTTCGCCCATAGAACTAAAGATGTTATTTTCAGATTGCAAACCATAATGGGCATCTAGCTCAAGTGTTTCATTAAAATTTCGCCCTTGAGATAAATAAAAATGTGCAACACTTAAGCCAAAACAAATATGTAATTGCGCTGAATATTCATAACGTTCATGACGTCGCTCGGCATTACTGGTGAGTAAACTGTGAATATGGAAGTGCAAAGCAGGAGTCAGGAAGATCTTTTCATTTCTAGACAAATACTCACCGTGTTTTCCTTGGGCTTCGGTTAAATGGTCGAGTAAATTTTGTGTTGAAATATAAATGCTAGGTTTAAAACTACTGTTTTGATGCGCATTAAAGACTGGTGGATGGTCTAACTGGGTATCCACGATATAGCGCGATAATGTCGTTTCCTTCGGTAAAACTTGAATTAACTTCGCCCAATCATAACTACACAGAAACAAGCCCTGAATTTCTGAAGGGCGAATTTGGTGCGGATTTAAAATATCCAATAAAATGATTTGAGCATACACTTGAGTGATGCTTTGCAGTTGGTGCTGTGTACCTTGTAACTGGTTAATATTGGTCTGATTAAAATTATGCTTGATGGCATTTTCCATCAATTGATGTGTCACCAACCATTGTCCAGATAATGGATTGGTATAAAGCACTTGCTGTTGATAGAGTAATTGTCCCAACTGCTGTAAAGCATAGTAACTCGCTAAAATACGTGCAGTTTGCAGATTTTTCTTTTGATTAAAGGCAAAAATCGAAAATTTCTGTTGATCGAGTAAATGATCACAACGTTTGGCAATATCGATATAAGTCTTGGCAAAACAACTGCGGAGTAACATCGCCAATTCAATAATATGATCATTGCGATCGGTGGTAATTAAACCTTGATTGAAAAAGTGTTTTTCTAGGCTTGCCAATACATTTTCAATGGTAGGGTGAATCGCATGGATTAAATCAAAACGGAGTGTTTCACTGCATTGCAGTTCAGAAATTTCCAATAGCGCATTAAAGAGCGCCCGAGAAGAGTCACCTAATTGTAGAATAGACAAATTAGACACCCAATCTTGGATGTCCGTCACCGTGCTTTGACTAAAACTCAATTTATCCAACTTCAATTCAGTTGGGGTCTGAAACATTTCAGCGGTGCTCATATTCATAATTGTTATTTAACTCAAAAAGTTGAAACTCCAAAAAGCGGTGTTTTATTTTTTTCGCCCGCAATTTCCCTCACAAGTTTAGGAACTAAATATCCTGGCAAGTTGGCTAAAACCTCTTTGTAAATCTCATCGATTTCATTTGCCATTAAATCAAAATGCTGTGCACCTTTCACTTTATCTAATACATGTAAATAATAAGGCATAACTCCAGCTTCAAATAGTCGATAACTTAAGTCGACTAAAATTTGTGCGGAATCGTTCACCCCTTTTAACAAGACCGACTGATTCAAAACAGTAATTTGATGTTCTACCAACGATGTCAGTTGGCTGCAGGTGAAATCATCGAGCTCTGCTGCATGATTGGAGTGTACCACCAGAATAATGCGTAGCCTACTGTTTTTTAATAAAGAAACA
Source organism: Acinetobacter sp. GXMZU3951 (assembly GCF_054457875.1). NCBI lineage: Bacteria > Pseudomonadati > Pseudomonadota > Gammaproteobacteria > Moraxellales > Moraxellaceae > Acinetobacter > Acinetobacter sp. GXMZU3951. Next base: position 128,319 of record NZ_JBTLFO010000001.1, on the reverse strand, counting down.
AGCTCTTCATCGACGCGGTTGGGGATTACAATAGGAACCCGTGAATGAATTCTCAAAAATTTAATTTGACTGAGAGACTCTAAACGTTCAATCCATAATTTTAATTTACGATTGCTGAGGGTGAGGGGGTCACCGCCACTTAAAATCACTTCATTAATATCAGGTTGGCTTTGTATATAGCTCTGAATATTTAGCCAATCTTCATTTTTTGGCAGATTTTCTTGGTAGGGAAAATGTCGACGAAAACAGTAACGACAATGAACCGCGCAGGCACCTGTCAGCGTCAGTAAAAATCTGGTTTTGTATTTATGCAGAACACCAGGTTGTTGATTGGCTTGTTCTTCACCTAAAGGGTCGGTGACAAATTCTGGATGTTCGACCAGTTCTAAGTGATGGGGTAAAACTTGTAATAAAAGCGGATCTAAAACATCCCCAGTGTTCATTTTTCCGACGAACGCGCGTGGAACACGTAATTTGAACTGTTCAGAAGCTAAGATTGCCCCTGATAATAATTGGTCTGGAGATAACTGGAGCGTCTGAAGCAACTCTAAAGGGTCTGTTATTAAGTCACTCAGTTGAGATTGCCAGTTTTGCTCTTGATACAAATAGTTTATCATGCCACGTGTTAAAAATAGTGCTAGTCTAGCATTAATCGACTATTCTAGCATTAATAGATTTTAAGTTAGCAAGTTTGGAGTGTGCCAGTCATGGCCAATTATTCTACAAATGATTTCAAGCAAGGCCTTAAGGTAATGCTTGACGGTAACCCATGCTCAATCATGGAAAACGAATACGTTAAACCTGGTAAAGGTCAGGCGTTTAACCGTGTTAAATTACGTAACCTTAAAACAGGTAAAGTTCTAGAAAAAACATTCAAGTCAGGTGACTCACTTGAGGGTGCAGACATCGTAGAAGTAGAAATGAACTACTTATACAACGATGGCGAATTATGGAACTTTATGGATCCTGTAACTTTTGAGCAAATCTCTGCAGATAAAACTGCAATGGGTGATGCGGCAAAATGGTTAAAAGACGATTCTAACGAACTTTGCACCATCATGTTGTTTAATGGCGTGCCGTTAAACGTGAATGCACCAAACTTCGTTGTGTTAAAGATTGTTGAAACTGATCCAGGTGTACGTGGTGATACTTCTGGCGGTGGTGGTAAACCAGCGAAATTGGAAACAGGCGCAGTAGTGCGTGTTCCATTATTCGTACAGCAAGAAGAAAGCGTTCGTGTAGATACTCGTACTGGTGAGTATTTAGAACGCGCATAATAGTTTAAGCATAGACTATTATTAAAGGGATGATATTTGATCATCCCTTTTTTTATCTTTCATTTTTCCGATTTAAATATTTTCTCTCTCATTGTTATTTTAAGTGTTATTGAATAAATTTTTTTATCAGTACATGTTCCTAAATATAGGTTTTGAACCTCTCAGGCTTAATAGACACGTATAGGGGGAAATTCTAGTCGTCTAATAGGCTGTATGAAGGCAGGTGCTAACAATTAATCCATCTACATACGAAACCTTATCAATCAATTGCAGATTTAACTCAATCTCTGACAATTCAGAGGATTAATTAGCACTAGCAGACAAACAGTGATCTGAAGATATACTAAAAAATTAAATTAGGTCTGAAGATGATTTTTCATCGGTGTTTTTTTATACCATCCTTGTTTGTGTATTTCTGAATATGACAGGATGTCTTCTTTTGAATACATCAGAATGGATCAACGGCTAAATGCCAGATTAAGATGATGAATCTACTTTGATAGGTCATGCTAGATAGTATTAAGTGTTGTTATGAAAAGAAAATATCTTTATGCAAGATTGGTCATTCGAAATTCAGATACATTCAATTTTTTTATTATTTAATTCAATGATTTTATTTATTAAATAAAATGATGAATTAGGGGTGTAGGCGTATACTCCTGACCACATTAATTTTTGGGGTGTCCAAATGCTGTTCAAATTTGCTTTAAAATTTTTAGCTATCTTCCTATCAGTGCTGGTTCTAGGTGCAGTTTTAATTAGTGTATTCTTCAATAAACCACCTGTTGAATTCTGGATTCTGCTCGTGCCAGTATGCTTTGGGCTACCTGTCATTCTTTCTGTTTTGATCGCGGAAGATAAAACTTTAGAGATCCAATAAATCTTACTGTTGCGGGATATGTAAGCAAATGGCTTTATGATATTCCGACTTTAGATACCTTGTGCGGCCCATCTGGAAACAGGTGGGTTTTTAATTTTCGAATATTCTAGTTTTAGTCATCGTAATCAGGTACAAATATTTAAGTCTTAAAAAAGCCTGAGGGGAAAACTACATGAGTGACTTAAATTTAGATTTGATCGACCAGACCATTGATAAATATGCCAAGAAGAATAAGAAAATAAAAAAAATGCGCATCGGTTATAAGTTATATGACAAATTTATGGGTGATCCAAAATTTGCCGAAGAGGTTGTGAACTCCGCTTTAGATCCAGACAAGCGTTGTTATCGAGGTGTAAGAATTAAAATTACTCATGATGAATATGAGCTTACTTTTTTAATGAAAGACTAAGCTTAGACCATGCTATAAATATCTAGAAAATAATGAAAAATAACTTGATTGGTTATTTATTTTTATGCAAAATTGCGACAAATTTATCACGCTGGTCGTTTTCCAGAGTTTGGTCTGTATCTAACACTAGAACAGACCTTTTTTTATTACTGCTGCATTGTTCTGCATAAAAAAGATGCCATCTTTTGGCTTTAATACCCTTATTTTGATGATTCATCAGTTGGGTTTTTACATGATTTCATTTTCAACTTTATGATGGTTCGGTATACAGAGCCTACCGCACTACTATAATAGAAGAGATGTACAGTATCTGGTCGAAAATAACGAATGCATCATCTGAGTAAAGATAGAAAGTGTGTGGTATAGCACGACAAGCGTAAAAACGATATAAAGCATGTTGCAATGTAAAGCACTGCAAACCTATATAAAAATGCCCTCAAGTGAGGGCATTTTTATTCAATTAATGTGGCTTAGCATCTTCGCTAACGGGATTTGCTGGGTTAGATTCTGTAGAGCTTTGTACTGGGGCTGTAGTGGGTTGCGTGGCAACTTTGGGTTCACGATTTGGCATATATTCTGGATCGCTCGACATTGCCAAATATAAAAAAGTAAAAAAGATCGCCGTGATAATTCCGACAATTGCAATAAATTTCCAACCTAAAACGGTTGATTCAGTGTCATTAGAAGAAGATGTGTTTTTCATAAAAAGCCCAAGTGGCCAAAAAGTAAAAAAAGCACCTCCTTATAGCATAAAATTGAATCAATTGAAAAATGACAGTACTACGGACTATTCATGAGGCTTCGGATTTATTTCAAGTAATGGGTTTTGTTTTGCATCATCTATGCAAGCTTTGAGTTGGTCGATACTGGCTAACTTTACACTGGCATCTGCATTGGAAAATTTGTTATCTAAAATATGATTCACGTAATCCAGTAAAATTTGGTCGAGATCATAACCATCTAATTTTAATAAATTTACAAGAGCAGCTAAGGTTGTTTCTGCAAGTTCTTGTTTGGAATAGGTCTCTACTGACATGATGTTCTCGTTGTAATTATATCATGGTTTATATTAACAATTTTATTCATCAAAAACCTCAGCTTCCCGCCAAAATTCCCCATGTTTTCTTGCCAAGTAGCCTTGAGCACTGACTCGATAAATATAAGCTTTCTTCTTGATATACCAGATAAAAGTTTATCCATGAATTGGTTGAATTGCTATGCTAAAGGAGTTTTAGGAGAGAGCATAAAGAAATCATTGCTGAGCTTTTTTATAGGGGGTGCTAGCTCTTTACTGTATTTGTTACACTTTTAATGCTTAAAAGCTTAGACGCTTCCGAGATTGTCCTGTTCAACCGCCTGATAGATTTCTTCAAAGATATTTGGGAATGCGGATTGCACTCTATTCCAACTTGGAATGAAGGGTTGATCATTGGGTCTGTCTATAAATGCCTGACCAGCTTCTAAAATGGATTGGGTAAATAACTCAACCGCAATTTCTTCAACATTCTGATCGAATGTCAGCCCATTCATTACGGCATCATGATGATAAATTTCTATCATATCTAAGGCACTCCGATAATAGGTTGCTTTCAAGACTCGAAATGAGTCGCTGGTTACATTCACCCCCAATATCGCCAATTTACGTAATAACGATAAAATTATGTCCTGACTCATGCATTTTAAGCCACCAGTGCCATCTTCCTGTGTTAATAGCTGGTGCTTATGTTCATAGTTATCTAGGATTTCGATTTGGCAGCTGCGCTTCGGGCTGTAATTTCGATAAATTTCTGACAATATTCCAATCTCAAGCCCCCAATCTGAAGGGATTTTAATGTTGTTCAGGACTCGGGTACGCATTGCAAACTCACCAGATAATGCATAGCGAAAATGGGACAAGTACGTAATGAAATCATGATGACCATATACCAGTTGTAATGAGTGCAATAGGGGACCCACAAGCAATCGGCAAACACGCCCATTAAGTTTATCTTGCGCTATACGAGAATAATACCCTTTGCAAAAAATGTACTGGAAAGAAGGGTTGGCAACAGGGTAAATCAGCCGTGCTAGTAAAGCGCGGTCGTAGGTTAAAATGTCACAATCATGCAAAGCTACGCAGTCGGTTCGATCAGATGCTAAGTTGTAACCCATACAAAACCAGACATTGCGCCCTTTACCAGCTTCTAGGGGAGCAAGTCCTTTCTCTTTTAACTTTTCATCAATTGCTTTTAAACGTGGACCATCATTCCATAAAATACGATGGCGTTGCGGTAGTCGTTCAAAAAACGCTTTTGCATATAAGAATTGCTCCCGATCCGCCCGATCTAGCCCAATGACAATTTCTTCTAAATAAGGCACTTTGGTGAGTTCATTGATAATGTGATTTAAGGCGGGTCCGTCAAGTTCACTAAATAAGGAAGGTAAAATTAAGCCCATTTTTCGGCGTTTTGAAAAAGTCAGTAATTCTTGTTCTAGGTCTTCTACAGGACGACGGGTAAGATTGTGAAAGTTGCTAAACATTCCATTTTGATGAAAATCAGACATATAGCCCTCCTTTTTAAAAGTACATTGCTATAGTAAAAAATGTCGAATACCTTCACACCATCCTTGGGGACCTTGATATTGACTATGATAAATATTGTGCGTGTCTTTACGGTTTAACCGCATCGTTTTGTCTAAGGCAGAACAAATAATGACTGCATAATCAGTTAGCTCTAAAAAAGATAAGTCATTCGGACTGTCACCTAGACCGATTGTTTTCCATGCTCTCTGCTGTTGTAGCTCGTGTTGCATAAATGCGTTGAATGCTGCCCCTTTATGACTGCCTGCATTCATCACATGCCAAAAGCGACCACCTTGAATCAAATCCAGTTGCTTTGAAGCCAATAATTGCTGAAAGAGCGCAAAATTCTCAGCGGTGTCTTTCCACAAAATAGGTTCAGATGCGATACGTTCTTGCGAAAATCGTGCCTGTTCAAGGCTTAACCCTGTTAACTGTATAATTTGATTAGTGTTAACATCATGAAATCCAAGGAATTGAAAGCCATAAGTTGCTCTCATCTGAGTTAATATTTCTGTAATTTGAGGATAACTTAGACCAGTCGCAGCATCCGAAATAATCTGGATCTCATGATTGATGGACAATATTGCACCATTTTCCGCAATATAGGGCTGACCCAGTAAGCCCATTTGCTTGTGCAAGGTCTCTATCTCGGATTGGGTCTTACTGGTACAAAACACAATCGGAATGGCTTTATTTTTTAACTGATACAAACAGGGTTCTGCTGCGACCCAATCATAATGACGATGATCGAGTAATGAACCATCTAGATCAGTGATGATCATCAATGCTGTTTCATGTCGACTGGTCGTTTTTATAATGAAAATCCTCTTTTAGGTCATTTTTGTAGATCGAATCGTATTAACATTTTTATTCATAGAATGCCTGATCCAATTCCTAAAAAGTACGCCCTTTAGGTAACTCAGTTGTTGCTGATGCATTTTGTAGAAATCATCAGGGCTATCAAACAATCCAAAATCTTGATTAATCCCTTTGTCCTGAATGTAGGTATTGCTGAGATTCCAATCTATAGGTGGATGATCAAAATGCTCTGTGAACACACCAAAACCACAAAATACGTTTGAAATACTTTTATTCATTTTTTGAAGTTGTGCTAAGTATGGTTTATCTAGAATGACACCTTCCAGAATGTACCAGTTGTCATGCACAAAGACTTCGACCCAGCTATGCAGAATATTATCTGGTGAAAGTGCGTACCAGAGTCCATCAAGTGCACCTTTCTGTAATTTCTTATCGATAGTGAAGCCGTGTAGACGATTAGGAATGCCTACAGCTCTTAATAGTGCCATCAATAAGGTGGCTTTGGTATTACATTGTCCATAGCCATCGGTTAATACTTGTGATGCTTTGATTGCATCACTGGTGTTATAGCCGAACTTAATATCATCCCGCACAAAGTTATAAATCTGTTTTACTTTTTCCACCTCATTCAGTTGATTCCATTTTTTCTGATGAATTAGCTCTTTTATTCGCGGATGCTCAAAGTCTAAAAGAGGAGTTAATTTCAGGTATTTTTTCAAAGTGATTTCTCATTCTCAAGTCAGTCCTTAGATTAAAAACTATGGACTAAGACCTAGGTCAACATGAAAAGTAGAATAAGAGTTTATGCGAGACTATTTTGACATCTTTATCACCTATAACCTCGTAAATGTCGTACATGCAACTTGTCTAAAATTACACAATACACTGAGATTTGTTAGCCTTTTTCATCTTGGTAGACTCCTGAATAATCCGCTTAAAAGTATTTGTATGAGTATTTTCAGCACCTACTTTTTTTTCTGCACAATGAGTGATAGGGTTAATGTTATCAACAAGCAAAGCCTTTGCTTCATCACACTTTTTAGGCTACAGCTCATCCAATGAGGGGGATAATCATCAAATCAGAGGATTTGGGGTCACAGTCTCGGAAAGTAGAGCGCTAGACTTTGTCCAGCGTTGAATGGGCGTTTAAACGCTAGCGACCTGAATTAGAAATATCTATATCTAGGGGGCTTTAAGGAGCGAAGTTCAGCATCATTCAGTTTGATGAAATGAGTATAAGAATATCTAATCATCCATTGGGGGCTTGATGGAAATGCCAGCAACTTGCTAATGCGGTTTATAAGACATGTAGCTCAAAATATTTTTAAAGCTTGGCCCAGATTTACTTTATAAATAATATGATTAATCAATATTTTTTATGCCAAAGTCGTAGAGGAATACCAAAGTATAAGGAGTAGAGTAAATAAGGAATTCGGCAGACAACGCGAATAAGAATACAAACTGCTTAACGAATCTAAAAGAGGTTATGAATGGATACGATTCAACAAAAATCTACGCTCCCCTCAAAACTTGTCTGGAGTTTAGTCGCGATTATAGGCGCGGTGTCTTTTGGAATATTAGCGGTTAGTCGCGGTGAGCATGTTAATGCAGTTTGGCTGGTTTTAGCCGCCATCTGTGTATATAGCATTGCTTACCGTTTCTATAGCTTATTTATTGCCAACAAAGTATTTGAACTTAATGCAAAGCGATTAACCCCAGCGCATCGTTTAGCCGATGGGTTGGATTACGTCCCGACCAATAAATATGTGTTATTTGGACACCATTTCGCTGCGATTGCAGGTGCGGGACCTTTAGTAGGCCCTATTCTTGCGGCACAAATGGGTTATCTTCCAGGTACACTGTGGTTGCTGATCGGGGTGGTATTCGCTGGGGCAGTCCAAGACTTCTTGGTGTTGTTTATTTCTACCCGTAGGGATGGTCGATCACTCGGTGAAATGGCAAAACAGGAACTGGGTGCTTTTGCTGGGATCGTCGTTATGCTTGGAGCACTGGGCGTGATGATCATTATCTTAGCCGTCCTTGCACTGGTTGTTGTGAAAGCATTAGCGCATAGTCCTTGGGGTGTGTTCAGTATTGCTGCCACTATTCCAATCGCCCTGTTTATGGGTGTATATATGCGTTATTTGCGCCCGGGGAAAATTGCAGAAGTCTCGATCATTGGTTTTGTATTGATGATGATGGCAATTGTCTATGGAGGTAATGTTGCAGCAGATCCTTATTGGGGACCGTTTTTTACCCTGACAGGGACACAGCTCACATGGTGTTTGATCATTTACGGTTTTATTGCTTCTGTACTGCCAGTATGGTTGTTACTTGCACCGCGTGATTATCTGTCTACCTTCCTTAAAATTGGGGTAATTGCAGGCTTGGCTGTCGGTATTATGATCGCTATGCCAATGTTGAAAATGCCATCTGTAACGCATTTTATTGATGGGACAGGTCCAGTATTTTCAGGCAGTTTATTTCCTTTCTTATTCATTACCATTGCCTGTGGTGCTATTTCGGGTTTCCATGCTTTGGTTTCGAGTGGTACTACCCCTAAACTGGTCGATAATGAAGTCAACATTCGTATGATTGGTTATGGTGGTATGTTGATGGAATCTTTCGTCGCCATTATGGCGATGATTTGTGCCACTGTACTTGATCCAGGTATTTACTTTGCAATTAATGCACCATCGGCAGTCTTAGGTACTACGGTTGAGTCTGCAGCAGAAGCCGTTCGAAATTTGGGTTTCGTGGTGACACCTGAAACATTGAGTTTATTGGCACAGGAAGTTGGTGAATCGACAATTCTATCCCGTACAGGTGGTGCACCAACTTTTGCGATTGGTATGGCACACATCATTTCGGAAATTTTCAATAACCGCTCTATGATGGCATTTTGGTATCACTTCGCGATTTTATTTGAAGCCTTATTTATTTTAACAGCGGTAGATGCGGGTACACGTGCTTGTCGCTTTATGGTGCAAGACACCGTAGGGATTGTCATTCCTGCAATCAAACACTCAGGTTCTTTCTTCGGAAATGTCGTAGGGACAGCAGTTGCTGTTGGTGGTTGGGGCTTCTTCGTCTATCAAGGTGTGGTCGATCCATTAGGCGGTGTGAACTCCTTATGGCCACTGTTTGGTGTGGGTAACCAAATGCTGGCAGCCATGGCGCTCATTTTGGGTACGGTTATCTTATTTAAGATGAAGAAAGAAAAGTATGTCTGGGTCACGATTATCCCGACGATTTTCTTACTGATTACCTGTATGGTCGCGGGTTGGCAAAAGATTTTCCATGAAAATCCAAAAATCGGGTTCTTGGCTCAAGCCAATCGTTTCTCTGATTCAATGGCGCGTGGTGAGATTTTGGCACCAGCGAAAACTGTGTCGGAAATGCAAACCGTAATTATGTCGAATCAGATTAATGCAGCGTTATGTGGCTTCTTTATGATTGTAGCAGTGATTATGGTGATCGCTTCAATTGGTATAGTCCGTCGTGCTTTAGCCAGCAAAGTGCCAACCGTGAACGAAGCACCAGCAGTCTATGCAGATGAAAATGCCTCTACAGCGACATCAAGAGGTGAATAATCATGGAATTGAAAATCGCTAAAAATGGTAAAGCCATGATTGTGAAAATCATCAAGATGACCATCATGTCACAGAAAGATCTTATTCTTAATCCTAAGAACTGGTCACGTATTGCCACTTTATGGCAGCGTTTGCAGCAGAGCTTTCGGTTGATGGTGGGTGTACCTGATTACAATCATTATCTGGAACACATGAAAAAGCATCATCCTGATTTAACCCCTATGGATGCCAAGACGTTTTATCGTTATTGTGTAGATGCACGTTATCCGAGCGCGGGCGGAACTTTAAAGAAATGCCCATGTTAAGCAAGTGTTAGAAAATTATTGATTCCTTTGGGAAAAATTGAAAAACGGTGTATGTTAATCATGCGCCGTTTTTTATTTAGGGAAATATTTGTGATTTGGGCAAAGCAAAAAGCTGAACAGCAATTACCACAAGATACACATAAAATTGATGCCAATATTCAAGCCTATGCCAGTAAAATTCAGCAGTTTTTAACGCAAATCAATCGAATTATTTTAGATAAAGAACACCAAACACAATTGGCGCTTTGCTGCCTATTCGCTGGCGGGCATGTGTTATTTGAAGATTTGCCGGGGTTAGGCAAAACCACATTATCCAGTGCGCTCGCCCATCTAGCAGGACTACAATTTCAACGGATTCAATTTACCAATGATATGTTAGCCAGCGACATTATTGGGGTGAATATGTTTAATCAAAAAGAACATGTTTTCGAGTTCAAGCAAGGCCCTATTTTTACGCAGATTTTACTGGCGGATGAAATCAATCGCTGTAGTCCAAAAACGCAAAGTGCCTTACTGGAGGCGATGGAGGAGGGGGCGGTGACCGTTGATGGTTATCGTTATAGTTTACCCCAACCCTTCTGGGTGATTGCGACACAAAACCCGCTTTTTCAAAGTGGGACTTATGCCTTGCCTGAATCGCAGCTAGATCGGTTTTTAATGCGGCTCTCTCTCGGATATCCGTCGCGTTCAGCAGAAAAATTGTTATTACAACAAGATTCGCGGCAGGTTTTGATTTCATCTTTAGCGCAAGTTTTCCAACCACACGAAATTCTAGAATTGCAGCATTTAGTGCAACAGGTATTTGTGGGTGAGGTCGTGATGGATTATCTGTTGGATTTAGCCCAAGAAAGTCGTAAAGGGCGACATGGCTTATCGACGCGAGGACTGTTGGCGCTAAAGAAAGCCGCCCAAGCACACGCTTTAATTGAGCAAAGAAGTTTTGTGACTGCTGATGATGTCCAAGCGGTTTTTGTCGCCATTACTGCGCATCGGATTGGGTTAAGTGACGCTGAAACTGCGCAAATGATGCGTAACATTCGTGTCAGTTAAGCTGAAGGATAGAAATTGTGATTCAGTCCACATGGCAAAAATGGGCCAAGAAAAGATTTAGTCTGGAGACAGCAAAAACTTTAAGCCAAAAGGATGTGTTGGTTTTTATCTATCAACAAGGCTTTTTATATCTGGTGTTGATTTTAATTACCTTTATCGCTGGGGTGAACTACGCCAATAACTTGATTTTAGGTTTTTGTTTTTTAATCAGCGCTATTTTATGTATTAGTTTTTACATTACATTTAAGCAGTTGCATGGTTTGCAAATCGAATTGCGTTTTGCAGAAGTTGGACAAGTTGGGCAACCGCTGCTGTTACAGTTATATTTTAAACAACCTCAAGCCCAAGCCCGTTATCTTTGGATTAAAACCGATCAACATCTTGAGCAAGTCTCATTTAACGAGCTACAACATTGCTATACCCTTGAATTTGTCCCCTCTAAGCGGGGAATGTTTCATTATCCGCGCATTCAGCTGTTTTCTGTTTATCCCTTTGGCTTGGTCAGGGCGTGGAGTTATTTGTATTTACAAAAACATTCGTGGGTTGCACCACAGGCGCAGGATTTACGAACAGAACAGCAGCGGACCAAGCACAGTCAGCAGTTAGATTGGGATGAATTTCGTGAACTGCGTGATTTTAAAACAGGTGATTCCCTTCAGTCGATTTCATGGAAGCAAGTGGCCAGAGGACAAGGGCTCTACGTTAAAGTTTTTGAACAGCATGATGAGCAACAGCATATACAGATCAATTATCAGCAAATGCCGAGCCCTGAACATGAAGAAAAGCTTCGCATGATGATGGGGTTGATTGAGCAATGTGAACAACAGCAATCTGCTTTTAGTTTAGTGTTGCCTCATGCCGAGCTGGAAACTGGAGCAGGAACGCAGCAGATGTTAAAAGCAAAATTATTATTGGCGCAGGCGTAACCCATGAAAACCAGTATGACACATGGAGTTAAAACTGCCATTTTGCTCAGCCTGTGTTTAATTTTATTGGCACAAGCTCTATATTTACCGATTGCTCTAACTGGGCTACTTTTTGTAGCACTGGTCACGCTGTATATTCATTTTAGAAAAACGGCCGTACAGCCTTTTGCAAAATTATGGATCGGTTTGGGGGTGGTGGCTGCACTAGCCAGTATTTATTTGCGGTATCAGACTTTTTTAGGTGTAGAAGCGGGTGTTGCCGTTTTAACAACTTTTTTATTTGCCAAAGCCTTAGAAATAAAAAATAGCCGTGATGTGATTATTGTTTTTAATTTTGCTTTATTTGTCAGTGTCAGTTCGTTTTTACTCAGCCAGTCGGTTTGGATGGCTCTGCTAATATTTTTCTGTTTAACCAGTAGTTTAATTGGATTATACCGTCTTCAAATTGCAGGATTTATGCATTCTGCGGATGAAAAAACCAGTTTTCGACATGATGTGAAACATGTTGTGAAATTTATTGGTTATGCATTGCCATTTTTTATTTTGCTTTTTTTGTTCTTCCCACGCTTACCTCCATTATGGCACATTCCTGTACCTGAAAATAAAGCGGTCACGGGGATGAGTGATCGCATGTCACCCGGTGATATTGCACAGCTTTCACAATCAAGTGCTTTGGCGTTTCGAATTTTAGGTGATATGTCCAAACTGCCACCACGCTCGCAACTTTATTGGCGCGCCATGGTGCTTGATCAATATGATGGTCAGACATGGACCAGCAGTCCTCGTAATCAACTCTCGATGCCTATCGCACATCAAGCTGTATGGGCACAGCAAGCGAAGTTTACTTATCAATATTTAGCGGCCGATCCACAACAAAGCTGGATTACAGGGTTGGAACAATCCGTTGTTACTGATCCACAATATGCACTGAAATACGATGGAAGTATTCGACCTGTTCGCGCGATTCAATCTAACCGGCCGATTCGTTTGCAGTGGGTGGGGGCAAGACATCTGAATGACAATGTTCAGGAACATCCCTTGAGTGTAAAACGATGGACTGAATACCCAGTGCAACTCGATCCTCAAGCTCGAAGCTTCGCTCGAAAATTGTTTGAGCAGTCTAATCGAGATCCCGAACGCTATATGCAGAATCTGATTGGTTGGTATCAGGCTCAGCATTTTGCTTATACATTGCAGCCTGGTGTATTAGGGCAAAATCGAATTGATGAGTTTCTATTTCAATCCAAACAGGGTTTTTGTGAACATTATGCTTCCAGTTTTGCCTTGTTAATGCGCTATGTGGGGATTCCTGCGCGCGTGGTAGTCGGCTATCAGGGGGGCGAATTAGCACCCGATGCCAAAAGTTGGGAAGTACGACAACTTGATGCACATGCTTGGACAGAGGTGAAATTAAAGCAACAATGGATTCGGGTTGATCCGACAGCAATAATTGCGCCTAATCGTATTGATACGGGCATGCAAAATTTAATGGATACTGATCAAGATATCTGGGGTGAGCAGCGTTCGAGTTTAAATCATCAGCAATATGCTTTACTCAAAAAAATAAGAGTTTGGAGTGATTACGCGAGTTATCAATGGCAAAGTAAAGTGGTTGGTTATAATGCTGAATCACAACAAAGTTGGTTGAATAAAATAGGCATTCACTCAATTTATACGATGGTTCTTGTTTTAATAATAAGTATCTCTTTGGTTCTTGCTGGATATTTTGTCTTTATTTTTTATCGTAAATGGCAAACTATGTCCGAAGTTGAGCGTTTAATTGAACGGTTTTCTAAAGGATTACAGCAGGAATGGCGTAAACAAGAGGCTGAAACGGTCGCAGTTTGGATGCTACGGCTTGCCGAGAACATGGAAAAGCATGAAGCTGATTTCTTTGAAAAGGTTGCTGAATTACATCAAAAAATTGTTTATGCCCCTCAACATGATATGAAAGATATGATGCAATTGAAGAAAATGCTTAAAACTTGTGCATTTGTGTTGAGGAAAAACAGAAAGCACTTGTCGAAGTAAAAAAAAATGAATATTATGCGTCGCATATAGGCGTATAGCTCAGTTGGTTAGAGCGCTACGTTGACATCGTAGAGGTCTCCAGTTCGAGTCTGGATATGCCTACCAAATATAGCTGTTAATTCAGCAACAAAAAGCCCACTTCAAAAGTGGGCTTTTTGTTTTCGGGGAACTTTCGGGGTATTTTCGGGGAATGAAATATTTTCCTACTGTTTATAACTCGCCCATTTAAATTTAAAAACGATGACTAACGGTAGCTTAATAAATAACTACTTGGACATCTATTCTTTCTTCATCTGGACATTTTTTTCTGTTTTAGGGTTAAATGAGACTACACAAAGCCATGGAGCTTTGATTACTTATTGATCGTGGAACACGATAAACTATTAAAAAATCCCAATACATCTTAATTGGGATTTATCAAACTAATTAACATATTGAATTATATGAAATAAAAAAATAAATTACGTATAGCGTGCATTATGTTAATTTTAGGGAAACTTAACCTTAAATAACTTCAAAAAACTCATGTTGAATACCTAGTCTTCCATCTTTATATTCGATTATATATAGCTTGCTATCATCAAAAATACCTTTGTATGTAATTGAAATTAAATATAGTTGTTGAAAGTCATCTCCTTTTTCATACAATTTTATATCAGAGACTTTTTCCCAATCAAAATGTGCACTGCTTCCACCAGAACATGGTTGATAATATTTTTCATGATTGTGCCAATATTTTTCAAAAATTTTTCTTTTTAAATCAATTAAAAAATCTATATTTGCACTTTCATATTTATCACCAATATGCAGTTTTTCAACTTCATACATGTCTGTATAATATGATTTTAAAAAATTAGTGATAATTTCTTCTTTATTCTGTCGTATTGCATCACCATTCGTGATTCTATTAACCATGTTTGAAAAACTTAGTAAAATCTCAATATCTTCACGCATTTAAAATTCACATCAAAATTAAAGAATAAGAATATCTTAGTGTTAATTTGTAGTCCATTTAACATGATGGCGATTTTACGAAATTTTTAAATTGGGTTAAATGTCCCAAAGCTGATGATCCATGTAATGAAAGCATCAGCTTGGGTATGACTAACGGCAGCTAAATAAATAACTATTTGGACATCTATTCTTTCTTCATCTGGACATTTTTTTCTGTTTTAGGGTTAAATGAGACTACACAAAGCCGTGGAACTTTGTTTAATAAGTAATCGTGGAACATGATAAGCTATTAAAAAATCCTAATACATCTGAGTTGGGGGTCATCAAGTCAATTAATACATTGAATTATATGAAATAAAAAATTGAATTACGTATAAGGTGTATTATGGTAATTTTAGAATTTCTAATGAGAAAATGAAAAAATACGTTAAATTATCACCAGAATTCATGTGTTATCCCATTTGGATGGAAGAAGACAATTTTTTTCTGCCCATCAATCATTATGAATTAAAAATTTCCACTGAATTAAAACAAAAAATAGAAGCATGGGATAATCAATATCAATCCATCTATGTAGATGATTACCCTCCTGATTCAAAATTTGAGACAGTAAGAGATGAAAAAAAATTTATAGAAATAGGATATGAAATACAAAAAGCATTACAGATTGAATTAGGCAAGGATTACGAAGTTTTTTATCAGCCTTAAAACCATCCATTTAACATATTGGCGATTATATGAAATCAAAAGCTGATGATCCATGAAATGAAAGCATCAGCTTTATTGGCATGACTAACGGTAGCTAATCCGCTCTGGTTTAGGCGCTTCATGTCCTTCTAAATAGTGGTCGGTCATCTTCACAGTTGCATGTCCTGCCAGTGCTTGTGCGTACTTCTTTCCATACTTCTGCGTGATGTTATAAATGCCCAAGGCACGTAAGTCATGCAGCGATGGTCGTTGGTTTGGCTCTAAATGATCATACGCGCCAGACAAGTCCCTATACTTTTTAAACTGCTTGGTAATGTGATCTTCCGTTACAGCAAAAGGATGCAATTTCGCATTACGGATTTGCTCGTTAATGCGGTCTGGTCGCGTTGCAATCAGGTAAGGGCAGCGTAGTCGCATAGAATGCTCTATACACAGCAATACGACTTCTCTTAACTCTGGATGCATATCCACTTCAATAAACACAGGCTTGTCGTAATTCAGCGATTTATGCTGCAGTACGGTCATGGTGTTGTCTTTGATGTTAATGCTTGAGCGTTCCATCACCACCAGATCGGCACGCCGTTGAATAGAATGCAATGCAAGGTCTATTGCCAGTTTTAACCAGGGCGGACAAACCGACTTCACTAATTCAATTGATTCGTTGGAGTGACGAGTACGCAGCTTTTCAGGTCGTATTGGTTTTAAGGTTTTCTCGGCAATATTGTCTGGTGCCCAGCCGTTGGCTACTAAGTATTTCCAGATGTCGATAAGCTGTGAACGGTGCTTTTCAGCCTGAAAGTCAGTTTGCTTTTTCAGGTATTCAGAAATCATGAGCAGGGTAATATCGGTACAGTATAAATGCCCCCACATATCCTGATATTTCCCAATATTCGCCGTGACATTCACCAAGGTATTTTTGGCAAGTTTCTTCTTGGGTAAATGCAGTTTTTCATATTCACCCAAGGCTTGACCAAAGTTGGGAACACGTAAAATCCATCGTATAACTGGGCCCTGATCAATCGAGGAAATATTTCGATTTGGATTGACCTTGCTACTCAATTGTACGCAGAGCCAAAAGCTAAACAAGCGAGAAATCAAACCTACTCAGATATAGCTATCCAATGCTGCTTAATGATTAAATCACTACTTCGACTTTCTTTGCGTATGGTCACAGGTGTTGTGCAAAGCCTTATTAAACTTTGTGGACTAGATTGGACAGCACCTGATTATTCGACTTTTTATCTATTTTATTACTCGTATAAAATGGGTCAGAATATCAATAATTTGCAATTTAAATTTTACTATTTTTAATTTTGTTTGTAATAGATCTCGCTATACTTAATTTATTCCTCAAGTCATCGAAAAGTAAGAATTTTTTAGAGTTCGAAAAAATTGAAGTTGATCATACTCAAAGTAATACTTTGAATAAAGCTGCTTAAAAGGATTGAAACATGATTTACGCTTTAACGTTTGGTTTAGGTATATGGTTGATGGTTCCAGTACTGATGATCTGGTACTTAATAAAACCAAACACCTATTTCCTCACTTTTCACGGTGAAATACCTTCACGTTTAGCCATTTTTACTCATCATTTCTTGGCATTTTTACTGTTGTTTATGATTTTAGGTTTGGGGATCGAAACAGTCATTAAGTCGATTGATGGTACGTCTGCACATCTATTGTTTTACCTTGCGATCTTTTTAACAAATATCTTCTGCATTTACTTTGGGCGTAACAAGATAAATTTGGGGGATAAGAGAAGGGCTTAATATTACTTACCTGCTGGTCAAATATTTTACGATCAAGGTTGTGTGATAAGTCGAACTTTATTGGCTTTTTGTGATGGAAAGTTAAGAGACACCTAGACACTATATTTTGAACAAATTATTTAAATATAATTTATAGCATTATGAATCAGTCAGTAAAAGTTAGATGTTGAAACTTTAAAAAAATCAGTAATTTATAATATGATCATTAGGTTTGACATATGCCAATATGTTTATTGCATGTACCTGACGATCAAAGGGGGCGAGAAGCGAAAAAAATATCAAAAAGCTCGTGTGAACTATGAAAACGTTGATCCTCATGAAGAGGATCTTTTTTTTATTGATGAAATATAAGCAAGTGGTTAACTGTTCTGGAATTTACTTATCAAATGATGAATATCATTAAAAGTCTGACGGCATTAGTAAATATATTGAATTTGTAAGAAGATATGCTAAAAATCAAAAGGCAAAATTTGATAGGAAAAAATTAGGAAAAATTCACATAAATGAGCAATGAAAACTAATCTTTTACTCTAGATATATCAAGCACAATGCATATTACACACAATATGATTGCAATTTCTTGTAAGAATAATTAGACCGAATGGTAAAATCTCAAAAATAAATTGAAACAATGTCATGTGCAAACTGTGATCAACTCTGCTTTACAGTCTAATAGCATAATGCTATTAATCATAATGATTTATTTATAATAAATTAATCACTTAAAGGAGACCTAAAGTGATGAATAGAATAGATTTAAAATTAATAAAAAACGGTACGGGAGAGGAGTTGGTTTTAAAATATTGTATCGTTGAGTCAATATTGATCACCAGTAAAGATATAAAGACACCAGTAGAAGAGGGAGATTTTCTTCACCATTCATTGCCCGATGGAGTTGTAGAAAAATACGTAATAGATGAAGTAATTTCAAATAAGAATGTTAATCCACATTACGAAATTTATGTCTCAAAACTGAATTAAATTACTTCATAAAACTGCCCAGAATGCTCAGATGATGAAAATTATCTGAGCATTCTTTTTTTTGAAAAGAGAGTCTAAAAAACATAACCGATCGGATTTAATTTTTCTCATATGAAAAGTTCGCCAGAAGTTTCCTAAGGAAGACTTTTTGTCAGAGGGGATACTACAAAAAACAAGGCATGATTTGAGTGTGTAGAAATTGAGGAATCAAACAATGATTTCTTTGAAAGAGGTGTGTCATTTGTTGAATAATATTAATTTGAAAACGATAACAAATTGGGCAGTAATTTAGATATTGGATTTGCCTATCAACACAAATAAAGGGTTTACAAGAAATTTCAACGACTTGTAAGCCCTTTTTTTATGCTTTGAGTTTTGTTGTTTTGCCTAGATTTCTTAAAAAAGAAATAATTAATCATCTTCCCCAAAAATACATCAGTTGCAATGTCAAAGCTTTATAGTTAGTGTTTATTTGTAGGTTGATCTTTAGACAATCCAGCTATCTTGTTGCCCGATATGAATAAATTCCCAGGATTGTTTCATTCCATTTTCATGAAATTTCAGTGTTAATGGCTTGTCTACAATTGATTCAGTAATATGGTTTTTATATGAAACAATGATTTTGGCCATAATTTCTTTTTTATCGTTCAAATAAAAGTTTATTTCAGGTGGTGGGTCTTCTATAAAATAACAATTTTCTGGTAAGAAAACCATTGCCTTAGCCGCATTGATAGCGTCGAGTCGATCTTTCTTGGAAAAAAACACATCGAAATCCATGCTCTTGAACCTCTTATAAATTTCCTTTCTCCTATTTTAAAGAAGAGTTTTAAAAATGATACATATTTAACACTTTTTAATAAAATTGATACTAATGCACTATTGTTGGTTGGTGTTCGGAACTATGTCTCAAAAAGGGGTTATCTTTGAGGGTTTTGTTTTGATTTATATTATTGATTACAATAATTTAAAGTGATCTAAACGTGGCTTTATTGCACGTAGCTCACGCTAAATATCTGGCTCCAATACAATTTTTAGCAGGATTTACTTAGCCCTAAAATTTATCGTAAAACCAATTCATCTCTCTACAATAAGTGCGAATTAAGCTAGAAATGCTGTAGATTTAATGCCATTTCTCGATATAAGCCAGATTGAAGTGCCAATATGGTATGGGCATCAATTCTATGTCGATCCCGCCATAGTGCCTAAGTGGTCTTTGCTAATCTCTTTAGATATAGTTACGGGGGATGAGTGGAGCCTAATGAAGCTTTGTTTATGCTTTAGATTGTACTTCATCTGACTCATACACCCTTGCAGTAGTGAAGACGAGAGATTGGTAAAGCAGTTTATAATTTGGCTGCCATAAAAATTTGCAGTATTGAAGACTTTTTGAGTAAGCCTTGAGAATGTCTCAACTTTGTCACACAAGCAAACTGATAATTTATACATGGTAACGTCGACTTAAGCTGGATCTAGCTTCACAATAAAGCTAAGTGTGATATATCTAACAAAAGTTAAAAAATCTTTTTAATATCAATTAATAATTCTAAAAATGAATCAGTTTGCTATAATCCAGCATTTTTTCATTATGACATTTTTATGAAATTTAAAACTTTAATTGCTTCGACGTTACTTTTAGCTTCTTCATCATATTTAGCAGCTATGCCAGTGGATCCTTTGCTCGGTTCTTGGAAAGTGATCGATGATAAAACGGGCTCATATATTTCTGAGGTGGCAATTCGTAAAAACTCAGCTTCACAACAATACAGTGCTTCGATTACAAAATCGTATGCCCAGTCAGGCTCAGCTGCGACTGAAATTTGCACTAAATGTACAGGCGCGTTGAAAAATAAATATCTATTTGGACTGGAGATTTTAACCAACCTACGTGCAACTTCACAAAGCAAGTTTAATAATGGTACTTGGGTAAATCCGCAGAATGGTATGGTATATATGATCCAAGCCGATTTAAACGGTGCAGGGGATCAAATGAAAGTCTTTGGTAAGTCGAAAACAGATAATTCAACCACCAGTATGACATGGAAAAAATTATAAGTTGAGCCGAGCGGTCATTGAGTATCTTGCTGTTTTATTGCCATATCGCTAGGCTGAAATCAGGATTTAAGAACAAATGGCTGGCATCGTCCAGTTTTTGACATCATTACTCAGTAAACGCTTTATGATTTAATCAATCTGAGCATGATGTCATATCTTATCTTAGCGGAATAATGATTGGTATTTTTTGCGATACAGCGAGACAATTGCTGGCCAGTCACATGAAATGCTGGCTGCAGGACAGTAGACCGGGTTTGCCGTATTTTTATACGCTATTTTATTTTGACGGCTTCAGTGAATCATCAACTCATGCTGATTGCTGTGATTAATCGAATGAATGCCATCAACGATAATTTCATTTTTGCACTGTTTTGTGCT
Organism: Acinetobacter sp. GXMZU3951; assembly: GCF_054457875.1. Taxonomy (NCBI): domain Bacteria; kingdom Pseudomonadati; phylum Pseudomonadota; class Gammaproteobacteria; order Moraxellales; family Moraxellaceae; genus Acinetobacter; species Acinetobacter sp. GXMZU3951. The sequence continues at coordinate 107,624 of NZ_JBTLFO010000001.1, read as the reverse complement.
TCAAATTGTGACCTAAACATCATTTTGGTGTATATTTTTACCAATAATTAAAAATTGCACTTTCTTAGAATGAATAAGTTACTTTTACCATGTCTTATCATGATGATTGGAATACTGGGTTTTTGGGTGTACCTCGAATCTGAGGCTAAACAAAAACAAGAAATTAACCGTTTGGTAAATGAAGCACACAGTTCACTCGAAAAAATCGAGGCGGAAGCACAATCTAAAAATTTTTTGATCAAAAAAGATCAATAGCTAGGTGAATTTATTTTTGTAATTAAAGGTTTAAATTTACTTTATGAGCGAATTTTGCCACTAAGTCTGAATAGTTCATAAATTCTAGAAACAATGAGAAAATCAATATGTTATAATTCCGCCCGATTTTAATGAAATGTTTATGTTTTTTATTTAAGTTATTGTTTAAAAAGTATAAATGATAGAGCTGCATATTTTATGCAGCTTTTTTCGTTTGCTTTAGTGCGGCACGGCAAGTTTTGCTTACTGGTGTGTCCATATTTAGCTTAAAAAAAAGCATCAGATATTTGGCACACCCATTGCTTTAAATTCGAAATTGTAATGGCGGAAAGTATAATTTCTATCCTACTTTCGATTTAAGGCATCATGTTTTTTTACAGGGGCTAGGTCATGACGACTCCTAATCCATCTTCAGAAAATATGCTTGAACGCTTATTTAAGTTAAGCGAAAACAAGACAACTTTTCGTACTGAAGTTCTAGCAGGTGTAACCACCTTCTTAACCATGTGTTACATCATTATTGTGAATCCAATGATTTTATCCGAAACAGGGATGGATCATGGAGCTGTCTTTGTTGCTACCTGTCTTGCAGCCGCGATTGGTTGTTTGGTGATGGGGATTATTGCGAATTATCCAATCGCATTAGCACCAGGCATGGGCTTGAATGCTTACTTTACCTATTCTGTGTGTATGGGAATGGGTGTGCCATGGCAAACTGCTTTAGCGGCCGTTTTTGTTTCAGGATTGGTGTTTATTGCGATTAGCATGTTTAAAATCCGTGAAGCGATTGTGAATGCAATTCCAATGTCACTTAAGCTGGCGATTGGTGGTGGTATTGGTTTATTCCTCGCCCTGATTGCATTAAAGAACTCAGGAATTATTGTTGATAATCCAGCCACTTTAGTCGGCTTGGGCGATCTTAAACAACCGACAGTGCTGTTAACTTTATTCGGTTTTTTAATCATTGTCGTATTGCATCAGTTTAAAGTCCGTGGCGCCATCATCATCAGTATTTTGGTGTTAACTGCCATCTCAACAGCGATGGGCTTGAGTGAGTTTAAAGGTGTTGTTGGCGAGATTCCTTCAATTGCGCCAACGTTCTTGCAAATGGATTTTGAAGGTCTATTTACTGCCAGTTTGGTCGGCGTTATTTTTGTGTTCTTCTTGGTCGATTTATTTGACTCTACAGGTACCTTGGTGGGTGTCGCGCATCGTGCTGGTCTATTGCAAGATGGTAAATTGCCACGCTTGAAAAAAGCACTATTTGCAGACTCTACGGCAATTGTTGCGGGTGCTGCTTTAGGTACATCTTCAACGACCCCTTATATTGAGTCTTCTGCAGGTGTGGCTGCGGGTGGGCGTACAGGTCTTACTGCTGTTGTGGTGGCAGTGTTATTCATCCTGTGCTTGTTCTTGGCACCATTAGCCCAATCTGTACCAGGCTTTGCGACTGCTCCAGCATTATTGTTTGTTGGTGTGCTCATGATTCAAGGTATTGTCCATATTGAATGGGATGATATTACTGAAGCTGTCCCAGCATTCTTGACGATTGTGTTTATGCCATTCTCGTATTCAATTGCAGATGGTATTGCAATGGGCTTTATTAGCTACGCATTAATTAAATTATGTACTGGCAAGGCATCAACTGTTCCATATATGGTGTGGATTGTTGCTGTGCTTTGGGCAGTAAAATTTGCATTTTTTGGCGGTTAATCCCCACACAAATTTTAAGGGTGTAAACTTGTTTACACCCTTTTTTCTTTCTGAGGATAAGGTATGAATCAACTAGAGCTCATCCGCGCTTTACCTAAAGCCGAATTACATGTTCATATAGAAGGGACATTTGAGCCAGAACTGATGTTTGCAATCGCACAACGTAATCAGATTCAAATTCCATATAAGTCTGTTGAAGAAGTGAAACAGGCCTATAATTTTCACAATTTACAGTCTTTTCTAGATATTTATTACGCTGGTGCAAATGTACTGGTGCATGAGCAAGATTTTTATGATCTGGCTTGGGCCTATTTTGAAAAATGTCATGAAGATCGTGTAGTACATACCGAAATGTTCTTTGATCCGCAAACGCATACAGACCGCGGTATTGCTTTTGCAACGGTTATTCAGGGTTTACAGCGTGCTTGTGATGATGCCAAAGAAAAATTCGGTATTAGTTCACATCTGATTATGTGTTTCTTGCGTCATCTTAGCGAAGAGGTGGCATTTGAAACATTGGCACAGGCGATGCCTTTTAAAGAGCAAATTATCGGTGTAGGTCTGGATTCGAGTGAAGTTGGACACCCACCTTCAAAATTCGAGCGCGTATTTGCTAAAGCGCGCGAAGCAGGCTTCTTGGTGGTGGCGCATGCCGGTGAGGAAGGTCCAGCAGAATACGTTTGGGAAGCTTTGGATTTGCTCAAAGTCAATCGTATTGATCATGGTGTGCGTTCGGAAGAAGATCCTGTATTGATGCAGCGTTTAATTGCAGAAAAAATGCCATTAACAGTTTGTCCACTCAGTAATTTAAAGTTGTGTGTAGTGGATGATATGGCGCAGCACAATATTCGTCGTTTATTACAACAAGGCGTTCAGGTTACAGTCAATTCGGATGATCCATCTTATTTTGGTGGTTATATGAATGATAACTTTGTGGCAATCACGGAAGCCTTGTCTTTAAATCATGATGAATTGAAAAAGTTGGCACAAAACTCATTTGAAGCGTCATTCATAAGTGATGCAGAAAAAAACAAGTGGATTGCTGAAATCCAAGCTTTATAATTATAGAGCAAATAAAAAACCGCACTTTATAGTGCGGTTTTTTTAATTATTCTTTTCAAAAGATATCAATTAGAGGTGCTTAATCAAATCAATTTTAGCATTATTTTGGTTGTCGGGTCATACTCACCAATACACTATCTTTATCAATAAAATGATGCTTTAAAGCAGCTACAATATGTCCTAGCACCAAGAAACCAGCCCCCCATGAAAGATAAATATGTAAGGGTTTCACAATTTCTAGCACATCATAATTCTCTTCAATCAGCGTGGGTAGATTGAATAGATAGAGTACAGGGGCAGGGTGTCCAGCACTCCAACTAAATAAACAGCCTGTGATCGGTAAAGCCAGAAGCATTAAATACAACGCCAAATGCCCAATATGCGCCAGCGTTTTCATCATTGGAGACATGCTATTCGGCAGCGAAGGTACAGGATGGGTATAGCGCCAGAAAATACGGATCATGACCAGGAAGATAAGGGTGGTGGCAATATTTTTATGAAGGGTAATCACATCCCCTTTGAAACTACCATTACTTTCGTAGCTTAAAAAATTACCACTATAAAAGCCAATAATCCATGCTGCGATAAAAATAATGGCCATGAGCCAGTGCAAAATTTGGGCTGTGCGCGTGTAATAGGGGGTTCTATTTTCCATGAGGTATGAAGAAGGCGATAATAGGTGACGCTATCTTACGTAATTCACAATTGCAACAAAATGCCGATTCTGCAACGATGCGTATATTTGTTGCAACGCTGATTGTGTGGAGATTTGTATTGCGGATTATTTGCGCAACCAGTCTTTATAGGAGAGATAAAGACTTTCTATTTAAGGTTGTTCGGGCAAAATACTTACACTTTATGTAATGACCAAGGATTACCTGTGAATATTAAATTTGCTGCGCTCGCACCTGTACTATTGGCTTTGACTGCCTGTGTAAGCACAGATACTACAACCACAACTGCTACACCCCAGCAAGTTGGAATGGCAGCAATGAAAATTGCAATCAATTCAAAATGTATTGCAGAACTTAATAATACTCCAGCATGGAATACCGCTACTAAGCTCATGACTGCGGAACAAAAGCAAAGCATTCAAACTGATATTTGCGGTTGTGTCAGTGAAAAAGCGCCACAAAATGTGACCACCGTTGATTTGGCGACTGCTGCAATTGATCCGACTGCGCGTGCAACCATCGTCACCAATGTGGTGACTAAAACGATCCAAAGTTGTGTTGCGGAAGCGGTCAATAAATAAGTGTGAAAAAGCTAGGAATTTCCTAGCTTTTTAAATTAAAAATTTTGTGCTTTGACCTAATATCATTTATATTAATTTGAATAATAAATAATCGACTCATTAAATTGTATGAAGAAGAAGGTTGAATAACTATGAAAAAATATCAAATGGTATTGTGTCTTGTGGGGGGGCTCATATTATCTGGATGTGCTTCCTCACCAATGGGGTCTGAGTCGGATGGAATTTCGGTAATTCGAATGGCATCAAACTCTAAGTGTATGGATGAAATCGAGAGTAATCCAACTTGGATTGTGAGCAGTAAACTTCTTTCTGAAGATCAGAAGCAGAAGAAAAAACGTGAAGTGTGTAAATGTGTAGGGGATAATGCGCCTAAAATGCTGTCTAAAGAACAATTGGCATTGGCGGCGATCGACTCTAAAGCCAAAGATGCCTATGCGGCATTAGCCAACACAAAAACTTCAGCGATATGTGCTTCTGAAATGTTAAACTAAACATGAAAAGTAATGGTAAATTTTAAAAATGGCTGGTAATTCAGCCATTTTTTATGAGAGTAAGACATGCAAGTAGCTGGTGTAGATGAGGCAGGGCGTGGTCCTTTAGTGGGTTCAGTTGTTGCCGCGGCAGTGATTTTAGATCCGAATAACCCGATTGAAGGTTTGAATGATTCCAAGAAACTGACCGAGAAAAAACGGGAAAAGTTATTTATTGAGATTCAGGAAAAGGCTTTGGCTTGGGCAATTGCAGAAGCAACCCATACCGAAATCGATGAGTTGAATATTCTACAAGCTTCTTTATTGGCGATGCGTCGCGCGGTTGAAGCATTGAATATTCAGCCCGAACATGTTTTGGTGGATGGTAATAAAGTGCCACAAGGCTTAGCCATGAGTTGTGATGCGGTAGTGGGCGGTGATGCACTCCACGCGGAAATCTCGGCGGCCAGTATTTTGGCAAAAGTGACGCGGGATCGTGAAATGGTGACTTTAGACCAGAAATATCCGCAGTTTGGATTTGCTAAGCACAAAGGTTATCCAACTAAAGCACATTTTGCTGCAATTGCTGAACATGGTGTCATTGCTGAACATCGTCGTAGTTACGCGCCAGTAAAAAAGGCTTTAGCTGAAAACAGCTAAAGCCCATAAATTTAAAGCGGCTTAGAAAAGCCGCTTTAGGAGATAACGTTTAATTTTAACGATTAAAGTTATTCTGCGAGTAATTATCTTCTTCAAATGAAGGTTGATAATCTTGATCGAGATGTTGCAGGTGTTCGTGCATCGCACGTTCATGTTGAATGCGTTGATAGATTTCTTCGCGATGAACTGATACTTCTTTTGGAGCATTTACGCCAATACGAACTTGGTTACCTTTAACGCCAAGCACAGTAACACTGACTTGATCCCCAATCATTAATGTTTCTCCGACACGTCGGGTCAGAATCAGCATGTTTATCTCCTTGCAAAATGCTAAACCTGCATTGATTAAAAAGTTTAAAAAACACAACCTTGGTAATAAAGAAAATTTTAACAGGATTGTATAAGCCTAAAATGTTGCTACTTATAAAATTCTGTTGAAATTTACCAAAACGCCTCAAGTCTAATATAACAGAGCCACCATAGAAAAAACTATAGTGGCTCTGTATTTTTATAGAATTTAGAAAAAATTGTCTTACAATGACGATTTTCTAATAATTCTTAAGCACGTGCGCTTGATTCACCGTGTTCACGGTCTAAACCAAATGCTGTATGTAAGCAGCGAACAGCGAGCTCTAAGTAGTTTTCTTCGATAAGAACAGAAATTTTGATTTCAGAAGTTGAGATCATCAAAATATTAATGCTTTCATCTGCTAATGCTGTGAACATTTTGCTCGCAACACCTGCATGTGAACGCATGCCCACACCTACAATCGATACTTTAACGATATCATCACGTGTAACAACTTCACAGCCTTCGATGCTGCTTGCTGTTTGTTCTAAAATTGCTTTCGCTTTTGCCAAATCTGTGCGATTTACGGTAAAAGTAAAATCAGTTGTGCCATCTTCTTCGACATTTTGGATAATCATATCCACTTCGATATTGGCATTGCTGATTGGCGACAAGATTTTAGATGCAATTCCTGGCTCATCAGGAACACCCAAGATAGTGAGTTTTGCTTCGTCACGGTTAAATGCAATACCTGCAATAATTGGTTGTTCCATATCGTCTTCTGCCTCAGTCGTAATTAGTGTGCCTACGTTTTGTTTGAAATCTTCATCAAATGCGCCATCGTCATCATTATCAAAGCTTGATAATACACGTAAAGGCACTTGGTATTTACCTGCAAACTCAACAGAACGAATTTGAAGGACTTTTGAGCCAAGTGATGCCATTTCTAGCATTTCTTCAAATGAAATACGATCAACCTTTTTCGCTTTTGGAGCAACGCGTGGATCAGTCGTATAAACGCCATCTACATCCGTATAGATTTGGCATTCATCTGCTTTTAGTGCAGCAGCAAGTGCAACACCAGAAGTATCCGAGCCACCACGACCTAAAGTCGTAGTGTTGCCATCAGCATCAAAACCTTGGAAACCAGCAACAACAATGACACGACCAGCATCGAGATGCTCAGTCATGACGTCGGTATCAATTGATTCAATACGAGCTTTGGTAAAGGCGCTGTCCGTTTTAATACCGACTTGGCGACCTGTAAGTGACTTAGCTTCAACGCCAATTGAATTGAGCGCCATTGCTAACATTGAAATCGTTACCTGTTCACCCGTAGAAACCATTTGGTCAAGTTCACGTGGGTCAGGGGTGTCCGTAATGGCTTTCGCGAGAGCTAATAAGCGGTTAGTTTCACCACTCATTGCTGATACTACAACCACTACCTTGTGGCCGTGGTCATGCCAGCGCTTCACACGACGAGCTACATTTAAAATGCGCTCGGGGGTACCCATAGAAGTACCGCCATATTTTTGAACGATTAATGCCATAGTTGTTCCATATAAGCCATGACCCTGAAGTGCCAATCAGGGTCAGTTACACAAAAGGTGAAGTTTTATTTTGCTTCAAGCCAAGCAGTTAAATCTGCCATCACTTGTGCAAACTTCTCGTTTAGTGGCGCGCCACCTTGTGCCAAGTCAGGTTTACCACCACCTTTTCCGCCTAGCTCAGTTGCTAAGTGTTTAATGATGTCACCTGCCTTTATAGAAGCAGTAAATTCTTTTGCTACAGATGCGATCAAGCTCACCTTGTCACCCTCTACACCTGCAAGCACGATTACTGCATTTTCTAATTTTGATTTCACGCCGTCATGTAGGTTACGAAGTGCTTTTGCATCCATGCCCTGAACAGTCGTGATTAATGTTGTGCGGCCTGCAAGCGTTTGAACTTGGCTTAGAAGTTCAGCAGCCTGTAAGCTCGCAAGTTTTTGATTCAGTTGATCAATCTGCTTTTGTAATGCAGAAGCCGTTTCTACAATAGCTTCAACTTTTTCTACAGTTTGATCTTTCTGGGCTTTTAGTACACCGTTGATATGCACAATATCAGCTTCAGCTTTTTGTACAACTTCTAACGCCTTAGTACCAGTCACCGCTTCAATACGACGTACACCCGCAGCTACACCGCCTTCAGACGTGATCTTGAATAAACCGATATCACCAGTGCGTTGAACGTGAATACCACCACAAAGTTCAATTGAGAAGTTCTTTTCTTCAATAATTGAACCCATTGACAGTACGCGGACTTCATCACCATATTTTTCACCGAATAACATCATCGCACCTTTTGCTTTCGCGGACTCGATGTCTAATAATTCAGTGGTGACAGCCGTATTGGCAAGGACTTCAGTATTGACTAAACGCTCAATTTCTTGCAACTGCTCAAATGACACAGGTTGGTCATTGGCAAAGTCAAAACGTAAAATGTCAGATGCAACTAAAGAGCCTTTTTGCTGAACGTGTGAGCCTAGAATTTGGCGCAATGCCGCATGTAAAAGGTGAGTTGCAGAGTGATTACGAGCAGTTGCGGCACGAATATCCGCTTTGACAATCGCTTCTACAGTTTGTGATGCTTTTAGATGACCAACAGTCACGATCCCTTGATGAACAAAGGCACCGCCTGACTTTTTGGTGTCTTGAACTTCAAAAATACCTGTGTCGTTTTTGAAAATACCCGTGTCACCAATTTGACCACCGCTTTCAGCATAGAAAGGCGTTTGATTGAGGACGATTAATGCTTCATCACCTTCAACCACTTCATTAACTTGCTCACCATCTTTATAGATTGCGATAATTTGACCTTGACCTGCTGTTGCGTCATAGCCGTCAAATTGCGTTTCACCTTCAACTTTCACAACGCTGTTGTAGTCAATCGCGAATTTACCAGCATCACGCGCACGTTGACGTTGTGCAGCCATTTCAACTTCAAAGCCTGCTTCATCAATGGTTAAATCACGCTCACGTGCGATGTCGGCAGTTAAGTCTGTTGGGAAGCCATAAGTGTCATAAAGTTTGAAGACCACTTCACCCGGAATCACAGAACCTTTCAGTTGAGCTAATTCACCTTCAAGCAATTTCAGACCTTGCTCTAAAGTTTTAGCAAACTGTTCTTCTTCTTTCAGTAATTGTGCTTCGATACGTGCTTTCTGTGCTTCAAGTTCAGGGTAGGCAGCACCCATCACCTCGATTAACGGTTGCAACATTTTGTGGAAGAATGAACCTGTTGCGCCCAATTTGTTACCGTGGCGTACCGCACGACGGATAATACGACGGAGTACATAACCACGACCTTCATTGGATGGGTTTACGCCATCAGCAATCAGGAAGCAGCAAGAACGCGCATGGTCAGCCACCACTTTAAGTGAAGCAGGGTATTGTACTGGTGTACCATTGGCTTTTGCTTCAGCTTCAAGCGCAGTAGTATCTAAACCAATAATTTCCGCAGCTGCTTTTAACAGGTGTTGGAATAAATCAATTTCGTAGTTCGAATTAACGTGTTGCAAAACTGCAGAAATACGCTCCAAGCCCATGCCGGTATCGACAGAAGGTGCTGGAAGAGGGTGAAGTACACCATCCGCAGTACGGTTAAACTGCATGAATACGTTGTTCCAGATTTCAATGAAACGGTCGCCATCTTCTTCAGGTGTGCCAGGTAAACCACCCCAAATGTGATCACCGTGGTCAAAGAAGATTTCAGAACATGGACCACAAGGACCAGTATCACCCATTGCCCAGAAGTTATCCGATGCGTATTGACCGCCTTTGTTGTCACCAATACGAATAATACGGCTGGCATCTAAACCAATTTCTTTGTTCCAGATGTCAAATGCTTCATCATCGGTGTGGTAAACCGTGGCATAAAGTTTGTCTTTGGGTAATGCTAACCATTTGTCGCCAGTCAAGAATTCCCAGGCAAATTTGATGGCATCGCGTTTGAAATAGTCACCAAAGGAGAAGTTGCCTAACATTTCAAAGAACGTATGGTGACGAGCAGTGTAACCAACGTTGTCTAAGTCATTGTGTTTACCGCCAGCACGGACACATTTTTGTGACGTTGTTGCACGAACATAATCGCGTTTTTCTAGACCTAAAAAGCAGTCTTTAAACTGGTTCATACCAGCATTTGTAAATAATAATGTTGGGTCGTTGGCTGGAACCAGAGAACTCGACGCGACACGTGTATGCCCTTGCGATTCAAAATAGCTTAAAAAAGCTTCGCGAATTTCAGCGGATGTCATAAAACGAGTACTCACAACCAAGTCACTCCATAAATCTCTAATTGGGCTAAACGTATCACTTATTGGTGCTCAATTGCACCATATAAAAATACAGGCTTAATTTTTTAAAACGCCAAATTATAACGGAAAAAGCCCCACGCACCAATCACTTTACTATGAATTAATGACAAAACTATGGAATTGTAAGTCATCCTTTAGTCTGTATATATTGAAGTGAATTTAACTGCTGGCCATGATTGAAAATTGAAGTTGAAATTTGGGAGTTATAAGTCTGTCTATTTTTTCCTCAATTTTTGCCATTTGATGTTGCTTTCAAGTTTTTGTTGAGGTTTGGCACGAAAATCTCTTGGTTTAAGTGCAAAATCCATTAACATAAGGCAGCTTAAATTTTGGTTCATGTAAGGGAAAAGTCATGCAAAAAGTGGCGATTAATGGATTTGGTCGAATTGGTCGTAATGTATTGCGTGCGTGGTTCGAAAATCCTAAAGATTTCCATTTTGAGATCGTGGCGATTAATGATATTGCAGATGTAGACACATTAATTCACTTGTTTAAGTACGACAGTACGCATGGTCGTTTTAAAGGCAAGGTGGATGTCGAATATGAAAATGAACAAATCTACATGCATATTCATGCAGGACTTGCCAGTTTAAAAGTACAAGTTGTTTGTGAAGCACAACCAGAATTACTGCCTTGGCAGCAATTAAATGTGGATGTGGTGCTGGAATGTACGGGGCTATTTCGTTCCCATGAAGCAGCAACACGCCATATTCGTGCAGGTGCAAAACGGGTCATTATTGGGGCAGCCCCGTTTGATATGGTCGATGCGGCAATTGTCTATGGCGTGAACCACCATGACGTGAAAGCCTCCGATCAGATTATTTCCAGTGTGTCATGTACTACGCAGGCTTTGGTTCCTTTGGTCAAGATTATTGATGATGCTTTTGGTATTCAAACCGCTTTAATGACTGAGATTCATGCAGTAACGGCAGATCAATCGGTGTTAGATCATGCGCATCGAGATTTACGACGTGCACGTGCATCGGGGCAAAATATTATTCCAACCACGTCTTCGGCTCTTGGGGCTTTAAAACAAGTCATGCCTAAAATGGAAGATCGTATAGATGGTTATTCAATTCGTGTGCCGACCATCAATGTCGCAGCCATTGACCTGACCTTTTTGTCGCAATCGCCAATAACGGTACATAAACTTAATGAAGTACTGATGCGTGCTGCGGAAAGTGATTATGCCGAAATCATGCAAGTCACGGATGAGCCTTTGGTGTCTAGTGACTTTAATCATTCACCGTATTCACTGATTGTAGATTTAACGCAAACCATGGTGGTTGGGCATCAGGCAAAAGTGTTCGCGTGGTATGACAATGAATGGGGTTATGCTAACCGCTTGCTCGATCTATGCGAGTCGTTTGTTTAATGCAATTAAGCACCTTATCGTGATCTAGCATAAGGTGCTTTAATTGTTACTTATTCTTCAGACTCGACTTCGTTGAGAAATCCTTCTTTAATTTCATTGGGCATATTTTCATGCCACCATGTGTAAATTTCAGCTTTAATGAGTTGATCTTGATCAGGATCATTGAACGGCTCATCATCTTCACGAACCAGTTCATCCCCTTCAAACTTTAACCAGAACTCCCACGGATCATCATCACCACAGCCCCATGCTTGAACTTGTAGCTCAGGAATGAGTCCTTTTAAGAAAAACAACATGGCTTCCATGATTTCATCGCCTGATGAACCATGGACAAAGTGCAGAATACTAAAACCAGCAACACGAGATACGCTTTCTGGAGCGAGGTCGTATTCCATCTGGTCAACTTGATCAAGCAGATCCTGCGCAAGTTCAGCCCCGTACTCGGTATTAATGGCTGCCGCCAATTGTAGGAAGGTTACTGGATGGTCTTGATGCTGTAGGAACAGGCGATCAAGCTGATCCATCAACCCTGCATTGACATGGTGGTAGTAAAGATTGCTATGTAATTCCATAGGAAGGTCTCAATAATGTTTTTCTAAAGTGAATCTTGTTTTATGCGTGTTGACTATATCGGCTTAAACCGTCTGTTGTGAATCTAAAACATGTATCAAAATATCATTTACGTCATAAGAAACGTGTTGCTCGAATATAGATACGCTGATGATAAAAAAATCTAAAAATATAAGTGGAATCATTTATTTTTATAAAAAATAAGGCGTTCTTATCGTACTATATTGTTAAAGCACATAATGAAAATGAGAAATGTATGATGATGTTAATCTGGGGATTTATATTGCTATTGGCGATGGCGGTAATTTTTTTGGTGTGGTTTCAGTTCAAGCAGCAGGGAGAAAATGCTGGGGATGTTGAATATCAACAGCATCTGGAAGAAAAAGTGGTGCACCTTGAGGAAAATCTGAAAAAAACGCTGGAAATTATGCAAGACCTCGCGAAGAAAATGCATGTGCAACAAGAAGCAATTGATAAAACTGTTAAAAGAACGCATCAGTTGGAATTGCAAAATGCAGAGTTGGTCAGTTTACTCAGCAAGTCGGTTGGGCAAACTGATCGTCCATTTTAACGCTCTTGCGCCAAATTTCAGACTAGAATTTGGCGCAATAAGGCGGCACTCAACATACTGATGATGACCGTCGGTAGCAGTGGAAGTCGCGAGGCCGCCAAAAGGGTGAGGGCTATCGCGATTAAATCGGCGGGCTGTTCTTTGACAAAATAAGGTGCAATCACTGAAATGAGTACGCAACCGGGTACAACTTCCAGAATTTTCTTGTGCTTGTTGGATAGTGTCTTGTTTTTTAACACCGCATAGCCCAATAAACGAGTTAAATAAGTGGTGATTGCAACTAACAAAATGGCAATTAAGGTGCTGCTATGTATCATTCATCATCTCCGATTAAGAAAAATGCCGAGGCGATTCCACTCAAAGCTCCTAAAGGAACATGCCATCCCGCAGGCAAGTATAAATAAGCCATTGCTGCGACAATTAGACTGATCAGCCAAGGCCGGGCAGCTGCGAAACTAGTCCACATGCCACGCAATAACACCAAAATAATCGCGGGAAAAGCCATGTCAAAACCATAGGGGTGAATATCGCCCAATACAGGCCCTAAAACTGCGCCCAAGGTAGTCACTGAAACCCACATCACATATAACGCCAGACAGACTCCTGCGTAGTAAGGCATATTAAAAGCATGTTTAAGCCCAAGTTGATGAATGCGCTTCTGAGCATTGGATAATCCTAATGCCCAACTTTCATCACAGAGAAAAAATAGTGCTGGGTAAACTTGCCGGTCGGGTAAGTGTCTTAAATAGGGCACTAAACTCGCGCCCATCAGCAAGTGGCGACTATTGATTAAAAAGGTAATAAACATGAGGAGTAAAAATTGTGGAGGATTGGTCCACATTTCTAAAATGGCAAATTCGGAACCGCCCGCAAAATTCAGTCCGGTTAACAGGGATACTTCAACAATCGATAAGCCTTTTTGTGAAGCTTGGGTTCCGAGCACCAAGGCCAACGGTACAAAACCGAGCAGCATCGGGAGTGTGGTTTTAATGCCACGAAAAAATTCAGCTTGATCGTGGCTTTTCATGATGAGCGGATGCACTGAGCTGTTTTTTAAAATGGACATATAGATACCTCACAACGTGGGTAGCCATTTTAAAAACATTGTGGTGATATTAGACGCTAAATTAAGCAATATTTGCTTTAAATTGAGCATAAAATTGCTCTAATATTTAAAAAATTAATGATAAATGCTAAGAGGGTGCTGTGGATAAAATAGACAGACGAATATTACAAACCTTACAGCGTGATGGCAAACTGGCCAATAATGAGTTGGCGCAACGAGTTGGGCTTTCGGCCTCACCGTGTTTAAGACGCGTTAAACAATTAGAAGATCTTGGTATTATTGAAAAGTATGTCGCCTTGGTGAATCCGCAAAAAGTCAATTTGGGTTTAACTGTGTTCGCGCGAATCTGGCTCAAAGGACAAGATGCAAAAACGGTCAATCATTTTATTGACTCCGTGCGGGAAATTCCTGAAATTGTAGAATGCCAACTCATGGCAGGCGACTGTGATTTCTTTTTAAGAATTGTGGTGTCTGATCTGGATGCATATCGCAAATTTCAGATTCAGCATTTAAATAAAATCACGGGGATTCAGAATGTGAAAACTGAAATTCCATTACAGAGCATTAAGCAGACAACTGAACTGCCGCTCTAATTCTATGCTCTATAGCAAACACGAATTTATTGATAACAATCTTTGACTTAAGTATAGCTTTGCAGTGCAAACAAATTGGCGAGAGATTGCGATTAAATATAAAAATCTCAGTGCATGGTGTGAACTATCGTGCTAAACTAGGAGAAATCGGGTGTGCTCCCGATTTTTTTATGCGGATTACTTCCGCGCTGACAAGAATTTAGGTTTACAACATGCCCATTTCAGAGACATGGTTATTACCTGATGGTGTAGCTGATGTATTACCAGAGCAAGCGCAAGTAATTGAAAACTTGCGCCGTGACGCCTTGGATTTCCTCGCATCTCGAGGTTATCAATTGGTGTACACGCCGTTTATTGAATACATAGAATCCCTTTCTTCTTTATCCGAATCGAATCACGATTTAGACCTTGCGACATTTAAAGTAATTGATCAGCTTTCTGGTCGTTTACTCGGGGTGCGTGCGGATATGACACCGCAGGTCGCTCGTATTGATGCTCATGTTCATCCTGTTGATGGCGTTGCGCGTTATTGCTATGCAGGTACTGTGTTACATACCAAGCCGCAAGGCTTTAATACCACGCGTGCGCCCTTACAATTGGGTGCCGAGTTGTTTGGTTCAGACAGTATTGATGCAGATGTCGAAATGATCGATGTGATGCTCGGCCTAATTCAGAAAGCTGGTCTAGTTGACGGTATCCATCTGGATTTAGGGCATGTCGGTTTATTCCGTAGCTTGGTCAAATGTGCAAGCTTAAATAAAAATACCGAACGTGAATTATCTGATCTTTATCAACGTAAAGCATTGCCTGAACTGGCAGAATTTACGCAAGATTTGAATTTTGGTGCTGACTTCTATGCTTTAGGTCGCTATGCAAATGATTTAGTGGCGTTGCAAGCTAATTTAAGTGCTGAGATTTTAGCGGATGAAGCATTTAAGCACGCTCTAGATGAATTAAAAACTACGCAGTCTGCGATTCAGGCGCGTTGGCCAAATCTATTGATTGGTGTGGATGTGGTTGAACTTCGTTCTTATCACTATCACACGGGTCTGATGTACGCTGTTTATGCACCGAACCGTGCAGCCTCTTTGGCACAGGGTGGTCGCTACGATGGTATTGGTGAGCATTTTGGCCGTGCGCGTCCTGCAACAGGTTTTAGTTGTGACTTGTATGCGTTAAGTGCAGGGCAGTTCAAAGCTGCTGATGTAGTGGTTGCGCCTAAAGGCACACAGGCTGATTTACAGCAAGCGATTGCGTCCGTTCGAGCACAAGGCTTAAGTGTAATTCAGTTATTGGGTAATGATGATTTAAACTCTATTCCAAATGCGACACATCAACTTGTTGATGTTGCTGGCGAGTGGCAAGTTAAACCAATTTAATCACTGCGAGTGGTGTTCATGTCACTACTCGGAGTTTTAATTTTAACAGCATGATGTAATGAGGCTATTATGGGCAAGAATGTTGTGGTACTTGGTACCCAATGGGGCGACGAAGGTAAAGGTAAGATCGTCGACCTGCTCACAGATCAAGCGGCTGCGGTAGTTCGTTATCAAGGCGGACATAACGCAGGTCATACTCTCGTGGTTGGTGGTAAGAAAACTGTATTACACCTCATTCCATCAGGTATTTTACGTGAAAACGTATTGTGCTTAATTGGTAACGGTGTTGTGCTTTCACCAGAAGCGTTAATCAAAGAGATGACGATTCTTGAAGAGCAAGGTGTACCAGTTAAAGAGCGCTTACGTATTTCTCCAAACTGTCCATTAATTCTTCCAAACCATATTGCACTTGACCAAGCACGTGAGAAAAAGCGTGGCAATGCAAAAATTGGTACAACAGGCCGTGGCATTGGTCCTGCGTATGAAGATAAAGTTGCGCGTCGTGCAGTGCGTGTTGCGGACTTGGTTCGTGGCGGTGAAGCATTAAAAGCACAATTGGCAGAAGTGTTGGATTACCATAACTTCCAGCTAACTCAATACTACGGTGTTGAAGCAGTGAAATTGGAAGATGTACTTGCGCTTTGCGATCAATGGCGTGAAGTCGTTGCTCCGTTAGTGGTTGATGTAACAACTGAATTACACAACTACCGTAAGAACGGTGACAACATCATGTTTGAAGGTGCGCAAGGTTCTTTGCTTGACGTAGACCACGGTACTTACCCGTTTGTAACATCTTCAAACACGACTGCGGGTGGCGTGAGCTCTGGTTCAGGTTTAGGTCCATTACACCTAGACTATGTTTTGGGTATTACCAAAGCCTACACAACACGTGTTGGTGCGGGTCCATTCCCAACTGAACTTCACTACGATGCAGCAACCGATACGGGTGATGCGATTGGCCGTCATTTAGGGACAGTTGGTCATGAGTTTGGCGCTTCTACAGGTCGTCAACGCCGTTGTGGTTGGTTCGATGCAGAAATTCTACGTCGTTCAGTTGATGTAAACTCACTTTCTGGTATTTGCTTAACTAAACTTGACGTTTTAGATGGTTTAGAAGAAGTGAAAATCTGTGTCGGTTACGAAAATACAGATTCAGGTTGTGTAGGTTCTTCTGATGCACTTGCATACGAAAACTTAAAGCCAATCTATGAAACGATGCCGGGTTGGACTGAATCAACTGTGGGTGCAACCAGCGTTGAACAGCTTCCACAAAATGCAATTAACTATATCAAGCGTATTGAGCAGTTAATTGAGTGCCCAATTGATATTATTTCAACGGGCCCAGACCGTGCAGAAACAATTGTATTACGTCATCCATTTGATGCTTAATGCATAATTGTTGAATGAAAGACCTCGCTTATAGCGGGGTCTTTTTATTTGAATGATTTAATTTCATTCTGTACGTATTTAATCTCAAGACTAAAGTAAAGTTGCATTTAATTTTAATCCTGATATTTTTCAAAAAGGTAAGGATAAGCAGATTTAAGTCTGCATTTAGGATTGAGGTAGGATGCAAAAAAACATTTCAAGTACCATTTTACATTCGTTAATCTTTGCCATGGGCGGAGCACCGACCATTGCAATTTTAATTATTCAAGCACAAACCCAAGACCCTGCCATCGTCTTTTCTGCCTTTGTTGGTTTAAGTGTAATTCTGGCCTGTATTTTGGTGCCGCTGATTTTGATTCAAAATGCTTATTTATGGTTGAAGCGCAATGATGAAAAATTAGAAGAAAAAATAAAACCCTTGGGCCAAGTGTATATGGTGCTTAATGTATTGTGCTTAATCTACTGGTTAAGTTACCAGTTTATGCATTAACACAATTACATAAATACTATGTTTATGAAGTTGTTATACGTATAAAGCTCCACATTCATTGCATATAATGCGCATATATTGATGTAATCCAAGAATGGTGGAGATTAAAAGAATGAAGAACAAACTGATGTTGAGTTTGTGTGTGGCAGGAGCTGTCACACTTTCAGGTTGTACGACAGTTGCTGATATGGCAGGTGCGGATACCGCTTCTTTAAATGTTGCTGCAACGCAAGGGTTTAACAAAACCGTTCAAGAGGCACGCGGTAACAATACATTAGATACTTCTTCTTCAACCTATAAGCGTATTTATTCGGTCTTTAATCGTTTAAAACCTTATGCAGATCAGATGAACCAAACAGGCACGAAATTTGATTGGCAATTGGCGGTATTGAAATCTGACCAAGTCAATGCTTATGTTGCCCCTGGTGGTAAAGTCGTGTTCTATACCGGCATTGTCAACAAACTCAACCTGAGCGATGCTGAAATTGCCGCGGTGATGGGACATGAGATGATTCACGCCTTAGAAGAACACGCTAAGAATAAAATTGGTGCACAGGCTTTAACAGATTTAGCACTGGGTATCGGTTTAAGTTATGCAGGGGATAGCGTAGGGCAGTTGGGTGCAGCAGCAGCGCAGTTGGGTACTCAGGTGGGTGTAGGCTTGCCATACTCGCGTAGCTTAGAGAGTCGTGCTGACCAAGGCGGTTTGATGTTGATGGCGAAAGCAGGTTATAACCCGCAAGCAGCCATTAGCTTGTGGGAAAAAATGAATAAGTTAGATGGTGCTGGTGGCTCATCGTTCTTATCGACCCACCCATCGAACAGCCAACGTATTGATGCCATGCGTAAAAATTTGCCTGCCGCACAAGCTGTATACAATAAGCGATAATTTTAAGCTTATTGCTAAATCACAAAAAAGGATGCTTGACGCATCCTTTTTTGTTTTGGGTATCTTGTGAATTACTTAAGGTGCAGGGTTGGGCTGTTGGCGATGAATGGCTTCAATGCCTTCTAGCACTTCAGGAGAGAGAGTTAAGTCAAAGGCATCAATGTTTTCTTTAAGCTGCGCTAAGTTGGTTGCGCCAATAATGGTACTGGTGACAAAGAACTGCTGTTGAATAAATGCCAAAGCCATTTGCGTTAGACTCAAGCCATGTCGCTCAGCCAATAAGGCGTATTGTTCTGTTGCCCATTCACTCTGAGGATTGCTGTAACGGCTAAAACGTGAAAATAAGGTAATGCGCGCATTGGCTGGGCGAGCGCCATGACGGAATTTTCCAGTTAAATAGCCAAAGGCAAGTGGCGAATAGGCAAGTAAACCAACGCCTTCATATTTGGCAATCTCAGACATGCCAATTTCATAACTGCGATTTAACAGGTTATAAGGGTTTTGAACGCTGACAATTTTATCGAGACCTAACTGTTCTGCCAGCTGTAAAAACTTCATGGTTCCCCATGGCGTTTCATTCGATAATCCGATATGACGAATACGTCCTTTTTCAACTTCCTCGGCAAGTGCAACTAAAGTTTCCGCAAGAGCTGTTACTGGTTTTTCATCTAAAGCTTCAGTATTGCCATAGCCCAATTTTCCAAAGAAGTTGGTATTACGCTGTGGCCAGTGGAGTTGATAAAGGTCAATATAGTCGGTTTGTAAGCGCTTTAAGGAGTCATCTAGGGCAGAAGAGATTTCAGTTGCGGTGAAACGGGTTTGCCCATCGCGAATATGGCTGCCACCTTGAGATGGTCCTGCAATTTTAGAGGCAATTAGTAACTTGTCCCGACCGCCGTGTTGAGCAATCCAATTGCCAATAATCGTTTCCGTGTGACCCTGAGTTTCTGGTTTAGGTGGCACAGGATACATTTCGGCAGTATCCCAAAAGTACAGACCTCGCTCTAAAGCATAGTTCAGTTGCTGAAAAGCCTCTTGCTGGGTGTTCTGTTCACCAAAGGTCATGGTGCCGAGGCAAATTTCGGGGACGAGAATACCGCTGTTACCTAATGGTTTGAATTGCATGACATCTTTCCTGAGTAATCGACAAACGCTTTGCTCAGGCTAGCGTAAATAAGCGACTTTGTTAATGCGGAGTTTTATATTGTTTTGTGAAATGAAAGGATTGATTTGGCATAAAAAAAAGCAAATCTTTCGATTTGCTTTTTTTAGGTTTGAAGATTTATTCTTCATCATCTTCATAGTCGTCTTCTGTATTAGACTGCTCTAAAGATACATCAAAAATAAGAATGGCTTTACCATCAGTTTGAATCATGCCTTGATCTTCAAGGGTTTTCAAAACACGACCAACCATTTCACGCGAACAACCCACAATACGGCCAATTTCTTGACGGGTAATACGGATTTGACGACCATTTGGTAGGATCATGGCTTCAGGTTGAGCAGAAAGATCAATCAAACAACGTGCAATACGACCAGAAACATCAATGAATGCAAGGTCAGTAACTTTACGTGTGGTATTTTTTAAGCGACGGACTAACTGAGCAAATACAGCATAGCTTAGGTCTGGGTACTGTTTGCTTAACTCGTGGAAGTTTTCGTAAGTGATTTCTGCAATTTCACATACGTCGCGTGTACGAACTTCGGCAGTACGTTGAGGATTTGCCTCAAATAGCCCCATTTCTCCGAAGAAGTCCCCAGGATTTAAATATGCAACTACGATTTCACGTTCATCATCTTCACGTAAAATAATAGATACTGACCCTTTTAAAATCAAATAAAGTGATTTTGATTCTGTTCCAGCGTCGACAATAGTTGTACGTTTTGGGTAACGGTTTATATATGCTCGTTTTAATAGTGCCTTGACTGATTCAGGTAATTGACCTGGCGATAGCGCATCAGTGCTCAGCTGTGAAAAGTTTGAAGTCATGCTTTTGGTTTCCGAAAATGGATAAGTAATAGATCGCACAAGACCTAAAATGAACTTGTCACACAGAAGAGGTGAAATTCCTTATCAACTCAAATTATGTTAGTGTACAGGTACACGGTAAATTTATAGCTTTTTTTAGGTAGTTGCAATGCAAACAAGTGTACATTGGCTAGAGAATGTTGCTTTTGAAGCGAAATCAGAAAGTGGTCATAGTGTAGTCATGGATGGCTCCCCTGAGTATGGGGGTGAAAACCGTGGACCACGTCCCATGGAACTCATATTAATGGGACTTGGTGGGTGTGCTTCCTTCGATATTGTGACCATTTTGAAAAAATCTCGTCAAGATGTGACAAATGTTGTATGTCAATTGCAAGCTGAGCGTGCCGATAGCATTCCAGCGGTGTTCACTAAAATCCATTTACACTTTGTGGTTACGGGCAAGGCGGTGAAGGAAAAACAGGTTGCCAAAGCCGTAGAATTGTCTGCTGAAAAGTATTGCTCGGCCAGTAAAATGCTGTCTGATGGTGGTGTAATCATCACACATGATTTTGAGATTATTGAAGCAGAATAATTGCAAATGCAGGCTGGTTTAAACCAGCCTGTTTTCATTCTAGTCATCGTTTTATTGTTGGGAGGTCGTGGTTTGTCTTTTTAAGACTTCATCTGCAAGACGATATTATTTGTAGGAATAGGCGGTTATTTGCTTTAAGACGGTTGGGTAAAAAAATTACATCAACACTCTTGAAAATAAAAATAACTATACCAATATTATAACTAAGCTACAGCATATTTTTATATTTAAGTTTCTGAAAAATATGTGAAAATTAATTTGAAATCTAAAAATAAGTTCCCATATATCTTACAAGTTAAAAATTTGTTGTGAGGAATAACAAGAATGCGTTTCGAGAAATTTACAAACCGCCTGCAGCAAGCACTTTCTGATGCACAATCCTTGGCTATGGGTAAGGATCATACCTCTATTGAAGGCATTCATGTGCTGTCGATCTTGTTGGAAGAAGCTTCGAATTCCAGTATTTTTCAACAGGCGGGTGCCAATTTACGTGATTTGCAAAGCAAATTACAGCAAGCCATTAAAGATGCTCCAACCCTTGCCAATCCAACTGGGGACATCAATCTGAGTCCAGAAGCGGTGAAAGCGTTAAATCTGGCAGATAGTTATGCGCAAAAAGTAGGGGATGAGTTCCTTTCAACCGATTGGGTGTTATTAGCGCTCGCTGAAGTAGGAGCAACCAAGTCATTATTAAATAGCGTAGGCGTAACAAGCGATAGCTTGCGTAAAGTGATTGATAAAATTCGAGGGGATGAGAAGGTCATGAGTAATAATCATGAAGATCAGCGTGATTCACTGAATAAATATACGATTGATTTAAATGAACGTGCTTTGAATGGAAAACTTGACCCTGTGATTGGGCGTGATGATGAAATCCGTCGGACTATTCAAGTTTTGTCACGTCGAACCAAAAATAACCCTGTGCTGATTGGTGAACCTGGGGTGGGTAAAACTGCCATTGTTGAAGGTTTGGCGCAGCGTATCGTCAATGGTGAAGTGCCTGAAAGCTTAAAAGGCAAACGCGTTCTCTCTTTAGACTTGGGTTCGTTGCTTGCTGGTGCTAAATATCGTGGTGAATTTGAAGAGCGTTTAAAAGCGGTACTGAAAGATTTAGCCAAACACGAAGGTGAGATCATTCTATTTATTGATGAACTACATACGCTTGTGGGTGCGGGTAAGGCCGACGGTGCAATGGATGCAGGTAATATGTTAAAACCTGCATTAGCCCGGGGTGAGCTGCGTTGTGTTGGTGCAACCACACTGGATGAATATCGTCAATATATTGAAAAAGATGCAGCTTTAGAGCGTCGTTTCCAAAAAGTATTGGTCGATGAACCAAGTGTAGAAGACACCATTGCAATTTTACGTGGACTCAAAGAGAAATATGCAACGCACCATGGGGTGCAGATTCTCGATTCTGCGATTATTGCAGCAGCGAAAATGTCACACCGTTATATTACCGATCGTCAATTACCCGACAAAGCCATCGATTTGATTGATGAAGCAGCATCGCGGATTAAAATGGAGCTAGACTCTAAACCTGAAGCCTTGGATAAGTTGGATCGTCGTTTGATTCAGCTCAAAATGCAGCTGGAAGCCGTCAAGAAAGATGAAGATGCTGGGGCTAAAGGTGAAATTAAGCACCTTGAAGAACAGATTGCGACGGTTGAGAAAGAATATAACGATCTGGAAGAAATCTGGCGCGCTGATAAAGCCTTGGTTGAAGGTAACAAAGACATTCAAGTGAAGTTGGATCAAGCGCGTATTGCCCTAGAAAAAGCGCAACGTGAAGGTGATTTGGCGGAAGCTGGGCGCTTGCAGTATGGGGTGATTCCTGAATTGCAAAAGCAGTTGGAGCATATTGAGGTTGCAGAAGAAAATGAAGCACCAAAATTGTTGCGTAGCAAAGTTACCGATAATGAGATTGCAGAAGTTGTGAGTGCTGCGACAGGTATTCCAGTGTCGAAAATGTTACAAGGTGAGCGCGAAAAACTGTTGCAGATGGAAGAGTTCCTGCATAATCGCGTGGTTGGGCAAGATGAAGCGGTGGTTGCTGTGTCGAATGCAGTTCGTCGTTCCCGTGCCGGCTTATCTGATCCAAACCGTCCGAGTGGTTCGTTCTTATTCTTAGGACCAACAGGGGTGGGTAAAACCGAGTTAACCAAAGCACTGGCGAACTTCCTGTTTGATAGTGATGATGCCATGATTCGGATCGATATGAGTGAATTCATGGAGAAACATTCGGTGAGCCGTTTGGTCGGGGCACCTCCGGGCTATGTAGGTTATGAGGAAGGTGGTGTCTTAACCGAAGCCGTGCGTCGTAAGCCTTATAGCGTGGTGTTATTCGATGAAGTCGAAAAGGCACATCCAGATGTCTTCAATATTTTGTTGCAGGTCTTGGATGATGGTCGTTTAACAGATTCCCAAGGTCGAGTAGTTGACTTTAAGAATACTGTTATTGTTATGACTTCTAATCTAGGCTCACAAGATGTTCGCGAGTTGGGTGAAGGTGCCACAGACGATGAAGTACGTGCCGTGGTGATGGGGGCTGTATCTCAACACTTCCGCCCTGAGTTTATTAACCGTATTGATGAATTGGTGATTTTCCATTCATTGAAAAAAGCGCAGATTCGCGGCATTGCAGATATTCAATTGGATCGCTTACGCAATCGTTTGGCTGAGCGTGATTTGAGTTTGACGGTTGAAGATACTGCCTTCGATTTATTGATTGATGCTGGCTTTGACCCAATCTATGGTGCGCGCCCATTAAAACGTGCAATTCAACAACAAGTTGAAAATCCACTGGCGCAGAAAATTCTCGCAGCGGAATTTCAGCCAGGCGATACCATTTTGATTAAAGCGGATCATGGACAGTTGGTCTTTGATAAAATGAAATTGATTTAATCCTTCAAAAAAAACCAGCTTCGGCTGGTTTTTTTGTGCCTGTAAAAATCTGGTTATCAATGTATTTTTTAGGGCGAAAACTGACATTTTCTAGCACTATTCTGTGATAAAAATCTCTAATAAGTGCTTTATTTGCAAATTAATTATCTTTAATTCAGGTTTTTGATTATACTGCTTACACATAATAAACAGACAATATGAGATATATAGATGTCTAAAATAACGTGGGGTATTGGAGGGATTGTAGCCGTGGCTACACTGGCTGTTGGAGGGAATATATATGCCGATAAAAGCTTACAGAGCTACTACCAGCAAGAAGCCAAACAACCCAGTAAAAATTTAAGTTTAAATTACCAAAATTTTGAGATGGGCACCTTGCAAGGCAGTGCTGATTGGACTGCAGAATTGCTGCTCGATCCATGTAAACCTAAAGAATTGATTAAGCTCACTGGACGCGATCATATTCAGCGCAGTTGGAATGGATATCATATTCAGTCCGATATAAAAGTTGTACAAGCGAATAGTGCGCTGAAATCCTTGTTGAACGAACCATTAAAGCTTGATACACAGGTCAACTGGCTTGGTAGTATGAAATCAACATTGACCACCCCTGTGATTAGTCGTAAAGAAGCACAATTACAGACACGGTTAGATCCAGTCACTCTCGAATATCGGGCTAAACCTGTAGATGACCAGCTGAAAATACTGGATCTGAAATTAAAGATTCCAAATTTAACTGTGATGGATGCCGATTCGCACTTTCAAATGACGGGTCTCACGCTAGAAACCAATCAGGGCTTAAGTGGGCAATATTTGGAAGCGGGTAAAACCAAGGTCCATATGGACTTGTTGAAAATGTCGGATCGTGGTTTGAACACTCCGATGAGTGCCGAGCTAAAGAACTATCGGATTGAAGCTGAAAGTGATTTGACGGAACGAGTATTGAATACGAAATTTTCAATTCAAGCTGATGAAATGAAAGTTCCTTATTCACCCGCCATGCAAAATATTGAGTTCAATTTCAATTTATTGGATGTGAATCGAGCCAAGCTACAGACTTTCTTCGATATTCTAGAAAAGAGTGAAAATAGTTGTCTCGCAAAAGAGAAGTTATTGGACGATCTGGAGCCCGCCTTACTTGCTGTGATGAATGAAGGATTTAAGTTTGAGTCTAAGGATAATCAACTCAAGGTCGGGACAGGGGAGGCGAAAGCCAGTTTGACGGGGCGTTTTATGCCAAGTCACCAAAAAACTTTGAAAGGCATGGTGAGTATGGTGCCGAGCTTGGTTGAATACAAAGCCGATATGCGGTTTGATAAAAACATGGTCGCATCCATTATGAATAGTTTGCCGGGTAAGGCACAGCAGCCGATGTCTGATCAAGAACTTGAAAGTATGTTCAGCAGTATGCAGCAGTCAGGACAATTAAAGCGTGATGGAGATGTCATGAAAATGTCGATGGAATATAAATATGGTGAAAAGAAATTTTTAACGGAATAAGTTTTTTTCTATTTTAGTCTATAAAAAAAGACCGCTTACGCGGTCTTTTTTTATTTAGGATTAGATTGGATGATGTTGAATTTTCCACGCACGGTGGATTTTTTGATTGCGTTTGAAGTCTGGACCAATGGTGTCTTGGGTAATTTCTTGCACATCAAACATCGCCTCAATTTCTTCATCCAACTCAAAACCACGGTAGTTGTTTGAGAAGTATAAAGTCCCTTCAGTAGTTAGACGGTTCATGGCACGTTTAAGCAGTGATACATGGTCACGCTGCACGTCAAAAGTGCCGTAAAACTTCTTCGAGTTTGAGAAAGTCGGTGGATCGATAAAAATCAGGTCATATTGTTCATGACCTTCTTTCAGCCATTCAAAACAGTCACTGGCAAAGAATTGATGTTGTTCATCGGCATGATCGACAGTTAAACCATTCAAGACAAAGTTTTCTTTTGACCAGTTCAGGTAGGTATTCGACAAATCGACGCTAGTCGTACTTGCAGCACCGCCTAAAGCCGCATGTAAGCTCGCCGTTGAGGTATAGCTATACAAGTTCAGGAAATGCTTACCACGCGCTTCTTTGGCAATTCGTAAACGAATTTGGCGGTGATCCAAGAACAAGCCGGTATCTAGATAGTCGGTCATGTTGACTAAAATTTTGGCCTGACCTTCCTGCACGATAAAGCGTTTTGAAGCCGTACTTTGTTTGGTGTACTGATTCTTGCCTTCCTGACGTGCACGGGTCTTAATAAAGATTGCATCACGCCCTAAGCCTGTGACCGCACGAATAGCAGCTAAAGCTAAATTAAAACGCTTTTTAGCTTTTTCTGGATCGATTGTTTTCGGTGGAGCATATTCTTGAACATGCAGACGGTCACCATACAAGTCTACTGCAACATTAAAGTCGGGTAAGTCTGCATCATATAAACGCAAACAGAATACACCTTCTTTGACTGCCCACTTTTTCAGGGTTTGCATATTTTTCTGTAAACGATTGGCAAAATCTTCTGCGCCTTCAATTGGTTCAAATTGCAGTGGTTGCCAAGTTTCAAGGAAAGGTTTCATGACCGTTGTAGGTTTGATTTTACCTAAACGAATGTAAATCGGTAATTTACCATTCATCAAACGCATGGTTTGCGGATCGCTGAACGCCATGACATCTGCTTGCTCAACTGCGGAAGCAATGACTGCTGCAGTTTGATTTGGGAAGTTCTTTTGCAATAATGCCGATAAACCCAAATATAAGGCACGGTTTGAGGCTTTATCGCCTAAACGTTCGCCATACGGTGGGTTAGTCACAATAAAGGCTGTCTGGTTGCCGAGTTCAAAGTCAGGCCAGTCAGATAAAGTACGTTCTTCAATCTGAATCTGGTCGAGCAGGCTTTCAAAACCCGCGGCAATAATATTTTGCTTGGTTGCTTTAACCGCTTCCCAATCCGCATCAAATGCATAAAGTTTTGGTAATGGTTTTGCCATCCCTTGTTGATGACGCTCGGCAGCTTCAGCCTTAATCGACATCCATAAATCGTGATTATGGCCATTCCAACCATTAAAACCAAAACGACGAACCAGGCCAGGGGCGCGGTCTGTTAACAGCATTAATGATTCAATAATGAAGGTACCCGATCCACACATTGGGTCGAGAATAATGTCAGGGTTTAATTGCTGTAATTTAGCTTTTTGCAAAATAGCCGCAGCGAGGTTTTCCTTAATAGGTGCATCAGTCATGAAACGACGATAGCCACGCTTATGTAAGGAATCACCAGATAAATCGAGACAGTAAGTATGCTCAGTTTTACCCGCCAAAACATATAGGGTAATTTCAGGCTGTTTGGTGTCAATACTTGGTCGACGTCCTACAGCTTCCATAAAGGAATCAACTACACCATCTTTCACACGTAAAGTTGCAAACTGGCTGTTCACCATAATTTCGCGTTCAACATGCAAACGAATTGCAAAGGTGCTTTGTGGTGCAAAAATCAAAGACCAGTCAAAGCTGATGGCACCTTCATAGAGTTCTTCTGCAACATCCCGCGCATCATGACTACGTTCTAATTCATGAGTATGAATAGGAAGTAGCACACGTGAAGCCAAACGTGACCACATGCAAATACGGTAGGCATGTTCTAATGTGCCTTTAAAAACTAAACGCCCTGGAAAGCGTTCAATTTGTTCGATGCCTAGACCTTGTAATTCTTCTTGGAGTAAGGTTTCTAGCCCATCTGCACATGTGACCCAATAGTTGCTTAAACGGGAAGAGCTATTCATAAATTAGATAGACCAAAATTTAAAAAAATACTTCCTAAAGTTTAACTGATTTTGGCTTTGAAAGCTTTTTAAATTGCATGTTTGGCTAAACAGATCATAAAAAAAATCATATTTTCAAGCACAGTTCTCATAAACTGGTATGTATTTTGCTAACTCTATAGGCATAAAGGGCAAGAGGTTGATGCCGTGTTTCTTCTCATGCTTTTGTTGTGAAAGATTGATTCGTATTAAATTTAATAAAACTGGGGGATTGAATGAAAGAGATGTCTAATCATGGATTCGTTGCTCATCCTGAGGCTTTTTCAGCTGCGACATTAATTTATACACGGTTACGCCGCGTTTCTGGACGTGTCATTGATGCACTGTATCTTGCAGAAAATAAAGCGTATGCAAGACACGTCGTTGATTTGGCATGCGCAACAGGGGATGCGGAACTGGTGCGACAGGCTGAGCGTTTACGCAGTTTTATGGATTTGGATACAGAGATTGAACCTGAAGGGATGGCTGAACGCATGATTGAGCCTATACAGCCTCGTAAAGATGAAGTCACTGAAGAAGAAATCTATCGTGCACAAGTACATCATCACTATATTGGTGCATTACGTTAAATTTTGTTGCATGAAAGGGTGCTGAGCATCTCATTAAAGCCAATCATCATGCGCACTCAATCTATGATGATTGGTCGCCGCAAGGTGCAGAGATCAATTTTGTTTAAATTATCTGATTGAAATATTGCATAGGAAATTCAGGTTTCATTTTTATTATCGTCATAGATTTACTGTGAATGATGAAAACTTCAACTGCCAAATAAAGGGAATCTCTGTATAATACGTTAACTTAACGTATAAGGAATCTCTCATGCACTTGGCTGCATTGCATACTCCGAGTCAGATTCAACTCAATAAAGATGGAAATTTAAAGCATTTCCTCACTATCGAAGGGCTATCGAAAGCCACTCTCACGAAAATATTGGACACAGCGCAGTCCTTTTTTAATGACCAAAATCAGCTCATAACCAACAATCTTCTTGAAGGTCGTACGGTCATGAACCTTTTCTTTGAAAATTCCACCCGTACTCGTACAACATTTGAAGCTGCGGCGAAGCGCTTATCTGCCAATGTGCTAAATATTGATATTGCACGCTCAAGTACCTCAAAAGGCGAAACGCTACGTGATACGTTGTGGAATTTAGAAGCGATGGCGGCAGACATTTTTGTTGTACGTCATTCATCTTCAGGTGCAGCACATTTTATTGCCAATACCGTTTGCCCGCATGTTGCGATTATCAATGCTGGGGATGGTCGTCACGCGCATCCAACGCAAGCGATGCTGGACATGCTGACCATCCGCCGTGAAACTAAGAAGCCATTTGAAGAACTCAGTGTCGCCATCATTGGTGATATCAAGCATTCGCGTGTAGCACGTTCTGATGTGGCAGCATTACAAACTTTGGGCTGTAACGATATTCGTGTGATTGCGCCAAATACTTTATTGCCCCATGGTTTTGAAGAATATGGTGCTGGGGTGCGTTTATTTAACAAAATGGACGAAGGGGTGACAGATTGTGATGTCATTATCACGCTGCGTATCCAGAATGAACGTATTGATTCGCCAGCACTGTCGTCACAAGCAGAATTTTACAAAATGTTTGGTCTGAACAAAGAACGTTTAGCTTTAGCCAAGCCTGACTGTATTGTCATGCATCCAGGGCCGATGAACCGTGGGGTTGAAATTGATTCCAGTATTGCTGATGGTCCGCAATCGGTGATTTTAAATCAAGTCACCAATGGCATTGCTGTGCGTATGGCAGTCTTAGCCCTGTCGATGCAGGGGCAGTTACAAGAACAAGGTTTATTAGACGCAATTGCAGGATAAGGGAACGTCATGAGTATTGTAAAAATTGAAAATGTCCGTGTCTTAGACCCTATTCAGCAAACCGATGCTGTGCAAACCGTTTATCTTCAGCAAGGTAAATTGGTCGCGGCATCCGATCAGGTTGAAAGCACAATTGATGGTCAGGGTAAATGGTTAATGCCAACCATGGTGGACTTGTGCGCGCGCTTACGTGAGCCAGGTCAACAACAGCATGGGACTTTAAAATCTGAAGGTCGAGCAGCCCGCGAGAATGGTATTCTGCATGTTATTACGCCACCAGACTCAAAACCGATTGTGCAGGACAATGGTGCCTTAATTCATGGTTTAGTGGAAAAAGCCATGCTGGATGGTGGTATTTATCTCCAAGTGATTGGTGCGCAAACTCAGGGTCTAAATGGCCAGCAACCCGCTAACATGGCAGCCTTGAAAAAAGGTGGTTGTACGGCTGTTTCAAATGCCAATGCGCCTTTTGCCAATGATGATGTCGTGATTCGTACGTTGGAATATGCCGCAGGTTTAGGGTTGACGGTGGTTTTCTATGCAGAAGAACCGCAAATTGCGAAAGATGGTTGTGTACATGAAGGCTTCATCGCGTCACGCCAAGGCTTGCCGATGATTCCAGCTTTGGCTGAAACGGTTGCGATTGCTAAATATCTGCTGATGATTGAAGCGACAGGGGTTAAAGCGCATTTTAGCTTGTTGTCTTGTGGGGCTTCGGTTGAGTTAATTCGTATTGCCAAAGAAAAAGGCTTACCGGTGACTGCGGATGTTGCCATGCATCAATTGCATTTAACCGATAGCTTAATTGATGGTTTTAATGCCTTGGCGCATGTACGTCCACCATTACGTTCAGAAAAAGATCAAGAGCGCTTACGTCAAGGGGTAAAAGATGGTGTGATCGATGCGATTTGTACGCACCATGAACCATTAAGCAGCTCGGCCAAAATGGCACCTTTTGCTGAAACAGAGCCTGGTTTTACTGCATTTGATACCTATGTGTCTTTGGGTGTGGACTTGGTGAAACAAGGCTTATTTAGTCCATTACAATGGGTTGAAAAGGTCACCTTAGCCCCTGCAAAAGTTGCCAATATGGAAGAACGTTGGTTAAACGAAGCAGGTTGGGTGTTGGTTGATCCGGAACTTGAATGGACGTTGACCAAAGACAGTATTCTGTCCCAAGGTAAAAACACACCACTAATTAACCAGACTTTAACAGGTAAAGTTGTACAAACGTTTATTGGCTAAAGTCCGGATAGATGTTGTGGAAGCCAGCAAATGCTGGCTTCTTTTATTTGGAATGTTTGAATGTAGCTTGAGAAAATACAATAATTTACACTGTATAAAAAACGAACATATACACTATTTTAGTGAAACATCAGAAGAATAAGAGGGCAGGAAATGCTTACCAATATTATTGAATTATTACAGCAACAAGTCACCCCCATTGTATTACAGTCGGAGACTGAACATTTACTGGAAAAAAAGCACGCGCTCGATAATTTTTATCCCATTTTATTAAGCTTGTTAAAGGATAAACCTGAATATATCACGGAGCTACAGAATCATTTGAACCCGCGTTTAAATGATATTTTTACAACCCACGTATCGCTCAAAGAAAAATTCATAGAGGCGATTGGTGCGACTGCTCCGCCGTCAGAAATAGAAGAAACATTGAATCATGCCATTGCACCGACCTTGGGGGTGTTAGAAGCACAAGCGGGTTCTAGTAATGTTCATACAATCGAACATTTCTTGCAAAATCATAGTACCGATATAGAGGTCGCGCTACCCTTATGGGCAAAACCTTTACTTGCGGCATTGGGAGTAAATACGCTAGTTGGGCACACCGTGCATCAGGCACCAACGGCACTTGCTTCACATCATAAAACAGCACAGAGAAAATGGTGGGTACCTATTTTATTGATTATTGTGCTTGGGGTGATTGCTGTTTTACTGTTGAAAATGTGCAGTCCAAAAGATCAGCCTAGCCCGATGCCAGAAGGTAGCGCGGTTGCGAGTATGCCAGCGAAGTTTCAGCTCACAACAGGCAGTGATGGTCAGCTGGTTACCTGTCAAATCTTGATTGCAGATAAAGCTTATATTGATATTTTACAGGGAGAAGTGAAGCAGATTTTTGTCCATCCAGTTGGTTGTGGTGCAGATGATAATAGTCAGCTGCATAGTGCCTTTATTGATCAGGATGCAATACCAAGTGTACTCAAAATCTTAAAGGATCAACCGAATGTTTCACTCACATGGATGGGTGATCAATTGGTCATACAAGCAGAAAGTAATGTGCGGGCTTCAGAACTGGCTGAAAAAATTAAGCCTTTGGTGAAAAACATGCAAATTTTGACCCAGCAGCCTTTAGACATCAATCAAGCGGTGGATAGTAGTATTAGTGATGCTGAGAAAGCATTATCCAGCCTGAATCCTGAACATATCCGGGCACTGGATGTTGCGACAGCACTAAATCTACAAATTATTAATTTCGAACCGTATTCGAGTGATATTCCAGAATTAAATAAGTCGATTCTGGATCAGGCAGCCGCATTACTTAAACGTGCTCCACAAGTGGAATTGGTCATAGAAGGGCATACAGATAATGTCGGTTCAGCACAAGAAAATAAAGCGCTCTCTGTGAAGCGGGCACAAGCTGTGATGGATTATTTGGTACAAAAAGGTGTTGATCCAGCTAAATTGCAAGCGGTCGGATTCGGTGCCGAGCAACCAATTGCGGAAAATGGCACGCCAGAAGGGCAATTTAAAAACCGCAGAATTGAATTTAAAGTTATGAATAAAGACACAGGTAAAGTGCGACAGGTCAATGAAGCGGGGATCACGGAGGGTTATTGATTAATATTTTGTATCTATAAGCGAGTTGGGGCTCTATGGATCTCACTGAATTCTAATCAGAAGGTTAATGTGGATATTCGACATTAACCTTTTTTATTAGGTTAAATTTTTGTCAATCTTAAACAGAACAACATAATTTGACTGAATGCATAGGTCTAGAATGGGGTTTGCGGTAGGATAGAAGAAGATCTTGAAAAGACAGTAAAAAGTGCTAACGAAGTAAAAGAGAGTTGCGATGAGAAGATCCATACATATAGAAAAGCATAATTTAGAAAAATCGGGTTGGCTGCGTGCAGCAGTACTGGGGGCAAATGATGGCATTATCTCCGTCACCAGTTTGGTCATAGGGGTGGTTGCAAGCGGTGCGGGCCAACAAACGATTTTTATTACCTGTTTGGCTGGATTAATTTCAGGCGCGATTTCTATGGCTGCGGGCGAATATATTTCGGTGAAATCGCAGGCAGATATTGAAGAAGCTGACTTAGCCCTCGAACGCCGTGAATTGGAAAAGAATCCTGAGCAAGAGTTAAAGGAACTAACATTAATTTATATCCATCGAGGCTTAGATGAAAAGCTGGCGCATGAAGTGGCTGTGCAGTTAACAGCGCATGATTCTTTGGCTGCCCATGCAAGAGATGAGATTGGGATTAGTGAAATGACAGTGGCTAAACCTCTTCAGGCTGCGTTTTCTTCGGCATTGTCTTTTTCTGTTGGTGCGGTGATTCCATTACTGGCTGTACTGTTTGCGCCACAACAGTATATGGCCAACGCCATTGTCGTTACTGCAATTTTTTCACTGCTTGGTTTAGGGGCATTGGCGAGTTATACCGCGGGTTCTCCAATTTTGAAGGGGTCGTTAAGAGTCTTGTTCTGGGGATGTTTTGCCATGCTGATTACGAGCGCCATTGGTTCGTTGTTTAACGTCAATGTTGCATAGGGAAAATAGTCTAGGCTTTTGCTCAACTTTCCGATGAAATGCAGTGTACATCACAGATAATTATTTGCCATTTGTTCAAAATATGATAATTATTATGTCATGTATCTGTTACTTGAGATGCATAAATGTTTCAGGACCGAAACAATTAAGCGGCAAAAAAATTAAACAAGGAGTTTAAAATGCTTCAATTGCTCAAGAAATTACTGTGTTTCCACATTTATGAATATGAACAAATGGCGGAAATTGGTGAGCATCTAGAATGTCGAAAGTGTGGTGTAAATAAAACCTCTTAAAGGTTGTATTTTACCGAGCTTAATCCGAAGTGATACTGTCATTTCGGATTTTGTGCTTTCAGGGGGACAGAATTTTTTAGCAAACACTTATCCAATTCAGCCAAGCTGGTTACAATATTAAAATCGTATAGTTCCTGATTTGATATGGCTAAAGATTTCCAAAAAAATACTTATATTGTTGATGATCAACTCGCAGATACATTGAAGTGGCTGTGTCATCATCAGGATTGTTTTGACCGATTTGAGTACGATGCTGTTGCCGAGCAATTAACGGTTTATCATGCCAACGGTGCGGATATTATTCGGAAAGGGGATTATCTGAATGCGCAATACGGCATTTTAATTACTGCGCATAATTTTGCGGGTTGAGGCTGATCACTCATTGAGTACATGTTAAGCATACGGAATACACTACAAATAAAAAAGCCAATTCATAGAACTGGCTTTTTTATTGTGCTTAAGAACTTGAGAAGCTCTATTAGCCTGCCATTGCATCTACTGAAATTTCAGCAACGGTTGGTTTAGCTCTTTCTGCCACTAAACCTAATTTATTGAACAATTGCTTGTCACGACCTTCGCCAGCATTAGGGGTGGTCAGTAATTTTTCACCAGAGAACAGTGAGTTAGCACCTGCCATGAATGCCAGTGCTTGGTCTGAATCAGATAAAGACTCTCGTCCAGCAGAAAGGCGAATATAGCTTTTAGGCATGATGATGCGTGCAACCGCAATGGTACGAATCCATTCCGTTACATCAAGTTTTTCTACATCTGCTAAAGGTGTCCCTTCAATAGGAACTAGCATGTTGATTGGCACAGATTCTGGATGAATCGGTAAAGTTGCCAGTTCGAGTAATAGGCCGATACGATCTGCTGTGTCTTCACCTAAACCAACAATACCGCCGCTACACACTTTCATACCCGCACCGCGGACATATTCAAGTGTATTTAAACGATCATCAAAAGTACGGGTACTGATGATGTTTGAATAGTATTCGCGCGACGTATCCAGATTATGGTTGTAGTAATCTAGACCCGCATCTTTTAAGCGTTCTGCTTGAGACTGGTTCAACATACCAAGGGTCATACAGGTTTCTAAACCTAAGGCTTTTACTTCACGAACCATTTCAAGTACATACGGCATATCGCGTTCATGTGGGTTACGCCATGCAGCACCCATACAAAAACGAGAAGAACCAGAAGCTAAGGCTTCTTTGGCTTCGCTAATCACTTTGTCTACGGCAATGCGTTTTTCTGCTTCTAATTTTGAGTCGTAACGGGCAGATTGAGAGCAATATTTGCAATCTTCAGGGCATTTTCCTGTTTTAATTGATAATAAAGTGCTGACTTGAATGGTATTGGCATCGAAATGCTCACGATGAACTTTTTGCGCTTGGAAGACCAAGTCTAAAAAAGGTTGTTCATATAAAGCTTGAATTTCTTCACGCGTCCAATCATTACGTACAGTCATTCTAGAAGTCCATCATCTGTATTCTTTATTGGCTTTTATCATACAGATTTCGTGCCAAAACCAAAGGCAAAAAAAACCAAAACTTATAGTATCTGACGATTAATTTGAGTAGATACAATGACTGTTTAGATTAAAGCTTTAGTTACAAAATCATCTGGTTTTAAGTGGAATTCCAAGCAAAGTTTCTAAAAAAAGAAATTAATTTTGTGACAAACGCGTAACTATCCTTTTTATAAAACAATAACTTTGCAAAGAACTGTAAATCTAAACAGAAAGATGGGTTCACTTCAGATCAGTTTAAAGTTGTTTGTGATTTAAGCAGTTGCTCTTGAATGGCCCAGTCAATATGGACTTGCACAATCTCATCATGTAAGTGACGAGTTTCATGCAAAGTTTGCAGTATTAAGCTAGAAAATGGCGCATTTCCTAAACCAATTGCAATATTTCGCATGAAGCTTTGATAGCCTGTTCGCCGTATTGGGCTGCCTTCGGTATTGGCTAAAAACGTAGACTCATCCCAATGCCATAAATCCAGTAAAGTGACTCGATCAAGGTTATGTCTCGGATTAAAATCTTCGATACTGGCTTTTTGGGCAAAGCCGTTCCATGGACAGATCAGTTGGCAGTCATCACAGCCGAAAATACGGTTGCCGATGCCACGCCTTAATTCCTCAGGAATGATGCCTTTGTATTCAATGGTTAAATAGGCAATACATTTTCGTGCATCTAGCATATAGGGTTCGACAATGGCTTGGGTCGGACAAATATCAATACAGGCGGTACAAGAGCCGCAATGTTTGGTGGTTGGGCCGTCAAAGGGTAAATCTAGAGAAGTAAACAGTTCACCCAAAACAAAAAAGGAGCCTGATTTTTTATGAATCAGTAAAGTATGTTTGCCTGTCCAGCCCATACCTGCATTTTCAGCTAACGACTTTTCAAAAATGGGGGCAGAGTCCGCAAAAGGGCGGGATTCAAATTCACCCACGCGTTCTCGTATCCGACTTGCAAGGGTTTTAAGTCGACCACGCATGATTTTATGGTAATCGCGACCACGGGCATATCGCGCAATAATCGCTGCATTGGGTTCGTATGGGACATAGCGTGGTTTTGGGGTTTCCACTAAATAATTCATACGGACGCAAATAATGCTGCGCGTGCCCGGGACTAATAAAGTCGGATCGGCACGTTTATCAAGATTTTCCTCTAAATAGCTCATATCAGCATGGTATCCACGTTTTAAATATTCTTTAAAACGTTCTAATTCTGCTTGAGCATCTGGTTTGGCAATGACACAATCAGCAAAACCCAAGTCTAAAGCCTGTGCTTTAATCCATGCTTTCAGTTCTTGAAGATCAAGCTGTTGCAGTGAGATTTTTGAGGAAGAAGAGGTTGAAGCCATAAACCAATAATAGGGGAAATCATGCAACGTTCAGTTTACCATAGCAGTGAAATTCAAGCATGGGAGCAACGTTGGTTTGCTCAGCAAAATTCATCTTTGGGCTTGATGCAACAAGCCGCTTGGACAATCGTGCAACAGTTGCTGGTACAGTTTGAACAAAACCAGATAAAAAAAGTCGCGGTTTGGTGTGGACAAGGCAATAATGCGGGGGATGGCTATTTCATTGCAGGCTATTTAAGACAGGCGGGTTTACAGGTCACTGTTTTAGCAACAGAACGTGGTTCTTCTCCTGATTTACATCAGGCATATCTATTTGCGCAGTCACAGCATGTCTCGTTGATTGATCTCGAAACTGAGATTGCACAGCCAGTATTACAACAAACATTAGAATATTTTGAATGTCATATCGATGCCCTATTTGGCATAGGTTTGAATCGCGAGTTGAATCAGCAATGGCAAACCATCATTCAGTTATTTAATGCGCAAACTGGATTGAAAATTGCTGTTGATATTCCGAGTGGCTTACAGGCGAATACGGGGCAGGCATTACCTTGTGCAATTCAGGCTGATCTTACCTATACCTTGTTAGGTTATAAAGCAGGATTATTTACAGGACAGGGCAAAGAATTTGTGGGGCAGCTGCATTTACTGAGCCTTATTCCAGCTGACGAAAAATTAAAACCAATCGCTCAATTATCTCCAAAGCATATTTTGCTACCGCAACGCCAAGCATTTGGACATAAAGGCAGTTATGGGCATGTCTTGGTGGTTGGTGGTCATGCCGATATGGGCGGTGCCGTGATCATGGCGGCTGAAGCGGCTTTTCATGCAGGTGCTGGAAAAGTGAGTGTGGTTTGTCATGCCAAGCATCATCAAGCGATATTGGCACGTGCACCGAATATTATGGTACGTGATATCAATGGCTTTGATCCAGCAGCGATTCAGCAGCTCCTTTCACATGTTGATGCGGTATGTTTTGGGATGGGGCTTGGGCGTGATGAATGGGCTGCAGAAATTTTTACACAGTGGTTTGGTTTATTGAAACAAAGCTCGCATCTAGAAGTGGTGTTGGATGCAGATGGACTGTGGTTTTTAGCGAAAAACAAGCAAAAATTGAATGAGCATATGTATGCCACCCCCCATTCGGGTGAAGCTGCAACCTTATTGGGGTGTAGCGTGGCGGACATTGAGCAGGATCGTATTGCAGCTATTCATCGCCTACAAGAGACCTTTTCGGGGCAATGGGTATTGAAGGGTTCAGGCAGTTTAATCTTGGAACAAGACTTGTATATTTGTACTCAAGGCAATGCAGGCATGGGGACAGGAGGCATGGGGGATGTGCTTGCGGGAATGGTTGCCAGTTTAAAAGCGCAATTTCATCATCAAATCCACTTACATGAAATCGTCACTTTGCATGCTCAAGCGGGTGATCTTTTGGCGGCACAGGGGATGCGGGGATTACAAGCGCACAGTATGGGCGGGGTCATCTATCAGGTCGTGAATGGTGGGCAGAATGCAACGGCGTTATAAACTTACGATTTCAGGTCAAGTTCAAGGGGTTGGATACCGTCGTTGGTTTCAACAACAAGCGATTCAGCTGCAGGTCTGTGGATGGGTGCGAAATTTACCTACAGGACAGGTGGAAGCATTGGTCATCACAACGCCAGCGCAGTTACAACGTTTGATTGAATTGGCGTATATCGGACCGAATCTGGCTCAGGTGATCGAAGTGAGTACGGTTTCAGATGAAGGTGTGATAGGATTTCAGGATTTTCAAATCATAAAATAGCCTAAGTGTTAGACATTCCAGACTCGTATCCTGAATAAAATCTACAATTAACGTCTGCGACTGCTGGAACGGCTGCGTCCGCGTGCCATACCACCGAGAGCATTCAAAACCGCCAACTTGGTCATGCTGCCAGAAGCGTGAGCATGACAAATCGCAGCAGCAAGGGCATCGGCAGCATCTGCCTGTGGTGTGACGCTTAAATTTAACAGTTTCACGACCATCATCTGGACTTGTTCTTTATCCGCAGCCCCATAACCCACGACCGATTGTTTAATCTGGCGTGCCGTATATTCTGCGACTTGTAAATCTAAATTGACCAAAGCTGCAATTGCTGCCCCCCGAGCTTGACCAAGTTTTAAGGCAGAATCAGGGTTTTGAGCCATAAAGACTTGTTCTACCGCAGCTTCAGTGGGACCATGAAATTTCACAATCCGCTCAACCCCTGCGAAAATTCGTTTTAAACGTTCGGGCATGTCCTTACTTTCGGTGCGAATAGTGCCAGCATCAACAAAACGTAATTTTTGACCGTCTTTTTCTATAATTCCATAGCCTGTGAGGCGTGAACCTGGGTCAATCCCAATAATTAATGACATAGTTAAACTTTGTAGAAGGAAAATAGGTGAGCTAAGCACCAGATTAAATAATTATATGATTTTATATTTTTTTATGGGAACTTAATTTTCGTTTTTGCTGATTCTTGCAGCACTTGGCCCAATAAAAACCACAGGTGAAGTTTATGCTGAGGTATTTCTGCAATTTTATTTGCTTTAAACACTTTAAAAAGTGAAAAAAGCCCATATACATTACTTCAGACATCAAAAAAAAGGCATATTGGCTGACCTTTAAGATGATGACGTTTAATTTTATTTTAGAGATTTGATTAGTTTTCATGAAATTATTTCTGATTGTTCTAGCTGGCTTAATACTAGAAGTATTCGTCTGGATTGGCGTAGGTGATCTCGTCGGCAGCATGTGGTATGTCTTTTTCTGGTTTGTGGCTGCCTTCTTTATGGGACTGAATATTGTTCGTAAATATTCAGCGGGCATAATGCCGCAAATGCAACAAATGCAAACAGGACAAATCAGTGCGGATCCAGCTTTCACTGGAAATTTACCGAAAATTTTCGCAGGTTTCTTGTTGTTAATTCCAGGCTTAATCAGTGACGTATTTGCAGTATTGTTGTTAATACCAGCCGTACAAAAGGCGCTACAGGCCGCGTTAATGAAAACCATGATGAAACGCCAGCAAGCCATGATGAATAAAATGATGGGCGGCATGATGGGGGATATGAATGGCATGGGCGGTGCTCAAGGTCAGAACCCATTTGCAGATTTAATGCGTCAGATGCAGGATATGCAAAACCAGCAGTCAGGTGGTCAGTACCATGATTCAAGTGTGATTGATGGTGAAGCTCGTGAAGTAACGCCTGCAGCCAAAAAAATTGAAATGAAAGATGTAAATAAATAATCAAATCAATTGAAGCTGTAATAAAAACCGAAGTGAATTAAAAGCTTCGGTTTTTTTATGTGTGAAATATACAGTAAAAATTTGAACAAGTATTATAATTAACTACTTTAAAAATTGAGTCGCTTAATAAAAAGATGTCTTTATTATTAACCATTTGTGCTTTGCATTTTGTTGCACAATTAACGCCTGGCCCCGATGTTTTATTGATTGCCAAAAGTGCAGCATCGACCAGCAGATTAAATACACTCAAAATCATTTTGGGCATTTCAATCGGGATTGTCGTGTGGGTTGTACTCACCTTACTGGGTTTCACGGTCTTGGTTCAGCAATTTCCATGGATACAGCAAGTGTTGATGTTGATTGGTGGTTTTTTTCTCGCCCGCATGGGCTGGGGAATGTTGAAAGAAGGACTCAATTCGACACAAAGTCCACAATTGGAAGGGACATTGTCGATGCCGAATGGCAATCAGAAATATTTCTTATTGGGCTTACTCACCAATCTGTCGAACCCGAAAACTTTAATCTACTTTAGCAGTGTTTTTGCCTTAGCTTTAGGTTCATCGGCACAGACGCATCTAAAAACACAATTGGCGGTCATTATTCCAATACAGACCTTTTTGGTGTTTAGCCTGTTCATGTTTATTATGTCTACCCCGAAAATTAAAGCGTTCTATCAACGTTCAGGGCACTATATAGATATATTTTCGGGAGTTTTGTTCCTGATTTTTGCAGTATGGCTCTGGTATGACGCTATTCAGATGTTTTAGTTTCAGTCTCTGAATTGGTCGAAGATGCTGAGCTGCTTGCGGCAGTTTCAGCATTTTTAACAGTATGCGTGTAACTGTTCGGTTTTAGAGTTGCTTCAGTATTTTCCGAACCAAGGTATTTACGGCTCCGGTTGGCACGTTCCCGGAGACCACCTTTTTTAATTAATTGAACCATCTATGCGCCTTTTGATAACCACGAATCCTAAGCTTCATATTACATGAACTCACCGGTGACGTGCATACAGAAAAATGAGTCCCATCCACTTGCTCAGGCCTTATGCTGATTTTTTAGCAAATAAAAATCAAAAAACAATCCGCGAGGGTAGGTTTGATCTTTTTGAACTTGGTGGTCGACTTTTCTCTATGATGTTGCTTGTACATTTACAAATAGTCACATAACATGAAAGA
Organism: Acinetobacter sp. GXMZU3951; assembly: GCF_054457875.1. Lineage (NCBI taxonomy): Bacteria > Pseudomonadati > Pseudomonadota > Gammaproteobacteria > Moraxellales > Moraxellaceae > Acinetobacter > Acinetobacter sp. GXMZU3951. Next base: position 66,754 of record NZ_JBTLFO010000001.1, on the reverse strand, counting down.
AGATTACATTTCCTAGGCTGGGGGAATGTGAAAATAAAAACAACGACTGCAGTCAAATAGGAGCATACCTATGCTGTACCAATATCATTGTGCTTGTTGTGACATGGTGGTTGATTCTGACGTTAAAGAATGTCCGAACTGTGGCTCGCACAATATCCGCAGCCCATTTGGTTTCTGGATTTTCTGTATTGCGACTTGTCTCGCCATCGTGATTGTCTTTAAAGTCGTACAAGTCTATTTACATGACCAATCCGGTACGCCTGTACAACCGACTATACTTGAATCATTACATCTAACCGATAAGAAGCCCTGAAGAATTCAGGACTGCTTATTTATAGTGAAATATGATTGATCTTAGAAAGCTCGGTATTGACGTGGAATATTTTACTGCGAATGTGAGTGATACCGAAAGTTTGCAATCGTGCAGTATGCATATCTAAATACGCGGTGGCATTTTCGACTGTATCAAAAACATAAATGCCACCAGCTTCTTGAGTGTCAGCATTTTCAGTCCAAATTTTCCAGATTAGGCCTTTTTCTTGATTAATACTCTCTGCCAGTGGGGTAAAGGCTTGCGTCATTTCTTCTGCGAAAGGGCCTTGAGTGGGGAAGTCAACTTGTAAAAGTACAGGCATATCCAATCCTTTTATTATTGAAGCATTTAAATAATCATAACATCAAAAAAATAGAATATTTTTATCGAGCATCGGTTAAAGCGCTTAAAAAAAAGGAGATCATCTGAGATCTCCTTTTTCAATTAGATGACTTTATCCGGCGTCATTAAGACTTGATTAATATAGAGTTGAATCAAACGATCACGTGAGCCAATCGACTTCTGATAATGCGTTGAATTTAAGAGTAAGCAGGCGCCATAAGTTACAGTCCAGACATAAGACTGATAGTCACGAATAGACATCGCACTGTTGCTTTTTTTGAGATAGGTTTCAGTAATATCTTTAATGCTTAAAATACGTGCTTCACGAATTTTATAAAGTTCATCAAATAAATTATTTAATTTACGTTCATTATTGGTTAAACGTTCCTCAATCACATGCAGCAGAATCGTGCGGTTGGAATTGAGCATGTTATATAACATGTATTCAGATACGTAGGTATTAATGTCTTTATTGTATTGATGAGAAATATCTAATAAACGCTTTTCGTTTAGAATAATCAGTTCTAAGTACAGTTGATTCTTACTGTCGAAATGCTTATAAATTGTGCCTTTTGCAATATCGAGTTCTGATGCAAGCTCTTCGAGAGTAATATCTTGATTATTATCAAGTAATAGCTTCTCGGCCATTGCTAGGATTTTTTCTTTACGTAAAAGAAAATTTTGTTGGCGTTCTGAATTCATGCATATGTTCCGTATAAGATCACTATAAAAGAACTTGTGACAAGACTATAGCAACTTTTGATTTTTCAGAATTAAACTATTGTAGAAGAAATGTCTATAAAAACAACAAACAACTCAGTTTAATATAAGATTAAACAAAAAAAGCGATAGGCTAGGGAGAGATACCTAAATTTTGATACCCATCTTCAACTGGGTCAAAATAATGATTTTAAAAGGCTTTGTAAAGTTAAACTACAATTCAAATTGCAAGCAATTATGATCATCCGAGATAAATATCTCCAGCTCCAAGCAACACAAACTACAGCATATTGATTGAAAGTTCACGGATAATCGTTTGAAAGCAATTGGCTAGAAAAATACCTTCATCTACAAAGAGCTTTTCTTTTCTGTGGAGTCATTTGCATAGCTTGTTTTCTATAGGTACAGGCTTGAACTACGCTGATATGGCACTGCGTTTTAAAGATCAATAAAAAATCAAGTATTAAAACGAAAACCTTCAGGACAGCAGAAATGTTAGTTATGCCGCATATTGGCGCATAGCAATCTTTTACAATCAAAGACGAGATGATTCGCATGCGGGTTCATCTCTCTGCTGCGAGGACAAACATAGCAGGGATGAGACGGAACATTGCAATTTCGGCTATGCATTGAAATGCAATACTGATGCACCTTCATGGCAAAAGTAGCAGGACACAAAACTAAAACTTGAAATTAGGATAATCAACAAGGAGTGAGTGAATGATTGTAATTGCAACCGAGATTCCTGCAATTGAGCAAATAGTTTGGGATGCTTTCACAAAATATGCACCGCCAGATAGTTATTGCGGCATGGATGATATCAGAGCACAAGAAGCTACAACGGCCGCGTGCTGGTTTCCCAGTATAGATAAATTAATGCATTTACCTAAGCTTGGGTTGATCCATTCTATGGCTGCAGGGGTTGAACATTTAAATATTCATGCTTTAAATGGAAAATATAAAGTCTGTCGCATTGTTGATGAAAGCCATAAATCAGCGATGCTGAATTATTTGCTTTGGGGAATTTTGTATTTCCAGCGCCATTTTGATCATTATCTTAAAAATAATCAAAAGGCAGTTTGGCAACAATTCACGCAAAGACCATCGTCTGAATTTTGTGTCGGAATTATGGGGTTGGGCGAAATTGGCCATCATGTCGCGGAGCAACTCAGAGATAGGGGCTACCCAGTGGTGGGTTGGTCGAATTCAGCCAAGACTATCGCAGGGGTAAAAACTTTTGCAGGTCAGGAGCAGTTTGTCGACTTTATTCAGCATCCTCAAGTGCTGATTAACTTGCTGCCATTGACTGCTGAAACGCAGAATATTCTGTCTGCCAAAACCTTTGATTTGTTGCCGCAGGGAGCTGCAATCATCAATACAGGACGTGGTGGACATTTAAATGCGGCAGATTTGTTTGCAGCATTGGATTCTGGGCATTTGCGCGGTGCAATTCTTGATGTATTTGAACATGAACCTCTCAGCCCAGATAACCCGTTATGGCATCATCCCAATATCGTGGTGACGCCACATATTGCTTCACATGCCGATTTGAATGTGGTGGTTCAGCAAATTGTGCAGAATGATCAATCGATAATGGCAGGTAAAAGTCTACTCAATGAAGTGGATCTAGTACGTGGTTATTAAGTTATTGCTATAAAAGAGCAGGGCATGCGGTTTGATGTCCTGCTAGCGTATTTTTACAAGATCAGATCGAGATAATAAAATGTCTAAATTTTCGATTTAGTATGAAATACTTGCTTGAATTTAGCCGTAATAGTGGGGTTACACGCCAAAATAGCTGTCAATATAATACAGATCCCTACAATACTAAGTAGATCGGGTATTTCATGCCAAAAAACAAATCCCCAAACTCCAGCAAATATAATCGCAATATAATTCATTGGGCCAATTTGACCCGCAGGTGCCAGACTGTAGGCATAAGACATAAAAATTTGGCTGATATTCGCCAAAAGACCTGCGGTAATCAGGAGTGCTAGTTCTTTCAGACTAAAAACACGCCAATGCCAATACATAGGGATAGATGAAATCAGTGTGCCAAAAATGCAGAAATAAAACACAATACGTTCAGGTGGTTCGGTATTGGTTAAAGCACGAACGGTCACAAAGGCCATAGCGGATAAAAAGCAGGCACCTAAGCCAATAAAAGACAGGGCATTGAACATGCCTTCATCTGGTTTTGCGACCAGCAATACTCCAATTAAACCGACAGCCGCTGCAATGATCATGCTACGACTGATTCTTTCTTTCAGAAAGAAATAGGCAATTAATGGAATGAAAATGGGGGAGGAATAGCTAAAGACCATGGCATTCGAGAGTTTAAGATGGGCAATGGCATAGAAAAAACCATACATTGCCGCTAAACCCACCACACTGCGCCATGTGTGCATCCATAATTTATCGGTTTTAATAAAATTTAACCCATGCTTTAACAACATGGGGATAAAAATAAACAGACCGACCGCGTTTCTAAAGAAAACAATGGTCGGGTTATCAACAGTTTCAGATGCAAAACGAATACAGACTCCCATAATCGAAAATAGCAAAGCAGAAGTCATTAGGCAGAGAAGTGCTTTGGCTACAGGACTGGTAGAGCTAAGTGTATTCGACAACATAAGTGGATCCAGTGGTATTGTGGTGGAGATGAAAGCTGCAAAAGCGTTCATCCCGCAATTTTAGGTCACTGGAGCTGGATTGAACACCGCCAATGAGTTATGTATGCCCCAATGATCTGACCAAGTTTTCTTTTCGCCACTGGCAACCTGAAGAATGAGTTCAAATAGTTCCCAGCCGACTTGCTCGATACTGCGCTTGCCAATAGCAATGTCACCTGCACTGATGTCAATCAGGTCATACCAACGGTTTGCGATGGTGTTACGGCTTGCCATTTTAATGACAGGCACGGCGGCTAAGCCATACGGTGTACCACGCCCAGTGGTAAAGACTTGTACGGTAATACCTGAGGCCATTTGCTGTGTACCGCAAATAAAATCGCTAGAAGGCGTCGCAGCAAAAATCAGCCCTTTCTTGGTCGGCTTTTGCCCTGGAGCTAATACTTCGACAATCGCCGAGCTACCGGATTTTGCAATGGAGCCCATGGCTTTTTCAACAATATTGTTCAAACCGCCTTTTTTGTTGCCTGGTGTGGTGTTGGCACTGCGGTCAACTTTGCCCGCGGCCAAGTAGTCATCATACCATTGCATTTCACGAATCAAATCTTTGGCGACTTGTTCATCGGCTGCACGAGGCGTGAGCAAATGGATGCCATCACGGACTTCGGTTACTTCAGAGAACATCACGGTGCCGCCACAACGAATAATTAAATCCGATGCAAAACCGACAGCAGGGTTAGAGGTTACACCCGAAAATGCATCACTGCCACCACATTGCATACCCACGACGAGATTTGAAGCACACACTTCTTCACGTTGACGCTGATTGAGCTTTTCTAAATGGTGTTCTGCCACTGCCAAAATATGGTCAATCATGCTTTGGAAGCCATTATGGCGTTCGTCTTGCAGTTGAATGATGTCTTGATCTTCGACTGGAATACGTTTGTTTTCTGCTGGAATGTTGAGCAGGCGTTCAGGTTGCATTTTTTCACAACCTAAGCTGACCACCATCACTTCACCACCGAAGTTTGGATTTAATGCCAAGTTGTGAATAGTTCGAATGGGCACAATTGCCGCAGGGGCATCAATTGCCACACCACAGCCATAGAGATGGTTTAGGCCGACAATGCCATCTACATTTGGATATTTATGCAGAAGTTCACGTTCAACAATTTTTACGACGTGATCTACAATTCCTTCAACACAGTTCACACTGGTGGTAATGGCTAAAAGGTTTTTCGTACCTACAGAGCCATCTTTGTTTTTATAGCCTTTAAAAGTATATCCAGAGAGGGGTTCTAGGCTTGGGGCAGGGCGGGTTGCCATGTCTAATGAATCTAGAGTTGGTGCTTCAGGCATGCGTGTTACAGCTTCATTCACCCATGAACCTGCACTTAAATCTTTATTGGCATAGCCAATAATTTCGCCGTAGCGAACAATTGGATCGTTTTCTTTTAATTCGGTTAATAAAACTTTATGTCCTTGAGGAACGGCTTCTACCAAAGTAATGTCTTGTGCTTCAACATAGGTATTTGGGGCAAGACCACCATCGTTCACCACGATAGCGACGTTGTCTAGCGGATTAATTTTGATGAGTAGTGGTCTTTGTTGCATGATCTTTCCTTGTATACGATGGGGGAGAAGATAGATCTGGAGCACTTAGACCCAGATCTATCTGAAAGGGGATTTATGGTGTTGTTTTAAGTTCAAAACGTTGAATTTTGCCAACCATGAAGAGGTAGCAGAAAATCGCAATTACCGCATGGATGCCGACAAATACGAGGGCACCATTGAAAGAACCTGTTGAATTAATGATGTAGCCAATCACGATAGGAATCACGATACCGGCAGTATTACCAAAGGTATTGAATAAACCACCAGAGAGACCGACCATTTCTTTTGGTGCAACGTCAGACATGACCGCCCAACCTAATGAACCAAACCCTTTACCAAAGAAGGCCAAAGACATAAAGAAAATAATGGCAGTATGTGATTCAACATAATTACAAATCACGATGCTGGTAGATAAAAATAGACCCAAAATAATCGGTAATTTACGGGCGAAAGTTAAAGAACGATTCATTTTAATTAATCGGTCTGAAACCAAGCCACCCAATATCCCGCCGATAAAGCCACAGAGTGCTGGTGCAACAGCTGCAAAACCAGCTTGTAAGATTGACATATGACGTTCTTTGACAAGGTACACAGGGAACCAAGTTAAGAAGAAATAAGTCAAACACGTAATACAATACTGAGCGATAAAAATCCCTAAAAGCATGCGTGAGGCAAGTAGGCTTTTAATATTCTTTAAGCTGACTTTTGGTTTACCATCAACTGCTTTAGTTTGGTTTTCACCCATGTTGGTGATGGCACCACCGGCTTTAATGAACTTTAACTCTTCAGAATTAACACTTGGATGTTTTTCTGGGCTATAGATCACTTTAAGCCAAATGAAAGCCACAACAATGCCTAATCCACCCATAATCCAGAACACGGATTGCCAATGGATTTCTGCAACGAGCCAACCCATAAATGGTGCAAAAATGACGGTTGCAAAATATTGTGCAGAGTTAAAAATTGCAGCAGCAGTACCACGTTCTTTAGTTGGGAACCAAGCAGCCACAATTTGACTGTTACCTGGGAAAGCTGGGCTTTCAGATAAACCTACCATAAAACGTAAGATGAATAATGATGCAATAATTAAAGGAATTGAGCCCCAAATATCAACAAAGCCCAACATCACAGTAAAGATTGACCAGAGCATAATGCTCCAGAAATATACTCTTCTCGCACCAAACTTATCGAGTAGCCAACCCCCAGGGATTTGACCAATCACATAAGCCCAACCGAATGCAGAAAAGATATAGCCCATCGTCACGGAATTTAAACCTAATTCCTGAGACATTGGCGTTGCAGCCATCGAGATTGTTGCTCGATCACCGTAGTTTAAAGCTGTAACCAAAAAAATCATCGCTAAAATATAGTAGCGGGTTTTGGTATGAGTTGCCCTTGCTGGCACTACAGCTGTACTTGTTTGCAAATTGTCCATATACAAACTCTTTTAGTAAGCGACCTATTTCAGCTCCGTGAAATAGGTGACGTCATGTCAAATTCATCGATAGAATAGAGTAGTGAAACTTGAAAGGGAATCATCTCACTCTTTCCATTGTCCTAGTTCTAAATGGAATCTTTAGATGTATGACATCATATGATTAAAAATATTATTTTGGCAAGCCTATCGATTAAAAAATAATTTTTTTGTGCCCATCTTGACAAGTCATATGATGTCTTATAAGTTTTGCGTTACAAATTTGAGTCAATGAGACAAGGAGCATTTCAATGTCGGCTACTACACCTATTGTTAAATCCATCAGAGCAATACCTGTCGCGGGTCATGATAGTATGTTGCTGAATTTGAGTGGTGCTCATGGTCCTTACTTCACGCGTAACATCCTTGTTATTGAGGATAATTCAGGCAATGTCGGTGTTGGTGAAATTCCAGGTGGTGAGAAAATTTTAGCGACATTAAACGATGCTAAAGCGTTGGTTGAAGGTCAGCCGATTGGCGAATATAAAAATTTATTAAAGAAAATCCATCAAACCTTTGCAGACCGTGATGCGGGTGGTCGTGGTAACCAAACCTTTGATTTAAGAACAACTATTCATGTGGTGACGGCATATGAGTCTGCATTACTTGATTTACTTGGCAAACATTTAAATGTAAACGTTGCAAGTCTTTTGGGTGATGGACAACAACGTAGCGAAGTTGAAGTACTGGGCTATTTATTCTTTATTGGTGATCGTAAGCAGACTTCTTTGGAATATGCGACTTCACCGCATTTGAAGCATGACTGGTATAACGTACGACATGAAAAAGCCTTAACACCAGATGCAATTCAACGACTGGCTGAAGCATCTTATGATCGTTATGGGTTTAAGGATTTTAAACTGAAAGGTGGTGTGCTACCAGCTGAACAAGAAGCCGAAGCTGTTACTGCAATTGCACGTCGTTTCCCTGAAGCTCGTGTAACGCTTGATCCAAATGGAGCTTGGTATTTAGATGAAGCTATTGCGCTGGGTAAGCATTTAAAGGGTGTTCTGGCATATGCTGAAGACCCATGTGGTGCTGAACAAGGCTTTTCTAGCCGTGAAATCATGGCTGAATTTAAGCGAGCCACCGGTTTGCCAACTGCGACCAATATGATTGCAACAGATTGGCGCGAAATGTCGCACAGCATTCAATTGCAATCTGTAGATATTCCACTCGCCGATCCGCATTTCTGGACGCTTGAAGGTTCAGTCCGTGTTTCACAATTGTGTCAAATGTATAACTTAACTTGGGGTTCACATTCTAATAACCATTTTGATATTTCATTGGCGATGTTTACGCATGTGGCGGCTGCCGCAGTGGGTAAGGTGACCGCAATTGATACACATTGGATTTGGCAAGAAGGTACAGACCAGTTAACCAAGCAACCACTTGAAATTAAGGAAGGTAAGATTCAGGTACCTACAGCACCTGGTCTAGGCATTGAGTTGGATTGGGACAGTATTAATCGTGCGCATGAGTTGTATAAAGCCAATGGTTTAGGTGCACGTAATGATGCGGAAGGCATGCAATTTTTAATTCCAGATTGGAAGTTTAATAACAAAAAGCCTTGTCTTGTGCGCTAAGTCAGAAGTTTGATGCTTTAAGAAAGCTGCCTTTGGGCAGCTTTTTTTATTCTCTGCTGAATGATTGGACGAGATATAAGTGTTGTGCCAACTGATTGATACCTTGTTTAGTGATTTTTTATGTTTCATAAATATATGATATTTAAACGTAATTAAAAATAAATACGTTGTTTCTAGAAAAGGGATTGTAAGAGCTTAAACATATGATGTAAGATGTCTGACAACAGCAAACAAAACATGGAGAGCTACAATGGAAGCAGTTGAGTTAAAGAGCATTATTTCTGACGGTTTACTTTCTTTCCCAGTAACTGACTTTGATAAGAATGGTGATTTCAATAAAGAAACTTATCAAAAGCGTTTAGAGTGGTTAGCACCGTATGGCGCAAGCGCATTATTTGCTGCGGGTGGTACAGGTGAATTCTTCTCATTAACTGGTAATGAATATTCAGAAGTTATCAAAACTGCAGTAGATACCTGTAAAGGTAGTGTGCCAATTATCGCTGGTGCAGGTGGTCCAACACGTCAGGCGATTGCACAAGCACAAGAAGCAGAACGTTTAGGTGCGCAAGGTATTCTTTTAATGCCGCACTACTTAACGGAAGCAAGCCAAGAAGGTTTGATCGAACACGTTAAACAAGTGTGTAACTCTGTAGACTTCGGTGTAATTTTCTATAACCGTAGCGTATCTGTTTTAAATCTTAAATCTTTACAGGAATTGACAGAAGCGTGTCCGAACCTGATTGGTTTTAAAGACAGTTCAGGTCAAATTGATATGATGACGGGGATTACTCAAACTGTCGGTGATCGTTTGTCTTATTTAGGTGGTTTGCCAACCGCTGAAGTATTTGCAGCACCATACAAAGCCTTGGGTTGCCCAGTGTATTCATCTGCAGTATTTAACTTCATTCCAAAAACTGCCATGGAGTTTTATAACGCAATTCGTGCGAATGACACCGCAACGACTGATCGTTTAATTAAAGATTTCTTCCTTCCTTTAATTCAAATCCGTGATCGTAAAGCAGGTTATGGCGTAAGTATGATTAAAGCAGGTGCGAAAATTGTTGGTTACGATGCTGGTCCTGTACGTCCACCATTAAGTGATTTAACTCCGAAAGACTACGAAGATTTAGCTGCATTAATTGCAACTTTAGGTCCGCAATAAGTTTTTAGATTCAGGCATTGGAGTTCATTCATGGCAATTAATAATGGTAAACAATTTATCAATGGTCAGCGTGTTGCTACGCATGCACCTGCAATTGAAAGTATTAACGCAACAGACTACCAGTTAACGGGCTATGTTTACAGCCAGGCAACACTTGAAGAAGTGGATGCTGCTGCCAAAGCTGCAGATGCTGCATTTGCGGTGTACAGCCAAACGACTCAAGGTCAACGTGCTGAGTTTTTAGAAGAAATTGCAGTACAAATTGAAGCTTTGGGTCCAAAGCTGCAAGAAGTGGCTTCTTTAGAAACGGGTTTACCATTGGCGCGTTTGCAAGGTGAAACTGGTCGCGTAACGGGTCAATTGCGTTTATTTGCTCAATTGTTACGTCGCGGTGATTTTTATGCTGCACGTATTGATCCAGCTTTGCCTGAACGTAAACCAATGCCTCGCGTTGATATTCGTCAATACAAAGTGGCTTTAGGCCCAGTGGCGGTATTTGGTGCAAGTAACTTCCCATTGGCATTTTCGACTGCGGGCGGTGACACGGTTGCTGCATTAGCTGCGGGATGTCCTGTGGTATTTAAGGCACATTCAGGTCATATGGCAACTGCTGAACTGGTGGGTGAAGCCATCGAAAAAGCCGTTGTAAATTGCAGAATGCCTGCTGGTACCTTCAACATGATTTTTGGTGGGCGTATCGGTGCAGATTTAGTGGCACATCCACTGATTCAAGCGGTAGGTTTTACGGGTTCGTTGGAAGGTGGTATGGCGCTGTATAATATTGCGCAAAACCGTCCACAGCCAATTCCTGTATTTGCTGAAATGTCGAGTGTGAACCCAGTGGTGGTAATGCCGCAAGCCTTGGCAGCTCGTGGTGCACAAATTGCACAAGAGACTGTGGCTTCATTTAACATGGGTTGTGGTCAATTCTGTACCAAGCCGGGTCTCATTCTAGGGGTAAAAAGCCCTGAGTTTGACCAGTTTGTTGCGGGTTTGATTGCACATACTCAGCAAGCATTTCCACAAGTGATGCTTAATCCGGGAACTTTAAAAAGCTACCAACAAGGTGTAGCTGAATTAAAGACCGAAGCCGGCTTTGAATTGATTGCGCAAGGGCAGCAAGCAACGCTAATTTCACAAGCATCAGCGAATTTGTTCCAAGCCGAGCAAAGTGTGTTGTTGTCGGGCAATGCTAAATTACAACATGAAGTGTTTGGCCCAATGTCGATTGTGATTGCCGTGGATGACGAAGCAACACTGTTACAAGGTCTGGAACAATTGGCAGGTCAATTGACTGCAACCATTATTGGTGAAGATGCTGAACTTGCAACCGCAGAGCAATTATTGGCGTTGTTTACCCGTAAGGCAGGTCGTGTGTTGTTTAACGGCTTCCCGACAGGGGTAGAAGTGTGTGATGCCATGGTACATGGTGGTCCATTCCCTGCAACCAGCGATGCGCGTGGCACATCGGTCGGTACAGGTGCAATTGAACGCTTCATGCGTCCAGTGTGCTATCAAAACACTCCGCAGGTGTTATTACCTGATGCGTTAAAAGATGAAAATCCGTTACAAATTAATCGTTTGATTAATGGTGTACTAACGAAAGCAGCCGTGTAATTGACTTAAGAGCACATGAGCCACGCTATGACGAATCATGGCGTGGCTTTTTTAGGACAGAATTTGATGGAAAGTATTAATTGCAGTAATGCCAAAGCTGTGTTGTCCATGATTATGGATAAAGCCGTAGCGGGTTATCTTGTCGAAATTACCCGTAAAGGACGAGAATCAGCGGTGATGATTAGCAAAGCGTCATACGAAGCCTATAAAAAAGCAGAGTTCGAGGCAAAATTTCCCAAAGCTTATGAGCCATCTTTGTCATGCAGAGTTGACGTATTTGAATAAACTAGAGTTGCCATAGCGACATTTTACATGATGAGCGGGCATGGATGTCATGATGGCATTTCATTTTTAAGCAAACAATGCTAGTTTGAATACACCCATTTCAGCCGTGATTATTTTATAATCGTGAGTTTGCCCCATACTGAGATCCAATACACTTGATATAGGATTATTGGTCAGGGTTATAGTAAACTAAGTCCCTAATTTTCCAACATTTGGTGAGTCTCCTTTATTATGTCTAGTGCGATTAAATCTAGATCTGCAAAAAAATTAAGCCAAATCATTGTAGAACAATTGATCGAAAAAATTCAGTCAGGGGATTTTCAGGTTGGAGAAAAAATTCCGACTGAACTCGAGCTTATCGAACAGTTTGAAGTCAGTCGCTCGGTAATTCGTGAAGCGATTACAGAATTACGCTCTTTGGGGTTTGTCGAAACTCGGCATGGTATTGGTACCTTTGTCAAAGAGCAGACCGCTGAGCAAAACTTTTTGCTTTCAAATGCCAGTCTAGAAACCATTAATGACATTGTTGCCTTGTTGGAGCTGCGTATTAGTTTGGAGTCAGAAGCTGTATTTCTGGCTTCAGAACGTCGTAAACAGGTACATATTGATAAAATGAAAGCGGCGCTGGATGATTTTGAAAAACATATTTCATCAGATGTAAATGATGGTACGGTCAAAGCCGATTATGACTTTCATATTGCCATTGCTGAAGCTTCAGAGAATCAATATTTTGTTGATTTCCTTAAATACCTCGGTGAAAAAATCATTCCACGTGCGCGGGTGAAATCAATTGAACATAGCCCTGTGAACCGTGAAGATTATTTAAAAACAGTACACCATGATCATGTCAACATCTTCAATGCGATTGTGGATCAAGATGGCTTATTGGCACGTCAGATGATGCGTGCGCATTTGTCGAAAAGTATTAAGAAATTTAAGCAATAAGTTTGGGTGTTCAGTTAATTAAGTTCTTTTCGTGATTGAAAAAGCAGAGCCATCATTATGATGGCTCTTGTTTTATATTAGACCAGATTTTGTGGATGGCCTTGCATATTTTGATTGATATTCCGTTCTAAAATATCAAACAAGCGCTGCTGAGCTTCATCGGTTCCCCATGCAATATGTCCGGTAATGAGCACATTATCATGACTGCGCTGTAATTGAATTAAGGGATGATCGTCGGTAGGCGGTTCTTGATGAAGTACATCGGTGCCAAAACCCGCAAGCTTGTTACTTTTAATGGCTTGAATTAGGTCGGCATCATGGACTAAACCACCACGACCGACATTAATTAAAATGCTTTTATCTTTCATGAGTTGAATGACAGACTCATCCAGCATATGTTGAGTTTCTGCATTGAGTTCACAATGTAAAGACAAAATATCAGCCTGTTGCACAGCGAGTTCAAAAGGGACATAACCTTCACGACATTCGCGGGCATTTTTACGTTCACTGAAAATGACTTTCATGCCAAAAGCTTCAGCTTTTTGTGCCAGTGAAACGCCAATTTCGCCTTTGCCCAAAATGGTGAGGGTTTTATTCTTCAGCTCACCCATTGGCGCAGCGAGATAAAAAGAGCTAGAACCTTTCGACCACAAACCCTGTTTCACACTTTCAGTTTGCTGATTAAAGTTTTTAATTAGGTTCATCATGAGGGTAAAGGCATGCTCGGCAACAGCATCGCCAGCATAACCACGGATATTACAGACTTGAACCCCATGTTGTTTGAGGAGTGGCAGATTCACGTGGTTAAACCCTGTGGAGCAGAGCGCCAATAATTTTAGATTAGGATTGTTGGCTAAAACTTGCTCGTTCACATTTAGGTCACTAATAATAATGACATCTTGGTTATGAACTTGTGTTTGAAACTGTTCTTGATCGAGTTGTTGAAACTCGCTGTATTCCACAGGAAAGTCAAACTTAAACTGCTGATTAATTAAGACATATTTTTCGGCACAGGTGACTTTAATTGCAGACATAATTTTTTTCAGAAAAATAGACATATGACATCATACCTTTAAAGCCGTTTTATTTCTAGTCGATGTTCAGTCCCTGATTTTTTCTAGTGCTTTATCATTAAATTGTTGGAGGTCTTTTATCCGAATAACTAGACTTTTACTGTGTATGGAGTCCGAGGTGCTTTATCTGATTTACTTATTTGCAAAATAAATAACAATAATGAATATAAAAACGATAATCAGTATCATTTATATTTAAAATATTTTAGTATTTTATTTCAATGGATTGGTCAGCACAATTTCAAACAGAAGCTTTATAGGGAAGTGATATTCCTGAATCCATTTTGAAAATGAGATGTCCATGAAGATATTTATATCTCGAGCACATGGGCAAAGTGCATCCGAAACATCAGTCCTTTCAGATCTTAATTCTAAATTTTCGTGAATATCCTGATATGTATAAATTTACTGTGTCTTCCCCCAAACCCTTATATCTTGCAATGCAAATCATCTTTTTAGCATCCAGTGCTACAGGCTTTGCCTATGCGGAAACCGAACAAGAGCCGGAAACTCAAAAGCAAGTATCACAACTGAGCACAATTACCTTAAAGGCTGAGAATAAAAGTGCAGTGACTGAAAACTCGGGGAGTTATACAGCGAACAGCAGCAGTACAGCAACTAAACTCGATTTGTCATTGCGTGAAACCCCGCAAGCGGTGAAAGTGTATACCCGTGAATATTTGGATGACCGTAATATTGAGTCCTTTCAAGATTTAATGGCGAATGTCACGGGGGTCACCGCGACACGTACCGATGAGCGTCAAAGTTATTATGCGCGTGGTTTTCAAATTGATTATTACCTGATTGATGGTTTGCCGACGACCATGTCTTTGGCTGAAGGCGATTTTGACTTGGCGATTTTTGATCGGGTTGAAGTGGTGAAAGGGGCGAATGGTTTGATGACCGGTGCGGGCAATCCTGCCATGGGTTTGAACTTTATTCGTAAACATGCCAACGCCACAGAATTAACAGGAAACATTGAGGCTTCGGCAGGCTCTTGGAATAATTTTTCTAGTTCAGCCGATCTTTCTGGTGCATTAAATGTGGATGGTTCTTTGCGTGGGCGAGTTTTGGTGAAGCATTCGCAAGAAGATTCATTTATGGATTTTTATTCCAAAGAGCGAAATGTGGTTTATGGCGCTTTGGATTACGATTTAAGTGATGCCACCAGTTTGTCTTTAGCGGCTACGTACCAACAATTAGAACGCGAGGGGATTCGCTGGGGAGGATTACCTGCATTTTATAACGATGGGACGTTGACTAACTTTGATCGCTCATTATCGGTCAGTTCGGACTGGACCTATTGGAATGTAAATACCTCAGCGGTTTTCGCCTCAATAAAACAGAAACTGTATAACGATATGAATTTAAATGTTGCTTATACCTACCGCCGAGATGATAAAGACACGGCTTTGCTCTATGTGGCAGGCAAAGTAGATAAAGCCAGCAATAAGAGTTTAGGCGCTGTTTCAGTCTATTCATCTGATGTGCGTAATGATGAAAATAATGTCGACGTCTTTATTAATGCACCATTTAGTCTTGCAGGGCGACCGCAGGAAATTGTGGTGGGTGGTTCATGGAATACAGTTGAGATTGTCAAAAATAAATATGGCACGATTCAGGGCGCTGATGGGGATTTAATGATTAATACCCCAAACCAACTGGATTTTAACAATATGAATACCCAGTTATTAACGCCAATCACCAATCCAAAAAGTTTGGCGCTGAATAAAACTACACAACAAGGGGTTTATATTTCAGGGAAGTTCCAAGTTTTAGATCCCGTGAAAATTGTTGCGGGCGCACGACTTTCAGATTGGCAATTTGAAGCTTCAGATGGCAATGGTAATCGGGAATTTGAGCACGAATTCACACCGTATTTTGGCGTGATTTATGATTTTGCGCAGGATCATTCGGTCTATGCCAGTTATACCAATATGTTTAAACCCCAAAATCGTAGAGATGTAACTGGACACTATCTTGATCCGATTGTGGGCAAGAATTATGAAACGGGAATTAAGAGCGAATTTTTCTCTGGCCGTCTAAATACCGCACTTTCAGCATTCCGAATAGAACAAACCAACTTTGCCGAAGCAGTTTCGGGGGGATATGTGGTTGAAAATGGGGTGCAAACGACTGAACAAGCTTATCGCGGGGTAGATGGCGTAGTCAGCAAAGGCGTAGAGCTTGAACTGGATGGGGAAATTAATGATTATTGGGGCGTAAATTTTGGTATTGCCAATTTTGAGGCGAAAGATGCCGATGGCAATAAAGTCACCACGACCAGTGCGCGTACCACCTCCAATCTGTTTGTGAAATATAAATTGGATCAGTGGAGTGCTGGCGCAGGTTTAAATTACCGCAGTAAAACTTATACAGGTACGGGTACGAGCCGTATCGAACAGGATGAGGTTTGGTTGGCGAGTCTTATGCTCGGTTATCAGCTCGACCCGAAGATCAAGCTCCAACTGAATGTGGATAATTTATTTGATGAAGTCTATTACGAGGGCATTGGCGCCAACAGCATGAATTATGGGACGCCGCGTAACGCAGTTTTCAGTATGCACTATCAGTTCTAAACCTATGTCAGTACAACAGAAGATCCATTGAGGGTCTTCTTTTAGAATATGGAGGGTTTAGAAAACAGCAGCATGCTTGATAACCTCACAGAGTAGGGATTTTTCTACAGGCCAGAGCAGGCTAGCAAAATTAAAGGACTTTCATATTGAATCTGTCTACGCAGGGTTTAGCTGGAAGAAACTCAATTCTCGAGCTATTGCTATTTTGGTTCAGACTACAACGAAATAAAAGCTAGGACATTACGTTTTATAGGCAGAATATTTTATACACAAACTCATCTGTCCTGCATTTCCTTGTAGCCCTATCTAGCACATCAAGCACCTCGCTTAAAAAAACGCAGATAAGTTGTAGAACTACTTGTCCAATTCGAGAAAATTGTGAATACTCATGCCCGAAATTTTAGACTGTAAAATTATCTTTTGGGGTTAGGCGAACACAGTGAATACGTATCCATTTTCAATATCGCGGTTGCAAAAAGCATTACTGGCAGTAGGTTCATTTTCATGTTTAGGGCTGAGTTCAGTTTTGGCACATGCAGAAGCTGAAGAGGGTATAGCACAACTCGAAACCATCACTGTAACTGCTCAAGCCGCACAATCGGGCTATTATCAACCCACAGTCAATTTAACGGGTTTTACCCAACAGAACTTGGCCGAAATTCCCGCTTCAATCAGTATCATTACGGCAGAGCGTATTGCGGATCAACATGCAAAAAACCTATCAGATGTCGTGAAAAATGATGCGGCTGTCGGCGATGGCTATGCACCGATTGGTTATTATTCTAATTTTGTCATGCGTGGCTTTAGTTTAAATGCTGGTTCTAGCTATTTACTCAATGGTCACTTATTGCGTGGTGAACAAAATGTCGCGCTGGAAAATAAAGAACAGGTCGAAATTTTAAAGGGAATCAGTGCTATTCAAAGTGGGATGTCGACTCCTGCAGGGGTGGTCAACTATGTGACCAAACGTCCCCAAGACATTCGCGCTATAACCGTGGAAGGTGATAGTCATGGTGGCAACCGAGTTGCAACTGACTTGGGTGGTTTCTTTGGGCACGAGCAGCAGTTTGGCTATCGTATGAATTTAGCTAAAGAAGAAATGCATCCCTATGTGGATCATGCCGATGGTCAGCGCCTGTTTGGGGCTTTAGCTTTAGACTGGAAAATCTCAGATCGTTCAAAACTTGAATTTGATATTGAATCACAGCGTCAGCGTCAACGCTCTGTGCCCGGTTATCAATTATTAGATGGTCAAACTGTACCGACTGGGGTGGAATGGGATCGTTTGCTCGGCTATCAAAGTTGGGGCAAACCTGTGACCAATGAAAGTCTCAATAGCAGTTTAAATTTGATTCATCAGTTTAATGACAATTGGACAGGCAAGCTCTCAGCATCACAAAGTCGAGTGGTGGTAGATGATTATTCAGCATTCCCTTGGGGCTGTTATAGTGATGTGTGCCAATTTACAGGTTTAGGTAATACCTTTGACCAAAATGGCAATTATGATATTTATGAGTTCCGTAGTCCAAATGACAGTTATCTCACCAATCAGTTTAAAGCAGGGCTGAACGGAACATTTGCTACAGGTTCTTGGCAGCATCATTTGAGTTTGGACTTGTCTCAGACCTATAAACGTCATGCCCAATATGATGCAATTAATGAGCTAGTGGGAACAGGCAATATTTATACGGATCCTGCAACCTATAGCCCATCGACTACCGCTTTAGGTAATCATTACAAATCATTAAATAGTGAACAAACGGCTTTAAATCTATTGGATCAAATTGCTTTTAATTCGCAATGGTCGGTACTGTTGGGTGGCAAGTTGCTGCATTTAGATGAACAAACCTATGCAGCGGATGGCAACCAAATTCGCGACACCAACTTTAACCGTTTCTTACCGCAAATGGCAGTCATGTATCAGCCTTGGGAACAGACCCATGTCTATGCTTCTTATGCCAAAGGACTCAGTGATGGTGGGCAAGCGCCGTGGTATGCCAATAATGCTTTTGCTACGTTAGCACCATTGCATTCGACACAATATGAAATCGGTGTTAAGCAGCAATGGCAGGCCTTGCTATTTACCGCAGCTATATTTGATTTAAAGCAAGACAATCAATATACAGACTCAAACTATAATTATGTTGCAGATGGTGAGCAGCATAACCTTGGCTTAGAGTTAGGTTTGCAGGGACGTTTGACGCCAAATTTAGATATGACCTCGAGTTTGGCATTAACC
Organism: Acinetobacter sp. GXMZU3951; assembly: GCF_054457875.1. NCBI lineage: Bacteria > Pseudomonadati > Pseudomonadota > Gammaproteobacteria > Moraxellales > Moraxellaceae > Acinetobacter > Acinetobacter sp. GXMZU3951. The sequence continues at coordinate 48,175 of NZ_JBTLFO010000001.1, read as the reverse complement.
CGTTCACGTTTAACGGACATCGCCACAGCTGAATATCAAAACCATCAAACGCAAAATGTTCCGAAAGTTCGTTTTGCCAGTCATTTGTCCTATCAAGTTCCACAAGTACAAGGATTACGTTTGTTGGCAGGCATGCAATACAGTAGCAGCAAATATGCCAACAAAGCCGGTACGGTAAAAGTGTCTGGATATAGTGTCTTTGATGCTGGTGCAGCGTATAACTTCCGCGCTTATGGTTATGAGAATACGCTACGGTTTAATGTGGATAACCTGTTGAATAAAAAATACTGGCGTGATGCGGGTAGCTTCTTCGGGGATGATTACTTGTTCCTTGGTGCCCCACGGACGGCACAGTTTGCTTGGACTGTAAATTTCTAAGTTAGGCAATCAAAAGTTAAAACTGCCTGTGTCGAACACAGGCAGTTTTTTTATGCTCAAAAAATATCGTGTGCTGATAATGCTTTGTAATGCTCTCTATTTTTTTAGATGAATCCGATAAGCCATACTGTCTTTGCCAATACGGCTGTGAGCTATACACGAGCTTACGAAGTGCTAAAATTCTAATCCGTATGCAATGCCAAAAATGTTTTGGCTCATACTTAAATCTGCTTCACCGCCACCAAAATTGACCGGAATTGAGCCTTGTCCTTTTACGCTTTCTTCTAATGCATGCGTATAGGCCAGACTAATTTTTTGCTGCTGATCAATTTTCCATGTTGCCCCTAAACTTACATGTTGCTGGACTACACCAGGGGCGAGAATATTCAGAAAGGTTTGATCATTGGCTACGGGTTGATCATTATAACTATAGCCTGCGCGCAAGGTGAGTTTGTCTGTAGCTTGATAGGTGGTCGAAACTTTATAGACATTAATATCGTGCCAACCAAAGCCAGGGCCTTGATCGGTACCAAATCTGTTGCCAGCAAATAACGGTTCGAGCCCATTGCCGACCGAATCTACATCCGAATAGTTAATGCGTAAATAGTCCGTTGCAAGGGATAATGCTGGGGTAAGCTGATAATTTAAACCAATTCCATAGCTTTCAGGCACATCGAAATCACCCTGTTCTGCAAATAGACCTGCATATTTCTTAAAGCGGCTGGCATCAATTTTCGACGAATAACTTGCACCAATTGTCAGATCTTGATTGGGTTTGATTGACCAGCCAATACGAGCCCCTACACCATAGGATTCATCATTACCACGGTTGCTAATGGCATTGGCATTTTCTGAAACCCCACCGAACACATCGCCATTAAAGCCTTGTGCGCTGAAACGTTGATATAAAATATTAGCGGCTAATGCAATAGATTGATGATCTGTATATTTCCATGCCAAGGCAGGCGAGATAAAGGCTTGCGTTAAAGAAATTCCCGCACTGCCGCTGTTATTGAAAACAGCATAGGGATTATTTTTATAATGGGTATTCATGCCACCATTGCCATAAACCGCGATACCTGCAGTGAATTGGGAATTAATTGGATGGGTATAGCCGAATTCTGGAATGACGAAGTATTTACGGCTATTGGCATCATAATGCCCATTTGCCCCCGCTAGATTGCCCGAAATTTCCGACTCACGTTCCGGCGCGAAAATCGTGAGCCCTGTATCTAAACGCTGACCTAACCAGCTTAAACCTGCTGGATTACTGGCAATGGTTAAACTGTCCTGAAAATTGGCAATTGCAGTTCCGGCATTTCCCTGAGAATTGACGCTATATGCATGCATGAAATATCCCGTTGTCGCAAATGCAGAGGTCGAAAACAGTGGCGCAAGCACTGCAACGGAAATAAAAGAAGCGAGATATTTCATTAGAATATAGATTGATAAAAAATAATATGTGTTGAAGTATATTGAAAAGCTTAATTTATGTATTCGAATATAAATTCATATCTTTATTTACATTTTGAATATAGAGGCAAGATTCTTAGATAACCAAATTATCCGCCAGACTCAAATAGGAGGGATGATGGTTGAATGCAAGCTTTAAAAATCACATGGCGCTAAATCTGACTGGCTAGCGATTGGGTGGCTATACAGGGGAGTCAGTAGCCATAAAAAAAGAGCTTAATTTAAGCTCTTTCTTTTCAAATTTAACTTGGCTATTGACAGCTAAAATTCTCAGCGGCTTCACTATCCCCTTGACCCTTATAGCGGGCAATCAATGGATACGGGCAAAGTGGACGGGTTCGGTTAGCTGACCAATCTGCAGGCAGCTCAGTATTGATGACACCGCTGGCATTTCCGACACCGCGAGCAGATGCCACAATACGGTCAGGCGCTTGACCATATTCGACCCAATTGACTAATGCTGTAAGCGCATCAAATTGATCGGTTGCAATCCCGCCACGAGAATGGTTCATGCCCGGGACTCTGAAAAAACGGACAAAACTCGGAGCAGTAGCATAGGCATTATTTTGATATTGCTGTAGTAATTGATCATACCAATGCTGTGTATCATCGACCGAGAATACTCCATCGGCAGTTCCTTGGACAACAATCATTTTGCCGCCATGTTGTTGGAGTTTATCCAGATTTAATTCATCTGGAGGAAGCATAAAAGACATGGCGCTTTCTTGATAGGTTGCATTGCTGGCCGATAATTTCGGATAGTCTGTATCAAAGTTAAAATTGAAAGCAAACTGACGCGAATTAAGCATGACCTCGGGATTTGGGGGAACTTGAAAAATGATTCCCACAGCCACAGGGTCACGTGCGGTGCCGACCGAAGATTCAAATTTCCAACTGGCCCAGTTGCTGCCCAATAGCCCCGGGTCAAAAGGTTGCGTGGCATATAAGGCTTCACCCTTTGAGTTCACGGGACCGCGATAAATATTCGCCAGTACATCAATTTGATCTGTAGACAGACAGTTTCCATCTCGTGTGCTAGCACAAACGGGAACATCGCGATGGATATCAAAGGCTGTGCGACAAGCTTCTACATCTTGAACTAAGCCATCCGCTATACCATCCAAAGCATCACATTGATTTAAAATGGATTGAGCCAGAACCTTGCGTTCAGATAGGGTGAGGGCCGTACTTAAATCGTTTTCATCGCTGGCAACACGACGTAATTGTTGTGCGGTATAGAGTTGCGCGGCTGCTGCACGAGGGAGATGAAAACCAGGCGTGCTGGCGAGAATGCCGTCATACTGATCGCCCAAACGTGTCGCCGCCATCATGGCATGTCGTCCACCATTGGATGTTCCACCTGCATAAGAACGATCAGGCTGTTTCCCATACGCAGCTTGAATTAAATTTTTCGCCATAGGCGTGAGCTTGCTGATGGCACCATAACCGTAATCTATCCGCGCTTGAGGATCCAGTCCAAAGAGTGGATTTTGTGTGGCATTGTGTCCTGCATCAGAAGAAATCACTGCAAAACCATCATGTAAAGCGTTGCTTAAGGGGCCGCCACTTCCGACTTGACCTGTTGCTGTTGCGATATTGCCATCAGTACCACCATTGCCTTGATAGAGAAAGCGCCCATTCCAATCGAGCGGTAAACGCATTTCAAAACCAATTTGATAGGTTTGTCCATCAATCGGGCTGGTGCGTGGATACATATAGCCTGTCACTAAGCAATGTGCTGCAATGTCTTGCCCCGCGATTTGGAGGCTGCCCGCTGCTTTTAGGGTTGCAGAAGTAATACTGGTGTTGGCAAATTGGAATCCTGTTAAATCGCTACAAGCCCCTTTTAATGTTGTTCCAACCGCAGGTGTGAGTTGTGGAATCTGTGGCTTAACTTGGCTGGTTACATTGGCGTTATTTTCACTATTGTCGCCACAGGCCGCCAGACTGATACATAAAGCAAGCATGCTCAAAGGCTTAGACCAATCTCTCGGCGCAAATCGTTTTTTCATTGTTCAAAATCCATTTTTATTGTTTAAACTTTAATCTGAGAGCACCATAAAATTGGCAGTACTTCTCGCAATCCGTTTATGGTTTTGCCAAGCTTCACTTTCGATATTTAAAATGGTCTTGCCTTGCTTGATAAAGCGGCACTTGGTGTTGACGATACCGACGTGGCAGGGGTGTAGAAAATCCGTGCTTAGGTTGATGCTCGTTGCGGGTTTTTGCCCATTGACAATAAAGGCAAATAAGCCCATCACATCATCTAGCATGGCACAGAGCATGCCACCTTCGACGGTGCCGCGTGGATTGGTAAAACTGTCTAAAGCCATATAGCTAATTTCGAGTTCCAGTTGTTCTGCATGCCATTGAATGTTGTGTCCCCCAAGAAGATGGTGGATGGGGGGCAATGTTGCTAAAGTGCTTAGGGTCATAATGAAAGATCCATTTTTCGGAAGATGACTAAAAGATAGATAGAGCTTCGATACTTATTGCAGCGTATAAGCATCATAAATAACGGCTTTGCCTAGACGCATGGCACTGCCGACAGCAACGGTTTGATTCAACCATGCATATTTGGGGGAGCTGGTTTCAAACTGCATGGTAATTTTGAAATAGTATTTGTTCGGGTCGACATCTTCGCCCTGAGCCAGTTGCTTTAAAACTTCGCTTGAACCATGCCTGTAGCCCTTGGTTTGTAAATAAATTAAAGCGCCATCTTCCGTTTCTAGTAGATAACGGGTATCAATAATCGCCAGTCCTTGACTGTCCACAATCTGCCAATCGGCACCGTTATTGAGAATGCGTCCCTTAAGTTGTTTACCTTGAAAGCTGCCCCCTGTAATTGGAATAATTCGGCGTTTTCCCCCATCACTGGTGGTGCCGAGTTCCCAAACTGGCGCATTTAAATCTACGTTAAATTGCGCCAAAGGTTCTAAATGCGGGGTGGGTGGATGGTATTGAGTTTCCGCATGCGTCAGGCTGAGTAAGCTCAAGCCAAAGCCGAGGCTGAGTATTTTTTTCATGATATTGATCTCAATAAAAAGAGGTTCGGCAGCAGCAAAACCTCAGTCAGCATTATTTAAATTTCCAGGTGTAGTCGATATTGATACGGGTTTCGTTGGAAGGTTTGATGTTGGCGCTAGACAGCATGTTGTTGTCATACATGGCATAACGCGCGCGTAATCCAAGATTTTTGAAGATGCCTTTTTGCACGGTATAGCCAAGATCAAAATCGGTTTCATGTTCTTTTAAATTGTCACCCCCCAAATTGGGTGCATAGATATTGTCCCCAGTGGTATAGCGGGTCATAAAGCGTAAACCGGGCACATAGTTTTTAAAATCATATTCGTAACGGAAGCTATAGACATGCTCTTTGGCATTCAAAAATTCCGCTGGCCAAGTGTCGATTAAGAGCCCCGTTTCCCCCCCTGTTAAGTATGGAAAAGCGGTGTCACCCATATGATGGAAAGTGGCAAGAATAAACTTGTGATTTTGATGCTTGAGCTCGAAGTAACCATGAATCAGATCGTTATCCACCAAACCTGCTTTGGCTTGCCCGTCTTCACGACTGCGGTAGTAACGTAATTGTGAGCTAAAATTGTTGCTGTCATTGAATTTGTGATTATAGCTAACACCAAACATGGACTGGTTATACAGGTCTTGTACATCCATATAAAAGCTGGTCAGTTTGGTGCTTGGAATGAGTTGATAGTTGCCCCCGAGATAATACAGTTGATCGGTATCAGCGCTTTTAAAGCGACCATTGACCGCTGAAATCCGCAGGTTTTCCCAGTTGGTTGAATCGCGTTGATTGACCTGATCAATATAAGCCGATTGAAAATCCAGATTTGGAATGTCCTTCGAGTCTAGTGAAATCCCGCGATAGGTTTGCGGTAAAAGTCGCGCTGGTGATGCGACCAATACGGGATTCATCGGTCTAAGCGTACCGACTTTTAACTCGGTTTTACTGATTTTAGATTTGCCTGTGATTCCGATTTGTCCATAACTGGAAGCAGGTTCATTGGTGACAGGATCACGTGGTAAGTTACCCGTACCTGCATAGTCTGCACTGGCATCCAATTTAAAACCTGCGGTGGCCAAAAGGTCGAGTCCAAAGCCTACGGTGCCTTCGGTATAACCTGAATTGGCTCTGAAAATGAAACCTTGGGTCCAATCTTTCGCTGCGGGATATTTGGATACTTCCTGATAGTCACGATCAAAATAGAAATTTCGTGTGGTTAAGTCGACCGTGCTGTTATCAATAAAGCCGCCTGCGAAAGCCGTGCCGGAAAGCATGAGGGTAGAGTACATCCATAGTTTAGATTTCATTGCATTTCTTCCTGAAATATCATTGTTGTTTTAAAACAGGCAGATAAATGATCTGCCTTTGATGTCTGTAATTTCGAATTATTTTCCAAGCAGTTCGCGCGCCACGATTTCCTTCATAATTTCGTTGGTGCCGCCATAAATTTTTTGTACTCGAGCATCGACAAAAAAGCGCGAGATTGGGTATTCCTGCATATAACCGTAACCACCAAACAGTTGCAGCAATTGGTCTACGACTTCGCATTGCGTGTCGGTAATAAAGCATTTCAATGCAGCGACATGACTGACTGTTAATTGGTCCTGATGGTATTGCTCGGCACATTCATGCACAAAAGCCTGCGCAGCTTTGGCTTTAATTTGGGTATTGGCGAGCACAAAACGGGTATTTTGCATTTGGCTGAGTGGTTGCCCAAAGGCCTTGCGTTCTAATACATAATCTTTGGTGAGTTGTATGGCGCCAAACATCGAACCGAGTGCCATCATGGAAATGCTCAAGCGTTCGCGTGGCAATTCTTGCATTAAATAAGAAAAGCCTTTGCCTTCATCTCCTAAAAGTTGGGATTTGGGAACTTGGACTTGATCAAAAAAAAGCTCTGCGGTGTCTTGGGCATGTAGGCCGATTTTTTTCAATGATCTGCCTTTTTCGACCCCTTTTAAATTGGCATCTACCAGTAATAATGAAATCCCTTTGGCGCGTGCTTCTGGGTCGGTTTTGGCCACCAAAATAATTAAGTCGGCATGCAGACCATTGGAAATAAAGGTTTTTGATCCATCTACGATATAATGCTCATCCTTTAAAATCGCTTGAGTGCGAATGGCTTGTAAGTCTGAGCCTGCATTGGCTTCAGTCATGGCAATGGCCGTTACGACCTCACCCGTCACCATTTTCGGGAGCCAATATTTTTTTTGTTCTTCCGTGCCAATATTTTGCAGATAGGGCGAGACCAGTTCGTTCTGTCCACCAATCGCGACGGCCAAGGAGGTAAAACCAGCTTGCGCAGTTTCCTGTACGAGCATCAGGGAATAATGTACAGGGGCACCATAACCGCCATATTCTTCAGGCACATCCACGCATAAAAAGCCATTTTCACCGAGTTGCTTCCACACACTTCGCGGAATCAAGCCATCTTCTTCCCATTGCTCATAATGGGGAGCGACATATTCTTTGAGGAAGCGTCGATAGTTATCTCTAAACAGTTCAAATTCGGTATCGTGTTGCATACTTCACCTTTTTTTGGCAAAAGTCAGGGTAAAGCCCAAGGTTAGCTGAGCTTTTTTACTGTGATTTCAATGGATTAGTTGTTAAGCGTTGGAATCCGAATGATCAGGGCATTATCAGATTGTTTCTGATACAACTCTTCAATTCGATTGGCGCGTCGTTTGAGGATATTGCTTTGATTAAGATTGCCTTTATCCGTGACTTCGCCTGCATCCAGTTGTGGTGCTTCAGTTTGTAGGTAAAGCATGGAAACGCGATTGGAACTACCTGTCGCATCTTTGTTGTAGTGCATCAAGAATTGACGGAACCATTGCTGAATTTTCGGATGTTTCAAAATTTCTTCAGCACTATGCTCTGATAAAGAAAATCCCGCATAATCGGCACAGGCATCTAGTTTAGGGAAAATCAGAAAGCCAATCGCATTCAGGTTTGAGCCTGTAATGCAGACATCCTGAATCAGCAAATTGCCTTGAATCAGTACTTTATTTCGTAAGGTGCCAACATTGACAAAAGTACCTGTATTTAATTTAAAGTCTTCAGCAATCCGGCCATCGTACATCAGCCCTTGAGTTGGATCCTGTTCATCGACCAAACGCACAGCATCGCCCGTATGGAAAAAGCCTTCTTCATCAAACACAGGACTCTGCTGATCGGCACTTAAACGCCAGTAACCTTTCATGACGTGTTTGCCACGCACACAAAATTCCAGTTTGTCGCCATATGGCACCAATTTAATTTCACATCCTGGAGCCGGGTAGCCAATAAAACCCGCCATGACGCGTGGGCCTGTGGTAAAAGCACAAGAGGGTGCGGTTTCGGTCATGCCGAGCCCACTCATAATACGGATTTTTTCTCCACAGTGTTGTTGTGCAATGCGATCTAGCCGGTTCCAACCAGCTTCGGATAAGGCTGCTCCTGCGAAAAACAGAATTTTCACTTTTGCAAAGAAACGTTCCCTTAGTTCGGCATCTTTCTCTAGGGCGTCGGTCAGTTCTTCCCAGCCTTTAGGTACATTTAAATACACCGTTGGGGAAATTTCTTTTAAATTCCGAATAGTTTCATCAAACTTGCCTGCCACAGGTTTGCCATCGTCAATATAAATGGTACCGCCGTTATATAAGGCAATTCCAACATTATGACTGCCCCCAAAAGTATGATGCCAAGACAACCAATCCAGTAAAACAGGCGGTGTTTCTTCAAACTCGGGAAAGGTTTGGAGCAGCATCTGCTGATTCACCGATAACATTAAGTGGGTTGTCGGCACAGCCTTTGGCATTTTGGTGGAGCCAGAGGTAAATAAAAATTTGGCAATTTGATGTTCATCTAAAGTTGAATAATGTTCTTGGACATTGGTGACCGGCGTATCTAAAAGTTCTTGGAACGCCGTGCAACTATGATCCCCAATAATGCCTTTATTGGTCACAACTTCAATGTGGGCAGGGGCACATGCTGCAATGGCCTTGGCAAAAGCTCGCCCATCACTGGCATAGACCATGCCCGGAGTCAGTACTTCAAACACATGTTTTAATTTGCCAAAATCTTGAGAAACTAAGGAATAAGCAGGGGAAATGGCAGAAAAGGGAACACCCGCCAGCATTGCCGCCATGGAAAGGGTTAAATGTTCTAGATCATTTCCCGATAAAATGATTAAAGGGTGTTGTTCACTCAGATTGCGATTATGAAGCGCCTGAGCAATATGCCAAGCGCGCTGTAAAGTTTCGGCATAATTGAGTTTGATCCATTCACCTTGTGCATTGCGTTTCGCTGCAAAAATGTGTTCAGGTTTGGTTTGTGCAAAATGAATCAGACGATCAGTCAATTTTTGCGGGTAATTCTTCAGTTGTTCTTTGGGTTGAAGATACAAGATCTGATCTTGATACACATAATCAATATCATGACGCCCAAGCTTGACGAATCTTTCGCGATCTTGTGATTGAGTGGCATTCATTTGCATTGTTTTCACTCCATGGAAAGCGCATCACTGCGCTTAATTGTATTTTGCTTCATGCAATTTATATTTAGTCTGTATGCCAGATCCACGCTTAAATTGGATAGTGGCGAGCTTGGGTTTGAATGGTGATCCAACGTAATTCGGTAAATTCAGCAATGGAGGCTTTGCTGCCAAAACGTCCATAACCACTAGATTTAGTCCCGCCAAAAGGCATTTGAGCTTCGTCATGTACCGTGGCGCCGTTAATGTGACAGATCCCTGAATCAATCTGTTTCGCCACATCCAGTGCCTGCGCAATATTCTGACTAAATACGGCAGCGGATAATCCAAACTCACTGTCATTGGCGAGGGCAATGCCTTCTTCAAGGCTGCCAAAACGCTGCACCGTGCAAACAGGACCAAAAGATTCTTCGCGATACAATGCCATATCAGCTTGGATATTCAACACCAAAGTCGGTTGCATCGTGGTTGCTTCAATTTGAATCCCCAGAGGCAAGTCAGCCCCTTTGCTTTGCGCATCTTGTAGTAAATGTTGAATACGCTGCGCAGCACGAGTACTTTCTAAAACACCCAGCGCATATTGTTGCGTGCTTGGATTGCCCGCACGAATCGTACGTGTTTTTTCAACCAGTTTGTGAATGAATTGATCTGCAATATCTTCCTGTACCAGCACACGCTCGGTAGACATACAGATTTGTCCTTGATTAAAGAAGGCACCAAAGGCAACTGCATTGACCGCTTCATTCACGTCGGCCTCATTCAATACCACCACAGGGGCTTTTCCACCCAGTTCTAGCAGCACAGGCTTTAAATATTTCGCTGCTGTTTCCGCAATAATTTTGCCAACTTTGGTTGAACCTGTAAAATTTATACGTTTCACAGCAGGGTGAGAAATTAAACGCTCGACAATTTGCGGTGCGTCTTCGGCGGCATGGGTAATCACATTGACGACACCCTCTCCTAAGCCTGCTTCATGCAGCACTTGACCAATTAAGCGCTGGGTAGCAGGGCAAGCTTCGGAAGCCTTGAGCACCACGGTATTCCCACATGCGAGTGGCATGGCCAAAGCACGGGTAGCCAAAATAATCGGCGCATTCCACGGAGCAATGCCGACCACGACACCGCAAGGCACACGTATGCCCATTGCCATATTGCCGGGTACATCAGAGGGAATCAGGCTGCCATCCATTTGCGTGGTCATGGCTGCGGCTTCACGTAACATATTGGCAGCTAAGTGGACATTGAACCCATACCATGTCGCTGTTGAACCTGTTTCACGCATGCCAATTTGAATGAATTGCTCAGTGTTTTGATCCATGAGGTCGGCGGCTTTTAACAAGCGCAAGCGACGTTCAGTCGGAGAAAGTTTCGACCACGCTTGAAACGCTTGAGCCGCGGATTCAATGGCACGATCGACATCGGCTACGGTTGCGGCAGCTGCAATGCTGGCAACTTGACCATCAATCGGACTGATTCGCTCAAAAGTCGCGTGATTGGAAGCATCGACTGACTGACCATGAATCAGCAACTGAACTTGATTCAATGGCGTGGCGCGATTTCGCACAGACTCAACTAGAGTCAAGTGCGGCTCAGCACGAGCATTATCATCGGTGCTTTCTACAGATTCATCATGTCTAAGTGACTGTACATTGTGCATGGGTTGTATCCTTACATAACCATCTAAAATTTAATCATTAACCAGTACGTTTGTAGCTTTGTAAACCTGGTTTAATCGATTTTTCATCTAAAAACTGTTTTAAGCCTTCTTGACGACCACCTTCGGTATCGCGATGGATACATTGATCGAGTTTGGCATATAAGTAGTCTTCATTTTGATCCCAAGTTAATTCACGGCAACGCTTAAAGCCATTTTTCGCGGTACGTAACACCACTGGATTTTTCTCAAGCAGAATGTTGGCCAATTCGGTCACTTCCGCTTTTAAATCTGCTAAAGGGACACTCTTATTAATCAAGCCCATATTTTCAGCTTCTTTACCGCTAAAGGTTTTGCCAGTCATGATGTAATACAGGGAGGTACGATGTCCAACTGTATCCGCCATTGCTTTGCTGACTAAATTGCCAGGAGGAATCCCCCAGTTAATTTCAGATAAACCAAAGGTTGCTTCATCTGCCGCTATGGCGAGATCACACGCCACTAAAGGAGAGAAACCGCCACCAAAACACCAGCCATTGACCATGGCAATGGTTGGTTTTGAATACATACGTAACAACTGCCACTGCCAACGGCAAGAATCACGACGAATACGTTCTTGGAAGATTTCAGGTTGGGTATCGACCTCTCGGAAATATTCCTTTAAATCCATCCCTGCGGTCCAAGAATCACCTGCACCCGTCAAGACAAGTACACGAGCATTTTGATCAAGCTCTAAAGTTTCGAGGACTTCAATCATTTCCCGATTTAATGTCGGGCTCATGGCATTTTTCTTTTCTGGACGGTTGAATGTTACCCATGCAATGCCATTTTCAACTTGTACATCTACGGTTTCCCAACGCTTATCATATGTCATGTGCTTTCTCCTTGAATGACAGTCTGTTTGTTCTTTACACAATCTAATATCAGTTAAACTTACATTCAAGTGTTTTTTGGAAAATTTCTAATTTATTTTTTAAGTGAATGAAATGTATAGTTAAAATTATATGTTTATTAAAAAAATAAAAAATACTATTGATTTTTTAATCAGTCTAACTGATATTTTAGGGGTGTTCACAGAACAGCACAAAACAACAAGATGTAATGGAAATATCAGGCAGAATAAGGATTCAGTTATGGAAAAAGTGCGACATCCTTCGACAAGGACAAAAATCACTTTATTGCTATGTTTTGCGATCGCAATTTTTGAAGGTTTTGATCTTCAATCCATGGGCGTTGCAGCGCCTCGTATGCGTGCAGAATTTATGTTGGATAATGCTCAGATGGCATGGGCTTTTAGTGCGGCCATTATCGGCACCCTACCTGGAGCGATTATCGGTGGCAGACTCGCAGATATTGTTGGGCGTAAAAAAGTATTAATTTTCAGTATATTGTTATTCGGCATTATGTCTTTGCTGACTGCTTTTGCGGGAGATTATCATTTAATGTTGTTGATTCGTTTTCTAACGGGACTAGGCATGGGCGGGGCATTACCAATGATGATTACGCTGGCTTCTGAGTCGGTTGCATCTGACCGTAAAGGCACAGCTGTGAGTATTATGTACAGTGGTATCCCATTTGGTGGGTTGCTAACTTCAGTTGTTGCTATGCTTCTGGTTGGGGATAGTGAATGGCGACATATTTTTTATGTCGGGGGTATTGCACCAATTTTACTCATTCCATTGCTCTTGAAGTCTTTGCCAGAATCGAGTGATTACTTGGATCGGAAAACTCAAAACCAGCAGACTACGCCATTTATGCAGGTGCTGTTTTCTAAAGATCGCCGCATGTCGACCATTCAGATTTGGATCAGTTTCTTCTGTACTTTAGTGGTTTTATATTTCTTGCTGAATTGGTTACCACTATTAATGGGAGCTCAAGGACTTTCGAAATTAGAAGCGAATTATATTCAAATGGGATATAACGTGGGCGGTATGTTTGGCTCCATACTGATGGGCATGATGCTGGATAAAATGCGCATGAGTTTCGTGATTAAATTTATCTATATGGGTATTTTGCTGTCACTTTGCTGTCTGTCTTTTTCACCGACAGTGGCGTTATTGGCTTTGTCAGCAGTAGGCTGTGGCTTATTTATTGTCGGTGGACAGTCAGCCTTGTATGGTTTAGCCGCCATGTATTATCCAACTGAAATGCGCGGCACAGGTGTTGGAGCAGCAGTAGCAATTGGTCGTATTGGTTCGTTTGCAGGTCCACTATTGGCAGGGTTCTTACTGTCGATTGGTAAAAGCGCGACCATTGTGATTGGTTCGAGTATTCCTGTAATTTTGATTGCAGCAATTTCAGCACTGATGCTTGTCAGAAAACCTAAACAGCCTGTACAGTTAATACAAAGCACGACCGCTCGTTAAATAGTTTAAATTGAAAGAAGTGTGAGCGTTTCTTCTCATGCTTCTTTCATTGGTTTTTGATGATTAAGAATTATGGTAAGCACAAGTTCAATTGATAAAAAAATAGCAGATGGTCCACGATTAAGTTATACCATCGCCCGTCTAGACCGAGTTGTTAGCAAGTATTTAACCGAGCATTTGAAAGCTTTGGATATTACGCTGCCACAATTTACCGCATTATCCGTATTGGCATCTAAAAGTAATTTGTCGAATGCCAAGTTGGCCGAGCGTTCATTTATGAAACCACAATCTGCCAATATTATTTTGCAGGATTTGCAAAGTAATCAATGGATTGAAAAAAAACCAGATCCGACTCACGGCCGCCGAATTTTGGTGACAGTCACGGATTTAGGCTTAATGAAACTGGCTGAGTGCAATAAAGTGGTAGAAGCACTCGAACAGAAAATGTTGCAAGGCATAGATATAAATCTGGCTTATTTGATTCGAAACAATTTAGACATTATGGTGAACAATTTAAAATCTGGAGAATAATCCCATGGTTTAGATCATGCCCAATGTCACGCTATTGCTGCTTAAGTATGTTCTTCTACAAAAAACTATTGTCACAACCTGAATGAATTGGGTAGCATCAATTTAAAATATTTCATTCAGTGTGGCTAGGATGTCTTCAGGACAGCAAGTTTTAATTAAATTAAGAAAAATGATTTTTTCGGGGGAACTCGAAGGGGGCAGTCGTATTGCGGAAATTCCGACAGCAGAGTTGTTGGGGGTTTCACGTCAGCCTATACGGATGGCCTTTCGCTTATTAGAACAAGAAGGCTTATTACTAAAAAACCCTACCCGGGGTTACACCGTTCGAGAAATCTCTAATAAATTGGTGAATGATGCCTTAGAAGTGCGTGGCGTACTCGAAGGTTTGGCCGCGAAGACTTTAGCCGAGCAAGGCTTATCGGAACAACAACAGCAGACTTTAAAAAACTGTATTGAACAAATAGAACAACTGTTTGCAGAGCATACCGAATTTGGCGATGAAGAGTTGACACGTTACCATGAGTTTAACGTTATTTTTCATGATACGATTATTCAAGGTGCGCAAAATATTGCGTTAATTCAGGCACTTTCAAAAAATAATCAGTTGCCAATGGCTTCCGTTCAAGCCATTACCTATGATGAATCTCGTGCACTCTCCGAATATCGTCGCTTGCATTATGCGCATTTGCAGCATTGCTCAATCTATGAAGCCTTACTGCAAGGACAATCTGGGCGTGCAGAAAGCTTAATGCGAGAGCATAGCAGCGTGGCTTTACTGGGAGAAACTGTTAAACAAATCATGAGTGAAACAGCATTATCGACTCCCACAGCTTCAGTTTAGCGAGGGAGTCTGGCGAGAGAGCTTATAGTTGGATCACCAAATGTTTGGATTTGGCCCGAGAGCAGCAAGGGGTGAATTGATTATTTAAAGCCCGCTCTTGTTCGGTCATAAAGACATCCCGATGGTCAGGCGTACCTGAAATGACACGAGTGATACAGGTCCCGCAAATGCCTTGTTCGCAAGACACGGGCACATCAAAACCATGTTCTAGCAGCGCTTGTGTCACGGTCTGTTCTGGATGGATTTCAATCCGACGTCCCGTACCCGCAATTTCTACCGTAAACATTTCATTATTTTCCTGCTTGCTTTGCTGTGCTACAAAATGCTCTTGATGCCGTTGTTCTGCGTGCCATCCTGCGGTTTCGGCTGACTGCATGACAAACTGCATAAAGCCTGTGGGCCCACAAACATAAAGGTGTTTCTCTGGCTGTGGGTCTTGCAGCACAGTTTGCATATCACATTGGGTTTCCTCCTGATCCTGAATATGAAAGTGAATCTGTTCAGCAAAATGCGTGGTCAAATTGCCATAAAAGGCGATCATTTCATGGGTGCGCACAAAATAATGTAATTCAAAAGGAATATGCTGTTCCTTTAAGCGATACGCCATTGAGAGAATCGGGGTAATGCCAATTCCACCAGCAAATAGCAGGGCTGTTTTCGTATTTTCATGTAGGGCAAATAAATTACGCGGTTGTCCAATGCTTAACACATCACCTGTTTGATAGTCTTTATGCATGCAGCGTGAACCGCCGCGTGAGTTTTCATCCTGCAGCACACCAATGACATAGCGATGTTGTTCGCTGCAACAATTCGATAGTGAATACTGTCGAGTTAAGCCATTTTTGAGAAAAACATCAATATGCGCACCTGCTTCGAAGCGAGGTAACGCGGCACCCGATGCTGAAATTAACTCAAAGGCACGGATGGAAGGGGTGAGTTGGTGAATTTTACTAATGATAACGTCCATGTTAATTCCCTTTAAATGATGTGAATATTTGGAAATTTAGCGACTTCGGATGTGACCGATGACGATTTTTCTTCATTCAATAAGCGGTCAATAATCTTGCGGGATTGAACGCCCCCCGCATCAATATTTAACATGAGTAATTTGCGCTGTGGATTGTTGAGAATATTTTGTTGTTGCTGTTCTAGCATTTCCAAATCTTCGGTGAAGATTTTGCCTTGTCCTTCACGAATTTGATCGGTGAGTTCGGTATTTTCAGGCTGGAAATTACGTGCCATGCCCCAGAAATACCAATGTGATGTTTCTGTTTCAGGGGTAATAAAATCAACCACGATAGCAGCGACTTTCTTATCTTTAGGGGCGTCATAACCGCCATGTCCGGCATGTGCAACCCCAACTTCAATATGCACATTACTTGGTGCAAAAAAATGACAGCGCTGCCAACGATCTACAGGCACTTGGTCTGCCAAATGATTCCCGCGGAGTGCCATTTGCCAAAATGGTGGGGCAGTAACGTTTTCCATATAGCGTTCGGTAATGACATGATCGCCATCCACTTTGGTGATTGGCAGCGATTCATCAATTTCTTTTTGTCCGATACTACTAGCATGCACATAGGTTTCATGGGTTAAGTCCATGAGATTGTCAATCATGAGTCGATAATCACAATGAATGTGGAACAAACCACCGCCATAACTCCACTCAGGATGATCTGCCCACTCTAAAACTGGGAGTTTGGATTCATCCGCAAGGCTTTTTTCACCAGGCCAGACCCATACAAACCCAAATTTTTCGATGACGGCATATGCTTTATTGCATGGAAATCCACTGACACGTTGAGCTGGCATAGAAATGGTTTTCCCTTCACAGCCCATGACCAGTCCATGATAACCGCAGACTAAATTGCCATCTTCGACATAGCCTAAAGATAGCGGAGCGCCACGATGCGGACAAAAGTCTTCTACAGCTGCAACTCGATTTTCTTTCGCACGATAAAACACAATTTTTTCACCGCAGATGGTACGACCTAGAGGCTTATCTTGGATTTCTTCTGGTCGGCATGCCACATACCATGCATTTTTAATGAACATTATGATGACTCCTTGTCAATTATTGGATCCAATTTATGTTTGTTTTGTAGTTTTGTCAAATACATTGAGGGTATTTATAGATAAAATGAGTGGTTATTTGTTCTTTTTAATGGGTTTGTGAAGTCGTGGTGTTGTTTTTCTGGATCCATTTGTTTGGGGTTGAGAGATTTTGGAATTGCTTTCTTAGTGGATCCATATTGTTTTTTGTTATCATTGTTTAGGTAGGATCTAGCTGATTTATTTTTTGTAAATATATGAATATTAATATTATTAATTTGTATTTTAAATCTACCTATAAAAATTCTAACAAATTTGTTGATTTTTTGGATCCATTTATACAGTATGGAAAAAGAGCAGGATGCTTCATCAAAATGATCTGTGTACAGGATCACTTTAATTCTTAATTATCCCTTCTAGGCAATTATGGATATGGATATGCATAATCACCCAATGATGTGTTTTCACATGGTCGTGTGTATTTCCATACCTAATTGGGAGATACACAATGGAAAGAAATGTTTTAGACGAGATTAACAATAATAAAATGAGCCGTTACCAATGGTTCGTGATTCTGATTTGTATATTTTTGAATGTAATTGATGGCTTTGATGTCATGGTGATGGCATTCACTGCGCCTTCTGTATCGGCTGAATGGAGTTTATCTGGTGCACAAATAGGGATATTGCTTAGTGCAGGTTTATTTGGCATGGCAGCAGGTTCAATTTTTTTAGCCCCATTAGCCGATAAAATTGGTCGTCGTTTCTTAATTCTAATTTGTTTGATTATTGCAGGCTTGAGTATGTCTGCATGTGCGATTGTGCAAAATCATACGATGCTGGCTGCACTGCGATTTATTACTGGTATTGGGGTCGGTGGAATCTTGGCGAGTAGTAACGTGTTGGCAAGTGAATATGCAAACGCACGTTGGAGAAGTCTAGCCGTCAGTTTGATGTCAACAGGTTATGGTATTGGAGCAACTTTGGGAGGCGTGCTAACTTTTGTTTTAATTGAGCATTTAGGGTGGCGTTCTGTTTTCTTGGCAGGTGGTGTTACAACCCTTGTCATGTTTGCTTTTGCTTTATGGTTATTACCAGAATCACTCGATTATTTGTTGGCCAAAAAGCCAGCGCGTGCGTTGGACAATACCAATGTAATTCTAGAGCGTATGCAGTTACAGCATTTAGACGTACTGCCACAATATGCACAAGTAGAACCGCAAAAAGGGGGGGATGTTGCCAAACTATTTCGTGGTCATCAGGGTTTTCAAACCTTGTGTTTATGGTTTGCATTTTTCTTGGTCATGTTTGGTTTTTACTTTGTAATGAGCTGGACACCAAAAATCTTAATTGCAATGGGAATGTCGCAAGATCAAGGGGTAAGCACAGGAATTTTAATCAGTATTGGGGGAATTTTTGGTGCAGCAATTATTGGGCTTTTGGCATCGCGGATTAAAATTTTCCATGCCCTCAGTTTGTTCTTGGGTTTAACCGCACTCTGTATTTTCTTATTTGTCGCAGTTTCATCACAAGTGAGTATTGCGCTGTTGGTTGGTTTATTGCTGGGTACACTTATTAACGGTTGTGTTGCAGGACTCTATTCAATTTCACCTACGATTTATGAGGCAGATATTAGAAGTCGTGGCGTTGGCTATGCGATTGGATTTGGGCGTATTGGAGCCATTTTATCCCCAACGATAGCAGGTCTATTTTTGGATCAAGGGATGTCGCCGCAACATCTTTATGTTTACTACAGCATTGTATTTGTCTTGGCAATTTTCCTGATTTTAATCTTGGGTAAGGCCGTTTATCGACATCAAAAGAGTGAAAATTACTCTTTAAATACATCGATCTAAGTATCTGTTTAAAAAATAAAAGTTGAGACAAAAATGAAAAAGACATCTTTATGGATGGGGATCTGCTTGTGCCCAATTTTTGCAAATATGGCACATGCGCAATTCGTTGCAGATAGTCAGGCTGAAATCACATTACGAAACTTCTATTTTGATCGGGATTATAAAAATGATCCTTATCGCTATACGGCTGCTCGAGACTGGGCTCAGGGACTCATATTTAAAGGGCAGTCTGGCTATACAGATGGTGCAGTAGGATTTGGTGTGGATGTCCTTGCGATGGCTGGATTTAACTTGTTAGGAAGTAAGGCAGATGATTACGCACGTACAGGTTTATTACCCGTCAATTCAGATAATTCTAGAGATGATTATTATGGGAAAATTGGCCTAACTGGTAAGGTTAAAGTAAGTAAAAATGAACTTTTTATGGGTGATCTCGTTCCGCAACTGCCCACAATTTTTTCTTCGCCAGCACGTTTATTCCCACAAACTTATCGTGGTGTAAGAGTGGTTTCGAATGAAATTCCTAAACTGCAATTGGAAGGGTTTTATGTCGATAAAGTCCGTCAACGCGATTCGATTCGCTATACCGATGTTGGTATTGATAATATAAATCATCGCTTTGATCGGGCTGCAACAACCGATCATTTCTATACACTTGGGGGAGCTTATCAGCTCAGTGATGCCTATCGAGTCCGTATGTACCATGCTGAACTACAGGATATTTACCAACAGCAATTTCTGGGTCTGAATGTTAAGCAGCCTATTTCAGATCAGTACAACTTTTTAACGGATGTTCGCTTTTTTAATAGTGATGATGCTGGAAATAAAAAAATCGGTGCTGTGGATAACCGACACTTTAGTGGGCTTTGGGGCCTCAATTTACAGGGGCATACATTATCCGTTGGTTATATGCAGTCCTTTGGCAATACCGGTTTGCCATTTTTATCCGGTGCTGAAAGTCCAGTTGTTTTAGATTTTATGAGTTCGGATTATTCAAACAAAGATGAAAAAGTGATTTCCTTACGTTATGACTATGATTTTAAGAATGTCCGTTTAGGCGATACTTCTTTAAATGGTCTACGTTTTATGACGCGCTATGCTAAAGGTGATGATATTGATTTATTAACATATGGTGAACGACGTTTTGAAGAAGAATCTTTAGAGTTTGAGCTAGGCTATCGTGTACCTGAAGGGAGTTTAAAAGGTTTGGGGCTTAGAACACGTTTTTCTCATTATCGAAATGATATGCCGACCAATATGACTTTCCATTCAGCAAATGAAACGCGTATTAATGTGGATTATAGTTTTAAATTTTAATAGGATTTTTCATAATTAACCTGAATCCTGTTTAAGCCGATGTTTCATAGTTTGAAGCATCGGCTTTTAAAATGGTAAAGAGCTTTGTTGCAAAAAGCTGTTCGGAAGTTCTTATTCAGCAATATAACTCTCAGATAAATATGCCGAAGGGTCGAAATCAAACCTATTCTGATGCATGGGGTTATTTTTTATTTTGAAAAAAACAGGGTGCGTTTAAAAAAATTGATGCTCAACAAGCTAAGATAGAAGTAAGGCAGTCCTTTGCCTTGTTCTAAATACACTATATTTTAATAAATAAATTTTGAAATTTTATCTGCAGTTTCTATAACTTGTTGAGCGATGTTTGTTTTAAATGTTTGCTCATCATAGGTCGTAATTGGACAACTCACTGACAAAACAGCAACCATTTCTTTTGTTGATTGACGATAAATCGGTGCAGCACACGCCGCCATATCTTGATTATAGTGGCCCCAACTCACCATAGAATCTTGAGTTTTGACGTAGTTTAGTCGTTGAAGTAAGTCTTTTAAGTTTTGTGGTGTTAACTCTGAAAAAGTATCCCATTCATTAAATTTTCGATAGCGATTTCGAACTTCTGTCTCTGCCAAGTTGGATAATAATAATTGTCCGATAACGGTAGCATGCGCAGGCCATCGAGTGCCCAAAGTAATAGTGCTGGTAAATGGCCCACTGGCTTGAACATTATTTACAAAAACAATATGTGTGCCTTCCAAAATAGATAAATGAACTGCGATTTTGGTTTGATCGCGTAATTCTTTCATCAGTGGTGTAGATAAATCCAGCAGGGAAAGCTTGGATAAACTATTAAAACCGAGCTCCATTACTTTTGAATCTAGCGCATAAGTTTTTTGTGATGCTTTTCTCAAATAGCCGCATGACTCGAGCGTATAAATGAGTCGAAATGCACTAGAACGGTTCACATCTATAATTTCAGCAATTTCTGAAATGGTCATTTCTTGAGCTTCGTGATTAAACGCTTGCAAAATTGCTAACCCCCGTACAAGGCCTGGTACTAAGTACCTTTCATCATTTTTTGCACTGTCAGACTCGTGTATATCTTCTTCGTTAATTTCACTCATTTGATTAAATTTCCTGCATAAAAAATAGGGGTTTAAGTTAGTGCATATTGCTTTATTTTGGGTCTATTCTAAAGTTAAAAATGGCATAAAACAACGTTTATATACAAAACAATATTTACATTAAAAAACATAACAAAATATCTAAATTTTATTAAGTTATTGAATTATATCGTCTTAAATTTATTGACATAAAAACGTCAAGAGTATTATTCTTGCTGTATGTTTTGAAAATAAATCAATGTTTTGTATATAAAACAAAATAGAGGACTCGGAGAATGAATTGGATTTCAGTTTGCGGCATAGAAGATGTCTCTGAAGATGAACCTAAAGCAGTGGATGTGAATGACAAGAAAATCGGTGTATTTGTGATTAATGATCATTATTTTGCGATTGAAAACATTTGCCCGCATGCCTACGCCTTGCTCACGGAAGGATTTATTGAAGATCAGACAGTTGAATGCCCTTTACATGAAGCAATTTTTGACATTACGACTGGTGAACTAATTAGTGGCCCAGGCTGCCGTCATTTAAGTACTTACCCTGTCCGTGTCGATGGGCAGGAAATTCAGATACAACTTTAAATCTAAGGAAGGGAGGAGAAGAGTGATGAAAACGTTTAACGAAAAGCTCGCCAGCTGGATTCATGCGACGCCAGCAACGGATGCAGGAATTAATAATATTCAGATTCCTGGTCATTCAGAGTTGTTGGTTTGGCAAACACGCTACAAAGAGCCAACGGTTTATGAGCAAGACTTTGTGAGCCAATTAATGAACGCATTCACAAATGGCGCGACGGCATTAGAGGAAGTAGTTGATGCCTTGAACCAGCAAGGTTTCCGTTCTGAAGCTGGTGAAAAATGGACTGCTGATTCTTTTACAGAAGAAATGCAACGTTTGGGCTATTGATCTAAGGACAGAAATCATGAACGCAGTTGTATCTATTACACAATCTACTGACGAATATTTGGCACTTGGTCTTCGTGATCAATGGCATCCTGTTTTAGCCAGTTGGGAAGTAGCAGCTAATCCAGTAGGAATTACCCGTTTGGGCGAAAATATTGTGGTTTGGCGTGATGCTGACGGTCAAATTCATGCACTTGAAGACCGTTGTCCGCACCGTGGTGCACGTCTTTCATTGGGATGGAATCTGGGAGATCGCATTGCATGTTGGTATCACGGGGTAGAAGTTCGAGGTGATGGTGTAGTTGCAGATGTACCCGCAGTACATGAATGTCCAATGACCGGGACAAAATGTTTAAAGAATTATCCTGTGATTGAGCAGCATGGGGCAATTTTCCTGTGGTTTGGCATTGATCCGAATGAAGCACCCAAAGCATTGGAGTTTCCTGAACAGTTGGCGAATGAAGAATGGAGTGCATTTTTGTGTCAGGCGGATTGGAAAGTGAATCATCAATACGCTATCGACAATGTCATGGACCCTATGCACGGCACCTATTTACATTGTACTTCGCATTCTATGGCTGAAGGTGAGCGTACTGCTGAAATGAAGCATCGCACTACTGAGCATGGTTTTATCTTTGAGAAAGAAGGCCAAACAGGTGTGAACTTCGACTGGGTGGAATATGCCAATACTGGTGCAAGCTGGTTGCGCTTATCCATCCCTTATCGTAAGCAGTTTGGCCCGGGTGGTGAATTCTGGATTATCGGTTTTGCGACACCAATTGATGCCAATAACACTCGCGTGTTTTTCTGGCGTTGCCGCAAGGTTAGTGGCTGGCAGCGTAATGTATGGCGTTTCTTATATCGTAATCATCTAGAAAAATTGCATTGGGATGTACTTGAGCAAGATCGCATTATTTTGGAAAACCTCGCGCCGAATGCAAAAGAAAAAGAATTCTTATATCAGCACGATGTGGGCTTGGCACGTTTGCGTCGACTAATGAAGAAAGAAGCTGAAAAGCAATTAAAGAAAATTGCGGTTTTAGATACATCTTCACTGCCAGATACACCATAAGGATTGTCATATGACCAGTCATGCATTACTGCACGGAAAGAAAATCCTTGTAACGGGCGCGGCACGAGGTTTGGGCTTGGCTTTTGCCGAAGCAATTGCCCAAGCGGGTGCGCAAGTTGTCATGGCCGATATTTTATTGGATTTAGTCACAGCTGAGGCCACGAAACTCAAGCAGCAAGGTTTTTCAGTTCATGCGGTTTCACTGGATTTAGCCAATGCAGATTCAATTATATCTGCAGTGGAATTTGCACAGGACCAACTGGGCGGGATAGATGGTCTGGTGAACTGTGCAGCATTGGCAACAGGTGTTGGTGGCAAAGACTTAACCGAATATGACCCTGATTTATGGGATCGGGTCATGGCCGTCAATGTGAAGGGTACATGGTTGATGGTGAAAGCCTGTACCCCTTATTTAAAAGCATCGGCTGCTGGAAAGATCGTGAATGTTGCTTCAGATACAGCACTTTGGGGTGCGCCCAAGTTAATGGCTTATGTCGCCAGTAAGGGTGCCATCATTGCCATGACACGTTCTATGGCACGTGAATTGGGTGAATTTAATATCTGTGTGAATACGCTTTCACCGGGTTTGACCTTGGTAGAGGCTACAGAGTATGTGCCTGCAGCACGTCATCAGTTGTATGTGACAGGTCGAGCTATTCAAAGGCAGCAACACCCCCAAGATTTAAATGGCACAGCTTTATATTTGCTATCTGATCTTGCGTCATTTGTGACAGGTCAAAACATTCCCGTCAATGGTGGTTTTGTCTTTAACTAAGGAATAATGAAGATGATCACAGGAATAGAAATTCTAAAATTTGGTGTAGAAGATAAAGCGGATGCGATTAAATTTTTATCGGACTTTGGCTTGTCTCAAACACACTCAGATATAGAAAATACGGAACTTTTCCATACCCAAAATGGTAGCAAAATCTATGTGTTTGATATGGGGGATGACCGTTTGCCCCCAGCGATTGAGGCTGGTTCAACTCTACGTGAAGTGACGTGGGGAGTGGAAAATGATGCTGATTTACAGCAGCTTGCACAAAATCTCAAAGATGTGGATGGATTTGTTCAGGCGGATAATCACATTCAATGTCGTGATCCGAATGGAATGACTATCGTTTTTCAGCGTTCAATTACGCAGGAACTTCCTGACAAGAAAACCGAAGGAATTAATCAATACGGCAATATTCAACGGATTAATGCTGCAAGCCCTGTGTATGACAAAGGTGAGCCTGTTGCGATTGGTCACGTGGTGTTCTTTACGCCAGATTTAGAAACGACTGAAGCTTTTTATAAAGAGAAGCTTGGTTTTCATTTGTCAGATGCATATCGCAAGCGTGGGGCATTTTTGCGTTGCCGTGGTGAAGGTTTCCATCACGATTTATTTTTGCTGTCTATTCCGAATAAGCCCGCGGGACTGAACCATGTCGCTTTTGTAGTGCGTGATATTCACGAAGTGATTGGTGGCGGTTTAAACATGAACCGCTCGCACTGGTCGACATTTATTGGTCCAGGCCGTCATCCAATTTCTTCTGCCTATTTCTGGTATGTCAATTCACCACTCGGTGGCGCATTTGAATACTACACCAATGATGATTATTTGACTGAAGATTGGACGCCACGTGTTGAAGAGCATTCGCTTGAACTCTTTACCGAATGGGCAATTGAAGGTGGATTGGATCATGAAACCCGACGTCAACATAAAGCCTAATGGTTTAGGGCAATAGCAAGGTGAATGACATGGAACGAATAGTTGTGGTTGGAGCAGGTCAAGCTGCAGGTTGGGCCGTAAATACCTTACGTCAAAGTGGCTTTTCTGGGGAAATTCATGTGGTTTCTGATGAAAATCAGATCTTTTATGAACGTCCGCCTTTGTCAAAACAAGTTCTGTCTAAAGAAGCCAGTTATGAGAGCCTGAATTTATTTACCGCAGAACAAATTGCTGAATTTAATTTGGAACTCCATAAACCTGATTCGGCAAAACGAATTGACCGTAACAGTAAACAGGTTTTTCTAGAAAGCGGGAAAATCTTGCCTTATGACAAATTGCTGATTGCGACAGGTAGTCGTGCCCGCGTTCCAGTAGCGACTTGGATCAATATTCCAAATGTGATGACGCTGCGCGGAGTACAAGATTGCCAACGATTATCGGACAAAATTGAACAATCGCATAGGATCGCCATTATTGGCGGTGGCTGGATTGGTCTGGAAATCGCTTCGACAGCACGTAAACAAGGCAAAACGGTGCATGTGTATGAATATGCAGAGCGTCTTAGTGGTCGAAGTGTTAGCCCAGAAGTTTCTGATTTTTTAAAGCAGATACATAGCGAGGCAGGTACTGAAATTCATTTAAAAAGTCAGCAATTGCATTTAATTGAAGCGTCCAATCAAACCGTAGAGGTATTGAATTATCCAGAGCCAAGCCAAGTATTTGATTGCGTTGTGGTCGGTGCTGGTGCAGAAATTGCGAAAGAATTGGGAACTGATGCGGGTCTAGAAGTTCGAGATGGCATTGTCGTGAATGCTTATGGACAGACATCCGATCAAGATATTTATGCAGCCGGTGATGTGGCGACACATCCAGTATTGGGATACTGCATTCAATCGTGGGCAAATGCACAAAATCAAGCCATTGCAGCTGCAAAATCCATGTTAGGGATGGACACAGAATATGCCGATATTCCCTGGTTATGGTCGGATCAGTATCACTGCAATATTCAAATTTTGGGCACATATCAACCTAAGCTGCAGTCCAGTTTGGTTGTACGAGAAACCAGTCCAACCCAGAAGAGCTATTTGTACCTAGATGCAGAAAACAGACTCATTAATATGATCGCCGTGAATGATTCCAAGTTAGTCAAACTGGCTAAGCGTTGGATTCAAAATCAAACGGTTTTAGATCCAGAACAACTTAAAAACCCTGAGTTTAATGTCATGAAATTAAAACCATAGCGTTTTTTTCACTACGTTGAGCCAGATCAAAGGAATGTTAAATATGCTGAACGATGTAGAAGAAAAGAAGGGGTTGAAGCATTGGATACCTGCTTTTGTATTAATGGCGTGTGTGGTACTCGCGTTCTTTGACAAGATTAGTATCGCTGTATTGTTTTCAGACCCGCACTTTCAAGATGCAATGGGGATTGCACAAGATAAAGCAAAATTAGGCTGGTTAATGACAAGCTTTCTTTTGGCTTACGGATTTTCCTCGGTTTTTTTAAGTTTTTTGGGCGATATTTTTAACCCAAAGAAAATGCTGTTTTGGAGTGTAACATCATGGGGAATCCTCATGTTGTTTATGGGATTCACTACACATTACGGCACCATGTTGTTTTTACGTGTGTTATTGGGTATTGCCGAAGGTCCACTCTTTGCCTTGGCCTATAGCATCGTCAAGCAGACGTATTCGGATCATCAGCAAGCACGTGCTTCAACCATGTTTTTGCTTGGAACGCCGATAGGTGCATTTTTAGGCTTCCCAATTACGGCAGCAGTACTGGCTAAACATGACTGGCACAGCACATTTTTTGTCATGGCGGGCTTGACGCTCATTGTCATGATTCTGGTTTCGGTTGGGCTACGCAATTTGACCCTGCGTAAAACGATTGAGCTGGAAGATGCCAGCACACGAGTGAACTTTCAAGGTCATGTACAAAACACCAAAAGTTTATTGAAAAACGGATCGTTCTGGTTGGTTTGCTTCTTCAATATTGCCCTGATGACTTATTTGTGGGGGCTGAACAGCTGGGTACCGTCTTACCTGATTCAGGATAAGGGCTTCAATTTAAAAGAGTTCGGCTTTTATTCAAGTTTACCTTTCATTGCCATGTTGGTCGGTGAGGTATTGGGAGCGTTATTTTCCGACAAACTAGGTAAGCGTGCGATTCAGGTCTTTACTGGTTTATTGGTTGCAGGGATCTCTCTCTATTTCATGGTGATTATGACCAATCCATTCATGATTATCGTGTCAATGTCGGTCAGTGCATTTTCTTGGGGATTTGGTGTAGCTGCAGTCTTTGCTCTTTTAGCCAAAGTAACGACAGCAGATGTTGGCGCTACAGCTGGTGGCATTTTCAATGGCTTAGCGAACTTTGCCAGTGCGATTGCGCCAGTGCTGATCGGCATGATTGTAATGAAAACAGGCAGCTTTAATCTCGGTATCACATTCTTAGCAGTGGTGGCAATTGTAGGTTCATTTTTCCTTACCCCATTGCTTAAACGTTATTAAAAAGATTTTCAGTAGGAGTGAAAAACATGAGTTCTCAGCAATTTGAAACATGGAATCAGCCGGAAGGCACAAACTTAGAACAATGGCTGAATACCCGTATTGCACGTTTTGAGACGCGTAAATATGACTTTGATGCGTTGAAATTCCAAGCCGATTACGACCCGAAATATCGCCGTGCGCAAATGCGCTACATGGGGACGGGTGCAACAGGTGTTGTAGCGGATGGTAATACCGTTCCAGCTGAAAATTTCACATTCTCTACCATGGTTTTACCCGCACAGTGTGAAGGTCCATTGCATATTCACCATGATGTAGAAGAAGTCTTTTTTATGCTGCGTGGCGAAATTGATCTGTTCATCGAACATAACGGTGAAAAGTTTCAAACGCGTTTAAAAGAGCGTGATCTGATTTCAATCCCGCCCGGTATTTATCGTGGTTTGTTTAATCCGGGACAAGAAGATGCCTTGATGTGCGTGATGCTCGGTGCTGGAAAACCAACAATTCCGAACTATCCACCTGAGCATCCTTTATCTCAGATTGAACGCAACTAATGTAAGACAGGGAAATACAGATGACACTTATTGAAACATTAAAACACTTCCCGATTCAGCTGGTTGATATTAATGGCGATCAACAGGCCTATCGGGAAGCTGGAACAGGCGATCAGTATTTGGTGCTATTACATGGTATCAGTTCTGGTTCTGGCTCGTGGGTTAATCAATTGAATGAGTTAAGTCAGTATTTTCATGTAATTGCATGGGATGCACCTGGCTATGGTTTGTCTGATGCATTAACAACGCAGACCCCCAATGCGGAGGATTATGCTCAGCGTTTAGCTGCGTTGTTTGATGCACTTCAAATTCAGCAGGCGATTGTTGTGGGGCATTCCCTTGGGGCATTACAGGCGAGTGCATTTGCTCGCCTGTATCCTCAACGTGTTCAGCAATTGGTTATTGCCAATGTGGCCCAAGGCTATCAGCGCTATCGTGCAGAGCAACAGGCAGAAGTGTATGCCAAGCGCCCCAAAATGTTGGCTGAGCTGGGCAATCACGGACTAGCACAAAGCCGTGGACCCAATTTAACGTATTTAAAATTACCACAAACCCTAGCGCTGATTGAGCATGTGATGCAGAACTTAAATTTAGGCGGATTTACCCAAGCATCCTACTTATTGGCTTATGACGAAATTCGAAATTATTTGAAAGATTTAGGCGGGAAATGCGTGATCGTTGCTGGACAGCAAGACAGCATTACCCCATCGCAAGCAATTGCAGAATTGGCTCAGGAAATGGATTGCCAAAACTATATTGAGATCGCTGAAGCGGGACACCTCAGTTATGTCGATCAACCCAAAGCATTTAATGCAATTATTTTGTCTGCAACGCAGCATTGAAACGAGATATCAATTATGAGCTTCCAAATAGAAGGAAAAGTAGCAGTTGTCACAGGTGGCTCTTCAGGCATTGGTTTAGCTGCTGTCGAAATCTTAGTGGCAGAAGGTGCCAAAGTCGCATGGTGTGGTCGGGATGAACAACGCCTTGCTGAATCAAAACTTTATATTTTAGAAAAATATCCGAATGCGCAGGTTTTTACACATGCTTGTAATGTGCTGGCGCAGTCGGAAGTCAACCGCTTTGCACAAGCAGTGAAACAACAGTTTGGTCATGTCGACATGTTGATTAATAACGCAGGTCAAGGTCGCGTTTCAAATTTTGACAATACACAAGATGAAGATTGGATGAAAGAAATTGAGTTGAAATACTTCAGCGTACTGAACCCTATTCGAGCATTTTTGGAAGATTTGAAACTGTCTGCATTTGGTTCGATTACCAATGTTAACTCATTGTTAGCCCTGCAACCCGAGCCGCACATGATTGCGACTTCGGCAGCACGCGCAGCGTTGCTGAATTTGACCCATTCACTATCACATGAATTTATTCAGTATGGCATTCGTGTCAATTCCATTTTGTTGGGCATGGTGGAATCGGCGCAGTGGAAACGCCGCTATGCAGACCGCTCTGACCAAAATCAAACTTGGGAAGAATGGATCGGCAATATTGCACAAAAGCGTGGAATTCCAATGCAACGCTTAGGTAAACCAGAAGAACCTGCTCGCGCTTTGGTTTTTCTTGCATCGCCATTGGCTTCATATACCACAGGAACAGCACTCGATGTTTCAGGTGGTTTTAACAAACATATTTGAGGACAGACATGAAGCAACTCATGATGATTGGATTCGGCGCGATGGCGTCAGAAGTCTATACCCATTTGCCACATGACCTTGAATTGAAATGGGTTGTGGTACCAGCAGATAGCATTGCTGATGTACAAGCAAAATTATCCGATAGTGTGCAAGTAATTTCAGATATAACTCAATGTGATGGTACGCCTGATTATGTCATTGAAGTTGCAGGTCAGGCTGCGGTTAAAGAACATGCGAAAAAAGTCTTAGCGCAGGGTTGGACCATTGGACTGATTTCAGTCGGGACATTAGCAGACAGTGAATTTCTTGCCGAACTTAAAGCAACGGCTCAACAACATGGCGCGCACTTACATTTATTGGCGGGCGCCATTGCAGGAATTGATGGCATTGCGGCAGCCAAAGAGGGCGGGCTTGATAAAGTGGTCTATAAGGGTTGCAAAAGCCCGAATAGCTGGCGGGGCAGTTATGCCGAGCAGTTGGTCGATCTTGATCGAGTCACAGAAGCTACGGTGTTTTATCGCGGAACAGCACGTGAAGCAGCGTTAAAATTTCCAGCCAATGCCAATGTGGCTGCGACCATAGCACTTGCAGGCATGGGCCTGGACGACACCACAGTAGAGCTCACGGTTGATCCGACGATCACTAAAAACAAACATACCATTGTAGCGGAAGGGCGCTTTGGTGAAATGACCATTGAGCTAATGGGCGTACCACTTGCGTCAAACCCAAAGACCTCAACATTGGCTGCGCTCAGCGTGATTCGCGCATGTCGTAATAGCGTTGGAACGATTCAGATTTAAGAGGGATAAAGTCATGGTAAAGGAACTGTATATTGCAGGTGAGTGGCGTTTGGGTCGAGGCAATGTTATCCAAAGTACATTTCCAGCAGACAATTCGGTGAATGCCGAAATTTCGACAGCCAGTCCGGAAGATATCGAAGAAGCCATTCAAAAAGCTGATCAGGCTTGGCGTGAACCCACATGGCGGAACAGCTTGCCACATGAGCGTGCCAAAATTTTATATAAAGTCGCTGACCTTATTGAGGCGCGTGTTGATGTACTTTCGAAGTTACAAACCCGTGATAACGGGAAGCCTTTAGCAGAAACACGTGGCTTAGTGATGAGTGCTGCAGCAACTGCACGCTATGTAGCGGCTGCTTGTGAAACCATGAATGATGAACTGACTTCACAACGTGCACCAGACTTCATGAGCATGAGCGTGCATGAACCGGTGGGCGTCGTGGCGGCAATTACCCCATGGAATTCCCCAATTGCCAGTGAAGTGCAAAAACTTGCACCAGCATTGGCAGGTGGTAATGCCGTGATTTTAAAACCTGCCGAAGCAACGTCATTGATTGCACTTGAATTGGCGAAAATCTTTGAAGAAGCAGGCTTACCGAAAGGTTTGCTCAGCGTGTTGGTCGGTAAAGGATCTGTGGTGGGGGATGCCATCGTGAAGCATCCATTGGTGCGTAAAATTTCCTTCACGGGCGGTACAACTACAGGACGTCACTTGGCGCATATCGCGGCAGATAAATTGATCACTACGTCACTCGAACTGGGCGGGAAATCTCCCACGATTGTATTGCCTGATGCTGATGTTGAGCTGGCGGTAAAAGGTGTCGTATATGGAATTTTTAGTTCCGCAGGTCAGGCATGTATTGCAGGTTCTCGTCTGTTTATTCATAGCAGTCTTTATGATCAGTTTTTGGCACGTCTAGTTGAAGTCACCGAGAAGCTTCGTGTCGGACATCCTGAACAAGCCGATGTGCATATCGGTTCATTAATTAACCGAGCACATCTAGAGTCAGTTGATCGTTATGTCCAACTGGCAAAACAAGAAGGTGGCGAGATTCTAACGGGTGGTCAAGCAATCACTGAAGGCGAGTTCGAGAAAGGTAGTTACTATTTGCCGACTATTATTACCGGCTTAAATAACAATGCTCAAGTGTGCCAAGAAGAAATTTTTGGACCAGTTTTGGTGGTCATGAAATATGACAATGAAGCCGATTTACTGAAACAGGCCAATGACAGTTGTTTTGGTTTGGCAGCCGGTATCTGGACGGAAAGTTATCGTAAGGCTTGGCGTATTGCTCGCGCTTTAGAAGTGGGCACAGTGTGGATTAACACCTATAAGAAATTTTCCATTTCAGCACCCTTTGGTGGCTTCAAAGACAGCGGTATTGGTCGTGAGAAAGGGCGTCAGGGCATTTTGTCCTATATGCAACAAAAAAGTATTTATATCGGACTGAATGAGACGCCAAACCCTTGGTCAGACTAAGCATCAGTCAGCACAAAGTTAAACAGATAGTAAAACAGAATTTTTAGAGGAATATATTCATGACGGAACGTGTCAATGTAGGTGAAGCAATTGCCCGCGTGTTAGAACAGCACAATGTAAACAGTATATATGGCGTCATTTCAATTCATAACTTACCGATTGCCGATGCAGTGGGGCGCCGTGAGAAAATCCGCTTTGTTGCAGCGCGTGGTGAAGCGGGTGCAGTGACCATGGCAGATGCCCATGCACGCTTTAAGGGCTTGGGTGTTGCCTTAACCAGTACAGGTGCTGGCGCAGGTAATGCGGTGGGCTCATTAATTGAAGCTATGAACGCAGGTAGCCCAGTTTTGCATTTAACGGGTCAGGTGGAGCGTGAATATCTGGATCGTGATGCCAGCTTTATTCATGAAACCAAAGATCAGCTTACGTTCTTACGTGCTTCAAGTAAGGCCGCCTTTCGTATTACCAGTCCAGACAATGCCGTTGGTGTCATTCGTGAAGCAATTCGTGTTGCCACGACTGTGCCGATGGGGCCCGTCAGTGTTGAACTTCCGATTGATGTTCAAGCCGCAGAAATTGATTTACCACTGGATTTAGGACCAGTCAAAGCGCTCCAATTACCACAAGCCAGTGATACTGAAATTGAACTGATTAGCCAGAAACTTCAACAAGCCAAACGTCCAATGTTCTGGGTGGGTGGTGGTGCTTTACATGCGGTAGAGGAAGTTAAAGCGATTGCTGATTTAGGCATTCCAGTGGTGTCTTCAACGCATGGTCGCGGTATCTTGGCAGATGCACATCCACGCAGTTTAGGCGCATTTCATAACTCGGCAGCAGTTGAGCAATTGCTAAAAGAGTCTGATTTAGTGGTGGTGGTAGGTTCACGTTTACGCAGTAATGAGACTAAAACTTATTCGGTTGAATTTCCTGAAAATATTATTCAGATTGATGCCAATCCAGTGGCTCAGCAACGGAACTACAAGATTCGGCATTTTATTTGTGCAGATACCAAAGACACTTTGGCACGCGTGTTAACTCAGCTCAATGGCACATCAAAGGTTGATGCAAACTATGACCAAGCGATTGTGGCTGCTAAAGATGCCGCTGTTGCAGCCTTACGTAAACAGATGGACCAATACGCCTTAATTTGTGATCATTTACGTGCAGCACTGCCTGAAGATGGCATTTTTGTTCGCGACATCACCATGTCGGGTAGTACATGGGGGAGTCGCTTATTCCCATTTCAAGCACCGAACCGAAATATCCACTCACTTGCAGGCGCAATTGGTTTGGGGCTTGCTCATGCAATCGGGTCAAGTATTGCCAATCCAGACAAGAAAGTTGTGGGCTTGGTCGGTGATGGTGGCTTGATGCTCGGGATTGGTGAAATCGCAACCATGGTGCAGGAAAATACTGACATGGTGTTAATGATTATGAATGATGGCGGATATGGCGTAATGCGCGGTATTCAAAATAACTATTTCAATGGTCGACAGTATTACAACGAATTGCATACCCCAGATTACAAGCTTTTAGGCGAATCAATGGGCGTAAAAAGCTGGAAAGTCGGTAGTGCAGAAGAATTTAAGACAGCGATTCAAGCAGCTGTTGCACTGAATGGTCCCGCCATTATTGAACTGGATATGCATTCGATTGGGCCACTGAACTTTGCTGGTCCTCCTCAAAAGAAACTGTACTAATAGACACTCTGCAGAGTGCTGAGTTGGACTAACTCAAAAAATAATCTTTTTTTTCTATGCTACGTGCCTCGGCACGTAGGGTAGAACACATGCTAAAAAAAGGTGAATCAGACGTGCAAAGCAAAAGGATGACTTGCTTTAGCCAATACAAGCCAATTTTTTTTAAGCAA
Organism: Acinetobacter sp. GXMZU3951; assembly: GCF_054457875.1. NCBI lineage: Bacteria > Pseudomonadati > Pseudomonadota > Gammaproteobacteria > Moraxellales > Moraxellaceae > Acinetobacter > Acinetobacter sp. GXMZU3951. The sequence continues at coordinate 14,553 of NZ_JBTLFO010000001.1, read as the reverse complement.
AAAACAAAACAAACATTGTTTTGTATGTAAAACAAATAATGCAAAGCTTGTAATGGCAAGCCAATGAGGAAGTATAAATGAAAAACCAGATGATGGCTGTTGTGGGTGTAATGATGTCATGCTTGGCGACAACAACATGGGCTTCAGAGTCAGCGCTAGAATGGAACAGTGATGATGGAGCTGCTGCATTGAAAGTGGGTGGTGTTGTTCGTTTTAACCATCGTTATGAAAGCTGGCCTGAAAGTAAAAACCGTGGATTTGGTAAAACTGATTTTGATATTTTACGTTTAGATATTACAGGGAAATATGAGGATGTATATTTAAATAGCAGTTTCTTATTGCAAGATCATGAATATACCTCGATAGAAAAAGCATATATTGGTTATAAATTTAACCAAAATAATAGCCTCGAAGCTGGTTTTGTATATAAACCATTCGCAATTTATCCTTATCCGCAAAATGGGTGGACTTATCATCTTCCATTTTTCTTGGGCTATGGTAATAACATTGCACCAGGTCTGAATTGGAATTATAACGATAAAGATTGGGATATTAAGTTGGGCTATTACCCAACCATGCTGGAAACCAATATGCGTTATTCACCGGAAAGTGGGAGTTATGATGAATTAAATAATACATTCCCGAATCAGAAAGCCTATCAAAATGAAAAGCGCAATCAATTAAATACGCGTGTAGTAAAAAAGTTTGATACAGGCGTGGGGCAGCAAGAACTCGGGCTATCAGGCGCTATTTCCCAATTGCATAATAAAACTACGGATAAAAATGGGCAATATTATGCGCTTGGTGTACATGCAAATACCAATTTCAATCGTTGGAATATTCAGGGCTCAGTCATAGATTATAAATATGATGCTGAGAACCCTGAGGGTATCAGCAATGACGTGACTTTAATGGGAACCAATGGTTTAACTCCATCTTATTTCATTGCTTCTGAAGGCATTATTTCGAGCTTGAATATTGCTTATACTTTACCAGTGAAGGACATGGGTAAATTAAAGGCAATTAAGTTCTATAATGACTTTAGTTATTTAGATAAAGAACGTAGTGACTGGTCAGCCTCACAAATGAATACGACAGGCATGATGTTTATTGCTTCACCATTTTTGGTGTGGGCGGATTATACTTGGGGAAAAAATTCTAATATCATTGGAGGTTCAACCAATAGTACAGGGTATACCTCAACCACCTCGCAAAATAGTGATAAGTGGTTATACCGTGTGAATTTAAATTTTGGATTTAAGTTTTAGGCTAATATTTTCGTATTGCCGTAAAGTTGAAATTTTAGCTTTACGGCTTTTTAAATTTTAATAGTTAATGTACTTATTTATTTTGTATTCAGTAGATGATTTTATTTGTAAATGATTTTTAATTAATAATATTTCTATGTGTATATAAAACTTATGATTCATCATTTAAAAATCAAAATTTTATCGGGTGTATATTTAAGTTTTTTGAAATAGTCTTGGAATTTTATCAAAATCATGTTTTAAATTAGAATAAACAATCATTCCATAAATTTTTGAAAGACGGCAACCCAAAAATAGGGTATTAATTTTTAGTTGAGGTTCTTGAAGGAGCATAATTTTGGCTCAACTGCAAAGTGAGGTTGATGTAGTCATTATTGGTGGTGGTCAAGCGGCACTATCGACTGCATATTTTTTAAAACGGAAAAAGATTCCATTTATTATTTTAGATGATCAGGTTCAAGCTGGTGGAGCATGGTTACATGCTTGGGAGTCCCTACGTCTATTTTCTCCAAATACTTGGAGCTCTTTGTCGGGGTGGATGATGCCGACAACCTCTCAGCCTTATCCGAGCAGGGATGAAGTCATTGCATACTTAAATGCTTATGAGCAACGTTATCAGTTTCCTATAATACGCCCGATCTCTGTAGATCATCTTGAACAGCATGCTCAATCTTTAGATGTTTATGCGGGAGAAAAGTTTTGGCGAGCAAAGGCGGTGGTCAGTGCAACTGGCACTTGGGGGCAGCCTTATATTCCTGTGTATGATGGCATAGAAAACTTTGAAGGGCTTCAAATACATTCGGCCGATTATGTAAATGCTGAACCCTTTAAAAATAAGAACGTGATGGTTGTTGGTGGTGGCAACTCAGGTGCGCAGATTCTGGCTGAAGTATCAAAAGTAGCCGAATGCACTTGGGTCACTCAGACCCCCCCACAATTTCTTTCGGATGATGTGGATGGTCGAGTCTTGTTTTTTCGGGCAACGGAACGTTTAAAAGTGCAATTAGAAGGACGCCATGTCGACCAGCCAGTGGGCGGTTTGGGAGATATTGTGATGGTGGAGAGTGTTAAAGATGCCAGAGCGCGTGGCGTCTTACATAGTCGAGCGCCCTTTTCAGCTTTTAATCAACATGGTGTAATTTGGTCAGACGGCACACATCAAGCCATCGATGCTGTCATTTGGTGTACTGGCTTTAAGCCTGCACTGAAGCATGTAAACAGCCTTAATATTGTCGAGCCTGATCATACTGTTGCTGTGCAAAATGGTCGATCTTTAAAAGTGCCGAATTTATGGTTCGTGGGTTATGGCGAGTGGACTGGAATGGCATCCGCCACCTTAATCGGGGTGTCACGCACTGCACGTGCAACGGTCGATGATATTGTAGCGTACTTGAACGCTCCATGATGAAGTAGAACAGCTCAGAATTCATAATGTAAAAGAATGCCATTATGAATTCTTGATTCATCTCATCTTGAGCAAAAAAAAGGTCGAAGCAACCATTAGGCTAGTTTTGCCCAGTCAAGCCTATATAAATCTTGAAAATCGTTCGCGATAGATACTTTCTTCTGGTAATAATTCTAACAAACGCAGCACGGCATCATTTCGCTCAGGTACATAACTAATAATCTTTAATAATTGGTCGATGTCTTGCATTTGATAAATCAAATGGCTTAATCGGGCATCAAAACTTTCGCGCCATGCACACAAAAAAGGGCTCTCTGTTTTAGCTAAAAAACAACCCTTGTATAATGAAAACGTACTGGCGAGAAATCCTGCATTCAATGATTGTTCAGCTTGTAAAAAATCGCATTGTACTTCACAGGTTAATTTATATATGCGAGCTTCGATGCAGTCAGGTAATAAATTCCGAAGTTGTGACAATTCTGCTTTCAGTGTTTTAGTACTGACGTCACGCTCTCCATATAAGGCGTAATGAAGTTCCTCTAAGCTAATCCCATTCGAACGTAAAGCCAAAATACACAGAATCTCAATTTGTCGATGTGTTAATAACAGTTGGGTTTGATTGAATAATACTCTCGGTGTACCTAAGGCATTAATACACAATATATTTTTTTGTTCAATTAAAAGAGATTGACGTACGAGGTCGGCACAGCGTTCAACGGCTAAAACGCCCAAAGGCGTATGTTTTTTATATTTGGTCGAGAGATTAATCACGCCATGAAATTGATTGGAAATCGGGTCAATGATTGGCGCTGCGTAACAGACCCAATCTCGAACACTATTCATTTGATTCTCATGAGAGTGAACACAACGGGAACGTTGACTATTCAGTGCCAAGCCAATCGCATTGGTGCCGACGGCTTGAGTAGACCATTGTCCCCCCTCAACAAAATGAACCTGTTCCGCAGACGATAACATTGTTCGACTACTCCACGTCCATAGCAGAGTCCCATGATGGTCGGTTAGTCCTATTGCCATGTCAGAATCGTGAGCAATTCTTAAGAGTTCTTCATAGGTATGATGAATAGTACGACTGAATAAAGAAAAACGCTCTTCCTTGGGTAGCGTCACTAAGGGTGCGGCATTCACATCAACTTGATTGACTAAATGCGTTGTTTGTAAGCGTGTATTCAATTCTTCTAAATTATTCATTCCATATTCCTTCATGGCTGAGCTGAAATATCCATTTGTGCCCAATAGTAATAATTTCATCCTGTCATTTTATGACTGTAAGTTGCATGATAAATTTTGATGATTGACGGAATTTCTCCTAAAGCTGTGAGCGGATTTATTTTCAACGGTATCCCAAAAATCTAATAGGAAAACCTTCGTTTTTCTATCTAATTTTAGTAAAAATTTCATTCATTTTATGGATGCACCATACAATTAAAATGGGGTTAATGCACTTTTGTAATGAAAGGGGTTAGGAGTGGCTTCTCCATGATATTGTTTTTCAGCAAAGTAACTCGATCTTACCATTGGTGCACTCCAGATATTTTTAAATTGTAATAACTGACCATGGATTTGGTAATGTTCAAATTCTTCCAAGGCAACAAAACGATGAATTGGGGCATGTGCTTTGGAAGGTTGCAAATATTGCCCAATGGTTATGTAGTCAACATGGTGATCTTTAAGATCATTCAGTAACACAATCACTTCTGCTTTAATTTCGCCTAATCCAACCATCAGACCAGATTTGGTCGGAATATCAGGACAGTACTGTTTAAATTGCTTGAGTAAATCTAAGGAGTGCTGGTAGTTTGAACCCGGTCGCATGGCTTTATAGAGGCGTGGCACAGTTTCAATGTTGTGATTAAAAACATCGGGTGGGTTCTGGCTCAGAATGTCGAGTGCAAGATCCATGCGCCCGCGAAAGTCTGGCACTAAGATCTCAATTAAAGTGTCTGGACTGCTTTGACGGATTGCTCGAATGCAATCGGCAAAATGTTGTGCACCGCCATCTTTTAAGTCATCACGGTCAACAGAAGTAATCACGACATATTTTAAGTTCAGGTTCTTTACCGTTTCAGCCAAATGCTGTGGTTCACGGGCATCTAATACATTCGGGCGACCATGAGCGACATCGCAAAACGGGCAGCGTCGGGTACAAATATCGCCCATGATCATGAAGGTTGCAGTCCCACTACCAAAACATTGCGGCAAATTCGGACAAGCAGCTTCTTCACACACCGTATGCAGTTTTTGTTGCCGTAATAAATCTTTAATAATCTGCACTTCTTCAGGCTGACTGATTTTGCTCCGTATCCATTCTGGTTTTTTGGGTGGTGTTTCGGTTGGAAGCACTTTAATCGGAATACGCGCCAATTTTTCAGTGCCACGTAGTTTTTTTCCAATTGCTACTGAGTGATTTAAATCCATTTTATATATTCCATTGTTTAAATTAATATAAAAACATTCATTTAATTGCAGGTTTGAGCTGTAATTAAAATATTCAAACTATAATAAAATAGTCCAAAAATCTTATGATATAAAACAAAGGTTGGTTAAAGGTTTGTTTTTATATGTTTTTGAAATTAATAAAAAATTAAAGATATTTTTAAGTATTTAATGTATTGTTTTTTAATATTATTTCATAATTTTTCTATAATATTTTTTTTAGTCTAATAGGAAAAATAATCAAAATATTCTTATATAAATATACGGTTTAAAAATTCAGGTTGGAATGTTTTTCTACTCTGAATTTTATTTTAAGCGTTATGAATAAGGATCAAGTATATGCAATTAACGGAAGAGCAATTGCTAGCAGCATACAAAAGAATGCGCGATATTCGTGAATTTGAGGATCGACTTCACGATGAAAATAATACAGGCGATATCCCAGGTTTCATTCATTTATATAGCGGTGAAGAAGCGGTTGCCGTGGGAATTTGTGAAAATTTAACCGACAAGGACTTTATTACTTCGACCCATCGTGGTCATGGACACTGTATTGCCAAAGGCTGTGATATTCACGCCATGATGTTAGAAATTTTTGGCAAAGATGATGGTTTATGCCGTGGTAAAGGTGGCTCCATGCATATTGCCGATCTGGATAAAGGCATGCTCGGTGCCAACGGTATTGTGGGGGGCGGTCCTCCCTTAGCAATTGGTGCGGCATTAAGCGCCAAAACCGTTAAAACTGGTGGTATTGGTTTGTCGTTTACGGGTGATGGTGGTTCAAATCAGGGCTTAACCTTTGAAGCCATGAATATGGCAGTCGTGCTCAAGCTTCCTGTCATTTTTGTTTTTGAAAATAACGGCTTTGGTGAAGGCACTGCACATGATTATGCCGTAGGCAGTAAGGACATTGCAGGTCGGGCGGCAGGTTTTGGCTTACCCGCCGAAAAAGTGGATGGTACAGACTTCTTTGCTGTGTATGAAGTTGCGCAAAAAGCCATTGAGCGTGCCCGCCGTGGTGAAGGTCCGAGTGTGATTGAAACGGTAACCAACCGTTTTTATGGACATTTTGAGGGAGATCCCGGACTGATTCGCTCCAAAGAAGAACTGGATTATGTCAAAGAGCATAAAGACCCATTGAAAATCTTTCGTGAAAAAGTCAAAGGGCAAATTGACGAAGCCAAATTAGATGCCATTGATGCCCAATCTAAAGCGAATGTGGACGATGCTGTTGCGAAAGCGCGAGCAGCCAAATATCCAGAAGTCTCTCAGCTACTTACAGATGTTTACGTCTCTTACTAAAGGAATAGTAGAACAATGCCAAATAAAAGTTATCGAAACGCGATTAAAGAAGCGATTGAACTGGAAATGCGCCGTGATCCAAGCGTGATCGTTGTGGGTGAAGATGTCCGTGGTGGACATGGCGGTAAAAATACCGATGACAATAAACTCGAAGGGTTTGGCGGGGTATTGGGGGTCACTAAAGGGCTATGGACTGAGTTCGGTTCGGAGCGCGTCATTGATACCCCGATTACCGAGTCTGCCATTATTGGGATGGCCGCAGGGGCTGCTGCAACAGGTTTAAGACCTGTGGCGGATTTAATGTTTATGGATTTTTATGGCGTGTGCTATGACATGCTGTATAACCAAGCGGCCAAATTCCGTTACATGTTCGGTGGCAAGGCAAAAGCTCCAATGGTGGTGCGCGGTATGATTGGCGCTGGTTTTTCCGCAGCAGCACAACATTCTCAGTCGCCGTATAACGTGTTTGCCTCAGTGCCAGGCTTAAAAGTGGTGGTGCCGTCTAGTGCCTATGATGTGAAAGGGTTGTTGATTCAAGCCATTCGAGATGATGACCCCGTGGTTTTTTGTGAGCACAAGTTGTTGTACGACATTAAAGGCGAAGTACCAGATGAGGCCTATACCATTCCTTTTGGTGTCGCCAATTACACTCGTGAAGGCACCGACATTACCATTATTGCCTTAAGTCTCATGGTGCATCGTGCTAATGAAGTTGCTGACAAGCTGGCCAAAGAAGGCATTTCGGTTGAAGTGGTTGACCCACGAACCATTTCCCCATTGGATGAAGATGGCATTTTAGAATCGGTGGCTTCAACAGGTCGGGTGGTGATTGTGGATGAATCGGCAGCCCGTTGCGGTTTTGCACATGATGTGGCTGCGCTTATTGCCCAGAAAGGTTTTCATTATCTGAAAGCACCGATTGAACTGGTGACCCCACCGCATTCACCTGTGCCATTTTCTCCCGTGTTGGAAAAAGAATGGTTACCAAGTGTAGAACGTATCGAACAGGCTGTACGTAAAACGTTGGAGGCTTAGGATGAGCGAAATTAAAACTCTAGAAATCCCGAAATGGGGTCTGTCAATGGAAGAGGGCACCATTGCCCAATGGCTGATTCAGGAAGGAGAGCAATTTAGTAAAGGGCAGGAAATTTGTGAAATTGAAACCACAAAAATCGTCAATGTTCTTGAAGCCCCTTTCGATGGCATGCTGCGTAAAATTATTGCCAAAGATGGTGACACCCTTGTTGTCGGTGGTGTGATTGCCATTTGTGCTGATGCTCAAGTGTCAGATGCTGAAATTGAGGCTTATGCCCAGTCCTTAGGTGGAACACCTGCTGTAACTGAACATAAAGCTGTCGCAACGGTTCCTGAAAAAGTAGCTGCGGCTCAAGTGGAAAGCAAAGTACAAGCTGTGCCTAAACAGAACAGTGTTGGTAACACTTCAAAAGCTGTGACTCAGGGCGGATATTCAATTCCTGCTGTGTTACAAGGCTACCAACATAGCGATGATATTTTTGCTACGCCACATGCCTTGAAATTGGCTGCAAAACATAATGTGAACTTGGCTCAGATTTCAGGTTCTGGACGTGAACGCCGTATTAGTGTTCAGGATATTCAGACCGCAGTTCAAGCCGCAGGCGGGGCTTGGCCAGATGTGCGTCATCAGGCCAGTACCAAAGCCGCCAAATCTAAAGCGGATGATAGCCACGTGCTCGCCACCCCAGTCGCGCGCCGTTTGGCAAAACAATGGGGCATTAATCTGCATGATTGCCGTGCATCGGGTTCACGTGGACGAGTCTGTAAGGAAGATGTTGAAGCCGTTTATCAGCGTGAAAATCCTGTACAAATTCAACATGCAGACCATGTGCATTCATCCGAGTCAACAAAAGTCACGACTATAGCCATGAATGCCATGCGTAAAGCGATTGCTTCAAGGCTGCAAGCCGCCAAACGTAATGCACCGCACTTTCGCTTAACCATAGACTTAAATGTTGAAGCGGTTCAGGCGTTACGTCAGCAAATTAACAGTAGTGTACCGCAAGTCAAGTTGTCCATTAACGATATGTTGATTAAGGCTGCTGCGGCCGCATTGATGAAGGTTCCACAGGTCAATGTGCAGTTTGATGAAGAAAATCAGCAAATTTTACAGTTTGAACAGGCTGATATTGCTGTAGCTGTCGCGATTGAGAATGGTCTGATTACACCGATTATTAAAGCCGCCAATCACAAATCCTTAGCCCAGATTTCCAATGACATGCGAGATCTGGCGACCCGTGCCAAAACGGGTAAATTAGCCCCTGATGAGTTTCAGGGGGGCAGTTTCAGTATTTCCAATTTGGGAATGCTCGGCATTCAACAGTTTGACGCGATTATTAACCCACCTCAGGGGGCCATTTTGGCTTTGGGAGCTGCGGAGAAACGCGCTGTCGTCGAACATGATGCGATTGTTGTACGTCAGATGGTGACAGCAACATTGTCTTGCGATCATCGTGTGATTGATGGGGCATTGGGTGCGCATTTCCTATCGGCATTTAAGCAGTTTGTCGAAAATCCTGCCTTGATTTTAGTGTAGGAGAGTCGCCATGTCTGATACACAATTTGATCTGATTGTCATCGGTGCTGGTCCGGGGGGATATGTCGCTGCGATTCGCGCAGCGCAACTGGGCTTAAAAACCGCAATTGTTGAAAAACAGCATTTGGGTGGAATCTGTCTGAATTGGGGCTGTATTCCTACCAAGGCACTACTGAGTGGAGCTGCACTGGCGCAGCAGCTTAAACACACAGAGCAGTTTGGATTTACTGTAGGTTCCGTTGATTTTGATATTCAGCAACTGGTTCGTCATAGCAGACAGGTGTCCGAGCAATTGGTGCAAGGCATCGGTCATTTGCTGAAAAAAAATCAGGTCACTGTTTTTCATGCAGCCGCTCAGTTTATTGCCAAAGAACAATTAGAGCTTACCGATGCACAGGGACAGAAACAGCAGATTTCTGCACCGCATATTATTGTGGCAACGGGCGCACGTGCAGCCACTTTACCGCATATTGCTGTCGATGGTAATCAGGTCTGGAGTTATAAAGAGGCTTTAGTACCGCAGCAATTACCCAAGTCTTTACTGGTCATTGGTTCGGGTGCTATAGGCAGCGAATTTGCCAGCCTCTACCAAGACTTAGGTTGCCAAGTGACGCTGGTAGATATCGCCAAGCAGATTTTACCTAGCGAAGATGTTGAAGTTGCCCAATATGTGCAAAAGCAATTTGAACAGCAGGGGATGAAAGTTTTAACGGCTGCCGCCGTAAAAAGTATCGAAAGCAAAAACGGACAAGTGGATTGTTATATAGAAACATCGACTGGTGTGCAAATGATCACCGTTGAAAAGGTACTTTCTGCGATTGGGGTAAAAGCGAATACCCAAAATCTGGGTCTAGAAGCATTGGGTATTGAGTTTGAGCATGGCTATATCAAAGTCGACGCTTGGTGCAAAACCAATGTGGTAGGCGTTTATGCAATTGGAGATGTCGCAGGCGCACCCTGTTTAGCCCATAAAGCCAGTCATGAAGCCATTCTTTGTGTCGAGAAAATCGCTGGGTTGACTGAGGTACATGCTTTGGATCGTACGCAAATTCCAGGCTGTATTTTCACCCATCCTCAAGTGGCGAGTATTGGCTTGACGGAGCAGCAAGCCAAAGCTGCAGGCTTCTGTATTAATGTCGGCAAATTTCCATTACAAGCCAATGGGAAAGCCTTGGCTTTGGGGGATAGCACAGGATTCGTCAAAACCATTTTTAATCAGGAAACGGGCGAGTTGTTGGGTGCCCATATGGTGGGACATGAAGTCACAGAACAAATTCAAGGTTTTGCGATTGCCAAATACCTAGAAGCGACAGATGACAGCTTGGCTCAGGTGATCTTCCCCCATCCAACCTTATCTGAGGCGATGCATGAGTCGGTGTTATCCGCGATGCAGCGTGCCATCCATATTTAAGGAGTCGCAACATGCCTAGAGGTTTAAATAATAAAGTCGCGTTAATCACAGGTGCAGCACAAGGCATTGGACGTGGTATTGCCTTACGTTTGGCGCAAGAAGGTGTTCATATTGCCTTGGTCGATCTTCATCAAGAAAAGTTAAATGTTGTTCAACAAGAGATTGAAGCTTTTGGCGTAAAGGCCACCACATTTATTGCGGATGTTTCAGATCCTGTTCAAATTGCGCAAGCAATCGATCATGCCGAATCGACACTTAATGGTTTTGATATCATGATCAATAATGCAGGCATTGCCCAAGTTAAAGCTTTGGCAGAAGTAACGCCGAGTGAATTTAACCAAATTATGAACATCAATGTCGGTGGTGTACTTTGGGGGATTCAAGCTGCAGCAAATAAATTTAAACACCGCCAACAGGCTGGAAAAATTATTAATGCATGCTCAATCGCAGGTCATGAAGGTTTTGCTTTACTCGGTGTTTATTCGGCAACTAAATTTGCAGTTCGTGCATTGACGCAAGCTGCGGCTAAAGAATATGCCAGTGCTAAAATTACTGTAAATAGCTATTGTCCGGGTGTTGTAGGCACAGACATGTGGGTCGAAATAGATCAGCGTTTCTCTGAAATTACAGGTGCACCAATTGGTCAAACGTATAAAAAATATGTAGATGGTATTGCTTTAGGACGTGCTGAAACACCAGATGACGTGGCTGCATTAGTTGCATTTTTAGCCAGTGAGGATGCAAACTACATTACAGGTCAGTCTATTTTGACAGATGGTGGAATGATTTACCGTTAATATCAATATAAGGAATACACAATGAAAGCAGCTCGTTTTTATGATCGAGGGGATATTCGAATTGAGGATATTCCTGAACCAAATGTATTACCTGGCACAGTTGGAATTCAAGTGGCATGGTGTGGTATTTGCGGTACAGATTTACATGAGTTTATGGAAGGTCCTATCTTTATTCCGCCGTGTGGTCATCCACATCCAATTTCTGGAGAGTCTGCACCTATTACCATGGGGCATGAATTTTCAGGCGTAGTTTATGCAGTTGGTGAGGGGGTTGAGGATATTCAGATCGGGCAACATGTTGTGGTTGAGCCCTATATCATTGCTGATGATGTGCCTACAGGTCCGAATGATAAGTATCATTTGTCTAAAAATATGAACTTTATTGGGCTAGGTGGACGCGGGGGCGGACTCTCTGAAAAAATTGCGGTACAACGACGCTGGGTTCACCCAATTTCGAAGGATATTCCCCTAGATCAGGCAGCATTAATTGAACCCTTATCTGTGGGGCATCATGCCTACGTCAGAAGTGGTGCAAAAGCGGGCGACATCGCCTTGGTTGGTGGAGCGGGGCCTATTGGTTTGCTTTTATCGGCTATTTTAAAGGCCAAAGGTCTCACGGTCATCATTACTGAACTCAGTGCAAAACGTAAAGAAAAAGCGATAGAAGCAGGGGTTGCAGACTATGTGCTAGATCCATCGCAAGTTGATGTGGTTAAGGAGGTCATGAAAATTACCGAAGACCGTGGTGTAGATGTCGCGTTTGAATGTAGCAGTGTCAATAAAGTTATGGATACACTGGTCGCAGCGATGAAACCCACAGGCGTGGTGGTCATTGTGTCGATCTGGAGTCATCCTGCCACGATTAATGTGCATAGTGTGGTCATGAAAGAGTTAGATATTCGGGGCACAATTGCTTATGTAAATGACCATCAGGAAACGATCCGTTTAGTGGAGCAAGGTCTGATTCATCTGGAACCATTTATTACCCAGCGTATTGCGCTGGATGATCTGGTTTCGCAAGGCTTTGAAACACTGATTCATAATAATGAGTCTGCGGTAAAAATTATTGTTCATCCTTAAATGGATATGCAGATTGACGCTCACCATAGATTTGGATTTACTTGGTTAAGCTGATTCTGTTGATGGCATAAGCATAAAAGTTGAGTTTTAGATTGAGCCAATTGAATAAATTGTAGTGATGAACCTGATCTAAAAGTCATGTCGCGAACAGGTTCTCACAGGCTTCGATAAACAGATTTAACCGTATAAGAGTTATTTTTTAATTTTTCTTATCGAAAACGCTTAAGGCTACCAAACAAAAGGTGATTGATAACATTCACAAAGCAAACACTCTAATTAGAGTGTTTGGCTTTTTAAAAAATTTACAATATTTCGATTAAACACACTCGGCTGTTCCACATTAGAAATATGCGAAGCATCAATCTCGACCAACTGACTCTGCGGAATCTGTGCCTGCATAAACTGCGCATCCGCCACCGTGGTTACAGGATCTTGCTGACCCGCAATAATCAGCATAGGCACCGTAATTGTCTTTAATTGTTCCCGCACATCCGCTTTAGCCAAAGCCGCACAACAGTTTGCATAACCTTCGGCACTACCAGCTGCCAAGTCGTTTTGAAGATTGGACACCACTGCAGTATGACTTTGGATAAAGGGATCTGTAAACCATCGCGAGGCTGCACTGTCCGCAATCGGTTGTAAACCTTGAGTTTTGACCAGTGTTGCACGATCCAGCCAAGCCTGCTCCTGACCAATTTTGGCGGCAGTATTACAGACAATCACATGGCTAAAACGTTCAGGATAATGAATCGCCAACCACTGACCGGTTAAGCCACCCATCGAAATGCCACAGAAAGCCGCTTGCTGAATATTGAGATGATCTAGCAGCTGAATCACATCTTCACCCAACTGTTGCAGGCTATAAGGCCCTTGCGGAGTTGAGGATCCACCATGACCACGGGTGTCATAACAAATGACAAAGAACTGCTCTTTTAAAGCATTAAACTGCTGCTGCCACATGCCATAGTTGGTGCCTAAGGAATTAGAAAACACCAGTGCAGGATGACTGGCATCGCCAAAGGTTTGATAATGCAGTTGTACTTCAGGCGTATTTAAAATCGGCATATTATGGTTCCTTAATTCATTAAAAAATGAATGTTTCCACGCTAGTTATGAGTAGAAACATCACGTCAGATCAGAATGAGGGTTAAACCCGTTGAATAATCAGCGCAATGCCTTGACCCACGCCAATACACATCGAACACAGGGCATAAGTGCCACCGGTTTGTTCCAATTGGTTTAAAGCTGTAGTGACTAAACGTGCCCCTGAAGCCCCCAGTGGATGACCAATCGCAATCGCCCCCCCATTTGGATTCACTTGTGTCGTGTCATCTGCCAGACCAAGATCACGGGTCACCGCCAATGCCTGTGCGGCAAAAGCTTCATTCAGCTCAATCACATCCATCTGCTCGATGGTGAGATTGGCTCGTTTGAGGAGTTTCTTGATCGCAGGTGCAGGCGCAAAGCCCATGATGCGAGGCTCAACCCCCACAGCCGTAGAGGCAATAATCTTGGCGCGGGGTTTAAGCTGGTATTGTTCAACTGCTGCTTCTGAAGCAATCAGTACAGCAGCCGCACCGTCATTGATGCCTGACGCGTTTCCCGCTGTGACGGTGCCTTCTGCTGTGACGACTGGCTTCAGTTTGGCCAAACCTTCGAGTGTGGTCGATGCACGCGGATGTTCATCCGTGTCGATCACAATTGGATCACCCTTACGCTGAGCAATGCTCACCGGGATGATCTCGTGTTTAAAAAAGCCTTGAGCTTGCGCGGTTGCTGTGCGCTGTTGACTCGTCAAGGCAAACTGGTCTTGATCTGCACGATCAATCTTAAATTGTTGCGCCACGTTCTCTGCGGTTTGTGGCATGGTCTCTACGCCATACATGGCTTTGAGCTTTGGATTGATAAAACGCCAGCCCATGGTGGTGTCTTCAATCTTCTGGCTACGCCCATAAGCACTTTCCGACTTGCCCATCACAAAAGGTGCACGTGACATGCTTTCCACGCCACCGGCAATAATCAGATGGGCTTCTTCGGCTTTAATGGCACGTGCCGCAATGGCAATCGCATCTAAAGATGAACCACATAAACGGTTGATGGTGGTCGCAGGCACTTCAACCGGTAAGCCTGCCAATAAGGCCGACATACGCCCTACATTACGGTTATCTTCACCGGCTTGGTTGGCACAGCCATAGATCACGTCATCGACCTGTGACCAATCGACAGTCGGGTTACGTTGCATCAAGGCTTGAATCGGCACTGCC